>JBEHXG010000043.1:0-41956 GCA_048498815.1 Acidobacteriota bacterium | reverse complement strand
TGTCTTGCTTGCACCCCAGCCCGGCATAAAATCCCGACCTCCGACATTTCTCAGGAGATTAACGCGAATCTCGAACCGGCTTTTCAGCAGCCTGCTAGGAGGCCTATTCACTGCAACGTTGATATTGGCGTAGTAATTTCAATTGCTTACGAAGATCGGATAGATTCTTGGCCTCGACGGCTGATTCATTAAAAGCTTGGTCCCTGCCGGGCGAACAAAAGACGAATATGGTAGCTGCCAATCGTGACACGAAGTCGTCATGTGAGGCTTCTCGTGTAGGGATCGAAAAGAAGGCCTCCCTCATGAAACACATCGAACTCTCCCTAACTGATGAAGATGGCAGGTTTTCGGAAGGAGAGCGCGCTCTCCGAGACGCGGCGGTGGACGCATTCAATTACGGTCACTCGCGCTGTCCGTTCTCCCATCTGACAACGAGAAACCCTCTTCCCGAACCGCGTGACGCCGAACACTTCGAGCATTATCACAGATGTGTTCGCTGTCAGTTGGTTGCCGATAACC
Organism: Acidobacteriota bacterium; assembly: GCA_048498815.1. Classification (GTDB taxonomy): domain Bacteria; phylum Acidobacteriota; class Terriglobia; order Bryobacterales; family Bryobacteraceae; genus BOG-234. The sequence goes on along the minus strand of JBEHXG010000043.1, from coordinate 41,437 downwards.
ACCGATGGGCCGAAGGTGTTGTGGATGAAGTGTTTTCCGCAGCCCGTAAGGCGGCCCAGAAGACGTTGAAGGCGGTAGGCCGTTGACGGCTCTGCCAAACGCAACCTACGTTCGTAGTCGTCTTCGACACCCAGCGACATGCTGGTTCGGCGAGATTCGTTATGGTTCTCGCCTCCGCTCAGGTTCTCTGGCGTAGGATCTTGAGCACTTTGCGAGAATGGCGGGCCCTACGAAGCTCGAGCTGTAAAGGTCGAGCCGAAGGAGCAAATCAACCAGCCTTTTTAGTCGCGCTGCGCAGCCTAGTTGAGTGCATCCGCTTGGATTCCGCCGAAAGATGCGGGTGCCGAACATTTCGCTTCGGTTCAATAGCCGCGCCCGCCGCTGGACGAGACGTTTTCATCGAAATGGAGAAGTTGGCGTTTGCTGATAAGCGGAAGATCTTGCGGAAGTTGACTAAGAGCCGCAATCCAGACTTCATCGCAAACCGTCGCGAAGTCGGTATTTTTCCTTGGAAACGATTGGTCAGCCAGCGCTGAATGCACGCGAATGAGTTGGTGAAGCAATGCGCCACCAAATCATGCGTGAGCCAGAGTGCGAACGCCCCGAAGGCAAGCAGAACGATGATTCGCGGCAGTTGAGCCTCGGGCTGATGCGATTCAGCGGCCGCCACCACGACGGACTTGATGAAAACGGCGGCTTCGATTAGCGGCGACATATTTTTTCTCCACTATCGAAAGTAAATCCCTTTTTTCTAACCCACCCAAATTCACGTCTTGAAAAGTGAGTCGCAGGCCAATTTGAAAACTAAATTTCTTCTTGGCGGGGGCTTGGTTCAATTCAGCGATAACCGGAACTCACATTAGCTCAAATTAGGCTGCGAGGTGGGGGCGGGTTAAGCCGCACGGTACGATCTGGTGCCTGCTTGTAAACTATTACACTCAAAGACTTTTTTCTGCTAAAATTGCGTGACAGGAGGTGTGCGTAGTGACTCTCAGCCGAGTTTGGAAGCTGCGGGGCATCACGTTTACCTCATCGAACGCTCCAGTTTCCGGGTCGTTGTCTAACGGTGGCCCTGCCGTTCCCTTAATAGAAACGCTCACGCGGATCCTAACGAAGTTATGCATTGACTACCCAACGGTGACGCCCGCCGCCGATCTTTTCTTCGCGGCTTTTGGCAGGAAGCCGGGCCGCAGTGGTCTGGCGGGCCTCTACAACCTACTCATCCCCCTCCGAAAACATCTCGCCGATCTTGGCGAAGACGGCCTGCTCCCGCAACGCAAGAAAGGATATCTCCTGAGCGCCTGCGAGAAACTGATTGAAGATCCAAGCCAGTTGGAGAATCGTCTGGATGGCGCGGCCCTCATGAGCGAGAGCCTTCGGGTTAGCCAAGCCTACAGCCTGACCGTTATCGAGGCTGAATCGCCGCTGGAGGCGCAGTCGGAGCACGTCGAGTTTTTGCCTCTCCGCCTTAAGAACCACATCAGGACCCTGATCGTGATAGGACCGGACGGACACGTCGCCGGCGCGATCTTGCGCAATGTGGTTGATCGACTATTTGATCTTTTCCCCGATATTGCCGACGATAAAGTCGAAGAGATCATGGGGCATTTGTGGATCGTCGCGACCGCGCAAGTCGACCGCATTGCGACCTATGCGTTTGACGTCAACGATTCGGCGGCGGCTCGATACTTCCAGTACTGCCCGCAAGACGATGCGGCGATGCTTTTCGCAAGAAAAACGACAGCCCAGGTGTATGCGAACAAGATTCTTCAGAAGGTGCCGACGGGGTGTCCACTTCGACCGGATCCGAATCATCCAATCGTTTTCTGCGGCCCCGGCGTGAACCAAGACGAAGTCTATTCTTCAATGGAGAGCGCCTTCTTGGCGGAGAGCGATGACGCCCTCGTGGATCGAAAACGGCGCTGGATTAAACATTGGTTTTCGCGCCTCCCGCGCATTCCTCGGCAGCCCCGTATGCCTCCACAAAGGGAGATCAACGCATATGTCGGGTCTGGCGGTTATTTACGTCGCCGATTGCTCGGCGAGCGTTTGCGACGCCGACGATAGGACGTGAGAAGAGCCGTCATCGGATTGGGGCGGAGTCTTCGAGATTTGCCAGATAGGCCTGCTTGGCCTCTCGGAGAATAGGGTCAAGGGCGAGAACGCGGTAGCTGGATAGGAGTCGCTACCATCGGAACTCGAAAGATGGGTTGCGAATTGACGTGCCCCACTTTTCTCTACCAGTTGTAATTTGGAAAATCCCGGTTTTTCGTCTTCATACTACCTTCCTGTAGCCATCCCGCCGGAGATGGGATGAGAGGGCTGGTCATCGCGCCGTGGAGTAATCTCGCGAGTGAACGGTTACTCGAACCCATCGAAACCAGGAGGCAAGCCATGAAGAAGAGCACGGCAGTCCAGAGTCCGAAGCGGAAATCCATTCGCAAGATGCAATCGTTAACGATTGGAATGGACCTGGGAGATAAGACGAGCAGGTTTTGCGTCGTGGACAGTGCGGGCGAGATAGTCAACTCGGGTGGCGTCGCAACGACGCGGAAAGCGATTTCCGAGAAGTTCGGCGGGCTCAGGTCCTGCAGGATCGCCATCGAAGTCGGTACTCATTCACCGTGGATCAGCCGGCTTCTGACCGAACTGGGGCATGAAGTGATCGTGGCGAACCCGCGGCAACTGAAGCTAATCACGGAAAGCAGCCGGAAGTCGGACAACGTAGACGCTGAAACGCTGGCCCGTCTGGCGAGAGTAGACCCAACACTGCTTCGTCCTATTCGTCATCGCAGCGAGCAAGCGCAGGTGGATCTCATGGTGATCCGGTCCCGGGCGGCACTGGTGCAGGCCAGAACATCTCTTGTGAACACGGCGCGGGGGCTTGTGAAGGTGACAGGGGAACGGCTCCCGAAAGTGGACGCCGAAGCCCTGGATATGGAAGATGCCGCAAGCCTTCCGGAATCGCTGAGAGAAGTTTGGCGACCACTTCTTGAGACCGTCCGCGAGCTGACTGTCAGGATCAAGGCAGCGGATAGGGACGCATCCTTGCGTAGAGAACGTCCCCTTCAAAAAAGCGGACCGATGAACTAGAGACGTCGCGCCCGTACCCGTGGCCGATGAGCTTCATGGTGCGCGGCGCGACATGTTCTAGGCCGACGTAGGGAAGCGCCGGAAAGTCCGACGGCAGGGCGCGACTACGCGAAGGGGCGACAATTTTCCCCAAGCTCGTATCCATCCATCCCGTTGGCAGTTGGTCAGGCATTCAGGTTCCGTTCCCCGTCCCAGCAAGCGTCGCTAGCGCAAGGCGACGGAGTCGTCTTCGCGCCATGATAACCCGACGCATCTCGGCAAAGCCCTGCCCATGGCAGACTTGTCACCCCACATGTGCCTGACGCTTACACAAAGAGCATGGGATCCCGGATTTCTGATTGATCCGCTCGATGATCAATTGCGGTCGGCCCACAATGGCGTGACGCCTATTCCGTTTCGTTTTTCAGTTTTGCAAAGGCTTCGTTGCAGTTAGGGGCGTCAGTCGCCGTGGTCTGGAAAACGCGCGAGAGAAAACGGGTGCGACCGAAGGCTGGCTTCTTGCAGGTGCTACCCCGTGCTGCCCCGAGTGGGCGTAAGCTATTGAAAAGATGGTAGCGCTAACGGGAATCGAACCCGTATTTAAGCCTTGAGAGGGCTCCGTCCTAACCGTTAGACGATAGCGCCGTATTCCTCACTCTAGCAGACTCGCTACACTACAAGACAGTGAAAGCCGCGCTTCCGCTTCTACTTGCGGCTGTTCTTTCCGCGCAGACGCCCGCCCAGGTTCTGGTCGTCATCAACAAACAGTCGCCCGTTTCCAGCGCGATCGGCCGGTACTACCTGCTGCGGCGGCAGATACCTGCTGCGAATCTCTGCGTCATCGACACTCCTGCCAACGACGACGTTTCCCACGCCGTCTATGAATCCGGAGTCGAAGCCCCCATCGGGAAATGCCTTACGCGCGCGCGCATGACTGAGTCGATCCTCTACATCGTTACGACCGAGGGCGTCCCGCTCCGCATTACCGGTCAGCCTGCCCATCTCACCGATCCACTCAGCGACACCAGCGCTTCGGTCGATTCAGAACTCACACTTCTTTACCAGAAACTCCACGGCGTCACGATTCCTTTAGTCGGCCCCATCCCGAACCCCTTGTACCAAAAGCGCGACGCTCCATTCCGCCATCCCCAGATTCCCCTCTATCTCGTCACACGCCTCGCTGGCTACGATCTCAACGACATGAAAGCCCTCGTCGACCGCGCCCTGATCGCGCGCAATACGGGCAGGTTCGTAATCGACACGCGCGCTGACAACGCGCGTGCCGGCAATCAATGGCTGCGCGCCACCGCACTGCTGCTTCCGAAGAACCGGGTGATCCTCGACGATTCCGAAAAGGTCCTGACCGGCATCAAAGACGTGATCGGCTACGCGTCATGGGGATCAAACGACGTCGACCGCAGGCAGCGCAACCTGGGCTTCGCGTGGCTGCCTGGCGCGATCGCCACCGAATTTGTCTCCACCGACGCACGCACGTTCCACATCCCTCCGGCAACGTGGAAGATCGGGACATGGAACGACAAATCCACCTGGTTTTTCGGTTCGCCGCAAACCATGACCGCGGACTATCTCCACGAAGGCGCCAGCGGCGCATCGGGTCAGGTGTGGGAGCCGTATCTCGATTTCTGTCCCCGGCCCGACTTCATCCTGCCGGCGTACTTTGAGGGCCGCAATCTGGCGGAGAGTTTCTACATGGGTATCCCCGCGGTGAGCTGGATGAATATCGTGGCGGGCGACCCGTTAATGAAACTCGCGCCGTTACAATGAAACTTCCATGACAGTCGAAATCGAAGGCGTAACGCTGCACCTCGCGCATCCCGATCAGCTCACCACGCGCTGGGTCGGCCAGGAAGAGCTTATGCGCCAGCTGCTCGCGGCCTGGATGGTTGTAGACGAAGCGGATCTGCCGATGAACCCGCGCCTCGTGGGCAAGCCAGGCGTAGGCAAGACTACGCTTGCATGGGCCGCGGCGCAGCGTCTGGGACGCGATGTCTACATCATGCAGGCGACGCTCGATACGCGTCCGGAAGATTTGCTCATCACACCGGTGATTGAAGGCGCGGGGCAGCTGCGTTATGTCGCGTCTCCGCTGGTGAGCGCGATGATCTCGGGCGGCGTGGTGATTCTGGATGAAGGCAATCGCATGAGCGAAAAGAGCTGGGCCAGTCTGGCGCCGCTGCTCGATAACAGGCGCTACATCGAAAGCATCGTGGCGGGTGTCAAGATCAAAGCACATCGGGAGTTCCGTTTCGTCACCACGATGAATGACGATTCGTCCACCTTCGAACTTCCCGAGTACATTCACTCGCGCCTGCAGCCGCAGTTGTTGATTGACTTCCCCGAAAAGGACGAAGAGATGCAGATTCTGCGCGAGAATCTGCCTTTCGCCGAAGACCGCATCCTGCAGTACGTGACCGACTTCCTGGAACATGCTCACGCCGCCGACGAGCGGTACAGCGTGCGCGACGGTATCAACATTGCGCGCTACGCCACCAAGCTGAAGAGTCTGGCCACGGGCCGCGATCAGGAACGCACCGCGCTAGAAACCGCAGTGCTCGAAACGCTTGGCGAAGAGGCACTCCGCTATGCCAGACAGCATCGTTCCTCCGCTTCCTGACTTCGCCAGTCTGGAGCGCGGGCGGTTTACGTATCTACCGGTTGTGCCCGGCCGCATGGAGTTCGCGGCGGAAGTGCGAAGGCGAATTCTGGCCGATCGACCCGACGTGGTTGCCATAGAACTCCCGGAAACGCTGGAATCGCTCTACGAGCAGGCGATTCAGCGCCTGCCGCAGATCTCCGTCATCTTCTTCAACGACACTACGCTCGAATCGCGCGCCGCGTCCACTCCAAACGAAGAAGACAATGATCGTTCCGTCTACATTCCTGTGGAACCGGCCGATCCTTTCGTTGAGGCGATCCGGACCGCTCAGGAGATCGGCGCGAGCGTAATGTTTGCAGATCCGGATTCGGTGGAACGTCCGCATCTGCCCGATTCTTATCCTGACTCATACGCGCTGCGGACGATCACGCACAGCGAGTACGTGGAGGCGTATCGTCTGCACCCCGCGCCGCGTACGCCAGCCGTGGAACAGTTTGCGCAGGCGATGGCCTGGAAGCTTCAGGGGGCCGATCCGGAGGCGCGAGCGACGGTGATTGTGCCTCTGAATTTGCTCGACCCCTTGCTGGATGCGATGCAGGAGCCGCAGCAGGAGCCGGATCGGAGGAGGCGAGAGCAGCTTCAGCTGGTGAATCCGCATCCGGATTGTCTGGGCGAGATCACGTCGGAGTACCCATTTCTGCAGGAGCGCTATGAGGAAATGCGCCAGGCAATTGACGCTTCTGTCGGCATTGACCGGCGCCGCGTGCAGATGGCTTTATTTCGCGAGGCCGGCGTCTCGTATGAAGTGAATACCGGCGAAACGATTCAGTCCTGGCAGCGCCGGCTGCTCGCCCGCTATAGCCGGAACCTGGCGCTGGTGAGCCGCGATCTGACGGCGTCATTGTTCGATCTCACCATCGCGGCCCGCTCCATCGTGGACGAGAACTATGCGTGGGAGGTTTGGGAGACGGCGTCGCGCTACGGCCCGCAGCAGACTGCGAGCGACATACCGACCGTCAATATCTCCGGCGATGAAGTATGGCTGAATACGCGGCGTATCCGCTTGCGGAGGCGTCTCCCGAGCACCAAACGTCGCATGGGCCGCCTCGGGCTGAAGCCGCGCAGGAAAGAGAAATTTCCCGGCGAGTGGGCGAGCGAACTCAATGGCGCAAACATCTGCTCCTACCCGCCGGAAGACATGGTGATCGAAGGCTTCGGACGCTTCCTGAAAAAGAAGGGTAAGAGCGTGCTCTCTGAAGAGCGCACCACCGTGGAACCCTTTACGACTTCACTGCTCGATGGAATCGATCTGCGGGAGACGATCCGCAACTGGCATGAAGGCAAAATCTTCGTACGGCATTTTCAGAAGATTCACGGCGAGGTGGGGTCGGTGATTGTGATCTTCGATGAAGATCGGGATGGACGCTACGATTACCTCACCACATGGCTGGGCGAGCATCAGAACGAATCGGACATGGCGTTCTATTCAACGCAGCCGTTTAACAATCTGATCGGCCCAGGAATCGGCCGCGCAGAGTATGGCGGTTTTCTGATGAGTCTGCCTGCGCGACGCATGTATGACGTGTGGGCCGATCCGGATTACGATTTCGCCGAATCGAAGGCAGAGCGGCTGTTAATTGCCGGCCTCGATTATTCGATCCAGAAGTACGTAGTCTACGTAGCGGCTAAACCGCCGCGCTCGGTCTTCCGCAATATCGCAGCGCGGTTCGGCCGCACTATCATCTATATTCCGATCGGCCAGCTTTCACCCGTGACCATGAAGAAAATTCGCGTGGTTCACGTGCTCGATGGGTACGATAAACGCGCGAGTGCGAAAGAGTCCATCTGGTAGCGGCGAGGGTCTCGCGTACACCTTCCCGCGGCGCTATGATCCAGGTATGGGACCAATGGTACATGGGATAGAACCGGCAACGAGTGAGGGGCTCGCCGAAATCGAGCGCAAGACAGGACCCAACAACTTCTACCGCGCGATGGCGCACAAGGGAAATACCCTGACGCTGTTTCCCGGATTTTATGGATCGATCATGGGTCCGGGGACTCTGGATCGCAAGCTTAAGGAGATGGTGTATCTTGCCGTTTCCACGGTAAACGAGTGCGCTTACTGCACCGCAGCTCATCTCAAGGGCGCCGCGAAAGCGGGACTTACCGAGCACGAAATCGATAACATCGAAAACGAGAATAACCAGGCCTTCTCACATGCTGAGCAGGCTGCGTTGATGTACGCGCGGGAGCTGACACGGTCGTGTTCGTTTGAAGGTCCGACGCGCGATCATCTCGAAGAATATTTCAGCGAAGACCAGCTGGTGGAACTGGCGCTCGTTATCGCGCTCGCGAACTTCACCAACCGATTCAATAACGGCCTCAACGTACAGGTAGAAAACAAGGAAACTCAGACCAGGCAGCCCGTCGCGGGATAATCAGGGCTTGGCCATTCTTATTGGGTTTCATCCTGTTTCGGAAGCGCTGCGGGCGCGTCGCCCCCTCGAACGGGTGCTGGTAGCGCGCGGATTGGGCGGCGGACGCGTGCAGGAAGTGATCGATCTGGCGCGTAGCGCCAATACTCCGGTGCGCTTTGAGGATCGCGCCGCGTTGGATCGCCTTGCAGGGGTGAAGTCGCATCAGGGGATTCTGGCGCTTGGTTCGCAGAAGAAGTATGCGGAAATCAATGAGGTTGCGCCGCAGTCTTCTCTGATCGTGGTTCTGGACGGGGTAGAAGATCCGCATAACCTGGGCGCGATTATTCGCACGGCGCACGCGGCGGGCGCAGGTGCGGTGGTAGTGGCCGAGCGGCGCGCCGCGGGCCTGACCGAGACGGTAGCGAAGGCGGCTGCCGGCGCTCTGGAACATCTTCCCGTAGTGCGCGCGACGAATATCAATCAGACGCTGCGTTCGCTGAAAGACATGGGCTACCTGATTTATGGGCTCGATGAGCGCGGCGATACGACCTACGATGCGGTGCCTTTCTCAGGCCACTCTGTGATCGTGATGGGAGGCGAGGGCAAAGGATTACACGATCTGGTGAAGCGCAATTGCGACATGCTGGTGAAGATTCCGATGGCGGGAAAGATTGCGTCACTCAATGTTTCTGTCGCGGCCGGCATCGCGCTCTTTGCCTGGAACAGGAGTCGAACGGCGAAATGATGACGTGGAAGCAGATTCTGGAGATTGCGGCGCAGGGCAATCCCGCACCGGATCACAAAGTGGTTCGCACGGACGCCGAGTGGCGCTCGCAGCTGACGCCGGAGCAGTACGCGGTGACGCGCAAAGCCGGAACGGAACGTCCGTTCAGTTCTGAGATGTGCCAGCTTTTTGCGCCGGGAATCTATTCCTGTGTTTGCTGCGACACGGTTCTGTTCGATGCTGCGGAGAAGTTCGATTCCGGTACTGGCTGGCCGTCATTTACCCAGCCGGTTAAGGAAAACGCAGTTGCCTATAATGTGGACAAGAGTCACGGCATGACCCGCGTAGAAGCAGTCTGCAACACCTGCGATGCGCATCTCGGGCATGTTTTTCCGGATGGCCCCGCGCCGAGCGGTTTGCGGTTTTGTATGAATGCGCTGGCGTTGAAGAAGACGGCAGCCTGAATCCTGCGGTTTATCGACTGGCAGGCAGCGTGTTCGTGCTGTCTGGTGGTGCCGGCATCCGGGCAAGGCTGCCGAAAGGCTGCGTATCGGGGGCGCTTTACCACGACGTTGGACTATAGCTGCATACGAATACCGCAATAACGTCTATGACCGCTGACGTCGCCAATCTTGAATCCCATCGCCCCGCGCTGCTCGGTCATTGCTACCGGATGCTCGGGTCTGCCTTCGATGCTGACGATGCCGTCCAGGAGACGATGATCCGAGCCTGGAAGGCGTTGGGCTCGTTCGATGCCCGTTCCTCGGTTAAGACCTGGCTTTATCGGATCGCCACCAACGTCTGCCTGGACGAAATCAAAGATCGCAGCCGGCGTGCGCATCCCGTGGAAGAAGGCGAGCCGGGGGTGCCGTCCATCGAATACCTGGCGCAGCGCCCGAGCAGCTATTGGATTGAACCCATGCTGGATGCGCGAATCGTACCAGTCGAGGCCGATCCGGCAGAGCGTCTGATGCTGCGGCAGAGTATCCAGCTGGCGTTCATAGCCGCCCTCCAGCATCTCGCCCCGAAACAACGCGCGGCCCTCCTCCTGACCGAAGTTCTGGGATTCTCGGCGAGCGAAGCGGCAGAAACACTGGAGGTATCAGTCGCCTCCATTAACAGCGCACTGCAACGTGCACGTGCTGCCCTGGCAAGTCGCGACCAGGGCGAATCTCCGGAACTAACCGCCGTTCAGAAGGACCTGGCCTCGCGTTATATGTCCGCCTTCGAAGCCTACGATCTCGAAAGCCTCACCGCGTTGATGCGCAATGACGCCACCATTTGCATGCCTCCGTATTCGCTCTGGCTGCGCGGGCACGATCATATTCGCGCGTGGATGGCCGGGCCGGGAGAAGCCTGTATCGGATCGCGCCTGATCGCGACCTCCGCCTGCGGTGCGCCGGCATTCGCACAGTATCGCCGCGATCCCGAAGGTGGCTACAAAGCCTGGGCGCTGATCGTGCTCGACCTTGCGGGCGATCAGATTTCCGGCGTCACTTCATTCCTCGATACCGAAACCCTGTTTCCGCAATTCGGATTGCCGCTGGCCCTGCCCGCATAATTTTTTCTCCAGGCCGATGATTTTCGGCGCGCCAGGCAGTCAAAGATGTGAAAAAGGAGAACGAGCGATGACCCCATCGGAAATTTCGAAATCGCGCCTCCGGACCGGCCGCGCATTGAGTACTTTGGCAACTCTGTTCCTGGTCATGGACGGAGGCATGAAACTCTTCAAGCCGCCGTTCGTGGTGCAGGCGACCGCCCAACTGGGCTATCCCGAATCGACGATCACGGGGATCGGAACCGCGCTGCTCATTGCAACGTTGCTCTATGCGATTCCACGAACCACGTTCCTCGGCGCGATCCTGCTCACGGGCTACCTGGGCGGTGCGACGGCAAGTGGCATACGAATCGGGGCGCCGTTGTTCAACATCGTCTTTCCGATAGTGTTCAGCGTGATCATTTGGGCGTCGCTGACCATGCGGAATCGTCGGCTCGAACACCTTCTTTTCAATTCATAACTAACGGAGACATTAACAATGAGAGTCATGGTCCTGGTAAAAGCAACCAGTCCATCCGAAGCGGGTATCATGCCAGCCAGGCAAATGTTCGAAGAGATGGGCAAATTCAATGAAGAGTTAATCGCTGCCGGCATCCTGAAAGACGCTGCGGGATTGAAGCCGACATCGCAGGGCGCGCGCGTCACGTTTTCGGGAAAGGATCGCACGGTTCGCAAGGGGCCGTTCGAAAATACATCCGAGCTGGTGGCGGGCTACTGGCTCTGGGACGTGAAATCGCTTGATGAAGCGATTGAATGGGTGAGGCGCTGTCCGAATCCCATGCCGGAAACCTCGGATATCGAGATTCGCCCGCTATACGAGATGGAAGATTTCAACTTCGAGGAGATGAAGTAAATGACCCTGAATACCTACGTGAACTTCGCCGGCAACTGCGCCGAGGCGTTCCGTTACTACGAGCGGCATCTGGGCGGCAAGCCCGGCATGATGATGACGCATGGGCAGGCGCCGGATCAGACCCGCATGAAGCCCGAGTGGAAAGACATGGTGCTGCACGCATCCATTGAAATCGGCGGCACCGAGCTGATGGGCGCGGATGTTCCGACCGCAGAACCAATGCGCAGCGCTTATCTGAGCCTGCGGGTTGAGAGCGACGGGGAAGCCGAACGAATCTTCGCCGCGCTTGCCGATGGCGGACAGGTGTTCATGGCGTTGCAGGAAACGTTCTTCGCAACCCGGTTCGGGCAGCTACGGGACCGGTTCGGGCTGAACTGGATGATCATGAATCCGCGCCCGATGTGAGGTTGCGGGGATTGAGTGAATCCCGGAATGCCCGGCGTTTGTTCACGAGACCTGCCTGGCAAGCTTCAACCCGCAAGGTACGAATGGACGCGGAAGTAGAATCCGGGAGCCTCTACCGAGACACCGCCGAGATGTGCCCGCGAGTCTCCCTCGGAGCCCGCGCCGAACCGGGTTATCGGCGCGGGAAAACGTTTCGTCTTGTCACTTCGCGCGCGTCCGCGTGATCACGGTTTCAGCACCACCTTGACGCAGCCGTCTTTCTTGTCACGAAATCGCGTGTAAGCTTCGGGCGCATCGTTAAGCGAAACGCGATCGGTAATCACGAAGCTCGGATCGATCTGCCCCTGTTCAATGCGTTCCAGCAAAGGCTTCAGATAGCGATGCACGTGCGTCTGGCCCGATTTAATCGTGATGCTGCGGTTCATGACAGAGCCGAAAGGAATCTTGTCGAGGAATCCGCCATAAACACCACCGACTGACACTGTTCCTCCATTCCGGCATGCCATGATCGCCTGCCTCAGCGGAGCAGGTCGACCTGTTTCGAGCATCGTCATCTGCTTCATGCGGTCGTACCAGTGCATCAGATTTGGCGAGTGCGATTCCATGCCGACCGCTTCAATGCAGGAATCCGGACCCACTCCACCTGTCTTCTCGCGGAGCGCTTCTGCCACATCAACTGTCTCGTAGTTGAGGACCTCCGCTCCCTGGAGCCGCGCCATCCGCAGACGTTCAGCAATCCGATCAATCGCAATCACACGCTCCGCGCCAAGCAGCATTGCGCTCTTAATAGCGAACTGTCCAACGGGACCGCAGCCCCAGACCGCAACGGTATCACCAGGCTTGATATTGCAGGCTTCGGCAGCCATGTACCCGGTGGGGAAAATGTCAGAGAGGAAGAGTACCTGCTCGTCACTCAAACGCTCCGGAACCTTGATCGGCCCCACGTCGGCAAATGGAACCCGCGCGAATTCCGCCTGCCCGCCGGCGTACCCGCCGAGCAGATGCGAGTATCCAAATAGCCCGGAAGGCGAATGTCCCCACAGCTTTTCGGCCAGCAGCATATTTGGATTCGAATTCTCGCAGAGCGAAAACAGACCTGCCTCGCAAGCGAAGCAGTTGCCGCACGCAATGGGGAACGGAACCACCACGCGGTCGCCGACCTTCAGATTGGTTACCCGCGCGCCGACCTCAACGACTTCGCCCATGAATTCGTGCCCCAGAATGTCGCCACGCTGCATGGTGGGGATAAAACCATCGAACAGATGCAGGTCGGAACCGCAGATTGCAGTGGAGGTAATCTTAACGATCGCGTCGCGCGGATTCAGAATTTTTGGATCGGGCACCGTTTGCACCCGTACATCGTGTTTACCGTGCCAGCAGAGGGCTCTCATGTGATGTCTCCTTTAAACACGGGCCAGGCGGTCCATCACCGTCGCCCCTTCTTCGCCGCCCCGGCCTGAGGGCTGGCCTTCCGTAGTGGAAATCTCGCCAGTCTCAATCAGTTGCTTGAAGCCCAGCAGTTCCCGGCGCACGATTCCACCGGGATCATGCCGCCCGGGCAGCAGCGCCTGCAGCATTTCACTGCCCAGCGGCAGTTCGTAATTCATCAGCACACGCACGATGGTGCCGCGCCCGCCGCGAACACCCTCAAATCGCACGCGGCCGGACGTTGTAACCGCTCCGCCATCGATTGATCTCCAGGCTATCAGTTCATTGGGAACATCATCGGTGATCTCGGCGTCCCACGAAATCTGATTCCCCGGCGGCGCTTCGACGATCCAGTGCGAACGCCGCTCGCCGATAACACGGATCGACTTTACATGCTTCAGAAACGAAGGCAGCCTCTCCAGATCCCGCCATGTGCGGTAGCACTCTTCCGGAGGGCGATTGATTAATACGCTGGCAATCCCGCGAGCGCCATTGGAACCACGCGCTCTCACAGCCTTGCGGGTGGTCAGGGCATCCAGCACAGTGATGGCGGCCACGGCCGCTCCCGCCGCGACGAGCCGGCCTGTTTGCGCGTCTTCCGACGCCCCAGCCAGCGCGATCGCTCCGAGGTCAACGATGTCACCGGCTGTGCGCGCCGCAAGCCACGGCGCCGGAGTGCGCGCCGTCAGGATGCCTGCGCCAAGGGTAAGCTCGCGTAAGCCCATCATGCGCATAAGCCTGGGCTTTTCCGGTGCACCGATGACACGGCAAAGCGTTCGTGGAATCACGAGTTGGAAAACCCCGAGACCAATACTGAACCATCCGAGCGACTTCGCTACCGTTCCGGTTGAGCATCGTGATTGTTGCTGTGTCATGCGGAGGGCGGTTGCAGTTTTGTGGCCTCGTCTCACGCGTAGTGCGCCGTACGTTTTAGCGGCGAATGCCACTAGATGACCGCGCGCACACTCGCCTCGTATGGATTGCCTGGAAATTTCCGACGGTGAAATCGCATTCGTGGGTGCGCCGCCGATCAAGCACATGGCTTGCGAATTGTCTTTGGGAACGTTTCTGTCGTAAGCCACAGCTCAGGCTCGTGGACTCTTATCTGCGGACGAACGGAACGCACCTTCCCGCCTCATTGGGCGCGCTTACGGAGCAGGCCGAATCGCTGGAAAGGACCTCAAGGCCTGTGTGGCAGTTTTTTCTCCATCGGCAGAAACTGCCTCACCCGGTCAGGAGCTGTGTCAGCAACCTGACAGGGAGGTGATAACATCCATGTCCGGAAGGTATTTTCATGAAACACTCCCGCCAAATCCTGCTCATCTGCGGCCTCGCCGCCGCAAATCTGTTTGCCGCCGACCAGGTCAAAACCGCTAACGGCACCGTAGAATCCACCGCGACTCCAAAGGATGGCGTGCGGAGCTTCAAAGGAATTCCGTTCGCCGCGCCTCCGGTCGGCGACCTTCGCTGGAAAGAGCCACAGCCGGCGCAGAACTGGACCGGCGTGCGCAACGCCGATCAGTTCGCCGCGCACTGCATGCAACGCGCGGGCGGCGACTACTGGTTCCGCGGCGATGGCATGAGCGAAGACTGCCTCTATCTCAATGTCTGGACACCCGCCAAATCCGGCAACGAAAAGCTGCCTGTCCTGCTCTATGTATTCGGCGGCGGCTTTCAAAATGGAGACGGATCCGAACCGCGCTATGACGGCGAAAACATGGCGCGCAAAGGCATCGTCACGATTTCGATTAACTATCGTCTGGGCATCTTCGGCTTCTTCTCGCATCCCGATCTGACGGCGGAATCCGCGCATCACGCTTCCGGCAATTACGGACTGCTGGATCAGGTAGCTGCGCTGCGCTGGGTGCAGCAGAACGTGGCAGCGTTCGGCGGCGATCCAAAACACGTGACCATCGCGGGCGAATCGGCAGGTTCGATTTCCGTAAGTGCCCTGATGGCGTCACCGCTCTCGAAGGGACTGATCGCGGGGGCTATCGGCGAAAGTGGCGCCCTGATCTCCACTCTCCCGCCGCGCCCGCTCACCGAGACAGAACGAGACGGGCAGAAGTTCGGGGACATCGCCGGCGCAGCCACGATCGCCGCGCTACGCGCGATTCCCGCCGAGAAGATCATGGCACTGAATGCGCCCGCGGGCCGTGGCGGCGCCGCCGGAGCCAGCGGTGGCGGCGCGGCGGGCGGAAGAGGTGCAACTCCCGCTCCCGCGCTCTCCTTCAGCCCGAATCTCGACGGCTACTTTCTTCCTAAGACTCTCGTAGAGATTTTCAGCGCCGGCGAACAGGCAAAGGTTCCGCTGCTCGCAGGCACAAACTCCGAAGAGCAGGGCGCGCGTTCCGTTCTCGCTAACGCCGAGCCTACCGTTGAGAACTTCAAGGCTGCCATTGAGCGCCTTTATGGCGAAAATGCCCCCGCGGTTCTGAAGGTCTACAACCCCACCACGCCGGATGAAGTACTTCAGGCCGCAACCGATCTCGCCTGCGCTCGGTTCATCTCGCTCGGCACCTGGAAGTGGACTGAAATGCAGGCCGCAAACAGTGGCAAACCCGTGTATCGTTACTACTACACCAAAGTGCGCCCCGGAATGATTCCGGACAGCGGGCCCGGCACACCCTCCGCAGCCCGTACCGGCGGACGTGGGCCGGGTGCTGGTGGACGCGGTCCCGGCGCCGGGGGTGGCCCGCGAGGCGCGGCGCATTCGGCCGAGATTCAGTACGCCATGGGGAACCTCGATCTCGACAAACGCTATGCGTGGGATGGCGACGACCACAAAGTCTCGGATCTGATGGAGAGCTACTTTGCGAACTTCATCAAGACCTTTAATCCGAATGCCAAAGGCTTGCCCGAGTGGCCGACCTACAGCGCGAAGACGGGGTATCAGCGCATGCGCCTCGGCGTCGATTCCAAAGCGGAACCCGAGACCGATCGCGCCCGCTATCTCGCGCTCGAATCGATACCGGCAGCGCGATAGCCGGACGGAAGGCTATTTGCCGTCTTTGCTTTCGTGATATTCCATCTCTGTGTTGAGCTCCCAGAGATTGCTCTTATCCGTGCGGCCCGCGATGATGTTGTCAACAGCAGTCATCGCGGTCAGCATGGAGTGGTCCTGATTGTTGTACTTGTGCATGCCGTTTCGGCCCACAAGAAACAGGTTCTCGAACCCATCCACGTAGTTCCTGATTTCACCGAATCGATCATAGGTACCGAAGTACGCCGGATAAGTCTTTGGCACGCGGATTACACAGGCATCCAGTACCGCGCCTGGCTCGATGATTCCGATTTTCGCCATCTCGTTCTTCGCAAGCTCGATCATCTCCGCGTCCGGCAGACGCCAGATGGCGTCGCTTTCGTTGCAGAAATATTCCAAACCAATCCACACCTGATCCGGATTCGCAACGAGGTAGGGACTCCAGTTGTTGAAAATCTGCATGCGTCCCACCTGTACGTCCGGCTCCTGGATGTAAATCCAGTTGTCGGCGAGGAGGCGCGGACCTTCCGGCGTATCCTCATTGATCCGGAGCCCCGTCAGAAGCAGGCCCACCGTAATGAAGTCCCGATAAACCAGTCCGTCACTAACCTCCAGCACGGAGGGAGGGACTCGCGCATCGATGGCCCGCATCAACTCCTGAATCGGCATCGTGGAGAAAAAATAGTCCGCCTGAACCGTTTCGCGCTCGCCGGTTGAGGCATCTTCCAGAACTGCGGCGGTCACACGATTGCCTTCCGTCAGCAGCCGAATCACATTGCGGTTCATCTTCACCACGCCGCCGGAAGCCTGAACGTCTTCCGCCACGTACTCCCACAGTTGCCCGGGCCCAAGCTTCGGATACAGAAACTTCTCGATCAGCGAAGTCTCAGTGCCCTTCTGCGCTATGTCGCCGCCCGCCTTCTTCCTGGCAAACGAGCTCTTCAGAACGTGACGAATGGCGCTCACAATTGAGAGGCCCTTGATCCTCTGCGCACCCCACTCGGCGCTGATCTTATCGCAGGCGACGCCCCATACTTTCTCGGTGTAAGACTTGAAGAAAGTCAGATACAGTTCGCGTCCAAAGCGATTGATCAGGAACTGCTCCAGCGTGCGTTCCGGTTTCGTCTGGCGGACCGCGCTCCTCGCGTAACTCGCCCCGATCTTCACCGTGCGGCGCAGACCGAGACGCTTCAGCGTGTCCGAGCTCAGGCTGATGGGGTAATCGAAAAACTGACGCAGAAAGTAGATGCGCGACTTGCGCTTGCGAATCAGCATCGCGCGGTCGACCTGCGATGCGTCCGGCCCCTGCCCGCCCGCGGCAACGTCGCGCGACTGCCCCCGATATGCGATGGTGTGTGAATTGTTCTGACTGCCGTTGCCGCTGGTTTGCATCTCCACCGGCATCACATCCATCCACCACTTCATCACGCGGTCGGATTTGGAAAAGAATCGATGCCCGCCGATGTCCATGCGATTGCCTTTATAGCGAACCGTACGCGAAATGCCGCCAATATCGGGACTTTTCTCAATCACCACGGGCTGAATGGAAGTGCGGCGCGTCAGCTCAAACGCCGCCGTCAGTCCGGCCGGTCCCGCGCCGATGATTAATGCTTTGCCTGTCATGTTCTATTGCCTGGACTTGCCGAAGAGGTCGCCTTCGCCGGTGAAGATGTTGAGCGTGCCGGGATAGTAACGGAGACTGTATCGCGCTCCGCCGCGCGAATTCGTTGCCGTAAGGGCAGGCGGCTCACCCCGCCGAATCATCATGCTCAGAAGACCCGTATCCGGATCGACATTCCACACGTTGTAGCCTTTCATCTCCCCTATCAATGCGGCATCGGACTCCGCGCTCACCTCGCGCGCAAATACCACGCGATCTCCGGGAATATCGGCGCCATTGAAGACCCACTCATCGTAATACGGGTGCTTTGGACCATAATGAACAAACACCAGATGCCTGCCTTCCAGTTGTTTGAGCGAACTGATCACGCGGTCGCGCGGACGCGGTGGTGGCACGAGCGAAGCCCACACTTTCTGTATTTTCCCAATGCCATGGGGCGCAACCAGTTCCGCGGCGCGTCCCGCCACAATGAAGACCAGACCGAATGCAAATCCCGCCGCGAGATTGCGGGAGAATGCAAGCCCTGTGCGGGAGCGCCGTCGCCACACGCGCATGTGGCGCCAGCTCTGCACCAGAATCATAACGATCAGTATCGCCTCCGGCGCCGAGTGTTGCGGATACCACGCATGATAGGTCGCATGATCGATCACGAACGGAATTGAAACCAGCAGCCAGGGTCTGATGCGTCTGTCTCGGCGCAGAAACAACAGGAAAAACAGCGCGGGAGTCAGGAACGGCCCGAGGAAGAACCGCCAGAAATCGCGCAGGCGCCGCCAGGTAGAGTCCCATAGGCCAGAGATGGAGTCGCGACGCCCCCAGACGTTCAGCTGGTTGAGATAGTTCTCTCGCAACTGCGGATTGTCGAAGTGGTTGACGATGACCGGCGGCTGCCACCAGAAAGACTGCGGCGTACCGTACGTCATTCGGCCTTCCAGATAAGGAGGGACCAGGGGGCGACCCGTTACACGCGCATCATAATAAGCCAGTGCGCCAAGACCAGCGGCTACAACCAACACCGCCGGGAACACGATCATCCGCAGATCGCGACGATGTTTGACAAGTATCCACACAGCCGCTGCGGCGGCCCACAGGCAGCCTTCGAGTGGACGGCTCGCGAACAGGATCACAAGGCCGCTGGCGCAAATCAACCCTGATGAACGTGGCAGCACGCGCATCCGCAACAGCGCGCCCGCAACCAATGCTCCCCCCATCGCGGCCACCGCGCCGCCAAAGTAACTGTTCATCCAGAAACCAAACACCCCAATTTGCAGAACTGCGGCGAATGCGCCGAACACCGCCCACGGTAACGGAAACAACCATGTGAGCGCCCAGCAGATGGCGCCGCACATTAGACCCGTAGTCATCCACACCCCCCACCACGGACTACCGGTAACGACCTGCGCCGCGGCAAGCGCCAGCCCCTGCGCAGGCTGATACTGCGATGCATAGGTTGGGTTCAGAAGTACGTACTCGGTCTCAAAATGCTCGGGCCGTGGGGGTACCGGATTTGTCAGACGTGCGTGAGCGAACGTATCGCCCATGAGCAGATAACTGAACTCATCATGAACGTAAGGTACCGGCTGCGGGAAAATCGGCAGGAGCGCGAGACGCAGCAGCAGTGGCGCGATTGTGGCCACGAGTACTGCTCGCGAGCGCGTTCGTGTCAGCCTTTGCAGTTGCAGTTCAGTATCGCGAAACTTTCGAACGTTCGCCAGAGGACCGAACACCGCAATCAGCAAAGCGAGCAACGCGATGATTCCGAATAAGAGATGTAGCTGCTTCGAACTAATCAGAATCGAATAGGTCATTGGATCGGACTGGAACAGGGACACTCAGCCCGGCGATTTGGTCTGCTGTAACGCGCTGCAGTACGTACGGGTGGGCGTCCGGTTCCACCACCCACACGTCGAAGCCCGGAAAGTCCCGCACAATCGCTGCGTCCGACCGGGGCGTGTCCGGACGCAGATAAACTACGCGCTGGCTCTTAGGCTCGGCGCCGTTAAACACCCACTCTTCGCAGAAGCAGTGACCCGGCGCGTATTTAACGAATAGAAGATGCTGTCCTGGCGTCTTCTCCAGAATCCTCGTTACGTCGTCGCGGAGACGCTTCGGCGGATATAGCGATTCCCAGATGGGGACAATGTGCCGGAAGCTCGCCGGTAAGATAGGCTCCGCGGCCCGCCCGATGCCTCCGAGGAAAACCGCTGCGCAAAACGCCGCCATCAGGCTCCGCGAGGCCGCCAGTCCGAAAGAGCGCTCACGCTGCCAGGAGCGCAGATGTCTCCAGCACTGCACAAGAACCAGAACGATCAGGACGGTAGCTGGTCCGTTCTGAGCGGGAAACCACGCGTGGTACGTCGCCTTATCCGCAATGAAGAGCGCCGAGATCCAGAGCCATGGGCGAATCCGGCGGTCGCGGGCAAGGAACCCAAGAAACAGCAGCGCGGGAGTCAGGAAAGGGCCAACGAAGAATCGCCAGAAGTCCCGCAACCGGTCACGCTCGGCTCCAAGCATCGCGGAGAGCGAATATCGCGCATCGTAGAGCCGCACCTGGTTCAGATAGTTATCGCGAATCTCCGGATAGTCGAAATGATCGATCACGACCGGTCGCTGCCACCAATACGGCTGTGGCGTCCCATAGACCTGCCGGTACGCAAGATAGGGCGGCGTCGCCGCGCTGCCGGTAATTCGCCAGTTATACCAGGCGAGAAGGCCGGCGCCAGCCAGACACACCACAGCAAACGGGCCGATGAGGCGTGGCATGGTGCCCGACAGGCCGCGCAGGGAAAAGGCACCATACACGATCGTCACCGCAGACCAGATCACCCCCTCCAGAGGACGCGTGGCAAACAGCAAAATCAAACCCAGGCCGCACAGGATAGCTGTCCTCAGCCAGTGCCTCCGGTCGCGGAGACTCGCGAGCGAACCAAAAACGATGGCGCCCGCGGTCGCCGATACCGCGCCGCCAAAATAGCTGTTCATCCAGATGCCAAAGATTCCAAACTGGAGCGCGGCAACGCAGGCCCCAAATAGCGCCCACGCCGCGGGCATTACTGTTCCAAGCGCCCAGTACAGCGTCCCGCACATCAGTCCGACGCTGATCCATACGCCCCACCACGGGTGCGAGAACAGCACCTGCCCCAGCGCCAGCATCAACCCGCCGGCGGGTTGATATTGGGATGCGTAGGTTGGAGTCAGCAGCGTATATTCGGTCTCATAGTGACGGGGTTCAGCAGGCGTTGGATTCGTTACCCGCCCTTGTGCAAACGTATCCGCCTGCAGCAGATAACTAAATTCGTCGTGGACGATGGGATTCGGTGGCGGGAACCAGGGCAGCATGACCGCGCGGGCGATTAGCGGAAAAGCAACCGCCAGGGAAAAACCGACTCGCGGATGGGTGGCTGCCCAATGGAGCCGCTTCTCAACTGCCGCAAACCAGGCAGCTCCGGCGCGAGGCTTCACGAGCGCCAGGGTAAGCGCCAAAGCGGCCATGATTTCAAGAACCTTTACCAGGCGGTGCGAACTCAGAAACATTGCATAAGTCATCTGGTTCGCAGTGCCAATCGCCTGCTCCGTGGCACGTCGGATGCCATTTCAAAAACACAGGGAAAACGCGGATCGACTGGCGTGATCGGCGTCACGATTGCAGTTTTTTCACGGGGGCTTTCGGGTAATTAGTGCGGTGTTGTTAAACCCGATTCGATATTCCGGCTCGGCATCACGGTGAGGTTATTGAGAGAGCTATTGGTCATCGGTACAACAGCTTCCAGTGCCCACTTCTCAGCGTCGATGATCACGTTATCGAAAACATCGTTGTTATCGGAACCGGATGCAAAGAAAATGCCGCTGTAATGATTCCCGCGAATGGTATTGGAGAAGACGATATTGCCGCTGCTCGGCGCGCCTTCCAGCTCCGGCGAAGGTGTATCCAGTCCCGCTGCCCCCAGCTCGATGCCAAAAAAATGGAAACGGTCGCTCGCCCCGTCATTATTGGCGAAGATCGTATTCAACCCGATCGCGTTGAAGTAACCGGTCCGCACAATCTTGATTCCGCCGCCAAAGTTGTGCGTCACCTGATTCGCGAACACAACATTGAAGGCGGCATTGTCAATGGATATGCCTGGCACCTTCGCGGCAGGCGTGCCATTCGGCAGTCGGCCGCCAGCCTTAATCGCGTCCTTCTCCATCACTGCATCGGACTCGCCCCATCGGCTGCCATTCTGCAGTACGTCATTAAGCGTTACGACATTCGCTGTCGCGCCATTATCCAGGCAGATGCCTTCCTTGGCGTTTCCTTCGATCAGGTTGAGCGCAGCAATATTACCAACCGCCCCGTCCAGGTAAATTGCTGAGGAAGCATTCCAGGCCAGATGATTTCGCACAATCAGATTCCCGCGCGGCGGATGCAAACGCTGCTGCATCGGCTGCTCCAGAACCCAATAATTATCGGGTCCGAAAAGTGCCTCGCCGCGGACCGAGACATCCACTTCGCGATCCGAAATAACCACAGCCGCGCTCATGTTCGACGAGCCCGCATTGCGCACAATCTCATTCCGCTCTACCACCGTGGAACTCGTACCACCATGCAGGAGCACCGGAGCGCGGCCCAAACCAGTGAATTCCCCGCCCCGGATTACGACATGCGAAGAGTGCGTCACCACCACGCCGTTTCCCTTCAGTCCCCGAATATGGACGGATTGAACAAGCACGTGTTCGGAACCATTCACCAAAATCGCCGAATCGCCCGCCGCGAATTCCCCGCCCATCAGCGTTACTCCCGCGGCAGTGTCCACGCGCAGCATATATGGAAGAGCGTCATTCGCCGTAAGACGCGCAGCTCCAAGATCGAGGAACGTCCCGCTATGGGCAATGCGAATCGGCTCATCAACGCTAAGCGCCGGCGACGCCACACGGACTGCCAGGCTCTTCTGCAGGACCCGATTGAGTGCTGAGGCTTTATCCCCCGTGAATGAAACCACATGCGGCGGCGTGACGAGAGAAATACCTTCCGCCTCATTCAGCAGGCCTTGTCCAGCCTGCCAGGCCTCCGTCGCGGTTCCGGCACTCAGCCCGAGTGCCGCCGCACGCCTGATCACAGAGAGACCTGACGTTCGGCCACTCAGCAGTTTTTCCTTCAGTGGCGGCAGCCGAAACGCGCTGTAGATATCGATGGCGCCCAGCGTCGCGGAAGGCGACGCGCCATTCGGCTGCGCAAGGCAACAGTGTCCCGCAAAAGCGCACAACAACACGGTCATCGGCCGTAGCCGTAGCGCCATGCCCTCAGTATAGAGTCATCAACTCTCGTGCGGATCTTCGAGGTACGTATACCCGTGCAGTCCATCTTCATAGAACCGCAGCAGTCGGCCGGACTCTTCGTACCCCAAACGGCCCTCGCGAACCGCCGCTTCCACACTGCGCCGCAGCCGCGCGATCAAAGACTCCGTCTTGTACTGCACGTAATCCAGCACTTCACGCACGGTGTCGCCTTTGATCACGTCCTCCAGCATTACTTCGCCTTCCGGGCCGAGCCGCACATGCACCGCATTGGTGTCGCCGAACAGATTATGCAGATCGCCGAGAATCTCCTGATACGCACCCACGAGGAACGTGCCCAGGTAGTAATCGCCGCCGTTATAAGGATGCAGCGCCAGCGTTTTCTTCACATCGCGGCGATCGATGAACTGATCCACCTTGCCGTCGGAATCGCATGTAATATCGCCCAGCACCGCATGCTGCGTGGGCTTCTCTTCCAGACGATGGATCGGCATCACCGGGAACAACTGCTTAATCGCCCAGCTGTCCGGCATGCTCTGAAAAAGCGAGAAATTGCAGAAGTAGGTATCCGAAAGCGTGGCGTCGATGCCTTCCAGTTCTTCCGGGAAAAAGTCCAGTTCACGCGCCAGCTTCTGTATTTTCCGGCAGATCGCCCAGTAGAGATTCTCCGCGATGCAGCGCTGATCGAGCGGAAGGTACCCCAGGCTGAAAAGGTTCAGCGCGGAATCCAAAGCCTGCTGCGCATCGTGATACGCCTCCAGCAGATTGCGCTGATTCACTGACCGAAACGTCTCCTGCAGATCGATCAGCGGCTGCTCCGGATCGCCGGAAAGCTCGGCCGTAACATCCTCATCGCCCATGCCGGAAACACCCAGAACGTTGAACACCAGCACGCTGTGATACGCCGCAATCGCGCGCCCGCTCTCAGTCACAATCGTCGGATGCGGCACGTTCGTCTCATCGCAAACGTTCTGGATGTGATACACCACATCGTTCGCGTACTCCTGCAGCGTGTAGTTTACGCTCGATTCAAAATCCGTCTGCGAACCGTCGTAATCGATACCCAGCCCGCCGCCGACATCCATATACTGCAGGCCCGTCGCGCCTTCGCGCCATAGCTCCGCGTAGATGCGCGCCGCTTCGTTCACCGCGCCCTTCACCTGCCGAATGTTCGTAATCTGGCTACCCAGATGGAAGTGCAGCAGCTGCAGGCAATCCGCCATGCCCATCAGCTTCAGTTCTTCGAGCGCGCGCATCACTTCCGTGGTGCTCAGTCCGAACTTTGACCGGTACCCGCCCGACGACTTCCACCGACCCGACCCGCGGCTCGCCAGCTTCGCCCGAATCCCAATCCGCGGACGCACGCCAACCTTCTCCGCATACTTCGCAATCAGCGCCAGTTCCGTGTACTTCTCAACCACCGGAATAATCTTGCGCCCGATCTTCTGCGCAAGCATCGCCATCTCGATGTATTCGTCGTCCTTAAAACCGTTGCAGATGATCGGCGTGTCGTTATCCGCCAGCGCCATCACCGCCAGCAGTTCCGGCTTGGAACCGGCCTCCAGCCCGAACTTATAAGGGCGCCCGAACTCCAGGACTTCCTCCACCACCTGGCGCTGCTGATTCACCTTAATCGGATAAACGCAACAGTACCCGCCACCATATTTGTGCTCGGTGATCGCGGTTGAAAACGCATCGTGCAGTTCGCCCAGCCGGTGCTTCAGAATCTCCGCGAAACGAATCAGAATCGGTAGCGAAATCCCGCGCAGCACCAAAGTATCGATCAGCTTTTTCAGATCGATCGACCGTGCCGGATCCTTCTCGGGATGCACATGCACGTGCCCCTCATCGCCCACCGAGAAGTAACCCTTCCCCCAGCGCGCGACATCGTACAGCTCGCCGGCGTCACGCGAAGTCCATCGCTCCGCGGGCTCCAGCACAAGGGTGGCCTTGCGACCGTTCTTTTCCAACTTTACGTTTTCCTCGTTCACAGAATTGACACTTTTGGCGCGCCGTCGCACCGCAAACCTTGAAAATATCAGTGTCCTTCGGATCGCCCGCCCGCGCAACAGAAAGTTTGCCCCGGATCGTCCGCCTTGCTTTGCCAAAATGGAGATGCGTGCTTCCCGATACCCTGAGAGAGCGCCTCGCCGCCGTCCGCGAGCGAATCGACCGTGCCTGCGCCCGCGCGCATCGCAATCCGGCGGACGTTCACCTTCTCGCGGTGACGAAAATCTTCGGACCGGAAGTGATCCACGAAGCATACGACGCGGGCCTGCGTGAATTCGGCGAAAACTACGTACAGGAGATGGAGCGCAAAGCGCCGTCGGTTGCCGGACTCAGCGGCGCGCGCTTTCACCTGATCGGGCACCTGCAATCGAACAAGACGAAAAAAGCCGCTCAGTTGTTCTCGGCGATCGACTCCATCGATTCCGTGAAGCTCGTCACACGCCTCGACTCCGAGAACATCCCGCTCGACGCCATAATCGAAGTCAAGCTATCGGAAGAGGATGCAAAGACCGGCGCCGATCCGGCCGATCTGCCTGCAATCGTGAGCGCCATCCGCGCATCGAAAAACCTGACTCTTCGGGGGCTGATGACCGTCCCGCCGTGGTCGGAAGACGCGGAGCTCTCGCGGCCATACTTCGCCCGCCTCCGTGAACTCGCCGCCGACCATAACATCCCCGGCCTCTCCATGGGAATGTCGCACGACGTCGAAGTGGCCATCGAAGAGGGCGCCACCTGGGTGCGCGTGGGAACCGCGCTCTTCGGCAGCCGTCGCCCGCTGCTGGGACTCACCCCTTGAGATGGCACGCACCGCCGCCCGGCGCGCCAACCGGCGTTGCCGACTATGCCGAGCGGCTCGGCAGGGCTATCATCCATCCGGCGGATATCGACATCTACCATCTCGGTAACAACGGTCTGCATGCCGAAATCTATACCCGCGCGATCGAAAAGCCGGGCATCGTAGTCATACATGACGCCGTTCTGCACCACTTCTTCCTCGGCTCTCTGCCCGAAGACCGCTACATAGAGGAGTTCGTCCACAACTACGGGGAGTGGCACCGCGACCTCGCGCGCGAACTCTGGCGCGACCGCGCCGCATCGGGTGTGGACGAACGCTACTTTCAATACCCGATGCTGCGGCGGGCCGTGGAAACAGCGAACGCGGTGATAGTCCACAATCCGGGAGCCGCCGCTATCGCGCGACAGCACGGTGCCGAACCCATCCACGTGATCCCACACTTTTTCGAAGAACGCGCAAGACCCGATGGCGCGACAATTGAGCAATTCCGCCAGAGGCTCGGAGTGGCGCCCGGAGTCACGCTCTTCGGGATCTTCGGCTATCTGCGCGAAACGAAGCGAATCCTGCCCTGCCTGAACGCGTTTCGCCGACTAAACTCCGTGCGCCAGCGAACTGCGCTCCTGCTCGCAGGCGATGCCGTCTCCGGAGACCTCCGCCGACTGCTCGACGCGGAACCAGTGCACCCCGCAATTCACCGCGTCGGACATCTGACGGCACGTGAGCTGGATACCGCAATCGCCGCAGTAGATTGTGGGCTGAATCTCCGCTTTCCGGCTGCGGGAGAGACTTCCGGGATAGCAATTCGGCTAATGGGTGCCGGGAAACCCGTAATCCTGACCGAAGGTTCTGAAACCAGCAACATTCCGGAATCAGCCTGCCTGAAAGTCCCCGCAGGCCCAAACGAAGCCGCTACCCTCTTCGATCAAATGGCGCTGATCGAAGGCTTTCCCGCCGTGGCGCGCAGAATCGGCGAAGAGGCCCGCCGTCATATACAAGCGCACCATTCCCTCGAAACCGCGGCCAGTCGCTACAAAGAAGTGATTGATTTGATTTCAGCGGAGGGCCCGCGCTATCCTGAATTCAGTACTTCCCACCCCGGGGCGCGATAGCCAAGTGGTAAGGCAAGGGTCTGCAAAACCCTTATTCGTCGGTTCGATCCCGACTCGCGCCTCCAACCGATCAAGGAAATGGTAGAATTCGGAGCACGTGAGTTTCGATGGGCCAACTGTAGCTCTGATTGTTGCGACTGTCGTCGGGCCAGTCGCGGCGGTTCAAGCCCAGAAGTGGGTTGAGAAATTTCGCGAGACTCGTCAAGAGAAGCTGCGCGTCTTTGCGGCGTTGATGTATACGCGCGGCACCCGACTCTCTCTTGAACACGTCCAGGCCCTCAACCGCATTGAGCTCGCGTTTCACCAAGACCCAAGAGTAATGTCCGCCTGGCGCGGCTACATCGACAACCTGAATCAAGCGGTGTCGGCGGATACTCAGGCCTACGTTTGGGGCGAGCGAGAAAGACTGTTTATCGACCTGCTATTTGAAATGTCGCATCTTCTGGGTTATCCGTTCAGCAGGACAGATATAAAGAACGGCACCTATCGCCCAGCCGTTCAGGGCAGCCTAGAAACTGCGCATCTGAAGGCAATGGCACTCATCGAAAAAATAGCCGACGGCCACGGAGCCCTGCCGGTGAAAACGATCGTTTCAGAGGAAACGGCATCCCAGCAAACAGCGCTCCTAAAGTTACTGGTGGACATGGCGAATGGCACCGCGGCTTGGCCCATTAGAGATGTCAGCAAGAATAGCAGCGATTCTTTTAAGTAAAGATAGTCGAGTGGGGATTCGATCAGCGCAACCCGCCAACCGTATACTGCAAAGCCGCATACCGAGTCTGGTAATCGAACTTCGCATTCAAGTCCTCAATCTGCGCTTCCGTCAGATTCAACTGCGACTGCGTCAACTCGACGATCGTCGATAACCCCAGCTGATACCGCTCCTGCGCCAAATCCAGCGCCGTAGTAGCTTGCTGAATAAACTGCGCAGTCACACTCAGCCGCTGATAAGCATCCGAAGCATCCGCCCAGGCCACGCGTACATCCCGCGAAATCTGCTGCTGGAAAGCGCGCAAACGCTGATCCGCCTCCAACGCACGCTGATTCGCTGCCTCCCGCCGAGCCGCGAACAAGTGCCCGTTGAAGATCGGAATATTCACGTTCGCCGCAATGCCCTCATACTTATCCGGCACCGGTGACGTAGGCGCGGTATCGATATACGGCATCAACCCCGCCACCGCTACCGCGCTCACCGTAGGCCGGGATAAATCCTTCTCCGCCTCCGCAAACTTATAAGCCGAATCGCGCGACAGCTTAAGCCCCGCCAGTTCCGGACGCGCCGCCAACGCCTGCGCTACCATCTCATCGGGCGCGACCGGAGGAGCGGCCGGCAACGTCTGCTCCGCCAGCGAATAATTCGCCGGCTGATCCGAACCCATCGCCCGACCCAGTTCCGCCAGATCCTGCTGCACCGCGCTCTGCGCCCGCAGCAACAACAGCTTCGCTTCCGAAACCGTAACTTCCACCGAACTCACATCCAGCTGCGACTTCAGCTGATTTCGAAACAACTCGGTTACCTGATCCCCGAACGTCTGCCGCGCCCGCACGGTCTCCTGCGCCACCCGCACCACAGCCTGCGCGCGCAACACCTCAAAATACGCGCGATTCACCTGCAGCAGCACGTCATAACTCGTAGCCTGAGAATTCTGCGCCGCCGCCTGCGCCTGCAACCGCGAACTAGCCACCAGATTCGACGTGCGCCCCGAATCCGTAATCAGCTGGTTCACCACCACACCCTGCGCCTCGCGATTATAAAGCCGCGACGGCGACAGCGCACCCGCTCCCACACGCGCCAGATCGCTGCTGCTCTGCGACCCCGTGATCACTCCATTAATCGCCGGATACCACGCCGAGCGATTCTCAATCACCTGCTGATTCGCAAAATTGACTTCGTTCTGCGCCGCCTGAATCTGCGGATGATTGCGCAGCGCGATCGCCTCGGCCTGCTGCAACGTCAGCAGCGGTGATGTCTGCCCAAAGGCACAGGCTGCAACCAGTCCGGAAACCGCGAGCCTACGCAGCACGCAGCTTCTCCTTACGGCGATACACCAGCAGATAAGCGGCAGGAACAATAAACACGGTCAGCAGCACGGACGATGTCAGACCGCCAATAATCGCGCGAGCCATCGGCGTGTACTGCTCGCCACCTTCGCCCAGCTTCATCGCCATCGGAATCATCCCGATAATCGTCGCGAGCGAGGTCATCAGAATTGGCCGCAGACGCACGCGGCAGGAAGTAATCACGGCGTCCGCCACCGTCAGTCCCTGCTCTTCCAGTTTGTGCGCAAAATCCACAATCAGAATGCTGTTCGACCCCGCAATGCCAATCAGCATCAGCACGCCCATGAGCGACATCACGTTCAGCGTCGTGTGCGTGAGCGGCAGAATCAGCAGCACGCCGATAAAGCCCATCGGAATTGCGAGCATGATCAGGAACGGGTCTATAAACGACCGGAACTGCGCCACCAGAATCAGGAACAGCAGAATGAACGACACGATGAAGCCCTGAGCGAAGCTCGAAAACGACGCCTCCATCCCTTGCACCATCCCGCGAATGTTCACGCGGATGTTCGAAGGCAGCTTCGCATCGGCAATAGTCTTCTGAATCGCCGTATTCAGCCGCCCCAGATCTTCTCCTGAGGGTGTAACGTAGATATCCACCACCCGCTGAATCTGATAATGGTCAAATTCCGTCGGCGCCTGCACGGTCTCCAGCTTCACCACGGCGTCAAGCGTAGTTGGCTGCTTCAAGCCAGGCGCGCGCAGCGGAATCTGCCGAAGATCCACCAGATTCTGAATCGACCCCTTACCCGTTTCCGGATACTGCACACTCAGGAAGTAGTCGTTACCGGTTTGGTAGTCCACCCAGTAATTCGGAGCGATCATTACGTTCGAATTCAGGGCCGTAATCACGTTGTTCACAATCTCGCGCTCGGTCAGCCCCAGTTCCGCGGCATGAACGCGATCGATGTTCAGCCGCACCGCCGGATAATTCATATCCTGCGGAATGAAGATCTGCCCCACACCCGGCAACTGCCGGATCTTCCGCGCCAAATCCTGCGCGGTACCGTAAGACTTCTCCAGATTGCGCGTACTCACCTGAATATCGATTGGCGCCGCCATGCCCGAGTTCAGCACCGCATCCACCATCGACCCGCTCGAAAAGAACGCGCGCACGTCCGGGAACTGCGCATTCAGCGCCTTCTTCACCCGCTCCATATAAATGAAGCTGCTGATTTCGTGGCCTTCATTCAGCGCCGCCTGAATCGTGGCGGTGTACTGCCCCGCATTGCTGGTATAAAGCGCCGAGAAGTCATTAACCACGCCGATATTCGAAACCACCATCTTCAGATCGCTCGCCGGCACGTTCTTACGAATCAAATCTTCGATCTTCGCCACATAATCGTTCGTTACTTCAATGCGGCTGCCCGTCGGAACCTTGATATTCAGAGTGAACTGGCCCGCATCTGCCTGGGGAAAAAACGCACGGCCCAGTAGCGGATACAGCGCCAGACTCGCCACAAAGGCGCCCAGCAGCACAATCACGGTAAGTGCCGGAATCCGCAGCGCTCGCCGCACCGCACGCTCATAGACATTCAGCAACTTTTCAAATCCGCGGTTAAAGGCAGCATTAAACCGCGCGCCGAGCCCGCGCCGAATGTCATGTCCGCCGTGATGAATCGCTTTCAGAAACCGCGAACAGAACAGTGGAATCACCGTGGTCGCAACCAGAAACGAAGCGATCAGCGACAAACAAAACGACAGCCCCAGCGCTGAAAACAGAAACTTACTCACACCCACCAGCAGCGTCACCGGAAAGAATCCCACCACGCCCACCAGCGTCGCTGCCAGCACAGGCAGGTTCACTTCCGTGCCACCAATCTCTGCCGCCACAGCCGGCGACGATCCCTGCTCCAGATGCCGGTAAATGTTTTCCAGCGAGATCACCGAGTTATCGATGACGCGCGAAAACGCCAGCGCCAGCCCGCCCAGGATCATCGTGTTCACCGTACTCCCGAACATGTTCAGCGCAATGAACGTAGCCAGCGCCGATATCGGAATCGACAACAGCACCGCAAATGTCGCCCGCATATTTCCGAGGAACAGCAGAATCATCACAGACGTCAGAAATAACCCGATCGCGCCTTCGCTGAACACCGTCTTCAGCGCATTCTTCACAAATGCCGACTGATCGAATGCAATCGCCGTCTTCAGCTGCGCCGGCAGATCGAACAGATGCGCGGTCAGCGCGCGCACATCGTCCACCACCTGAATGGTGTTGGAATCACCGCCCTGCTTCATGATCGGGATATACGCCGACTTCTGCCCGTCAATCCGCACAATGTTGTACTGTTGCTGGCTCGCATCCTTCGCCTGCCCGATGTCGCCTACCGTGACCCACTGCGATCCAACGGTCTTGATCGGCAGATCGTTCAGGTCCTTCACATCGCGCACCAGACTGTTCGAGTAAATGTAGTAATCGTTCGGTCCGATCCTCACATCGCCGGAAGGCAGAATCAGATTGCTGCTGTTGACGGCGGTAACAACGTCCATCATGCTGAGCTGCCGCGACAGCATTTTCAGAGGATCGACGTAGATCATCGCCTGTCTGTACTTCCCGCCGAACACTCCGGGCAACGCCGCGCCCTTCACTACCGCGATCTGATTGCGAATCTGAAACTGCGCCAGATCGTGCAGCTGCGTCTCCGACAGTCCTTCGCCCTTTACTGTCACCAGACAAACCGGCAGGCTCGACGCATCGAACTTCAGCACCACCGGCGGCAGCGTGCCCGGCGGCAGGCGCTTCAAATCGGCCATCGCGAGATTCGAAAGCTGCGTCACATCCGCGTCTGCGCTGGTCCCCGGCTGAAAGAACACCTTGATCATGCTCACGCCCAGCAGCGAGCGCGACTCAATATGATCGATCCCCGACGCCAGCAGGAAAAACCGCTCCAGCGGATTCGTGATATCCGTTTCAATATCCTCGGGCGGCATGCCCGAATAGAACGTCGCCACCACCACTTCCGGCATGTTGATCGGAGGAAACAAATCCACCGGCATGCGCGAATAGCTCAGCCCGCCGATAATAGCGATCGCGAGGCAAATGACAACAATGAAGTAAGGATTGCGAATCGAAAAGCGCGACATCTACTGGGCCTTGTACTCCACCAGCTCCGTCACCTGCGGCTTCACCGTCTCGCCGGCCTTCAGACTGCTGCGATCGCTGACCACCACCATGTCGCCGTCCGAAAGCCCGGAGAGCACTTCGGCGTCATTCGAAGTCTGAATCCCGATGGCGATCTTGCGCACCTCGATCTTGTTCGATGCGTCCACAACGTCGACCGTCGTCTGATCCGCCGTCTGGTTCAGCGCCTGGAGCGGAACAGCCAGTGCGCCCTTCTTCTGCTCCAGCGTGATCGTCGCCTGCGCAAACAAACCCGGCATCAGCACACGACCCGGATTCTGCACATCCACCTCCGTATGCATCGTGCGTGTATCGGAAGCTACGTCCACCGAGAACCGCTTGACCTCGCCAGGAAACGTGCGATTCAGCGAAGGCACCAGCACATCCACCGGATCGCCCACTTTGATGTACCGCACATAAGCCTCCGGCACCGGAATCACCAGCCGGAACAGATCGTCCTGCGACAGCCGCACCAGCGGCATCGCCTGCGTGCTCGAATTCGTGCCCGCCTGCAGCAGCGCGCCAAAGTTCGCATAGCGCTTCGTGATCGTGCCCGCAAACGGCGCCGTGATTTTCGTGTAATTGAACAGCACCTGATCGTGCTCGCGCTTCGCCTGCGCCGCCGTCAGCAGACTCTTCGCCGACTCCAGATTGGAATTCGCCGACTCGATTTGCGCGGCCGACGCCAGCGCCTTTCCCTCGGCATCGTCCACTTCCTGCTGCGCCACCAGGCCCGTCTTCGACTTCGCCACTCCGCTCAGCCGCTCAAACTGCAGCTGCAGCACGCGATGCTGCGCCTGCACGCGGCTCACTTCGTTCTGCGCGTGTGTGATCTGATCCTGCGAGTTTTTGATCGCCGCATCGTCCTGCTTCAGCTGCGTCTGCAGTTCCGGAATCTCCAGCGTCGCCAGCACCTGATCCTTCTGCACCCGAGAGCCGTAATCCACGTTCAGCTCTTTCACGTAGCCGGCTTCCTTCGCGTAAACGTCGATCTCCTGGTAGGGCACCAGTTCTGACGACAGCGTCAGCGTTCGCCCCAGTGTCTTGCGACCCACCTTCACCACGCCCGCTGTCACTTCCACCGGAGCCGAGGCAGCCGAAGGCTCCGCCGCCTTCTCGCCGCATCCTCCCAAAGCAAGACCCAACGCCCCAACGGCAAACCAACGAAGATTCATCACCGGATCTCTGACCTCAATCCGCAGTTATCGGCCGTGCGCTCCAGACGCCGCCCCAGCCCTTCCAGCGAGAAGCGCGACGACCCGCAGAACTCCGTCAGCTCCCTCTCTTCGGCGGCAATGCGCGCAGCCTCCGCCGGCACCTCCGCCGCAATATCCAGAGGAATGCAGTGAACCCCGTGCCGGTCCCCGTGCATCAAATCGCCCGACCGCACCGTCAGCCCGCCGATCTCAACCGGCTCGCCAAATTCCACAATGTGCGCGTACGAATGCGACACCGCCACGCTGCCCGAAAACAGATGGAAACCCATCGCGCGTACCGCCGACAGATCGCGCACCGCGCCGTTCGTCACGCAGCCGGCACAATGCAGGGCGCGTCCGATCGCCGCGTGAATCTCGCCCACAAAGGCGCCAACGCCTGGCTGACGATCCACGTCTTCCAGCACAAGGATCCGCGGACCCGGCACCGTGGCCACATAAGTCCACCAGTCCATGCGGTCGTAGTAACAGCGCTGCCCCGCCATGGGTGGCGCCGAAGTTCGGATGCGGGCGGTGGCGGCGTATCCCACAACCGGGGGGAGGTCGGGAAACCTGCACGTCACCGCGCCCGAAACGAAACCTTCGTTTCGCAAACGAACCCGAAACCGCTCGACGGCATTGGAAACGGAGCACGTATCGAGGGAACCGAGCTTCGCCATGTCCGCGGCAGAGAGCGTTCGTTGCATCCTGCTTCAAACTTATGCGAAGCAGGTCGCAACAGCCATACCAGATCCCTGGTATTTTTGGAAAGAAAACGAACTAAACGAGCTTCGCCTGCGGCGTAATCCGCTCAGCCCCTAAATAAGGACGCAGCGCCTCTGGCACCACCACGCTGCCATCCTTCTGCTGATAGTTCTCCACGATCGCGACCCAGGTACGACCCACCGCCAGACCGCTGCCGTTAATCGTGTGCGCCAGTTCCGCCTTCTTCGCGCCTTTGAACCTGATGTTCGCCCGGCGTGCCTGAAAAGCCTCGAAGTTCGAGCACGACGAAATCTCCTTAAACCCGTTCTGCCCCGGCAGCCACACCTCGATATCGAACGTCTTCGCCGAGCTAAACCCCATATCGCCCGTACACAATACGACCGTCCGAAACGGCAGCCCCAGCCGCGTCAGAATATCCTCGGCATCGGCGGTCAGCTTCTCATGCTCGGCATAGCTCTGGTCCGGGCGCGTGAACTTCACCAGCTCCACCTTCTGAAACTGATGCTGCCGGATAATGCCCCGCACATCGCGTCCATACGACCCAGCCTCGCTGCGGAAGCACGGCGTATACGCGCAGAGATTGATCGGCAAACTCGCATCCGCCAGCACTTCGTCGCGATACAGATTCGTCACCGGCACTTCCGCCGTTGGAATCAGCCAGTAGTCGGAATTTTCCAGCTTAAACAAATCGCCGCCAAACTTCGGCAGATTCCCCGTGCCATACAGACTGGCCGAATTCACGATGAACGGTGGCAGCACTTCCGTGTAGCCGTGCTCGCCCGTGTGCGTATCCAGCATGAAGTTGATCAGCGCGCGCTCTAGCTTCGCGCCGAGACCCATGTACACAGCAAAGCGCGCGCCCGTGATCTTGGCCGCGCGATCGAAATCCAGAATGCCCAGCTCAGGACCCAGATCCCAGTGCGCCTTCGGCTCGAAATCCATCGCAGCCGGCGTGCCGACACGACGCACCTCAACATTGTCGTCGGCCGACCGCCCCACCGGCACCGACTCATGCGGCACATTCGGAATTCCGGCAAGCATTTCCTGAAACTGCGAATCTGCCTCTTCCACATCCTTCGCGAGATCGGAAATCCGAGTACTCATCGCGCGCGAACGAGCCTGCTCGTCGGTGGTGTCGGTGCCCTGTTTGCGAAGCGTGGCGATTTCACGCGAGAGAGCATTTTGCTCCGCGCGTAGTAGCTCGGACTCGGTAATCGCCGCGCGGCGGCGCTGATCAAGGGTATGAAATTCGTCCAGAGGAAGCGTCAACCCGCGAGTGGCGAGGCGCGCGGCAAATGCGTCCGGATTGGCGCGAAATGCGCCGAGGTCATGCATATAGAGGTATGCTAGCAGGCGTTGCCGTCGAATATGGCGCGTCAGCGGAGACAGCCGACCAGTGGCAAGGTCTACTCGCGCGGGTTCATGGTGCTACCCTGCCGCGGCCATTGGCGCTCTAGCTTCAGCGCATTTATGCTTGCTCCAAATACCTTTCAATTCTTCTGGCAATTCATCAGGCATGAAATCTTCGACCATCGACAGTTCCCGACATACGCATTTACGCGCGGCCTTCCCAAATTTCCTTCTCTGGTCCGGCAAAGACGTCATCATCCGCTCCGGCTGCCTCATTGAGAGATTTGATGCATTTGGCAACGCGATCTTTTGTCCCTTTGAACAGCTCGTCATACTCTCCTTGGAGGCTGAGTTCCACCTGCTTTGCCACGTTGTCGAATTCAGCCGGGTCATAGACCAGATTCAGTGTTTGAACCCCAGAGGTGGTAACGGGCCCATACTGCTCCCAGAGCTCTATTGCTTTTAGACCAGCGTTGATGGCAGCTAACGCTTCGGCAAAGAATGGCATTCAAATTCTCCCGTCGACGATCATCGTATTCTAGCCCAATGAGTTATCTATCATCAAGCAGATGGAACGGGTGAAGCTTTAGACTGAGCCCTGAGTTTCATCCACAACGGACGAATCGAAGCACGAAATGGAGTTAAGATAACTATTGCGGAACGCATCCCTGAGAGCCGCCTGATTGCGTTTGGGGCGTTGCAGAGC
Source organism: Acidobacteriota bacterium (assembly GCA_048498815.1). GTDB lineage: Bacteria > Acidobacteriota > Terriglobia > Bryobacterales > Bryobacteraceae > BOG-234. The sequence continues at coordinate 5,410 of JBEHXG010000043.1, read as the reverse complement.
GCAAATGCTGTGGTACGATTCGCCTACGAACCATGACCCAAAGCCGCTCCTACCAGTACGGAAAGTGCCGCTTAACGCTGCGATTTGGCGATATTACGAGCTCCGAGGCGCAGGTTTTGGTTAGCTCGGATGATTATTATCTGAGCATGGGGGGCGGAGTTTCCGCTGCGATTCTTAATGCGGGCGGGGATTTGATCGCTCTGGACGCCGCCAAGCGGGTTCCCGCCGCTCTTGGCGACGTGATCGTTACAACGGCTGGCGCCTTGCCGGCGCACTACATATTCCACGCGATCACTATCGGCCCTGCCACTTCACAGATGGAACCCAGAGAGGTTGTCCGCCAAGCCACGAGACGGTGTCTGCGTCTGATGGCGGAACTGAACCTGAGCACCATTGCCTTTCCAGCAATCGGCTCTGGCGCTGCGCATTTTCATTTTGAAGATGTGGCAGCTGAGATGGCAGAAACTATCTTTGATGAAGCCGCCGAAATAGATCGGCCGATCGACGTTACTGTTTATCTCTTCGACCGCTACGGGACAATGACTCCACTGGACTTTGTGAGATTCTTCGAGGAATGCGCCGCACGTGTGTCCAGGCTTGTCCCGACTCCCGAGGGCGGCGACAGTCATTCGAACCTGGAAGCAGACCCTGTACAGTTGGTGGACGCGGGCTGGCAGGAAATACGCTCTCGCCGTCTTCATGCGCTAACAAAGCTGATTGGAACGTTGGAAGAACAGCGTCTCAAGATCGAAGGCGAGTTGATCCGGTCGCTCACCGATGGTTCTCCCAGTGACCAAGCTGAAGCGAAAAACAAGCTCCGACGGAATCAGGAACTCCGGTTGGGGTATGTTGCAGAACTCAAATCGTTGAGGGCGGAATCGTCCGCTAGCCTGGACGCCGGGCGCGGACTAAGTACCGTCTTCGTGAGCTCTACGTACTCGGATCTTGTGGAACATAGGAGCGCAGTTAAGGACGAAATCGCAAGGCGGAGCCTTCTTTTCCGTGGAATGGAGCATTTCGGGGCTGATCCCTATTCAGCGCCTCCGACTAAGATCGTCGAGGAAGTCCGGAGGAGCGATATTTACCTGGGAATTCTGGGGTTCAGGTATGGTTCTATAGATCCGAGTTCTGGTCTATCGATGACTGAACTTGAGTATGCTGAAGCCGCTGCCGGTTCTAAGCCGATGTTGTTGTATTTGATGAACGAAGATGCGCTCGTGAAAGCAAGCGATTTTGAACGCGATGCAGTGAGCAAGAGAAAGCTCGACGATCTGAAGGCGCGAGTGCTGCGGGATCACACTGTCTTCAAATTCAGAACGCCCGACGATCTCAGGCGACAGGTGTACGAAGATCTCGGACGGCTAGCCCATCCAGATGGGCTAGCGGCGAATGCGTGATTCCAGAACGGGACGCTGCACCAGAAGAGGGCCCAATACTAACTCTCACTCTTCCTCAGCCTCAACCCCAACCGGCTCCAGATCCTCAGCCTCAAAAATCTGCCTGCAATCGAGGCATTCAATATAGTCCACGCCGTCACGCCGGGCAATGACTGTCGTTCTCTTGTGCTCGCAGGGGGTAAGCATACGGAAAGGCCTGAGATACAAAGTATTTTAACCCGCCAGCGCGCACTGTCAAGGGCTAAACCTCCTTTTTCCTCATCGAATCTTTACCTCGCCGACCCCACCCCGCTAAGATAAACTTTCCTTACCGATGCCCTTCCCCATCCATCGCCCGCGACGACTCCGTTCCTCCGAACCCATCCGCAGCCTCGTGCGCGAAACCCGCCTCCATCCCGCCAACTTCATCCTCCCCCTCTTCATCGTCCCCGGTGAAGGCATCCGCCGCCCCATCGGCTCCATGCCCCCCCAATGCCAACTCTCCATCGACGCCGCAATCGACGAATGCCGCGAAATCCACTCCCTCGGCATCTCCGGCGTCATCCTCTTCGGACTCCCCTCCGCCAAAGACGAATATGCCTCCGAAGGCTATGACGATAACGGCATCGTCCAGCGCGCCATCCGCGCCATCAAGCGCGAAGTCCCCGGCCTGCTCATCGTCACCGACGTCTGCAACTGCGAATACACCAGTCACGGCCACTGCGGCTGGGTTGCAGACAACGACGTCGATAACGACGTCACCCTGACCTGGCTGGCCAAATCCGCCGTCTCCCACGCCCGCGCCGGCGCCGACATCGTCGCGCCTTCAGACATGATGGATGGCCGCGTCGCCGCCATCCGCGCCGCGCTCGATCAGGCGAGCTTCACCAAGATTCCCATCCTCTCCTACGCCGCGAAATTCGCCTCCGTTTTCTACGGACCCTTCCGCGAAGCCGCCGACTCCGCCCCCCAGTTCGGCGATCGCCGCAGCTATCAGATGGACCCCGCCAACGCCCGCGAAGCCATGAAGGAAATCGCGCTCGACCTCGAAGAGGGCGCCGACATGATCATGATCAAACCCGCCATGCCCTACCTCGACCTCATCCGCCAGGCGCGCGACCGCTTCCCTGACGTGCCCCTCTCTGCCTACCAGGTCAGCGGCGAGTATTCCATGATCATGGCCGCCGCCGCCAACGGCTGGATCGACCACGATCGCGCCATGTTCGAAAGCCTCACCTCAATCAAACGCGCCGGCGCCGACTTCATCCTCACCTACTTCGCGAAGCCAGCGGCAAGAGCCCTGGCTTAAAATGGTGTTTTGCCCAAGGTAACCTTTCTTCCCGCCAACGAGACATTCGAGTTCGAATCCGGCAAGCTGCCCTACAAGAATCACGGCCGCCCCGAATCGCTGCTCGATATCGCGATGAACAACGGCTTCCACCTCGAACACGCCTGCGGCGGCAGCTGCGCCTGCACCACCTGCCACGTGGTTGTGAAGGAAGGCGCGAGCAACCTTTCGGAAATGGACGACGACGAAATGGACCGCGTCGAACAAGCCTCCGACTTCCAGCTCAACTCCCGTCTCGGCTGCCAGGCCGTGGTGAAGGGCGATGTCGTCGTTCACATCCCGGCCTGGAACCGCAACTACGTCAGTGAAGGCCACTAGGCCGTTACCTGAGCCGTACCCGCGGCGTCATTAATCCGACGCCATGCAGTGCCTCGCACTCATTCCGCTCGCGGCCGCACTCCTGGCGCAAAACCCTCAGGTCTTCCAAACCACCACTCAGCTCGTTCAAATCGACGTAGCCGCTGAAGACAACAACGGTAAACCCGTCCCCGGCCTGACCAAAGAAGACTTCGAACTGAAAGTAAATGGCAAGCCGCAATCAATAGATACCTTCGCCGCAATCTCGAATCAGCCCGCCGCACCGGCGACCGAACTCCCGCCAGGCGTCTTCACCAACAAACAGCAGGCCAGCGAAGTCACCCGCGGGCGCTACACGGCCTTCGTCCTCGACTGGCGTAACACGAACTGGCAGCTGCAATCCTGGTCGCACCAGCAGCTCATCAAGATGCTGAGCGACGCGCCGCCCGCGAACAAAGTTGCCCTCTACCTCATAAACAAAGGCTTCCAGATCGTCCAGGAATTCACGCTCGATCACGAGCGCCTGCTCATCAAGTCGGAATCCCTCTGGGGCCAGGTCCCGCCGCCTTTCACCAATCCCGCCTGGGAGAAGCAATCCGCCACCGACAGCGCAGCCGCCTTCAAAGCCATCGCCAAACACCTCGAAGGCATCTCCGGCCAGAAAATTCTCGTCTGGATCAGCACCGGCTTCACGGGCGGCGACGAAATCGACGACGCCGTCCACGTTCTCGGCAACGCCAACATAGTTCTCGAAGCCGCCGACGCCAGGTATCTGAACGCCACGCTCATCCCGCAATTAGGCCCGACAAAAGACTACGACGACTCGCTCCACCAGATCGCGGAACGAACCGGAGGCCGGTACTTCGGTCCGTCAAACAATCTGGCCGTCACCCTAAGCGAAGCCGCAGCCGACCGCGCTGTCAGCTATCAACTCGGCTACTACCTTGCCGGCGATCTCCCGCCTGGCCTGCAACCGTTCACCATCCGCTGCAAACGCCCCAACGTGGCTCTCCGCTATCGCGAAGGCTACTTCGTCGATAAGTACCCCGCGCCACAGCCCGACCCCATCACCCAGGCAAAGCAAACACTCGAAGGAGCAGTCGACGCCGTAGCGATTCCGTTAATGGCCAACGTCTCCAGAACCATGGGCAACCGAAGCCGCAGCGTAATCCTCCGTCTCACCGCGGACGCCAACGCCATAACCCTGCAACACCAGGACACTCAGTGGTTCGGAAAACTCCAGGTCCTCGCCCGCTTCGCCTCCGACGAAGACGATCAGTTCGGCGACGTCCCGCTCGATGCCCCCACCATCCAGCTAACCGAGGCCCAGCATAACCGAGCCATGCGCGAAGGCGTCAACATGCGCTTCACCATGAAGCTCCCCGAAGGAGCCACCACCCTCCGAGTCCTCGTGCGTGACGACGCATCAGGCCGCGCAGGCAGCATCACCATCCCCGTCGCCGACCTCCCCGAGCCATAGCGTTCGGCAAATGTAATACAATCGGTATTACAAGGTCATGGCCACCCGAACAGTGAGGCTGGACAAGGAAGACGAAGCGGCGCTTCGCCAGATTCAGATTTCCACGGGCATGCCGATCTCGCGGATTCTGAAAAGCGGCATACATTCGCTAAAGCAGCGTTCCGATAAAGCAGCAACGCAAACCCCGTACGAGATTTTTGGTTCCCTGGATCTCGGACCCGGGGGGTACGCCATCGCTCCGTCCACCCAATCCTCCAAAGCCGTCCGCGCAGCGATCCGGAAAAAGCTGGGGCGATGATCCTCGTAGACACCGGCCCGCTGGTCGCGCTTTTCGACCCAAAAGACGGCGAACACCCGCGCGCGGTACAAACGCTGCGTCAGTTACGCGACCCGCTGCTCACCACAATTCCCGTATTGACCGAAGCGTTCCACATGCTGCGGCCGGAAAGCGTCGGCTCAGATCGGTTACGTGATTTCATCGAAAGGGGTGGTCTTTCGGTCTGGTTTTTCGATAGCCCGGCACTAACACGAGCCTTTGAACTCATCGAAGTTTACGCAGATCACCCAATGGACTTCGCCGATGCCTCGCTGATCTCAGCCGCCGAGGTGCTCGGCACGCGAACAATCTTCACCATGGATCGCGCGGACTTTGCCACCTACCGGATTCGTCGCGGCCACCGGCATTATCCCGTCGAAATTATCCACTAACTACTTACGCGAGCCAACCGGCAAAGCAAACGCCACATAAACGCCCCCGGAAGGAGCTCCGCGTCCACTCTTCCCGCCGGTAGCATAAATCACCACATACTGCCGCCCGCGAAGCTCATACGTGATCGGAGTAGCGTTACCGGCCATCGGCAACGTAGTCTCCCAAAGCAGCTTCCCGCTCTTCTTATCAAAAGCCCGGAA
>JBEHXG010000042.1:0-42608 GCA_048498815.1 Acidobacteriota bacterium | reverse complement strand
TACGATTGGCCAGTTTCACCTTATTGCGACGTTTGCCGGCCGGCAGTTACTGTCGGGGTTGGCCAGATGAAGCGCCTTCCCTGTCTGCATTGGAGCATGAAGGTTGGGGGCTGATGGCGGGACTTTTTTGCAAGCTGTTGATTCGATGTGAAATAAAAGTTGAAAATCGATGGGACCGATTTCCGTGGCGTTAAAACTGGAAGTAGAGGAAAGTTCCGGAGTTTGCGATGGAAAGCATCGCCACGAAGAACAGCAGACCAATTGCGACGCTCCACTGCCAGGTCGGGCGCCAGCGTAGCCATGCCGCAGCACCGTCCGGCTGCGCTTCGCCCAGGATCTGCTGGGTGTTTGGGCAACTCCAGACGATACTCAGGCCCAGAAGGCACCACGCTATGTCGGAATACGTGGCTACGGCGGACAGTCCGCCGATGCCATGCACGCCTGCCATCCCCTGCAGGTAGGCGATCGCTCCGCCGAAGTTCACTGACCGGAAAAACACAAAGGCCAGGAGGACACAACCATAAGTGAGGAGCACGGAGCCGACGGAGCCTTTCGCTTCGCTCGTATTGGCTGGACGGAAAACCCGCCAGGCGTGATTCACCGTCAGGTACAGCCCGTGCAGCACGCCGAACATGACAAATTGCAGTCCCGCTCCGTGCCAGATGCCCGCGATCGTCATGGTCGCCATCATGGGCCAGGCGACCAGTCTGGCGAAGCCGCTCCATGTCCTTCTGCTCGCAAATGCAACCTTCTTCCCGGCACGGAGCATGCGGCGATTGACTGCCATCGAGATCGGGCTGAACAGGTAAACGGTCAAATAGCGCGACAGCGTCATGTGCCAGCGTTTCCAGAAATCGATGATGCTTGACGCCTTGTACGGAGAATCAAAGTTCAGGGGAAACCGGATGCCGAACATCCGCGCGAGACCGATTGCCATATCCGAATAGCCGGAGAAGTCGAAGTACAACTGCAGCGAATAAATCACAATTCCGAACCAGGCCGCCGGTGCGCCTACCGCCACGGAATTGCTGAAGGCACGGTCCGCCGATTCCCGCATGTGGTCGGCGAGGACGCACTTTTTTGCGAGGCCGAAGACAAACCAGGTGAGGCCGATCAGCATGTCGTCCATGCGCAGCCTCCAGTCGGAGCGTTCACGGAATTGCGGCATCATCTCCTTGTGGTGGAGAATGGGGCCGGCGATGAGATGCGGAAAGAAGGTTACAAACAGGACAAACTCGAGGATTCCGTGGGACTCGGCACTTCCCTGCTCCAGATCCACCAGATACGCAATCTGGGTGAAGGTAAAAAATGAGATGCCGAGCGGCAGAACCACTTCATGACCGGCGGTGTTCAGATGCAGAAAGCTGAGGAGCGGAAAGAGGTACTTGAACCCGCCCAGAATCGCCAGATTGAGGACGATGCCTGTCGTCATGACGGCCTTGCGATACGGTTCGTTTTCGCTCCGGGCGATCAGTCTTGAGCAGGAGAAATTCAGGGCAATCGAACCGAGCAGCACTCCAAGAAATCGCCAGTCCCACCAGGCGTAGAAAAACAGGGAGGCGGCTCCCAGCCATCCGATGACGGCACGTCGGCCGAAGCGAGCCACTCCCTGGGTACCCGCCAGAATCAGCGGGAGGAACCAGAAAAGAAATACGCCGGAGTTAAAGAGCACGATGACCGCCCTCGATCTGAGTCTGAGTTCTTGAGATTTGCCGCGCTACTTGTGTAGACAGATATTCGATTCCCGCTTGTGAAGGGTGGTCCGCCTCATCGGCAAAGTAGGCGAGCGGGAGCACTTCGTACCGGTTGTCAGTCAGGCCTTCCGCTGCGGCGCGGATTTGCTCCGCGGGTGAGTGGCAGGCTGACCCGCCGGGGCTGATGTTTACGATCAGATGGTCCGCTTTATCGGCGTAGCGGGCACGGAGGGATTTCAGCCACTCACGATCCGGCACCGCAGTGTTCTTTACCGATGGTGGAACGCAATCGCGCAGAGGTGGCTCCGGCAGCTGGTAGTGGGCATCGGTGATGTCACGCCGCGGCCCGCGATGCGACATTGCGACCACGATCCCGCGGGCGAAGACGTTGTGGGCGAGACCGAGAACGGCATCGGGATGCCGAATCGCGGCGAGCGCCGTACTGTATGCCGGATAGAACTTTATGAGCGATATGAAGCCTTCGAGCGAGGCGTCTTCGTCCCAGCTTTGGTGAACCCGGCACTGGTTCGGATGGAACTGCAGGACGAGAAAACGCGGACGCGCACTGGTTGCCAGAAAACGATCGAGCGGATCGAGACCCAGGACCACCCTAACGCCTCCAGTCTGCGCGATGTTGCAGGTCTTCAGATGCGTGGCGGTCTGGATAACCTGCGGATCGAGGCCGACGATTGCGCTGGAATCGCCGTAGATTACTGTTTCGCAGTTGGTTCCACGAACGCGAAAAGCCGCTTCGTTGGCGCGCAGCCAGTCCTTTTCGCAGCAGGCGCTGAAGAAGCCGGTTCGTTCAATAGCAAACGAAGCCGGCAGACCGACGGTAGCGACAGCTATGAGCAGCCAAAACAGACGCGCGGGATCAGAGCGCACGATGCCCGCCTTCGGTCCCGTCCAGAGTTTTCACAATCTGGCTGGCGGCTGCCCGGGACAAATATTCGACGCCCGCAGAGGAAGGATGATCGAATTCATCTCTAAAAAAAGATGTCGGCAACACTTCGTAGCGATTGTCTGTGAGTCCGGCAACTGCCGAACGAATCTGGTCCTCCGGGGGATGGCAGGCCGAACCGCCGGGATTAATATTCAGAAGCAGGTGATCGGCGCGTCCCGTATAGCGGGAGCGCAACAAGCGCAACCAGGCCGGATCCGGCACTTTTGTATTTCGATCGGTCGGGGGAAGGCAATTCCGCAGCGGAGGCATCGGGAATTTGAGATAGGCGTCCCGGTCCCGTAATGCCGCGGCGGAACCTCGCATGCGCGATATCCCATTTATAGTGCCGCGGCTGAAGACGTTGTACATAAGGCCCAGGATGGAATCGGGATGCCGAGCCGCAGCCAATGCCACCAGTTGCGGAGGATAAAACTTTACCATCGCGATGAATCCCACGACATAGTCGTCGTGCCAGGTTTCCGGAGCTCTGTAGTGGTAAGGATGGAACTGCAGCAAGAGGAGAGCCGGCTTCGGGTTATTTGCCAGAAACCGGTCGAGTGGATCCAGTCCGAGCGCCTGAGGGACGCCTCCGGTTTGGGCCACGTTACATGTTTTCAGGCGGGTGGCAGCTTCTATGGCTTCAGAATCTAAACCGACGATAGTTGTGGAATCGCCGTAGATAACGATCCGGCAATCGGCATTTCTGATTCGAAAGGCCGCTTCATCGGTATGAAGCCAGTCCTGCTCGCAGCAACGGCGAAAGAAGCGGGATTTCTGGATCGGAAATGAAAGCAGCAGACCTGCGCCCGCAATCGTGAGAATCAGCCAAAACAGCCTGGCCGGCGAGACGGAACGCACAGGATCAGAGAGCACCGTGCCCACTTTCCGTTTGTTTCAGAATCTCTCCAATTTGGTTTGCAGCTTCCGTTGATATGCGCTCTCTTCCGGAAGCGGACGGATGGTCGAATTCGTCGACAAAGAAGGACGGGGGCAGCACTTCATAACGATTGTCGGTCAGGCCGGCAGTCAATGTGCCCATCTGCGCTCCGGGAGGATGGCAGGCCGAACCGCCGGGACTGATATTGAGAAGCAAGTGATCGGCGCTGGCGCGGTAGCGGGCGCGCAGCGACTTCAGCCATGTCGGATCGGGCAGAGCGATGCTCGTATCAGATTCCGGTATACACTTCTGCAACGGAGGCCTGCGCATCGAAAGATACCCGTCATCAGCCTCGCCGTTCCGCAGCTTTTTATCTAAACCTGCCGTTCGCTGGAGGCCATGCCAAGAGCCGCGATTGAAGACATTGTACATAAGACCGGGAAGAACATCGGGATAGCGCACCGCTGCAAGAGTGATCCGCCAGGGAGGATAGAACTTTACGAGAGCAATGAACCCCAGCATGTCATTTCCTGATGACCGGGGAATCCTGTAATTCCCCGGGTGAAAGAGCATCATCAGGAAGCGAGGTTTACGGTTGTTTGACAGAAACCTGTCAAGCGGATCCAGTCCCAACACGCGAGTTACCCCCCCGGACTGGGCGATATTACATGTTCTCAGCCTGGTCGCCTCCTCAATCATTTGGGTATCCAGGCCAACGACCGCCATGGAATCGCCGTAAAGCACGACCTCACAGTTCGCGTTCCGGATTCGAAAGGCCGCTTCATTCGAACGAAGCCAGTCCGTTTCACAGCAGGCACGAAAAAAAGTGGATCGCTCGATGGGAAAGGAAAGCAGCAAGCCCGCGCCGGCAATTGTGAGAATCATCCAGAAGAGGCGGGCCGGGGCGACAGAGCGGGCTGGTGCGGGGGTATTAGGCAATGGCGGGCGATTGGTCTTCTCAGATTAGCCTGTGGCGCGGGTTCCGATCAATGGAAGTCGTGTGAGCCTACAGCTATCTGCAGCGGGTTCTTCAGTGCCTTTACCCGGATAGCGCGGACGTGGGTTACTCCGTCTACGTTCTGCATTTTGCCTTCGACTATCACCCAGGGGTTGGTCAGGATTTCGAGGCGTTGCTCTTCGAAGACGTCCGGCATGATGATGACGTTGGAGATTCCGGTTTCGTCTTCGAGGCTCATGAAGGTGATGCCTTTGGCTGTGCCCGGACGCTGGCGGACGATTACGTTGCCGGCTACGCGCACGGTTTTTCCGTTGGGGATGGTTTTCAGGCTTGCGGCCGGGATGACGCTGAGTTCGTTCATTTCGGCGCGGCGGTGGGCCATCGGGTGGCGTCCTATGGTGAGTCCCATGCCGGTGTGGTCGCTGGTGAGCCGTTCGTCTAAGTTCATTTTTCTTAAAGGCGTTGCGGGAGATTCCTCGTGTATTGCCTGCAGAAGCTTTCCAGTTGGCTTCGATACCCAGGAAGCCTGCCACATGGCGTCGCGGCGGTGCTTTGCTCCGATAGGATTGAGCGCGCCGATGGAAGCGAGGGTTTCGAGTTCGTCACGGCTGAGGCGCGGGACTCGATTGGAGAGGTCGGCGATGCTTTCGTAGGGCTGGCTTGCGGCGATGGCTTCGGCAGTCTGTTTGTTTAGTCCTTTGACGTAGTTGAGGCCAAGGCGGAGGTGGAAGTTTTCGAGGGTGCAGACTGCGGCGGAGAGGTTGATATCGACCGGGAGGACTCGCAAGCCGTGGCGCTGGGCGTCTTTGATGAGCGTAGAGGGGTGGTAAAAGCCCATCGGCTGATTGTTTAACAATGCGCAGGTAAATGCAGGCAAATAATAGGTTCTTAGCCACGCGCTGGCGTAGGCCAGAAGGGCGAAGCTGGCGGCGTGCGATTCGGGGAAGCCGAACATGGCGAACGAGGCGATGGCTTTCACGATGCGTTCCTGAGCTTCGCCGGTAATGCCTTTACGCGTCATGCCGGCGCGGAGTTTGACTTCGATTTCCTTCATGCGCTTTTCGGAGCGTTTGGAGCCGAAGGCGCGACGCAGTTCTTCGGCTTCGCCTCCGGTGAAATCGGCTGCTGCCATGGCTACGCGCAGGAGTTGCTCCTGGAATAATGGAACGCCGAGGGTGCGTTCGAGGATTTCGTTCAGGCAGGGGTGGAGCGGATCGGCCTTCTCCCTTCCCTGCCTTCGCGCGAGATAGGGGTGCACCATTTTTCCTTCGATGGGGCCTGGCCGGATGATGGCTACCTGCACGACGAGGTCGTAAAAGACTTTTGGCTTCATGCGCGGCAAGGAGGCTTGCTGGGCGCGGCTTTCCACCTGGAAAAGGCCTACGGTGTCGGCGACCTGGAGGGCGGCGTAGACTTTGGGGTCGTCTGGCGGGAGGTGGCCGAGGTCTATTTTTTCGCCGTAGTGGCGGTCGATGAGTTCGACGGAATCTTCGAGTGCTGCCATCATGCCTAAGCCGAGGAGGTCGACTTTGACGATGCCCATATCGGCGCAGTCGTCTTTGTCCCACTGGATGACGACGCGGCCGGGCATGGAGGCGGGTTCGAGGGGGACTACGGAATCGAGCTGTCCCTGGCAGATCACCATGCCGCCGGAGTGCTGGCCGAGATGGCGGGGGAGATCCTGGAGGCCGAGGACGAGATCGAGGAATTTGCGGATGCGCGGGTTGCCGAGGTCGAGTCCGGCTTCGGTGAAGCGGCGGGCGGGCTGGTCGTTGTCGTCTTTCCATCCCCAGATGGGGACGAGTTTGGAGAGGCGGCTGAGGGTGCCGACGTCGAAGCCCATGACTTTGCCGGCTTCGCGGGCGGCGGAACGTCCGCGGTAGGTGATGACGTTGGCGGTCATGGCGGCGCCGAGCTGGCCGTAACGTTCGTAGACGTACTGGATGGCCTTTTCGCGCTGTTCGCCGGAGGGAAGGTCGAGATCGATGTCCGGCCATTCGTGGCGATTCTCGGATAGAAATCGCTCGAACAAAAGCTTGAATTTGACTGCATCCACGGCAGTTATGCCGAGAGAGTAGCAGACCGCGCTGTTGGCGGCCGATCCCCTGCCCTGCACCAGGATGCCGCGTTTGCGGCAGTATTCGACGATGTCCCAGACGATCAGAAAGTAGCCTGCGAAGCCGAGTTTTTCGATCATCGCGAGCTCTTTCTCGATCTGTGGGCGGGCGGCTTCGTATTCGCCGGTATAGCGGCGGCGGGCGAAGTCTTCCGTTATTTTGCGGAGATAGCTGGGTTCGGTGTGGCCTTCGGGGACCGGGTATTTGGGGAACTGATAGCCGAGGTCGGCGAGGGTGAATTTGAGGCGATTGGAGATTTCGATGGTTTGGTGGATGGCGTCTGGGACGTCGCGGAAGAGCCGGGCCATTTCGCGGGCAGATTTGGGGTAACGTTCGGCGTTGCGTTCGAGTAGTTTGCCGGCGGCATCGAGCGTGGTGTGGTGGCGGAGGCAGGTGAAGACGTCGAGTAGTTCGCGCTGTTGCGGGGTGGCGTAGCAGACTCCGTTGGTGGCTACCAGCGGGAGGTTGAGGTCGTGCGCGAGATCGATTACGGCCTGGTTGCGGACTTCCTGATCGCGATGGAAGTGGCGCTGGAGTTCGAGGTAAACGTTTTCGCGGCCGAAGGTTCGGTGAAGGCGTTCGATTGTGGCGTGGCCTGATTTTTGGGTGAGGCCACGGGCGAGCGGGCCGGTTTCGTCTCCGGTGAGGCAGATCAGACCTTTCGAGAATTCGGTTAGTTCTTCCGGTGTGGCTGCGGCTTCGCGGCCGGGTTTGGGATGTTTGGAGGTGCGCAGTTTCATGCGCGAGATCATGCGGCAGAGGTTGCGGTAGCCTTCGCGATTTTCGGCGAGCAGCGGGTAGCGTGCGCCGTCCGTGCAGGCTACTTCGGCTCCTATATATGAAGTGAGGCCGGCTTTGGTCATGGCTTGGTAAAAACGCGGGGCTCCGTAGACGCCATCCACATCAAGTAACGCCATACCTTTTTGCTGTAAGTTACTGCAGTGTTGTGCGTAATCCTCCGGAGTGCAGGCTCCATCCAGAAAGCTGAAGGCGGATTTTGCGTGCAACTCAATATAGCCAGAACCCATTGACATCCGATTCCATTATAGGCGAACATAAGGCGAATATGACAAGTGCCGCCGTAATACTTCAGGACCGGATTCAGACGCTGCTGGGGGATCGGTGCGAGGCCGCTTTTCTGCGTCCTCAGCCGGTGGAGGAGACGATTCCTTCGCCTGCCGGCGGGGTGCCTCGGGGAGCGCTGACGGAGATCACGGGGCCGGTGTCATCGGGGCGGACTTCCCTGCTCTACTCGCTGCTGGCGGAGGTGTCGTCTCAGCAGGAGTGCTGCGCGCTGCTCGATGCCGGGAATGCGTTTGATCCGGTGCGGGCGGCGGCGGCGGGGGTGCGGCTGCAACGGCTGCTTTGGGTTCGTTGTAACGGGAATGCGGAACATGCGATGAAGGCGGCGGACCTGCTGATTCAGGGCGGCGGGTTCGGGTTGGTGGCGATCGACTTTGCGGATACTCCGATTAAGACGGTGCATCGGGTGCCACTGGCTTCGTGGTTCCGGCTGCGGCATGCGGTGCAGAATACGCGGACGGCGGTGATTGTGCTGGCGCAGCAGGCGCATACGCAATCGAGCGCGGCGCTGCGGGTGTCGTTTTGTGCGGCGCGTCCGTTGTGGCGGGGGCGGTGGCCGGGGTGCATTCTGGATGGGTTCGAGGCTTTGGCGCAGCGGCTTCGGAATCATGGCTCGCAGGAGCGCGGGTTCCGGATTGCGGTTTAGTTCTTCAGGGGATGCTCGATGTTTGCCTCTCTTTATGCTCCGGGGAATGCACCTTTGCTGCTGGAGTGCGCCGGGTATTTTTCTCCTCTGATTGAGGAGACTTCGTGCGATTCGGTGGCGTTCGATATTCGGGGGCTGCGGGCGCTGTATGGGTCGCCGGAGTCGGTGGCGGCGGAGATTCAGCGGCGGGTCGGCATCGAAGCCAATCTGGCGCTGGCGGTGAATCCGGATGCCGCGATTCATGCGGCGCGCGGGATTGCGGGGACGAGCATTCTTTCGCCGCGTCGTGCGGCGGAGATTCTGGCGCCGCTGCCGTTGTTTCTGCTGGGTGGGTCGCCTGAGTTTGCGCGAACAATGGATCTTTGGGGGATTCGCACGTTTGGAGAACTGGCCGCGCTTCCGGCGGATGGGATTGTGGCGCGGCTGGGGGATGAGGGGCAGTCGCTGCAGCGGCTGGCTCGCGGGGCGGGTCGGCGACAGTTGCGGCTGGTGGAGGCTCCGCTTGCTTTTGTGGAGGATATGGAGACGGAGTATCCTTTGGATTCTCTGGAGCCGATGCAGTTTCTGCTGGCGCATTTGCTGGGGAAGCTTTGCCAGCGGTTGCGGTTTCATGCGCGGTCGACTTGCGAGCTGCGGTTGCGGTTGAAGCTGGAACGCGCGGCGGATCACTCCATTGCGCTGCGGCTGCCTGTGCCTACGCTGAATCAGAAGACGATGTTCAAGCTGCTGGAGCTGGAGCTGCGGGAGCGGCCTCCGTGCGCGCCTGTGGAGAGGATTTGGCTGGAGGCTGTGCCGACGCGTCCGCGCACGCTGCAGCATGGATTGTTTTTGCCTGCGGCGCCGGAGCCGGAGCGGATGGAGATTACGCTGGCTCGGTTACGGGCGCTGGTGGGGGCTGCGAATGTGGGGTCGCCGGAGCTGAGCGATTCGTGGCGGGCGGATGCTTTTCGGATGGGGGTGATGCAGACTGCGGGCGGCGAGGAGGTGGCGACGCCGGTGTATGCGCGGCTGGCGCTGCGGCGGTTTCGTCCGCCTTGTCCGGCGCGGGTTTGGCGGTCGGAGGAGGGGCGGCCGGGGCGGATTGTTTCGTCAGTGGCGGGGGGGAATATTGTGGCGTGTGCGGGTCCGTGGCGAACGTCAGGGGATTGGTGGAGTGCTTCGGACTGGGATCGAGAGGAGTGGGATGTGGAGATTCGGCATGTTGGGGTGGCGCGGATTTATCTGGATTGCGGAGTGGGGGCGGCGCGGGAGATGTGGTTTGTGGAGGGGAATTACGATTAGCGGTTAATTTTTTGCCTTATACTGTCCGAATGCGCTGTATTGCTATCCTGCTGCTCACTCAGATTGCGGTTTTTGCACAGCCATCGAAACCGGAGGAGCTTTCGGTCATTGAGGGTCGTGTTGTGAACTCGGCTACAGGTGGGCCGCTTGCGAAGGCTGATCTGACTCTGGAGAGGATCGATCAGAAGTCCGGACAGGCGAACTGGGAGCGCAGCTATACCGCGAACTCCGACTCTTCCGGGAAGTTTTTGATTCGCAATATCCTGCCGGGGCAATATCGGCTTCGCGCCAGCCATAGTGGATTTCTTGACTTCGAATATGGCTCTCGTAAGGCGCAGGCAAACGGAACGGTACTTGATCTAAAGCAGCCGCAGCAGATCAAAGATGCAGAACTTCGACTTACTCCGCAGGGTGTGATTACGGGGCGGATCGTGGATGCCGATGGCGAACCGATGGAAGCCACCATCCAGCTTCTTCGGCAGCGCTATGTGTATGGAAAAAAAGTCATGATGGCCGCAAGGATATACCTGGCAAACGATATCGGCGAATATCGGATCTCCGGACTGTCTCCCGGGAAGTATTACCTGTATGTAGAAGCGCGCAAATCGACGACACCGCTGTCCGAGATCCCGGAAGAATATGTGCCCGTGTACTATCCCGGTTCAATGGATATGGCCGGAGCCGCCACAATTGATGTTTTACCTGGAAGCCAGCTACGGGCGGGCGATGTTGTACTGCACAAAGAGCGGACCGTGCGGGTACGGGGAAAAGTTGTTGCGAATGTGCCTGCAACCGATGGTTTTCAGCAGGTGCGTGTCAGTCGAAACATCGGGCATGAAAACGCAACCGGATATGGTTCGTCAGCAGCCGTTGCGACAGTCGATTCGTCCGGAAAATTTGAGGCTCGCGGGATTAACGCCCGGAGTCTATACGGCGGGCACATCCGTTAGCGGACATTACGGCGGCGTGGCGTTTGATGTGGGCGGGTCAGACGTGGATAATGTCGTCATTACGGTAGATTCCGGCCTGACGATCAACGGGCGGGTTGTTGTGGAAGGTGAGACGAAGGAGTCGCTGAGTTCACTGAGAATTCGCTTTCAACCGGGCTGGGTTGTTCAGACGCCCGTTTTCGAGGGACCGGGTAATCCTGTGACAAAGGATCTTACGTTTCGGGAGACTAACATGAGTCCGGGTGTCTACCGCGTCGAGATGAAAAACATGCCGGATAGCTTTTATCTGAAGACCGTTCGCGAGGGCACTGTCGATGTGACTTATACGGGGCTTGATCTTCGATCCGGGACGAATGATGAGATCGAGGTGCTCCTGAGCCCGAAGGCGGGAGTGGTTTCGGGGATTGTGCAGTCCGGAGAGAAGAATGAGCCGACGCCCGGCGTGACGATTGTGCTGGTTCCGAAGGAGAAGGAACGGCAGCAGATTCCGTTGTATTACGCCGAAGCGACGACGGATCAGTTTGGGCGATTTACGTTGAAGAATCTGGCTCCGGGCGAATACAAAGCGTTTGCCTGGGAAGATGTGGAATCGACTGCCTGGATGGATCCGGAGTTCATGGCTCCGCTGGCAGGTAAAGGTGTGCCGGTTACGGTTTCCGAGAGCGGTCAGTTGAATATTTCGGTGCAATTGATTACCGCGGTTTCGAAGTAAGTTGTCGTGGCGCGGGGGAATTGCGATTGGCGGTTAACAGATCGCTGCGTTTGCGGCCTTGTACCGAGCCGGTCAGCTTAATTCGCCATCAATTTTCCGAGGGTGGTTCGGCGCGGTCGATTACCAGGACCTCCGTGGGGAGTTTGCGGGCTTCGAGTTTCAGGCCGAGTTGTTCCTGAAGTGCGGTGAAGAGTGAGGGAGGTGCGGAGGGGTCCGATGTTTTTGCCAGCAGCTCTTCCGGGGTCCATTCGAGTTTAAAGTCGTAGAGCGCGGTGAGACCGGTTTGATCCACGACAGGCGCGCCGCCCAGTTGCGACGAAAGGCGCACGGCCAGTCGCCACATGGGGCAACCGGTAGCTTCAATGTGTCCGCGGGTGCCGTGCGTGCTGGAGCCGTTGCCCGTCGCAACTGTCGCTTTAATGCCGCCCTTCGCCACGGTAAGTGCATAACCGGAGAAGGTGCGGGTTTCGCGATGGAAGGCCAGTTGAAAGCGCTCGGCCAGCACCGGTTGCAGCATCTGCATCATCTCGGCGTCGCCTGCATGGCTTGCGGTGCGGGCTGTAACGTCGTAGCGGAGTTCGTTGATCCACTTCGGTCCGCCGATGATCTGGCCTTCCTGCACCGCATATGCGCCCATGATGAGGCGCGTCAGGGTGACGTTACTGGCGCGCAGCAGGCTGTCGTCGGTACTGATGCCGGAGTTGCTTCCGTTCGGTTCGCTGCTCGGCTTGACTGACGCTACGTCGAACGAAGCTGCCTGGAGCAGCATGGCAGCGAAGAGAAGTATCTTTGTCAACCTTTGCCTCATGGCTGATAGACGCTGAAGCGCGGGGTTCTGTTGAGTCGC
Organism: Acidobacteriota bacterium; assembly: GCA_048498815.1. Lineage (GTDB taxonomy): Bacteria > Acidobacteriota > Terriglobia > Bryobacterales > Bryobacteraceae > BOG-234. The sequence goes on along the minus strand of JBEHXG010000042.1, from coordinate 30,500 downwards.
GCTTGAAATCAGTTGGCGGTCGGTGCTTTGTCTACCGAATCTACGATTACGGTCGGGACGGTGACTTTGGCTCGTTCGAGGCGGAGGCCCTTTTCCTGCAGGGCGGCGAACAGTGTTGGCAGTTGCGCCAGGCTTGCAGGTAATGAGTCCCTCCGCTCATCCAGGGCTTCCGGCAAATACTGCAGACTTACCGCGTAATAATCGGTGGTCTCGGTCCGATCCTCTACAGGGGCTCCCTGCATATGCGAGAGCTGATCGGCCAGCTGTTTCATGGTCATTCCGCCGGGAGCTATGATTCGCTGGCCGCGTCCGCCGCCAGCCTGGATTCCGACACCTGGCTTCGCCTGAGGGCCAACGTCCTCCATCTTTAAGCCCTCTTTGCCGGCACGCAGAATAAACCCCGTCACCTCTTTGGAGCCGACATGCACCTTCAGGTGGAATCGCTCGGCGAGCAATGTTTGCAGCATCTGCTCGGGATCGGGATGCGAGACATTCGCCGGCGGCTTCGCGACAATATCGAAGCGCGCCGATTCCGTCCAGGCAGGCGCCTGTACGTCCCTGGCCGCGAGCCCGTACGCCTTGCCGATAATGACATCCAGCGGTGTATTGACTGTCGTGACTGCTCCCTTATTTATGCTGATGGAACTGGGTGCATCCTGATCGGCGGGCGGCTTTATCGTGGCAGCTTCAAACCCGGCGGTCTGCGCAAGTGCACAGACCGCCATCGCAGGAATCAGGAGCCCGACTCTCATGGATCCATTAACCACGGCCGGCTCCACGTCCACCGCCGCCCTGGGGGAACAGCGACAACAGCTTGTCGTCGTTGTAGGAATGTACTGCGCTAACGGTATCGAACACCATCGTTTCCCTGCCCTCCTTTGTGAACGGTTTCCATGCGAGACCCGGCTGAGAGGGATTGCCGGTTTTGGCGAAGTTCACCCAGGCGCGCGAGACCTTATCCTGCAGGGCGAGCGTGGCAGGGGCAGAGCCCGTTACCAGCTGAATGTGCGGCTCGGTCAGCGCATGAAAAGCGAAAGCGATTTCCGAGCAGTGGAATGCGGTGACGCCGCCATTGACCGGATATTCGAAGGCAAAGATGTAGTTGTAGACCGGCGTTTTGGTCTTCTTCATGCGCAGATCGATCATGGTCTTAGTTCCAGGGCGGAAGCGGTTATCCATGAAGAGGAGGTCCTGAGGCTTCTTCGATGGATACATCTTCTTAAACTCAGCGACGATGTCGTCCTTCTTCGCTCCGAACATGGTGGTGAGTTTATCGTCTGCTTCTTTCGCGGTCCATTCATTCTTGGTGTATTCGCCGCGCGCCATGTTGCTGCTGAATTCGCTGAACACGTTGCCGATCATGTAGGGGATTTCGTCGGCCCAATCACAGAATTCGCGCATTACGTTGATGTCATCGGCTACAGGCTCCCAGCCCGCGCCCATGCCGAGCTGACGCTGGACGGTCTGGCCGGCGGCGGTGCCTGCCGCGAGGAGGTCGCGATAGGGAACCTTCTTCAGCTTTTCGATATCGTTGGGACCGAGATTGAGATTTTTCATTGTCTCCGCGGCCACGGCCTGCTGCGCCTGAATCACCTTCGCGATATCGACGTTGCTGTAGTTCACCGTCGATCCGCTTTCGCAGATGACTTTGTGGAAGAGACCTTTCGCGGAGGGCATGTGCATGAGACGGGTGACTTTGCCGCCGCCGCCCGACTGGCCGAAGATCGTTACATTGCCAGGATCGCCGCCAAAGACTTCAATGTTGTCGTGAATCCATTGCAGCGAGGCGACGAGGTCCGCCATGCCGGTGGTGCGGGAGGCGGCGTATTCCGGGCCATAAGCCGAGACATCGAGCGTTCCGATAATGTTGACGCGATGGTTCATGCTGACGACCACCACGTCGCCGAACTCACTCAGCGTCTTGCCGTCGTAGGCGTAGGATTCCATCGAGGAACCGTTGGTGAAGCCGCCGCCGTGCATCCAGACCATCACCGGTTTCTTCGCGGCCGGGGTGAGACTCTGCGTCCAGACGTTCAGCACCTGGCAATGCTCGTTTTCCACCCAGAAGCGGTGAGGGAACACGAAGTCATCGGCGCCTGTGGACGTGGCCTGCGGGATGGGGCAGATCGGTCCCCAGCCCTGTGCGCTCTTAATGCCGTCCCACGCCTTGGGCGCTTTCGGCATTTCGAAACGCTCGGCATCGGCATAGGGTACGCCGAGGAAGGTGATCGTCTTGCCGTCGCGGAAGCCGCGCAGCTTGCCGGATTTCACCTGAACGACCGGAGGATTCATGTTGGGGGATGATCCTGCGCCTGCGGGCTTTGCTCCCGCAGCAGCGCCGGGCGCTGCGGCTTTCGGCTTGTCCTGCGCCAGTGCGCGCGCGCCGGTGAGCGCGAGTCCTCCTGCCAATAGTTTTCTTCGATTTATCTGAGTGCCCATATTCTGTCTTCCCTTTACCAGACCTTACAGGAGTTCGCATTGACCATCGGCTGCCCGGCCTTGCATGAGAACGCCTGGCGGAACTCCGGCATATTCGAGACTACTCCATTGATGCGATCTTCGAGCGGCGAGTGCGGGTTCGTTATGGCGTTCATGCGGAGAATCTCGGGCCGCTCCGCACCACAGGCCCACTGCGCCATCCCGATGAAGAAACGCTGATCGGGGGTTAATCCATCCACGGGCGGCAGATCCTGTCCTTTGGTGGCATCTTTCCAGGCGAGATATGCGAGCAGGGTACCGCCCACGTCGGCCAGGTCTTCGCCGAGGGTCAGCTTGCCGTTCAGTTTGATGTCGTCGACGACGGTGTAGTTCGAGTATTGATCGGAGACGCACTTTGCGCGGTCTGCGAATTCTTTGCCGTCTTTGTCGGTCCACCAGTTTTTGAGGTTGCCGGCGCCATCGAACTGGCTGCCTTCGTCATCGAAGGCGTGGGTGAGTTCGTGGCCGATAGTTGCGCCGGTGTTGCCGAAGTTGGGGGCTTCGTCGAGGTTCGGATCGTAGAGCGGCGGTTGCAGGACGCCCGCGGGGAAGTTGATGTCGTTCATCTGCGGATCATAGTACGCATTTACCGTGGGCGGGGTCATGCCCCACTCGGTCCGATCCACGGGCTTGCCGATTTTGTTCATTTCTCGGTGAGCTTCGAAGATGGCGGCTCGCGACACGTTGCCCGCGTAGTCATTGCGGGAGATGCGAATGGAACTGTAGTCACGCCACTTGTTTGGGTAACCGATCTTATTTACCACCATGTGGAGCTTGGCGATGGCTTGTTTTCGAGTGGCGTCATCCATCCAGGGGAGCTGATTGATTTCACGCTCCATGGCGTTTTCGACTTCTTTCGTCATGGTGATGGCGCGGTCTTTGGTTTGAGGTGTGAAGGTTTTGGAGACGAATTCCTGGCCGAGCGCTTCGCCAAGATCGCCGTCAACGCCGCGCACGCAGCGTTTCCAGCGAGGCGGCATTTCTTTCAGGCCGCGCAGGTATTGACTGTAAAACTCAAAGTTGGCGTTTACAAATGCAGAGGAAAGCATGGAGGCACGGGCATGGACGAGGTGCCAGCGCAGGTAGGCGCGCCAGTCTTCGATGGGGCGGGATTTGAGCTGACGGTCGAGCTCTTCGTAGAATTTCGGTTCGGTCACGTTGAAGATTGCGAAGGAGGCGCCGGAGCCGAGCGCGGGCAGATACGCATCCCAGCGGAACGATGGAGTGAGCACTTTGAGCTGCGCGAGCGTCATCTTGTGCAGCAGATTGTGGGGATCGCGCCGTTCTACACGGGTGAGCGACACCTTGGCGAATTCCGTTTCGAGGTCGAGAATCTTTTGGGCATCTGCCTTCGCCGCGGTGGCCGTTTCCCCGGAGAGAGCCAGCATCTTTTCGATGTGCCCGACATATTTCTGGCGCGTCTCAACCGACTTTGCGTCGGTCTTGGTGTAGTAGTCGCGGTCCGGAAGGCCGATGCCACCCGCTTCGGCGAACGCAATTACGCGTGAGGCATCTTCGAAATCCTGCGAGGACCCGACACCGAAGAGCATGCCATTGCCCTGAACCGTGAGATGGACGCGCCCGAGAAGGGCGGGCAGGTCGGCGATGGACTTCAGCGCCGCGATTGAGGCCAGATCGGGCCGAAGCGGCGTGGCTCCGGCCTTTTCGATAGCGGCTTCGTCCATACAGGCGGCGAAATAGTCTCCGATTTCTGTTTGTATTTTCGTGCGCACGGGCGAGGGCTGTGAGGCGCGTTGCAGCAGGCCCCATAGGAAGCGTTCGTTGTCCGCGGTGAGTTTACGGTAGACGTCCCAGGCGGATTGATCGGGGGGAATGGGGTTGGCCTGGATCCAGCCGTTGCACGCGTAACGGTAGAAGTCGACGCAGGGATCGATTTTGCGATCCATGGATTTGAGATCGAGGGAAGGGCTGTAGGGGAGCTGGAAGAGAGGCTTGTCGGGCTCTTTGGTTTGCGCCAGGGCGGTTGCGGAGGCGGCGAGGAGAGAGAGGGTACGGAGTGGCCGGCGAAGCTGCATGGCTCATGGTAATCCATGTGCCGAAAGAAAGGAGCCGATAATACCAAGGGCCGGATTCGCGGGAATCCGGCCCCTGGTTTTCGTTTTGCTTTGCCTTCGCTTTACTTCGCCGTGGGAAGCGCGAAGCTCATGAAGTTGCCGCCTACTGCGATGAGGATGTGCTGCTTTCCATTCAGCATGTAGGTGATGGGGGGATTGCCCGGAGTGGCATTCGGCTGGTGCCAGAGCGCTTTGCCCGTCTTCGCATCGAAGGCGATGAAGTTCTGGTAGCCGTCGGTGCCGAAGAGGAGTCCGCCGGCGGTGGTCAGGAGATTCTGGGCGCCCGCGGCCATCGGGTGGTTCCAGACGATGTTGCCGGTCTTGTAATCGATTGCTTTAAGAGCGGAACCCAGGTTGATGAGGTTGTGTTCCTGCGCACCATAGCCTTCCGGATGGGGATCGTTGTCAGAGCGATAGAAGTTCGCAAAGGTCTCCGAGGTTCCCACATAGAAGAGCCCGGTATCCGGATTAAAGGCAGGACTCGGATAACCCGTGCCACCGTTTGAATTGGGCGAAGTCAGAGTGCCGGCTGCCGAAGGCTCCTTGGTGTGGTCCGGGATGGGCTGACCGTTAGGGGCGATTCCGGTAAACCAGTTGACGCTGTCGATGAACGGCTTCGTCAGAATGTTCTTGCCATTGGTGCGGTCAAGAACGAAGAAGAGTCCGCCGCGATAGGCCTGGGCGAGAAGCTTGCGGGGCTGGCCGTTGATGACGCCATCGATCAGCACGGGAATCTGCGATGCATCCCAGTCGTGTGTATCGTGAGGCGAATACTGGAAGTGCCACACGCGCTTGCCGGTGTCGGGATTGATTGCGACGACGGAACAGGTGTAGAGATTGTCACCGGGTCGACTCACGCCAACCATGGTGGGTTCCACGTTGCCGGTTCCCACATAGAGCAGGTTCAGCTCGGGATCGTAGGTGGGCGCGGTCCAGACGCCTCCGCCGCCGTGGGCTGCCGCTGCTTCATCGGGCCAGGTGTTGATGCCGGGATCGCCTTTGTGGGCTGTGGTGTAAAAGCGCCACTGCAGATCGCCGGTTTCGGGATCGCGCGATTCCACGTAGTTAGCCATATCAAGGAAGTCGCCACCGATGCCGGCGATGACGTGGTTGCGGATGATGGTGGGCGGGAAGGAGCAGAAGTGATCCTGCTTCACATCGGCGATTTCCTTGCTCCAGCGCTCCTTTCCGGTTTTGATGTCGAGAGAAATCAGGTGGCAGTCGGGAGTTTCGAAGTAGAGCCAGTTGCCGTAGATGCCTGCGCCGCGATTTCCGAGCTGAAAGGCGGGGAGGCCCTTCCAGACGTAGTGCCAGAGTTCATGGCCATCGTGGGCGTCGACTGCATAGACCGCATTCGGGACGACGGTGAAGATGGCGCCATCAACAAGAAGAGGCGTACCGCGCGGAGCGGCATTGTTGAGCCCTCCCGGCAGTTCGCCGGGGCCGCCGGTGAAGGTGGGCGGTCCGCCGGATCCGATCTTCGCCGTCCATTCGGGCTGCAGATCTTTGACGTTTGAAGTGTTGATTTCTTTGAGCGGACTATAGCGGCGGCCGGAATAGTCGCCGTTGAACGTCGGCCAGCTATCGGGCTTCGGCGTCTGGATAGTGGCCTGGGTGAGGCCCTGCGGGTGCGCGAGTCCCGCACAGAATACGGCGAGGAGGAGGGGTTGATAAGTCTTCATTGTGCGGGCTCCGTTATTTGATGGTCGCGAGGTATGCCGTGAGATCGTGCATGTGCTTATCGGTCATCTTTTTGAGAATCTCGATATGCTTCGCGAGGGGATCATGCTCTTCGACCTTTGGAACGCCGTCTTCGCGCTGCCAGGTCTGCTGCGTGCCGTCGGCGAGGCGGAGGATGACTTCGAAGTCGGTGACGCGCACCGGAGTGCCTTCAAACTTCTTTCCGTCGGCTGTAGTCACCGTTGCGGTGATTGCGAGCGGATTGGCCGGTGGGGCTTCGGCAGCAGCAGGGGGACCACCGGGTCCGCGTCCCGCAAATCCGCCGGCCGCGCCGGATGCACCCGGGGCGCCGCCGCGTCCCCGACCACCACCGCCGGGGCCACCGCGTCCACCACCACGGGCCGGCATGGCTACGCGGTCCTGAAGGGTAACGATGTCGTACTTTGAGCCAATACCTTTGAAATCGCCCTCAACGTTATGGCAAGCCGTGCAGCCGCCGCCGCCCTTGAACCAGGCTTCGCCCGCTTTGGGATCGCCCGCTTTGGCAACGACATCGGCCAGAATCCCGTCACCGCGCTGGCTTGCAGCGTTGGAGATTCTGGAATGGATGTAGGCTGCGATGTCATAAACCACGGGCTGATCGAGCGTGAGCTTGACGGCCTTCTGATGAACCGCGCCCTTGAGATACGCGGCCATGCCGACGCCGTCTTCGTCATGGAGAGAAACGTCAGAGCGGATGAGGTCGGGACCGGCCTGTCCACCTTTCGCTTTCTCGCCGTGGCAGTAGCCGCAGGTCTTGTTGTAGGAATCGAGTCCGCGAGTAATCGCTTCGGGGGGATAGATCTTGAATCGGCCGCCGCGCTGGGCGAAGGCTGTGGGAGAAAGAGCAGCCACGCAAAGGAGGATCAGCGCAGACCTGTGGTTCATCTTCATCAATGTAGACTCCGTGGCGAACCGAATGCGGCGAGGGGCCGGGGACGGTCCTGAAAATTGGTCGGACAAGTTGCAGTGGTTATTATATGACGCTCGCGTGTGAAGGGCAGGATGAGGAGAATAGAGAGTGATGAGTTCAACGCAATCCGGTGTGACGATTCGCCTGGCGAGACCCGAGGACGGCGATGTCTGCGGACGGATTTGCTATGAGGCATTCGCGGCAATCAATCGCGCACACAATTTTCCGCCGGATGTGCCTGCGCCGGAAATGGGTATCGGGCTACTTTCGATGATGTTTTCCGCGCCGGGTGTTTACTGCGTGGTGGCGGAGGTGGATCGGCGGATTGTGGGCAGCAATTGTCTCGACGAGCGCGCTGTGGTGCATGGCGTAGGTCCTATTACGGTTGATCCGGCGGCGCAGAATCATGGGGTGGGGCGCGCATTGATGAAGGCTGTACTCGCGCGGGCATCCGAGCGGCAGGCCGCGGGAGTACGGCTGGTGCAGGCGGCGTTTCACTCGCGCTCACTTTCTCTGTATACGGGCCTTGGTTTTGATGTGCGCGAGCCGCTGGCTTGCTTGCAGGGGCCGGCGATGGGTTTGGCGTTTTCGGGAATTATCGTGCGGCCGGCTGTTAGCGGGGATCTGGATGCCTGTATCGCGTTGTCGCTGCGTATACATGGATTTTCACGCGCGGACGATCTCGCGAAGTGTGTGGAGCTCGGGCTGGCGAGAGTAGTCGAGCGCGATGGGAGGGTGACCGGATATTCGTCTCAGCTGGCGTTCTTTGGTCATTCAACGGCGGAGAGCAATGCGGATGTACAGGCTCTGATCGGCACGGCGGAATCATTTGGCGGGCCAGGTATTTTGGTTCCGACTCGCAACAGTGAGTTATTGCGCTGGTGCCTTGCCCACGGACTGAGAATCGTGCAGCCGATGACGCTGATGAGCATGGGCCTGTATAACGAACCCAGAGGCTCGTGGCTGCCTTCCGTGATGTTCTGATCCTGTTAGTTGGCGGTAGCGCGATCCATGCTGTCTACGACCACCAGTTCCACGGGCGCGCGAGTGGATTCGAGCTTCAGACCCAACTGTTCCGTAATCGCGGTGAATATCGACGGCAGCTGTTCGTCGCCTGCGAGCTCCGAAGCGCGGATTTCAAAGTCGAAATTGCCAGCAAGCCCCGTCTGATCAACCACGGTCCGTCCCACGAATTGCAGCAGCGTTCTTGCCAGCGAGTCCATCGACTGGCCGCGGCCCTTGATCTCTTCTCCGATGGAGAGATGACAGGCTTCTGGATCAGATTGCTTTGAACCACAGTCGGCGGATGACGCTCGCAGATTGGGTCCGAGGCGCTTGTCTTTGCGGGCGAAGACGAGCGCGTAGGCCGGCGAATCCCTCACTTCGGTGTGAGTGACGAGTTTAAATCGGTCGGCCAGTAGCGCGCGGAGTAGCGGGCGCATCTGGGTTGGATCCGTGTTCTCCGGCATCGTTGCCGTTACGTCATAGCGCTCGAAGTTTGTCCAGTCGGGTGCGCCGACCAGGCGGAATCCATCGAACATGAGTCCGTAGGCCTGAAGAATGAGCGTCCGGGCCGGAACATTCGTGGCGCGGTAGATGCGGCCGTCCGTTCGTTGGGATTGGCGACGTTCGCCCGAGGTGTTGGGTTTGACGGATGCGGCTTCGAAGGCGGGCGTGGCCTGGGCGACCAGGCGCAGTGCGAGAAGTGGCACTGCGATGAAAAACATTGTAGTGGCGCGAAGGCGGGGCATGTTCATCCGACGACAGGGCATTTCGTCCGTTAGTAGGTTCTTAAAATTGAAAGGATGGGTAAGGCAGACTGCGAGGTTCTGATTCAGGGTGCCGGCATTGGCGGGCTCACGCTGGGGATTGCTTTGCAGCGGCGCGGGCATTCCGTTCGAATCGTGGAGCGGGCTAAAGAACTGGCGGAGGTTGGCGCGGGAATCTGGATGGCAGCGAATCCTATGCAGGTATTCGAAAGGCTTGGATTCGCGAGTAAGGTGAGCGCGGCGGGCTGGGCGGTGGAAAGACTGCACCTCCTGGATTCGCGGTCGGGCGAGATTCAGACGACGGATTTATCGTCGATTGCACGGGAGTTTGGTTTCGAGACCGTTGCCTTGCACCGGGCAGCGTTGCAGCGGGTCTTGTTTGAGGAACTGGCTGCGGATACGGTGCGCTTCGGATGTGAGACCCGGTCTTTCATTGAGGAATCCGATTCCGTTTCGGTTCAGTTGTCCGACGGCTCTTCACTCTCCGCCGCTGTAGTTGTTGGCGCGGATGGGTTCAGCTCCGAACTTCGGCAAATGGCTGGACTGGGAGGGGAAAAGCGGTACTCGGGTTCGTCTTCTTATCGCGGACTTGCGCGTGATCTTCCTGTGCTGCCAGGGGCAGCCGAGCATGAGGCTTATGAGATCTGGGCGGCCGGATGCCGGGTTGGGTTTTCGAAGATCAATGCCGAGGATTATTACTGGTACCTGACGTTTGAGGCGCGGGCGGGAGAAACTTCGCCGGTTCGCGAACGAAAGTTTCACGCGGAGATGTTGTTTCGTGAGCATTTTCCGCAATGGATTACCTTGGTTCACGGGACGCATGAGGAAGCTATTCTTCGGACGGATATCAGCGATCTGAAACCATTGCAGCGCTGGTCCGCGGGTCGTGTTGGCTTGATCGGCGACGCGGCACATGCAACTACTCCAAACCTGGGACAAGGCGGTGCGATGGCGGTTGAGGATGCCCTGGTTTTGTCGGATGCGTTTGGAAGATTCGGATTTAATGGCGGAGGGTGGGAATCGTTCGAGCAGAGACGGCGAAAGAAGGTCGAGTGGACCCTGGCTACATCGTGGTCAATCGGGAAGATGTGCCACGTGGAGAATCCGGTTGGCCGTTTTCTTCGTAATTTGGTGTTGAGACATACACCGGAGTCCGTTACGCAGAAGCAGATTCGGCGTTTATACACGCTGTGCTAACGTGGACGACGTTATGGATTCGCCGGAAGCTCCACATCATCATGCCAGTCATACAGGACACCGCTGGTTCGACATTGCGCTGGGGGTGAGTGCGATGTTCGTTTCGGTTGTGACGCTTGTTGTCGCGATCGGTCATGGGCGCACGATGGAGCGAATGGCTGAGGCCAACATGCGGATGGTGGAAGCGAATTCGTGGCCGTTCGTCGATTTCAGTACGCATAACATTAACGAGAAGGGCGAGCCTCAGGTCAGACTCGTTCTGACCAATGAGGGTATTGGCCCGGCGCGCATTGAGACTTTCGAGCTTTGGTACCGCGGGAAGCCGATGGCTTCGCCCGGAACGTTACTGATAGCCTGCTGCACCCCGCATCCGCAGCGCGATCCGATCGGTGTCGGGCTGGCTTCACCGCGTATTTTGCGCGCCGGTGAGCACGTTGATTTTCTGTCGGTTGGATTCACGACTTCGGCGCAGGATGTTTTTACTAAGTTTAACGCTGAGCGGGACTATATCACCACGAGGGTTTGTTACTGCTCCGTGTTCGATGAGTGCTGGATAAAAGAAGGCGGAGATTCCCTGCTCGTGAAAAGCGAGGACAAACTGATCCACCCGGGCCACGTTAAAAGTTGTCCCGTTCCAAAGGTTCCGTATCAAATCGATGTGACGCCTCCGCCGTCGAAGTAAGCGGGACTACTGCCAGAGGAATGCGGCCATGGAGAGGCTGCCGAGTTCGAAATGGCGGTTCAGGATTTCGCCTTGAGCTTCATTTCCCGCTGCACCTAACGGGGCGAAGAGCGGGAGGAAGTGCTCAGGTGTCGGGTGATTACGTCTTGCATGCGGCGCTCTTGTTTCGAATTGGATCAGGTCTTCGGTGCGTCCTGCGACGATCGCATCGCAGACCCAGTTCTCAAACGCGATGAAAGCTTCGTGAGAGCGGCCGAGTTCGCGGAGGTTGTGGGTGGTCGAGCCGCTTCCCATGACGAGGATGTTTTCGTCGCGCAACGGCGCCAGCGCCTGGCCGACTCTCAGGTGATGCGCGGCGTCGAGATTCGGCTGCACGGAGAGTTCGACGACCGGGATATTGGCTCCCGGAAAAATCAGGATCAGCGGCGACCAGACGCCGTGGTCAAAGCCGCGGTCGGGATCTGAGTACGCCTCGATTTTGGCGGCGGAGAGCAGTTGCAGTATTTGCTGTGCAAGTTCGGGGTCACCCGGCGCGGGATAGCGCAGATTGTAGAGTTCCGGCGGGAAACCGTAGAAGTCGTGGATCGTGTCGGGATGAGACGCGAGACTGACTGTTGGCATCTGCGTGGTCCAGTGCGCCGATATGCAGGCGATGGCGCGCGGCTGGCCGAGACGGGTGGAGAGGCTTGTGAGGAACTCGCGCGACGGGCCTGGTTCCAGCGCCAGACTCGGGGCACCGTGCGAGATGAAGAGTGTCGGCGCCTTCATGCACTCGCACCGTAGCCGGGAGGAAGCTGGAAGCCTTCACCCAGGTAGATGCGTTTGACTTCGGGATCATTGGCCAGCTGGTCCGGCGTGCCCGTCATGAAGATCTTGCCTTCGTTGATGATGTAGGCGCGGTTGGTTACGCTCAACGTTTCGCGAACGTTGTGATCGGTGACAAGAATGCCGATGCCGGATTTGCGGAGATCCAGAATAATGCGCTGGAGTTCGAGAACCTGAATCGGATCGATGCCGGAAAATGGCTCGTCGAGAAGCAGAAAGGCGGGATCGATCGCGAGCGACCGCGCGATTTCCACGCGGCGGCGCTCGCCTCCGGAAAGCACGTAGCCCTTACTGCGGCGCACCGTAGTAAGGCCCATCTCTTCGATCAGACGGTTCATTTTCTCGCGGCGTTCGCGGCCCGTCATGCGGCGCGTTTGCAGTATCGCCATCAGATTGTCTTCGACAGTGAGCTTGCGGAAGACGCTGGCTTCCTGCGGCAAATAGCTTACGCCGAGATTCGCTCGCTGGTACATCGGAACATGAGTGATGTCCCTCCCATCGAGCAATACTTTGCCGGAGTCGGGCGAGATGAGGCCTACCACCATATAGAACGAGGTAGTCTTCCCTGCTCCGTTGGGTCCGAGCAGGCCGACGATTTCGCCGCGCGAGACGGTGAGGGAAACGTCGTTCACGACACGACGGCCGCGATAGGACTTGGCGATTTCTACTGTTTCGAGAGTTGTGATCAAGCAGCGGACTCCGGAATCAGGACTTGCCCCGAATCCGTACGATGTGGCCGGTCACCGGCTTCTTTGGCGCGCCGACGACATCGAGCTTGTCGTCATTAGTGAAGTACGTAAGCTGCTCGCCTTCTGAATCGCCTTTGAGTGGATCTTTGAGATAAGGACGTCCGCCGGAAAGAATGATTTTGCCCTCTTCCGTATAGTATTCCCCGTGGTCAGCGGTGCCGATGCGGGGGCGTCCGGCGGCGGTCTGGACGATTTCGACTTTGCCATCGGCGATGGCGTGGTCGATGCGTGAATCGGGGGTCTTGCCGTTGACAGGTTTACCGTCGTTCATCCACGCCTGCATGATCTGGCATTTCACTGTGAGGGTGGAACGAGTGAGCGAAACGTCGCCTGTATAGGTGGCGAGGCGGTCCGTGTCTGCGTAGTTCAGCTTGTTGGCTCGCACGATGGTGACGGGGGGCGGCGGAGCGGGTTTCCCTCCGGGCGGCGGGGGCCTGGGATTGTCCTGCAGCAGTGAGACGACTTTGCCATCGGCGAGGAGCGATTTATCTTTGCGGTTGATGTCGATGCGGTCGGCCTGAATGCGGCTGGCGCCCTGCCAGACTACGGCATTGACGATGTAGTGAAGCTGATTACCGTGGTCGGCGGAGACGACGTGGTCAGCTTTACCCTGCATCGCTTCGTTCTGGTCAAGCATGCCGCCCTGATCTGTGGGCTTCGTCCTGGTGTCAGGTTTTGTTGGGTCAGGGAGACGGGTGGTTTCGACCTTGCCCGTCGCATCAAACTCGCCGGTCGTTTGGTTGATCTGGATGTGGTTGGCGGCGGTAGAGCCTGTGTCGTCTGAGATGCGGGCGTGGGCGTCAAGGTCCATCAGATTCTTCGTGTTATCCATGACGGCGTTATCCGCGTTGGCTTTGCGGACGCCCTCAGCGTATTTGAAATTGCCGGACTGGAGGATTTGCTTTAGCTGACCTTTGTCGTCGAAAGCGGCATCGAGCGTGCGGCTGCTGGTGGTGGCGATGAGCGTCTTCTTTTTCGCAATGTCGTTCTGCGAGGGGTGCGTTTCGGTCGACGCGGCGTCAGCGTGATACGACTGAATTTCGTTCTTCGCGCCGTATTTGACGAGCATGCGGTCGCCCTTGACCAGGCGACGCTCGCGGCTCGGCTGGTTAGGCAGGAACTCCATTGTGCCGGGCGCCAGCGTGCTGACACGATCAAGCTCTTTGCCATCGGGCTTCATGAAGACGTCGACGGAGTCGGACCGGATGGCTTTGGTGTCCGGCGTTTGGCCCGCGGGATCGGGCGTCGGCTTCGATTCGATGACAGCGTTGCCGCGGGCCTGGGCTGATGAAAGCAGGCTGTCGGTCGCGCCTGCGCTGAAGAAGAGATCCAGCTTCGCTCCAGTCATTGTTGTGTCCGACGTTTTTCCGTGGGATACAAGGCGGGCGTTTCCGCTGGCGTTCATCTTTTCGATTTCGCCGTGCGCGTTGTAGGTAGCCTGGATGAGATCGGCGGAGTATTCGAGATTCTTGCCCTGCTGTTTATCGGTGCCTTTGGCGGCGGGGGCCTCGATGGTATCGAGCTTCTTTTCTTTAGTGAGATGGACAAGCGTTGCGCCCGCCGACATCGCTGTCTGATCGCGCGTGAGGCGCGCCCAGGGACCGAGGCGAACGGTGCCGCCCAATTCGTCGTAGATCAGTTCATCGGTCTCCACTTTCATGGGACGGCCGTTCGGTTCTTTGCTCTTCAGATTGAGCAGCACGGCGTGCATCAGGTGAATCTGACGGGTTTTCGGATCATACGCGGCGCCATCGCAGACGCCGTCGCCGTCTTCGAACTGAAACGTGACGTGCTGATCTGTTACCGCTTCGCCCGACTGGCTGTTGTAATTGATGCCGGCGGCTTTGATTACCGTGAGGGCATGTTTGGGCTCGCCCTGTACGGGGACGTCGAGCGTGATCTCAGCTTCGCCAGGTGCGAAGAGCCTGTTGTCGTCACGGTTGAATTCGGCGTGGTCACTGCGGACGCGATCGAAGAACTTACCGCTCTTCTGGTAAATGCGCAGCTCGATTTTCTGAAGCTGGGCGGTTTTGGAGTCGGAGGAGAGCTTGTATTCCTCCGCCGAAAGGTGGACGGCGGGTTTGCCGTCGGCGCTTTGTCCCCACTCCCAGTTGACGGCACTGGACTTGTCGCCGAGCGACATCGTGGGAGGCGTTGGACGCTGGGCTGCCTTGCCGGCAAGGCGCGACAGGCGATAGACCTGGAATACGCCCGCGGCGGCGACGGCAATAATGATCAGCAGGAGCCAGCGCAGACTACGCATTCGGTCTTGAAATACCAGTTTAGCGCCGCGTCAGCGGTAGTTTTCGTCGATGAGGAATTTGACCGTGAGGTCGGGGATATTGTCAGCTACAAAGAACCGAGTGAAGCGGGAGTAGTCGAGGCTGGCCTGAACGATGCAAAGCAGTGCCACGATGGTGACGAGAGCCGGGCGCTCGGAGGGCCGGAAGCGTTGGGCGACCCAGTCACAGAGCCTCGCAAAGGCGAGCCCGGCCAGCAGGTAGAGGGTGCCGAAGGCCGGGGCTACGTAGCGCAGGTTTAGCCAGTGGGGGACGAACATCGCCGTGAGGATGAGTGCGATCGACACCGCGGTGATGTTTGCGAGAACAGCGTTAGCCTTCAGGGCGAGGAACGCGCCCGCGAGCGCAAGGAGTGATGCTGCAGGAATGATGATAAAAAACGCGTAGAGGAGTTTCCAGCCCGGGCCGGTGGCGTATTCCAGTGCGTAGGTGTTGGCGGCGTTGGACGCCGGCAGCATTGCAATGGCGGAGAAGAATGGGTGGAATCCGCCGACTGACTCAGCCATCCAGATTGTGGCGATTGCGATAGCGGTCCCGGAGATCGCGAGGAAGATGGCCGTTTGAAGGAGTTCGCGGCGCAGTGTCCAAAGCACTCCGGCCGCGCAAATGGCGATGGGGACAGCCATGTATTCCTTGATCGTGAGACTGAACGCCGCAGTGATGCCGAAGGCGATATACCAGGCAAGCTTCCGCGATCCGGCGACGATTTCGGCGGCTATGTAGATGAGCCCGAGTCCGGTGAGTTCCACGAGCGAGTCGGTCCACTGACGGCGTGCCGTGGAGAGCTGAATCGGGGAGACTGCACTGAAGAGAAGGGCGAAAAGAACCGCGATGGGTGGGAAGAAACGGTAGCCAGTCACGGCGAGCAGAAAGACGGCTGCGATGGAAGCTGCGGTGGAGAAGACTGCGCCGGGATACTCGTCGCGGCGATTCATGATGTTCATGGCCGCGGCCACGAGGCGGACCATGCCCACTCGCGTCGGCAACGGATAGAGGCGGACGTTGGGGTCGGAGCGATATCGCTCCACATTTGCCGCGAGGGCCGGCTGGCCGGATTGGAGGAAGGCTGTGGCCTGGGCAGTGTAGACGCGTTCGTCCGGAGTTCGAGTCGCGACGTCGTCGAGGTGCGCGATCCGCAGTATTGCGGCAAGGATTATAAGCGCGGCGGCGGCGATGCGGAGGAGAGCCAAGAAACGATCATCGCAGGGCGGGGTCGCTTTTGGAATTGATGCTATTCTCTGAGATGGTTTTGAATCCTCTATCCGAGGGCGATGAGCGTCTGCGCGTGCCCGACCTGATTGTGGCCGGGGTAATCGTGCTTGCCGCGGGATATTTCTGGATGTGGGATAACGTTTCTACACCGAAACCCTCTGCGGCTCCGGTCACCGCATTATCGGGAATTCCTTCAGCGGCTCCAATTCCCGCGGTCCCGGCCGCGGATCAGTTTAATAACGACGGCACGCGCTTGTATCAGAGTGCCGATTATTCCGGTGCGGAGGCGTTGTTTCGCAAGGCGATTGCGGCGAACCCGGCCAGTGCGCTTGGGTATTGTAATCTGGGCGCGGATCTGATTCCACAGCATCGTTATGACGAGGCGATTGCCGCGCTGCAGAAGGCCGTGTCGCTTGATCCGACTCTGGCGCTCGCGCGCAATAACCTGAGCTGGGCGCAGCAGGAAAAGGCGAAGCACCCGAAGTGACGGTTCGTCCCGAGATGGTTCGCCGGCTCACGCGATCGGTGGAGTGGGCGGGTTCGGCGATTGCTCTGGGAGCGATGCTGATTGTGCTGGTGCGGGCGGCGCTGCGGCTGGAGCTGCGCTGGGATACGTTTTCCTACCACCTGCCATTCGCGGCGCGACGCGGCGGGCTGGGTGTGCCTTACGATTTCCTGCGTTATATCGAAGGGTGTTACCAGGGGTTTCCTCCGCTGCCGGAGTTCGTGCAGGGGGTCTTGTGGCGCGTCACCGGGTCGATCCACGCCACCGGTATTGTGAACTGGCTGGCACTGGCCCTGTTTTTGTTTTTCACGTGGCGATGTCTGCAGGCGCGGGTTTGGGTGGTGGCTCTGATGTGCCTGACGGCGCCGCTGGTGCTCATTCATGCGGCTTCGAGCTATGTGGATCTGTTCAGTAATGCTCTGCTGGCGATCGGAGTGAGTGCGTTCCTGGCGATGGCTCTGTTTGATCGCCGGGCGGATCGGGAACTGCTGCTTTGGGGGCTGGCGGGTCTGGCCGGCGCGGCATGGTCGAAGTTTTCCACGCTGCCTGTGGTGTTGGTCTTGTTTGTGCTGCTGATTGGCATATATCTGCGACGCCGGGAATTGTTGAAGTGGGTGCTGCTGGCTTTTCTGCTGGCGCTCATTCCATACCTGAAGAACATCGCGTTGTACCGCAATCCGACGTGGCCGGGCGGTATTCCTGCACTAAAGGGCGTAGTACCTGCCTTGCGGGAAACGTCAATACTGCGGGATCTGGAGACGCCTCCGCCGCTGATCGGCCGGAGCCAGTCGGTTATCTTCTTTCATTCGCTGTTTGAAATCGGGCATCCGGTGAGTTATCCCGATCGGGAGCGATGGAACATCGACCAGGGAAATGCCTGGCTGGCGTTCCGATCGGGCGGGTTTTGGGTGGTGGCGGTGGTTACGGGGACGCTTGCGGCAATTCTGCTGGGGGTGCTGAGTGGATGGCGGCGCGGATTACAGCTGGCTGTGATGTTTCCCGCTTTGTGGGGTCTGATTTGCTTTCTGCCGCAATCGCACGAGTTGCGGTATTTTCAGTTCCTGCCGTTGACGCTGGCGGCGATGGTCGCGATGCTGTTATCCCGCGTGCGGACGGAGTGGCCGGTCACGACGCTGGTTGTGATGAGCCTGATTCTGGGCGAGTTCGTCTGGATTGCCAAGGTCAACCGCTCTTACTTTCGCGTGGAACGAATTGGATATCAGGAGGCGGCGGCGTTCTGGGGCGTCACCGGAATCTGGAAAACTTTGGAACGAGGGAAGACTTACTGTGCGGTGGGATTCGAGCCAGCAGGGTTCCTGTTAACCGGTCCGACGATGCATGAGTTTCGGATTATTGATCGCGCTGAGGCTTCGGAGTGTCCGGGGGGAATGCCCGTACTGCATCGATAGACAGAGTACTTGACGATATAAAGCTTGTGCGGGTATGATCGATGTACCGATGAGCGACCAGTTGCGGGGAACGTGCCGAATTACGAGTCTGGCCTGTGGCGCTGCCTCCCTGTACTTCCTGATTTACACGGCACGGCATAAACCGCCTTCACTGATTCTTATGGCCATGTTTGTGATCTGGGTGTCTGCTCCATTTGTGGCCCTGTTCTCCTGGCGCCGAATCCGTCCGCTCGCTGGAGTCTTGTTATCGATCGCATCAGCGTCCTGTTACGCATACGCGGCGCTGGGGCCTGCCCGCCCTCAGGCCGCAGCTCCATTTCTGCTGGCGCCTGTCGCCATGTGGCTCGCCATCGCCTTGTCGCGCCTAGTCCCCTGGAGAACGTAGTTCACGCCGTAGGTAGAAGTCGACGGCTGCACGATCGGCGTAACGACGCCGTGATGATGTCGGGCATGAGCCTCGTGGCCCCGGACCACCGTACGCCCCACGAAGAAGCCAATCGCACTTCCGGCGATGACGTCAGAAGCGTAGTGCTGCTGCGCTGTGAACCGCGCTGCCCCGACGGTGGTCGCCAGGCCGTAGGCCAGCCACGGAACCCACTTCCGATTCCCGTACTCACGCGCGATAACCGACGCCAAAGCCCAGGTCTCGGCGGAATGCCCTGAGGGAAAGCTGGCTCCGCCGGCAAAGAAGTTGCCCGGGTGGGGTGTAGCGTTGGGTCGATTGCGACGCGCTACCAGTTTGAGGCCTTCGACGACGATCAGGCTATCGAGGATTGCCTCGCCACTGAGAATGCCGGTTTCGCGGGCCTTCTGATTATCCGCCGCAACTCCTGCGACATAAAAACCGGCGAACACTGGCAGGACGGATAAGCTGCTCCGATGTTGGAGACGCGATCGCCCCACTCTATCTGCCCCGGCCTGTTTTCGAATGTATGAATCGTTCTGCGATCGGTCACAACAGCACCTGCAATGATGGAGCCCAGAGCCAGCCACGACGACGCGTTGCTTTTGCCTATGTGGAATGGACTCGTCCAGATCGTCTTCTGGTCGAGCCACATATTGGCGGCGAGTTTTCGGGTGAGGGGCCCGAGGTGTTCGGTGTCCCCGGGATAGAACACGAGATCCCGGTGATCGGGCGGATCGGCAGGTGGGTCTGCCTGCGTCTGGCTCTGCAGAACACTCGACGCGAGTGTCAGCGCTAAGAGAAGAAGGCGAGAGAATCTCATCGGCGACTCATATTTTGTCCGAAGACGCGAAACGTTTCAGCAATTCTTCATAATTGGCGGCTAGAATTTCGGCGCCGATCAGAGGCAAGAGTATCCTGTTAAGACGAATGGAAAATCCGGAAGAGCATGTAACGGCGCCGGCGGAGGCTACGGAACAGCCGTCGAAACTGCGCTGGGTTTTGGTGGCGATTGTGCTGCTGGCATTGGCGTATCCATTGCTAAAACAGATGTTGCCATCAGTTTCCCTGTTTGACGCCAGGCCTGCGGCGCAGGGGAATCTGCTCCAGATTTCCGCACAGCAGTATCAGGCGGGGCATTACAAGGAATCGCTCGACGCCGCGAAGGGATGGCTGGCAGCGAATCCGGGCTCGGCGGATGCGTATAACAATATGGCGGTCGCGTATCTGCAAATGAAGCAGTACGACGACGCGATACAGGCCGCGGGCGAGGCGCTGCGACTGAATCCGGGCTTCGATCTGGCTCGGCGCAATATGGCGTGGATCGTGAGTGAGCGGGATAAGGCAAAGGGCGGCGGCCCGCCTCCTCCGCCCGCGAAGGCGCAGGCACTGCTGAATGAGTCACTGGGGCACTACAACGCCAGGGAGTTCGAGGCGTGTATCGCTTCTGCGAAAGCCGCGACTCAGGTTGATGCGAACTACGCCGAGGCCTACAACAATCTCGCAGCGTGCGAGGTCTCGCTGAAGCATTATGACGCTGCGATTGCGGCGGCCCAGCAGGCGGTGAAGCTGAAGCCTGATTTCGATCTGGCCCGAAATAATCTGGCGTGGGCGATCGCCGAAAAGGCAAAAAAATAGCCGCCTGAGCCCACGTTTTGACGGCTTCATACGTTCCACTGGTGGTCGTGGAGGGATTCCGAATGAAACTGAGAAGCGTTTGGACCGTCGGTTTGATATGCCTGGCATCAGTGACCGCGCGCGGCCAGGCTTTGCCGAAGTTCGAAGCAGCCTCAATCAAAGCCGTTGATATGAACCAGCGCGCGTTCGCCGTCGATCTGCGCGTTAGGGGCACGCGGCTGACGATCACGAATCTTACGCTGAAGGAAATGATCCGCTGGGCCTGGGACATGCGGCTCGACCAAATGACGGGAACGCTGCCAGGCTGGACGGAGACGAAGCGGTACAGCATTGACGCCGTTGCCGCGGAGGCATCGCCGCAGGATCAGTTCAGGCTCAGGCTCCGGGATTTGCTCGCTGAGCGTTTCGGACTCGTTGCGCACAACGGCGTCCGAGAGGGGACGGTATATGCGCTCGTCGCCGGAAAAGGTGGATTTAAGGGGAAGGCTTCGGCGAGTGAGAATTCCTATCTGCGTCTGAACCGGAATACTCCGCCGGAGTTGCCAGGCGTGAGTTATACGATTCAGGCGCAGAAGGTCACGATCGGGCGGCTGGCCGAGCATTTGAGTGGCACGCTGCAGGCTCCGGTCACAGACAGGACGGGCGTCGCGGGAGAATTCGATTTTGAACTGCCCTACGCGATCGACGGAGCAGACGGTGGGCCTTCGATATTCACATCAGTCCAGGATGTTCTGGGGCTGCGGCTTGAGGCGTCGAAAGGATCCGTGCCGATTCTGGTTGTGGAGCGGGCGGTTGAACCGACTGAAAATTGAGGGATTGGGGCGGCTGACGGGGTTCGAACCCGTGACTTCCAGAATCACAATCTGGCGCTACTACCAGCTGAGCTACAGCCGCCGGAACTAGAAGCTATTGTAACATCGGGCCGCGAAAAACTAGCGGCGGCCCTGATGCCCCGCATTGCCACTCTGGCGACTGCTGCTCGCAGGGGGTGCGCTGCGTTGCTGGCCCTGCACCGGGCTCGGCGCCTGGCGCATTTGCTGAGGTGGGGACGAGGGAGCCGGCCGCTGGATTATCGATGGCGAAACCTGGTATTGCCTGGGCTGAGCCTGTTGGGGCGGAGGTTGATATGGTCGCATCTGCGACTCGTGCGGCGCCAGCGGAACGCCGCCGAACCGGTTGAAACCAGGCGCGGGCGATGACTGCCCGGGGTTGGCGGATGGTGGCGTTGATCGGAACCTGTCCGTAATTCCGGAACGCACGGCAGACTGTTGCTGCGTAAACGGCGTACGCTGCGGAGCCGACGTATTCCGGGCTCCATAGAAATGTTGCGGTTCCGCGCGCTGCGCGCCCACCTGCGCAACCGGCGTACGGTTACTGAAACGCAGATTCTGGCTGGTAGGAGCAAGCGGCACGGAACCGCGCATCAGCGATGCCTGCTGGAGCGTGCCCCGGTCCACCGGTATCGTGTTACGGAAATTGCCGCGCTGGAAGTCATTCGCGCTTACTGCCGTTATTCCTCCGGAAACGCCCGCATTGCGGAAGGAACCCACCGCCCCGAAACTGGCGCGTGTCGCAATGCCACCGCGTCCATACCAAGGATGAAAACGTTCATAGGGAGCAAGCGGAATCCATCCCACATTGCCGAATCCGAACCCAATTCCGATTCCCCCGCTGCCCCATCCAAAGAAGCTAACCATGGCCGGTCGCCACCACGCGTGTCCGATGCGCGGCCCAGGGAACCAGGCCCATCCATAGCCGACACGGTTATACCAGGTTCCATAGTGGAATGGCGCCCAGCCCCATGGCTCGTAATCGACCCACGTCCAGCCATAGTAGTCTTCCCAGACCCACTGGCCGTCACGATACGGCGCCCAGGAAGACGCGACGGTGGGTTGCCAAACCCATCCGTACGAAGGATCGTATTCCCAGTGACCGTACGCATCGAGGTCTTCCACCCCCGAAACTTCTTCGGTCACGTAGCGCGGCGACTGAGCGCGACTGAGATAGTTGTCGCGCTGTGTGCTCCAGTTATCCCATTCGTCCCGCGTGTTTGCGGCGATGACCTGGAATTCGGGATCGTCCATATTGCCCCGCACCATCATCGTGGAGTTGGCAGTGACCTTCTCTGAACCTTTTTGAGTCGAAACCTGCGCCTCGCCGCGACGGACCGTAATGCTGGTGGAGCCATCGCCGCTGACTTCCAGCCGCACTTCGGAGAGCGGGCCAGGATGTACGGCTACGAGCGGCGTTTCGATCTCGGCCTGAGCCTGCGAGTTGCGGATCAGGCGCCATGTTATGAGACCATGCGCAAGCTGTACCTGATAGTGGCCGTTTTCCATATCCGAGAGGCGCACTTCCGTGTCGCCCGCAACGCGCAGGAAGTGCGCAACATCGAACTGGATTTCGGCCCGGCTACCAGCAGTCGTCGAAAGTCGATCCCCGGACATCAACGGCGCGTTCACGGCGGCTGCCTGCCAGTCAGTGGAGTCGCCGCGGCGAATCGACCCATCCCCGCTCAGAATGCCGAGGCGGGCGACTGCGCGGCCGGGTTCGTCAGGTGGTCCGGCGTTCGGATCGTCCTGCGTTTGCTGCTGCGGGCTGGCTGGCGGCGGATAGTTCTGAGAAAAAAGAGGCGCGGTCAGGCAGAGGCAGGCGAACAGGCTGGCTAGTCTCATGAGGAACATCCGACGTGCTAGGGGCAATCCGGAAACCAAAACGGATCTCTATTATTTTGCACTACTTCGGGCTATCATGGCTGGGTTAGGCCATGGCTGAAAACCACCATCCTGGACGGTTTAGCGCATTTACGCGTAGGGTGGCGCCCGCTGGCCTGCTGCTCTTATTTATGAATACTTTAGCGGTGGGTCAAGCGCCAGCTTCGGATCGCGAGCCGGTCCGGTACACGGTCTCGTTTCCGGCGCCCCAGAGCCATTATGCCGAAATCGCAGCTGATTTTCCGACGAACGGACGCGCTGAGATCGATTTGTTTATGCCCGTATGGACTCCAGGTTCGTATCTGATCCGCGAGTTCGCACGGAACGTGGAGAATGTGCGCGGGCCCGGCGTGGTGTCGCGCACGTCAAAAAATAGATGGCGTGTGGAAACCGGCGGAGCGCCGCGTGTGACGGTCCGGTACAGGGTTTATTGTCGCGAGATGTCGGTACGGACAAACTGGGTGGAGGCTGGGTTCGCTTTCCTCAATGGCGCGCCGACGTTTATGACGCTGGTGGGTGGTTTGGGGCGTCAGCACGAGGTGTCGCTTGAGTTACCTGCAGCCTGGAAAACCGCGGTTTCCGGGATGGATGAGGCGGGGCCTCAACACTTTGTGGCCCCGGATTACGACACGCTGGTGGATTCGCCGATACTGGCGGGGAATCCCGCCGTGTATCGGTTTGAAGTAGATGGCGTGCCTCACTTTCTGGTGAATCAAGGGGAAGGCGGAGTATGGGATGGTCCGCGATCGGCGGCGGATGTGGAAAAAATTGTGCGACGTTATCGCGAGATGTGGGGCGGGCTGCCGTATCGAAAATACGTATTTCTGAATCTGTTGACCGAGGCTGGCGGCGGGCTGGAGCATCGCAATTCGTTTTCGGCGATGGCAAGCCGCTGGGCGACCCGCACCCGACGCGCCTACGTGGGTTGGCTCGATCTGGTGTCGCATGAGTATTTTCACGCGTGGAATGTGAAACGGCTGCGTCCTGTGGAATTGGGTCCGTTCGACTACGAGAATGAAAATCCGACCCGGAGTCTGTGGGTGGTGGAAGGTTTCACCGAGTATTACGGCGCACTGAACGTGGAGCGCGCCGGACTGGCGTCCCGCGTCGAGTATCTGGGGACTGGCGCCGACACAACCGGATCCCTTTCAGCGCTGATCAACAGCCTGCAGAATACGCCGGGACGCATGGTTCAGTCAGCGGAGCAGGCGAGCTTTGATGCCTGGATCAAGTATTACCGGCCGGATGAAAACAGCGCGAATGTATCGATCAGCTACTACACGAAGGGCGCGCTGATCGGATGGCTGCTCGATGCGAAGATCCGGCGGGCAACGAACGATGCGAAGTCGCTGGACGACGTGATGCGGCTTGGATTTGAACGCTATTCCGGCGAACACGGATATTCTCCGGCGCAGTTCAAAGCGCTCGCGGAAGAGGTCGCGGGCACGACGCTCGCGGGCTTCTTTCATGATTCGGCAGAGACGGCCGGGGAGCTGGATTATCAGGAGGCGCTCGACTGGTTTGGGCTGAAATTCAAGGATCCGGCGGCAGGCGCAAAGAAAGCCTGGACCGGGTTCGATTCGCGCGTCGACAATGGGCGACTGGTCGTGTCCCGCGTGGTCCGCGAGGGTCCGGCGTTCGAGGCCGGAATCAATGTGGATGATGAAGTTCTGGCGATCGACGATTTCCGCGTGCGAGCAGACCAGTTAGCGGCTCGCCTGGAGAACTATAAGCCGGGCGATAGAGTTACAGTTCTGGTTGCTCGTCGAGACAAACTGACTCCCCTGAATCTGACGTTTGGCGAAGAGCCGAAGAAATGGCAGCTCGAATTGCGTTCCGATGCGAGTGGCGCCCAGAAACGTCACCTGGATGACTGGCTGGGTAAAGCCGCGCACTGAAACCGAACTGAGGCCGCGTAGCGCTGGGCCGGGCGTTCTACGGAGCGCCAGAGCAGCCACGCCGCCCCGATGGTTACCGCTAAAGCTACTGCGATGGCGCCCAGGGCCACAGTTCCGGTTTTTGGCAGGCGGCTCGCCAAATTAATGACTCGTCCTCCAATGGGCACGTGAATCAGGTAGATCGAGTAGCTCAGCGTTCCGAGAAAAGCGAGTATTCGATTGGTTCGGTTCGGGAAGCAGCGAATCATCAAGGCGGTGAAGAGGC
The DNA here is from genome assembly GCA_048498815.1 of Acidobacteriota bacterium. Lineage (GTDB taxonomy): Bacteria > Acidobacteriota > Terriglobia > Bryobacterales > Bryobacteraceae > BOG-234. Next base: position 5,749 of record JBEHXG010000042.1, on the reverse strand, counting down.
AGGTTAACGCAGCCGGGATACGTTCGTTGCGCGCGATCAGACAGGCGGCTGAAACGATGACGGATACCGTCTCGGATCGGCCGCAGATGCCCGCATAGCTCTGGAATACCGCAATACCGCACACGAACAGCGCGAAATAGGAACAAACGGTTTGCCCGTTCGGAAAGAGTAGGTACAGGGCGAGTAACGATGCGAGCGCCGTCAGGCGCACCGCCCGATCATCGCTGGAAAACAGCGGATAGATCAGGGGAACGAGCAGGTAGAACTGGAACTCAATTCCGAGCGTCCAGAAAACGGGGCTGAGCGCGGGAAGACCCAGCAGATTATTGAGATAGCCAATGTGGGCAGCCAGGCCGGCAGCGGTCCAGTGATCAGGAACGCCGCGGAAACCGGGCGCGCGCTCTGCGAGGACCGTCAGAATCACGATTACCGCTATTGAGCATAAGTAAGGGGGTTCGAGCCGAATGAGACGCTTCCAGACGAAGCGTCGGAAATTCGTCAGGGTGGGCATATATCCGCCGGTATGAAGCGAATAAGGCAGGATGAAGCCTGAAATGACGAAGAACATCTCTACGCCAAGCCAGCCGTACGTGCCGAGAGCATATACGATCCTGGGCACTGCGAGCGAGGGATTTCCGTGAGAAAAATGAAAGAGCGCGACGGCGAGGGCGGCGAATCCGCGCATGGCGTGGACAACCTCCACGCGGCCTCGCAGTGACGATGGGGCAGACAAACGTGTTCATTGTTACATGGGGCAGCGCGTGTCATTCTGTTAGGTTGATTGCACACGGTCTGAAGATTGCGTATTACCAGGTGCTCTCGGTTCCGATGCGGGCAAACGCGTGGGCTCATCGGCGGCTGCACGGACGGCGGAGTGGTGTGGTGCGGGCGCACCTCGGGCCAGGGCAAAGGAACTATCTGGCCGGGTGGGTCAATGTGGACGCGAACTTCATCAGCGCGAAGATCGACATTTGGGCCGACCTTCGGTTCGCGCTTCCCTTCCCCGATGGTTCCGTGGATGCGTTTTATTCCCATCACGTAGTGGAGCATCTGCCGGATCGCCTGTTGCCATTTCATTTCGCTGAGATGTTTCGGTGTCTCAAACCCGGTGGAGTGATTCGGGTGGGAGGCCCTCACGGCGAGTCGGCGGCGCGTAAGCTGATCGAGGGCGACGGCGCGTGGTTCGACGACTTTCCGGATAAGCGTGCGAGCGTCGGGGGGCGCTACGCGAATTTCATTCTGTGCCGTGGCGAGCATCTGACGATCCTCACGCCGTCTTATCTGCGGGAGATCGCGGGCAATGCCGGATTCACGAATATATCGGTGCGATCCCCGATCGACGAAACCGGCTATCCCCGGATGTTCGACGCTGCTGTAATGGTAACGGAGTTCGAGTCTACTCCCGAGGTTCCGCATACGCTGATCATCGAAGCGCGGAAGGCTTAGCTCTGTTTAGCGAAAAAGCTTCGGTGCAATCTCATGGAGATAGATGCGCCAGTTGGCCCACTCGTGCCCACCGGGAGTTTCCATGGATTCGATCTTTACGCCCTGCTTCCTGAATTCGTCCATGACCTTGAGGCCGTTGTCGCGGGCGATATCGGTCTTGCCCCAGCCCCACCAGAACAGTTTCAGTTTGGAATTGTAGGCTGGAATCTTTGCGGCTTCGCTCTTGTAAAAGAACTGGCGATCCTCTTCAGTGATCCAGCCGGAGCTCATTACCGCTACGTAGCTGAAGGTGCCGAGGTTGTGGAGCCCCGTGTTGAGCGTCTGGATGCCGCCCATGGAGAGCCCGGAGATTGCACGGTTATCCGGTGATGACTTCGTGCGGTAATGACTCTCAACGTAAGGAATGATGTCCTTCAGCATTTCGGTGTTGAAGGGGTCTTTTGTGGCGTCGGCTGTCATCACTTGTCCGCCGGACGGAGTCCAGCCGGAGGGCATCACAATGATCATTGGCCTGGTCTTTTGTTCTGCGATGAGGTTATCCAGAATATCGTTGGCGCGCCCTACGGTCGACCACGAGATAGCGGTGTCGCCGCCACCGTGGATCAGATAAAGCACAGGGAAAATACCTGCTCCTTTTTCGTAGCCGGGCGGTGTGTAGATGTACATTTCGCGGCGGGCGCTGTTCAGCGATGCTGCGACATAGTGGACCTGCGACACGGCGCCGTGGGGAACGTCGCGCGTTTCCGAGAAATCTCCGGGAACAACCAACAGGCTTTGCACCTGCGTTTGATTGGGCGAGGTCTGCACATTGCGGGGATCGACGGTGGTCACGCCGTCCACGGTGAAGGTGTATCGCCAGGCGCCAGGCTTTACCGCGCGGGCTGTCGTGCCACTCCATACGCCATCGGCGCCTTTAGCCATGATCACGGCAGGCCCGGCAGCGGGCGTTCCCTCGGGCGGAGCCATGAGCCCGCCCGAAATATCGCCGCCGACTGTGACCGCGTTTGCCAGTGGAGCGTAGATACGGAAGGTGACGCGCCCATCGCTTTCCATCTGCGGCGAGACCACAGCGGCACCGCCGCGCGCCGGTCCGCGGCCGCCGCGACCACCGGAGGCACCGGGGGGCGGCTGAGCCTGGAATGTAGAGGAAAATAAGCAGGCCGCGACCAGGGCGGCAACAAGTGAGCGATTTACGAGGCTCAATGGAAACTCCTATTTTGCAGCGGCGACTGCGATTGTGCCCTGGTTGCTGGGCGCGCCGCTTTGGGTCACGGAAATGGTGGCGTTCCCGGCAAGGGCGCCTGCCGGAACCTGGAAGTTGATCTGATAGAGGCCGACCGCAGTGGGCGTCAGGCCCACGAATGCAGTGGAAATTGTCGCACCGTTGAAGGTCAACTGCGGCATCGCCACCGGATGACTGAGATTCACGGCGGGCGACGGCGCGCCGGTCCCTACCGGCACGTCGGTGGCGCCGAGTCCGGAGAGATAGATGATCAGGTACTCGCCGGGTATGGCTGGAGAACCCGGAGTGACGAGCGAATAATCCGCCGCGTGCTGGGCGATGATCTGCCCACCGATGTTCGCGATACCAGGACTGACAGATACCATCTGCAGCGGGGCCGGGGTGCTTAACGCGGTGTTGACCTGCACGAGAATCTGATACTGCACTCCGGGCTTGAGTTCGAACGGAACCTGAGCGTTAATCTGTGTCGCGCTCACATAGTAGAGCGGAGCCTGAATACCGCCAATGAAGACCGTGGTTCCTCCCAGCGACGTGGGCAGCGGCGTGGAGGGTGCGATGACCGTCGCATTGGCGAGATTCGTCCCATAGATCTGTACCACCTGACCAGGGGCAAGACCTGAGCCGACAACCGGATTGAACACGTCGAGCACCGCATTCGGCGTGAGGATCGGAGTACTGCTGGGGCGAACCTGTCCAGTGACCTGCGCGACCGCCGGCGAGTAGGGCGCGAGGCGCGCCGTTGCGGTGACGGTGACCTGTGGCGATGCCACACGCGGGGTCCATGTGCCGAGATAAATACCGGACGACGTGTCGCGGGCCGAGAGCGCCAGCGGCGGATCGCCATTCGAGAATGTCGTACTAAGCGCTGCGCCGTTGACGGGCGAGCCGCAATCGTCAATTACGCTGACGCTGATTGGTGTAGGCCATCCGGCAGATTGCGTGAAGTTGTTATAGAGGCCGGTTTGTGTGCCCGCTATGCGTGTCGGCGTGCAGCCGGCGGCGTGGGGCCGGAGCTCCGTGACTTCGTCGCGCACGGATGCGGTTAACGATGATTTCAGGACAAGCAGGGTGACGTTGACCGTCGCGACGGCATCGCTCGAGAGGGCGTAGCTGACCCCGCCGGAGTAGATACCGGGCGCGAGGCCTGCCGCATTTACGGAAACCGAGGATTGGCCGGGTGCCGCAGCAGAGGTTGTACCGGTAGCCGGGCTGACGGAGAGCCACGGCGCACCATCGGTTGTTGCAGCGGAAGCCTGCCACGTCGCGGGTGTGGCAGCTCCCGAGAATACGGCGACGCTGCGCGACGAAGTCGTGTTAGTGGCGAAAATCAGGCCTGCCGAACTGAGCATCGGGCTTACCGGATAGGCCGGTGGCGTAATGGTGAGGATGACCTGGTACTGCTGCGGAGCATTGACGATGCCGGCCGCGTCCACTTCGATCGTGGCGTAGTACGTCGCTGGTGCGAGGCTCGCGATGACCTGCGAGTTCAGAGTATAGGTAATCGTGGACGCAGTTGCGGGCGTTGCTGATCCTGAAGTGGAATTCAGAGTGAGCCAGTTGGCTCCGGGAGCGGCGAAGGCCGTCCAATTAATTGCGCCGGACCCCAGGGCGGTTACATTAAACGAACCGGTTGCAACGCCCGGTGAACTCCCTGCCGGCGCGGAATATTGGGCGCCCGCGGGACCGAGCGCCATCGTCAGCGCGGGCGCCACGAGGAGCGTGACGGGTTCGACAACGCTTCCTGCTGACGTGTTTACAGTCAACGTGGTCGTGTAGTAACCGGGAGTGAGGTTCGCCGGGTTGGCGGTTACGATGATATTGGTCCCGGGGCCCGAGGCCAGCACGGAAGGCGTTCCGGCGACGGTCAGCCAGGAAGCGCCGGGAGTGATGCCGGTGATGTCGATAACGCCGGCTCCAGTGTTCTGGAGGCCAAGGGTTTGCGACTGCGGCGCCGGATTCACGCTGTACGCATTGAACGAAAGGATGTTCGGGCTCAGCGCCAGGGTTGGTACGGGCGCCGAGACGGTGAGTGAGACATTGATCGTCTGCGCCTGCCCGGCGCACGGCGCGGGCGCGAGGCACGTTAGGGATACTGCAGCCGTATAGGGCGTTGCAGACGGCGGGAGGCCGGTTGCCGAAGGGGCCAGTGCGAACGTTAGAGAACCGGGCGTAGAGGCGCCCCCCGTAACGGTGAACCAGCCTGAAGTTCCCCCGGAAAATGTGTCGAGCCGAATCACAGTGGAATAGTTCAGCAGAATTGACGGCACGCTGGAACGCACAGTGACCTGATCCGGTGTGGGGACATCTGTCGCGCCTGCCACGACCGAGAAAGAAACATCCGTGGCCGAGAGAACCAGGTTGGTCTGCGCCGGCCCTATCCGGATCGTGCCGCTGCCATTGGCGGTCTTGCCGAGGTAATCGGTAACCACGATGCCAAAGGGGTAGGTGCCGGACTGACTCGATCCGCCCGAGATGATTGCTCCATTGAGAGTAATGCCGTCGGGTAAAGTGCCTTCTTTGGAAAGCGCGAAACGATACGGAGCGGTGCCACCGCGAGGGGTGATGATTTGTGTCGGATAAGCGCTTCCCGAAACGCCCGTTGGGAAGGATGGGAGGCTCAGAGTCAGCGGCGCTGGATCGACTGTAATGCTGACGGGGCCGGTAACGTTTGCGCCCTTCGCATCAGTTGCCTGAGCGGTGAATTGATAGATGCCCGAAGCGGCAGGCGTCCCAACGACTGCACCGGATGACTGGAGGGAGAGCCCCGTCGGCAGAACACCGGCGAAGACAGACCAGGTGTAAGGCGCGGTTCCCCCGGTAGCCTGGACCGTCACTCCTGAGTAGGCAGTTCCCGCCGTTGCATTAGGGAGTACCGCGGCGCTAACAGTGAGCGGCGCGGCGGTTGCTCCCGCGATGATGAGGGTGAATGATGCAGATGCGGTAACTCCTGCAGCCGTCACCTTTGCTGAAACCAAAAAAGTGCCGGAGACCGTCGGCGTTCCGCTCAGTACCCCGGCCGAAGAGAGCGTTATTCCCGTTGGCAGCGCACTCGCGGTGGAC
>JBEHXG010000041.1:0-43827 GCA_048498815.1 Acidobacteriota bacterium | reverse complement strand
CCTGAACCATGTGACACTTAATTCGGTACTCGCCCGCGCTTTCAGAGGGGTCAATTCTGAATGCTTGTAAAGGGGTCAGTTTTAAATGCGCGTTGACAGTTCTTATCCTCTCGCAGAACCGGCGGCCCAGCGGCGCTCGGCTTCCTTCATGGTATTACGCATGATGCAACTGACTGCACGGACGCTATAGTGGAAGTTTCCCCCCGCGATGCCGTTTATATCCGTTCCCGAAGCTGTTGATGAGATCCGCGCCGGCCGTATGCTTGTCGTCGTTGACGACGAGGACCGCGAGAATGAAGGCGATCTGACGATTGCCGCGGAAAAGGTCACCCCGGAAATCATCAACTTCATGGCGACGCACGGGCGCGGGCTCATCTGCCTGACGCTGACGCCGGAGCGTTGCGATGAACTGCGGCTGCCGCTGATGTCTCCGAATAATACGTCGGTATTTGGAACCGCGTTCTGCGAGGCGATTGATGCGCGCGAGGGTGTAACAACCGGTATCTCCGCGGCTGACCGGACCCGGACGATTCTGGCCGCGGTTGATCCCCGCACGAAGCCTTCGGATCTGGCGCGTCCCGGCCATGTTTTTCCGCTGCGTTCGCGCGAGGGCGGCGTGCTGGTGCGCGCGGGACAGACTGAGGCTTCGGTCGATCTGGCACGGATGGCGGGGCTCGATCCTTCCGGCGTGATCTGCGAAATCATGAATGAAGACGGCACGATGGCGCGCGTGCCGCAGCTTCGCGAGTTCTGCTCCCAGCACGGGCTGAAGATGATTTCGGTAGCGGAGCTGATTCGCTTCCGGCTGCAGAATGAGCATTGCGTACACCGGCGCGCTGAGGGAGTTTTGCCGACACAGTTTGGCGATTTCCGCAGCATTCTCTACACGAGCGATTTGAGTGCGGAGTCGCATCTGGTGCTGGTGCGCGGGGAGATTGCCGGCAAGAGCGATGTGCTGGTGCGGATGCATTCCCACTGCGCTTATGGGAATCTGTTTGGGTCTGTGAAGTGCGATTGCCAGGAGCTGGTGTTGGGTTCCATGCGACGCATTGCGGACGCGGGCGAGGGAGCACTGGTTTATCTGCATCAGACCGGTCCCGGGCTGCGTGCCGAGGATGGCCGGATTGTGGGGCATGACCGGCATGTTTCGCGTCCACCGCAACAGCACGAGGTCGGGATCGGGGCGCAGATCCTTTCCGATCTTGGATTACGCACGATTCGGCTGCTGACCAATCATCCGCGGCGGATTGTCGCGCTGGAAGGGTTCGGGATCGAGATTGTGGAGCAGGTTCCGATTGGCTGATCGCTTCTAGTGCTTCTGCTTTACCGAAGCGGCCACCTGAGCGCCGTATGCCTGGGCCTTTGCAATGATTGCGGTCTGGTCCAGGGTCAGGCAGCGTTTGTTGCGCACCACGTCTCTGCCGTTGACTACTACGTCGAGAACATTTGAGCCTTTCAGCGAATAGACGAGCTGCGAGTAAATGTCGTAGAGAGGCACCGCGTTCGGCGTGTTGAGATCGATTGCGATTACGTCCGCCCGCTTACCGATTTCGAGGGAGCCTATTTCCTTTTCGAGGCCGAGAACTCCCGCGCCGCCCAGCGTTGCCATCTCGAAGGACTGCTTCGCGGACAAGGCCTCGGGATCGTTGCGGGTCAGTTTTTGGAGCTTGGCCGCCAGATCCATTTCTTCCATCAGGTCGAAGTCGTTGTTGCTGCCCGCCGGGCCATCGGTTCCCAGACCTACGGCAATTCCGCGTTTCAGCATCTGAACAACAGGCGCGGCGCCGCTGGCGAGCATCATGTTGCTCGATGGGTTGTGCGCCACGCCAACGTTGTGCGATTTCAGAATGGTCATGTCGGCATCACTCAGCCAGACGCAGTGTGCAGCGACGGTGCGACCGTTGAACACTCCGAGCGAATTCAGCATCGCGGTGGGGCTCATGTGGCGCGAGGCCTGCATGTCGTCGTTTTCTTTTTTCGTTTCGGAGAGGTGGATGATCAGCGGCGCGTTGTACCTGTTCGCCAGGGCCCGCGCTGCTTTCAGAGTTTCGTCTTTATTGGTGTAGGGGGCGTGCGGCGCTACGGAGGCCGTGATGAGGGGATCGCCTTTAAACCGAATCAGAAACTTCTCGGCGTACTTCAGGCCGTCTTCCGGGGTTTTTGCGTCCGCTACCGGGAACTGAATGATTGTCTCGCCAAGCACGCCACGAATGCCGGCTTCCTTTGACGCTTCAGCCACCACGTCCTCAAAGTAGTACATGTCAGTGAACGTAGTGGTTCCCGAGAGGAGCATTTCGAGCGCACCGAGACGCGTTCCCCATCGCACGAAATCGGGTGTTACGTTCTTTGCTTCGGCCGGGAAGATGTAGTTGTTGAGCCAGTCCTGGAGCTTAAGATCGTCGGCGATACCGCGGAATAAAGACATCGCGGCATGGGTGTGGGTGTTGATGAGGCCGGGGGCGATCACCGCGTTTGGCTGGTCGATGCGCCGTTTGGGTTGCCAGTCGCGATCGATTGCGGCCTTGGTTCCTACCGCTACGATGCGGTCGGCACGGACCGCTACGGCGCCGTTTTCAATTACGCGGCGCCGGGCGTCCATGGTGACAACCCAGCGGCCGCTGATGATGAGGTCGCAGGGCGCGGCTGCGAGTACGGAAGCGAAGATCAGCGCGAGACTACAGGAACGAAGCATCGAAGGCCCTCGGAAACAGGGTACCCAGGCGGATGCTCTCGGTCCGGCCTGTAAGGTTGGCGAGTACAATTTCAACGTCGCCGCAGAACTCCCAGAGGATTTGACGGCAGGCTCCGCAGGGCGGGGTAAGTGTGTCGGTATCCGCGACTACAGCGACACGCGTGAAGCGGCGAGCGCCTTCGGAAATGGCTTTGAATATTGCCACACGTTCCGCACAGACGGTCAGTCCGTAAGTTGCGTTTTCCACGTTGCAGCCGGTGTGGATTCGGCCTGTATCGTCTTCAACCGCCGCTCCTACTTTGAAGTGCGAAAATGTGGCCTGAGCGTTTTCGCGGACCCGGATCGCGGCTTCGATGAGGGGATCGGCCATCGCTCAGGTCAGGCGCGGCACGATGCGGCGCAGCAGTTCGATCAGCGTACCCTTCATTCGTTCGCCGACTTCCAGAACTTCCGTGTGGTTGAGTTTCCGGTCGAGAACTCCGGCTGCCGCATTGGTTACGCAGGAGAGGCCCAAAACCTTCATGCCCATGTGATTCGCGGCGATCGTTTCGGGGACGGTTGACATACCGACGAGGTCGGTACCAATCGCGCGGAGATAGCGGATCTCCGCCGGGGTTTCGTAACTCGGACCTGGCAGCGCGGCATACACGCCTTCCGGCAGTTCGATACCCAGCTCGCGACCGACCGACCGGGCGATGGCGCGGTAATCCTTCGAATAGGCTTCGCTCATATCGGGGAAGCGGGGGCCAAGCGTTTCGTCGTCAGGACCGGTCAGCGGATTCTGGCCGAGCAGGTTGATGTGATCGGAGATGAGAACCAGTGTTCCGGCTCCGAATTTCACATTCACTCCACCGGCGGCATTGGTGAGGATCACAGACCGGACGCCCATCCGGTGCAGCCGGCGAATTCCGAATGCGGCCTGCTGCGCTGTGTAGCCTTCGTAGAGGTGAGCCCGGCCCGCAAGCACGATGACTTCCGTGCCATTCACTGTTCCCGTGATGAGCTTTCCCGCGTGGCCTATCGCTGTGGATTGCGGCCAGCCGGGTATATCGGAGTAAGGCGTAACAACGGCGTTATCGAGCGTATCCGCGAACGCGCCAAGTCCGCTGCCAAGAACAACGCCGACACTCATATCAGGATCCCGGCGATGCAGGCAGACATGAAATTTGCCATGGTACCGGCCATCACCGCGCGCATTCCGAGCCGCGCCAGATCGCCCTTGCGCGTGGGCGCCAGCGCGCCAATGCCGCCAAGCTGGATCGCGATGGAGCTGAAGTTGGCGAACCCGCACAGCGCGTAGGTTGCAATTTTGAACGAGTGCGGATCAAGCTGGGTCTTGATTTTTCCGAGATCGATGAACGCGATGAATTCATTCGTCACCAGGCGCTCGCCGAGCAACTGCCCGATTGCCGAGCAGTCTTTCCACGGCACACCGAGAATCCAGGCGATGGGGGCGAAGACGATGCCAAAGAGTTGCTGCATAGTGGCGGGGAACCAGCTGAACCACTCATGCACTTTGCCGAAACCGCCATTCACCATCGCGATCAACGCCAGGAATGCGATCAGCATCGCCGCGATGTTGAGGACGAGCTGGAGTCCATCGCCCGCGCCCTGAGCGGCGGCGTCGATGACATTGACGGCCGTATTTTCGAGCTTCACCTCCACACGACCCGCCGTAACCGGAGTGCCGGTCTCCGGCTCCAGAATCTTGGCAAGCATGATCGTCGCGGGCGCAGTCATGATTACCGCCGTGAGCAGATGCTGAATCTCCACGTGCGCAAACATCACGTAGGCCGCCATCACAGCGCCGGAAACGTGCGCCATACCGCTGACCATAATCGTGAACAACTCGGATTGCGTGAGACCAGCGAGGAAGGGGCGAATCGTAAGCGGCGCCTCGGTCTGACCCATGAAGATGCTCGCCGCGACGTTCAGAGATTCCGCGCCACTCGCCCCCATCGTCTTCTGCATCCCGATCGCGAACGCCTTCACGATCCACTGCATGATTCCGAGGTAATACAGAATCGCGAAGAACGAAGCGATGAAGATGATGATGGGTAAGACCTGAAACGCGAAGATCGTTCCGAATGAACCGCCGGATTTCCCCAGCGCGTCGCCAAACAGAAAGGAGGCGCCGGCCTCGGAGTACCCGAGCATCGCGGTTACCGCTTTGCTGACACCCTGAAACAGTTCACCGAATCGCGTTTCCAACACCAGCAGGGCAAAGCCAAACTGCAGGCCGAGCCCCCAGTAAAGAACACGCAGATTAACCGCCTTCCGATTACTCGAAAAGGCCCACGCCACCGCCAGGATCACCACTAAACCGATGAGTCCCGTCAGGCGGCCCATCGCGAACTAGCTCACGACTTCCAGAATGAGATCGCGTTCGTCCGGACGCGCGCCGGAGATGCGGAACGCATCTTCCACCAGTTCGGCGGCATCGTCGAGGCCTTCTTCGCTCGTGTAGTAGAGGCGGCAGAGAACGCTTCCGGCATCCACCTTCTCGCCAACCTTAACTTCAAGAATCACGCCAACCGCGGGATCGATCGGATCTTCTTTGCGCGCGCGCCCGGCACCCATCATCTGAGATGCACGACCGATGTCCTCAGCCATGATTGCGCTGACGAAACCGGCGCGCGGAGTAATAATTTCGCGCATGCCCGTTGCGTTCGGCAGCAGATCAAAGCGGTCGAGAGCCTGCGAGTTGCCGCCCTGGGCTTCCACAACAGCCTTGAACTTCGCGTAGGCCGAACCATCCATCAGCTTGTCTTCAGCGATCTTACGGGCTTCGTCGAGCGACGCAGCCTTCCTGCCGAGGTGGATCATGCGCGCCGCGAGCTCCAGACTGAGCCGCGTAAGGTCGGCCGGGCCGGCCTTCTGCAGCGTCTGCGAAACTTCCATGACTTCAAGCGCATTGCCGATGGCGAAACCGAGCGGCTGATTCATATCGGTGATCAGCGCCTGCACACGAATATCGAGGCGGCGGCCGATACCAACCATCGCCTGCGCAAGGCGGCGCGCCTCCACCTGCTTCTTCATGAACGCGCCGTTACCGACTTTAACATCAAGGACCAGCGCATTGATGCCTTCCGCAATCTTCTTCGACATGATCGACGAAGCAATCAGCGGAATCGACTCAACGGTGCCCGTGACATCGCGCAACGCATAAAGCCGGTTATCGGCCGGGGCGATTTCGTCCGTCTGGCCGATAAAGCAAAGCCCGAGCGAAGCCAGCTGCGCGCGGAACTGTTCCACAGTGAGGTCGGTGCGGAAGCCGGGAATCGATTCCAGCTTGTCCAGCGTGCCGCCGGTATGGCCCAGGCCGCGCCCGGAAACCATCGGAACCACCACGCCTGCCGCCGCCGCAATGGGCGCACAAATCAGGCTGGTCTTGTCGCCGACGCCTCCGGTCGAATGCTTATCGACCTTCATGCCTTCGATATCGGAAAGATCGAGAATCTCGCCGGATCGCGTCATGCACTCCGTAAGCGCACTCAATTCACGGTCCGTCATGCCACTGAAAAACGTGGCCATGAGGAAGGCGGACATCTGATAATCCGGAATTTCGCCCGTGGTGTATCCGTTCACAAGGAACTGGATTTCTTCCACGCTGAGTTCTTCACCCCCGCGCTTCCGCAGGATAAGGTCGACTGTGCGCATGATAAATCGCTAGTGTAGCACATGATAACCCTTTGAAAACACGTGGAATGCGTTTGCGACCCGACAAACGCCGCAAGGGTTCAGCCGATGGGCGGAATCGGGTAGCGCAGCTCGCCGCAGTAAATCTCGGTGAAGCGGGCAATCATTTCGTCATGCAGCAGGCCGTTATCGGCGAGGATGTCTACTGACGGCATGGCGTGCGGGGCACCGCGCATTTCGCTGACCCGTCCTCCTGCTTCCATTACCAGAAGTTTGCCGGCCGCGAGATCCCAGGGGCTTAGACCGATTTCCCAGAAGGCATCGAGACGTCCACAGGCGGTATTGGCGAGGTCGATTGCAGCCGACCCGCCGCGCCTTACGCCGTGGGTTGCCAGCGCCATTTGGTAGAAGAAGTGGATATTTGGGTTCGTCCTGCGATTGTTGTTGGGGAAACCGGTGCAGGTCAGACTCTGACTAAGTTTTTCCACCTGCGAGACGTGAATCCGTTTGCCATTGAGGTACGCGCCGGCGCCTTTTTCGGCGGAGAATAATTCGTTGCGCGTGGGATCGAAAACCACGCCCGCAATGAGCTCGCCCGACTTTTCGAGCGCCATGGTCACGCTCCAGGACTGATACCCATGGGCGAAATTCGTGGTGCCATCAAGCGGGTCGAGGTACCAGCGGTATTCCGAACCGAGTTCGGAGCCGCCGCCTTCTTCGGCCTGAATCGAATGATCCGGAAAGAGTGCGCGCAGGCGTTCGATAACCAGCTTTTCGGAAGCACGATCGGCTTCGGTAACCAGATCGAATTCCGATTTCAACTCGAATCCGATGCGGCGCTCATAGTGATAACGGAGAAGATTGCCGGCCGCGAGCGAAATATCGATTGCGGCTTCAATGAAGGAAGGTGTTGCCATTAGTCGCGGGGATTTTCGAACAGATACTTGATGTCGTGCTTGAAGATGAACAGATTCGGACTGTCGGTGCGAGTGAGACGGATGAAGCGCTGATCGTAATACTCCACCGTGCCGGTAACCATGGTGTTATCGGCCAGTTTCACGGAGACGGGGATCCTGCGGTCGATCAGATGCTTGAGGTATCTGGTCTCTTCGAACGTTTGTTCCGCGGGCCTCGCGGCCTTCGCTTTGGTTGGCGGCATTTTCTCCCGATCCGTTCAGCGCCCCGGCTGTTTCGTCGATTTCGTCCGGGGCTTCGGCGGGCGAACCGTTTCATCGGGTGGATTCACGCCCACGCTCTGTGACTGATTGCCACGCCCCGATAACGGCGCAGCCAGCGCCTCTCCATAGTATCCACTGCGGGCGGCGATCGTCCAGGTGGAATCCGTTGTTGTGAGGGCCAGGGTGTGGAACGGGTCGGCGGTGAGCGGCGCACCCTTCGGGTAGAACGCGAGCAGATACTGCGTGCGGAGGTCGCGCAGGATTCCGTCGAAGGCGTTATCCAGTTCCGCACCTACGCTGGGTTCGAAGACCCGGCCTCCGGTCCGCTGCGCCAGAGTCGCCAGCGCGTTTTCGCCGCCGATGTTACGGCCGGCATCATTTGCGACGGGAACCACGAGCACCGGAAAGATTACCGCATCCGCCATCTGAGCCGCTTCCGCCGCGCGCTGGAATGAAGTATGGCTGAGGGTGTCGCCGCCATCGGTGACGATGATCAGCACCTTGCGGCCGGAACGTTCCTGAATGTCGCGCGAAGCGAGAAGGATCGCATCGTACATGGAGGTTCCCGCTTCGCCGTGCAGTTGGTGGAGCTGGCGATCAACCGTAGCGGCGTCGCGGGTAAAGCCAACCTGCCTCACGATTTCCCAGTTGAAGCTGTAAAGGGCTACGGCATCCAGCGGATTGCCACTGCGCACGACGGCACGCACAAAACGCGTAACCGAATCGGTTTCGTACTTCAGCTCTTTCGCCGTGGAGCCGCTGGTATCGACCAGAACCGCGATGGAAAGCGGCTGCTCGGTCTGCCTTTCGAAAACAGCAATCTCCTGCAGCGCGCCGTTGTCCCGAATCGTGAAGTCTTCTTTGCTAAGTGAGCCGACCGGCGCGCCGCTGTGATCTTTCACGGTTGCCAGAACGCGCACCAGCTGCACATTGGAGCGGAACGTTGCGGAGTCCTGCGCCAGTGCGGCCGCAGCCAGGAATAGAACGCTACCCGCCAGCCGCGCGCGGCGCATTGTCGTCCCATTCTCCTTCCACCCAGACTTCACCATCGGCGAAATACTCTTTCTTCCAGACAGGTACAAGGCGCTTCAGACGATTGATGCCTTCGAGAGCCGCGTCGAATGCGGGCCTGCGATGGGGTGCGGCGGCAATCACCACAACACTCGCTTCGCCGATTTCGAGCGTTCCGAGACGATGCACCAGCGCAATCCTGCTGATGGCGAACTCGCCTGCAATTGCGCGTCCGATCTCGGCCATTTTGCGAATTGCCATGCCTTCGTAACATTCGTAGTCGAGGCGCAGCGTCTCGCGTCCTCGTGTATTGTTACGGACCACGCCCTGAAAAGTTACAAGGGCGCCGTCTAAACCCTGCAAAATCTTTTGCTCGAGGGCCGGGACATCGATCGCAGCGCGGGTGAGTGCGAAGCAGTGGCCTTCGGGATCGGAGATTTCAAAACCGGAGCCCCCGCTTACCGGTGGCAGCAGCGCGATTTCGTCGCCGTCAGAGAGAATCTGCTCGCGAGTGGTGAACTCGTGATTTCTCGCGATTACGATGCTGGCCGCCATGGAGGCGAGGCGCGGAAATCGCTCGGCGTAGCGATCGAAGACATCGCCCGCGCCGGAGCCTGCGGGCACGTCGAGGGAATCTTCGGCGCGTCCGCAAACGTCTTTCAGCAGGCCAAAGAAGAGAACTTTAATGCGCATGGGCGATCCGGACTTTCACGCTACCATGATGAAGCAATGGCATTGACGCCCACTCTCACCCGCATCCGGGTCCGCTACGCCGAGACCGATCAGATGGGTGTGGTTTACTACGCCAACTATCTGGTATGGATGGAAGTTGCCCGCGTGGATTACTGTCTGGCCGCTGGATTTCGCTATAAGGATCTTGAGCTTGATCACGGGATTTTGCTGGCAGTGACGGAGGCGAACTGCCGCTATCTCAGCCCCGCGCGGTATGACGAAGACGTGGAGATAACGACTACGATTTCCCGCGCCCACCGGCGAGCAGTGACTTTCGAGTATGAAATGCGGCTCGCCGGAACTGACAGCGTGATTGCCACCGGATTCACGAGGCACATCTTCCTGAATCGCGATTTGAGGCCGGCGTCACTGCCGGAAAAATTTCGCCCGCTGTTTGGAATCCCTGCGCCGGAATCAGGGAACGGTCTTTAGGGTTTCGCCTTTCAGGACTGCGCCCGTCGCTTCCATCTTTCGCGAACCATCGGCCAGTTTCACGACGAGCAGGCCACTGTCCTGAGTTTCCGCAGCGCCTGTCCACTTTGCTCCCGCACTCTGAATCGTGATCGGAGACAGACGAAGCCGGGGAGTCGCGCGCCTGAATCCGAGATCAAATTGGCCTTCGAGGCTTTCCCATTGGCCCAGCGTGCCCACGTCCATGCGCTTACCGCCGAAGGTCCCTTCCGCGTGGAGATTCGCCAGGAGGTCCAGGCCGGTGCCGTACGTTTTGACCTGGCCGTTTGCAGAGAGAACACCGCCTTGCCACGGAAGTCCTGCGAGATCGCCCGCAAGATCGTAGCGAGGGAGTCTTCCGGCGAGATTGATACCGCCCGTACCCGAGAGGGAGGCTCCGCCCACGCGACCGGAAAGCGCCTGCAGTTTGACCTGCGTACCGTCCCAGACAACATTCGTTTTCACGCCGGATATCATGGTGTCACCAAAAGACACGGATGCCGCCTGAATGGCGCCCTCAGCGTGCATGTTGGTGAGCCAGTCCGGCGCGGGAACGCGGCCGAAATTGAACGCGTAGGTCAGCATGCTGGCACGTTCCAGAGTGGGCAGCAGCACCGTCTCAAGCGCATCTGCTTTCACGGCAGACAGCGTCATGTGGAAGCGGTGGGGATGGGGCGCGCCTATCTCATAGCGGTAGTCGCCCTGCGCCACAATTCCCGCCAGGCTGAGCTTCACCTTGCGAACGATGGCCCCGTCCGCATCGATTGCCGCGTCGGCTTCGCTCACGTGAATCGGCTGTGCGAAGGCTTCAAACGGAATATCGGCATCCCTTAGCTGGATCTGACCGCTCCAGCCGTCAGGTGTCGCATAGCGGAGGCTGCCACTCCACTGGCCTGCCGTGGCGAGACCAAGAATTGGGACGCCTGCGACCGAGATCTGGCGGCGCAAGGAGGCAATTGCCATTCCATTCGTGTTCAGCGAGAGACGAAACCCCCGTGATTCAACATCGTATTCTGCGTCGATATCGGCTGTTTCGCCCGCGTCGTTGATAACGGGTGTCGGTGACAGCGATATCAGCGACCCGGTGAACTTCACATCGGCGCGAGCAATCTTCAAGGGCGGTGCACCCTGCGCCGTCATGGCGGCGTTCAGGACTTCAACGCCACCCTGCATGCCTTCATTGTTTGCATTGGAATAACGAAGCGCACCACGCGCTACGCCATCCACCGACAAGTCCGCCGGAACTGCGATTCCAAAATTGCGCGCGATCTGCGTGAGAGGCGCCACGGGCACGCCGTCGAGATTCACGCTGGTTGTCCAGCGCGGTCGACCGAGGTAATCTGCGACCTGCAATCGCATGTCGATGGGAGACTTCCTGCCGGCCCCGCTCACTTCGAGCGCCAGCGATTGATCGGCAGCGTTTAACGTGCCGCCAAGCCACAGGGGCCATACCTCGCCGCTGGGCGGAAGCTGATTCCAGCCATGCAACTCCGCAACGTTCAGACGGCCCGTCAGGCCGATCTTCGCAATCGGACCGGCGAAATGCGCATCGCCCCAGACCTGCCCAAGAAGCCCGGATTCACTGCCTTCGAACAGCGTCATCAGGTCGCTGACTTCGCTCTTTTCGAGCTTCAGGTCCATCTGCATCGAGCGATCCGCCGGATTCCATTCGCCGCTTGCGACGAAGCTGCCAAACCCGCGCGACGGGCGATCGGTGCGCGCGGGCTGCCCGGCGATGCGAAGCTTCAGCAACCCGCCGTCAGTTGTAGAAGTAGCCAGATCGACGTCGGTGTCTTCCAGGTAGAAAATGGATTTCGTATCGCCGAATTTAAAATTGATGCGGCCTGCCGCCATGTGAACGGCCGGAAAACTCCGCGATTTGCCATCACCGGAACCCAGTGAGGCAAAGTTCCATCGCACGCCCGCTGCCGTATCGACGCGGGTCAGATTGATACTCGCGTCTTCGAGGCGTACGGACGCAACGGCGAAGTCCCCGCCGAGCGAGGAAAGAATGCGCGGCATGGCGACGAGCGTATCCACGTAAGCGCAGGATTCCGGGCCAATAGAGGGATCTTCGCCGATACGCACGTCGTTGATGGCGAAACCGGGAGTCGGAAACACGCGGAAGTGAACCTGCCCGACTTCGACTTTGCGCCCGAGACCCTTTTGCAGGGCATCAATCAGGCGATCGCGGCCCCAGCCCTCCGTCGCGGCGGGAACGCCCCAGACCAGGATGCCGACGAGCAGAATGGCCCACAGGATGAGACGCGGACCCTTGAATAGACGCTTCATTGAAGCGGGCTCCGAACGCCATCCATCTCGCGCGCGAGAAGATTCCGATACAGACGCGGATCGTCGATATCGTCTCTTACTCCCGGGTCGTCTACGGCGAGGTACCCCGTCTGATCCTGCAGTCGGTCAATCACTTCATTCATCTTCGATGTTGCAGGTTCCGCAAGAAACGCTTGTGCGAGGTTCCGATCCATAACAACCGGATGTCCGCGCTTACCCGCGTAGCGCGGAATCGAGAGTGGCGATCCGTTATTCAGCAATGCTTCAACGGTGGCGGCGGAAACTGCCGGGTGGTCCACAAGCGTAAACAGGATTCGCTGCGCGGATGAAGGAACAGCCCGCAAGCCCGTCTGGAGCGATGTCAGCATCCCTCGCGTATATTCCTCATTCTCAACGACGAGGACGGAAGCGGGCGCCTGCGCCATGAGACGCGCGGCATCAAATCCGAACACCGCAATCACAGGCGAACAATACCTGCCCAGCGTGTCCGCAAGAACGGAGAGAAACGTTCCACCGCGAAAAGGCAGCATGGCCTTGTGGCTTCCCATGCGGCGCGACTCCCCAGCCGCCAGAATGATCGCCGCGTTTCTCGACGGGATCACTTCAGCACAGCGCGCGAGCGCTCATCGGCAAAGATCGACTTCGACAGTGTCCGCCAGTTCCCTTCCGGCAGTCGCCGCATTGCAATCATCTCCGCGGCCACCGAAATCGCGATCTCTTCGGGCGAAACAGCGCCGATCTCCAGACCCATGGGAGCCGAGACCTTGTCGAATGCCGCCCGGGAAAAGCCTTCCTTTTCCAGTTCCTTCACTACCGAAATCGTCTTGCGCTTACTGCCGATCATGGCAATATACCGTGAAGGCGTATTGACCGCCCAGCGCAGTACGCGCATGTCGTCCCGATGCCCCCGGGTGACGATCACGATGTAGGTGGACTCGCTCACCGGCAGAGCGGGAAAAACCTCTTCGTATTCGCCGGCGAAAACATCCGCGGCTTCGGGAAAGCGCTCCTGATTCGCGTAAGCTTCGCGATTATCGATCACCGAGACGCGGAAGCCGCCCAGGTCGAGAACTTTCGCCAGGCTCTTCGAAATGTGCCCGCCGCCAAAGATCAGCGCCGCGGGCTGAGGAGTGATGCATTCCACGAAAACTTCCAGTTGTCCTCCGCAAATCAGACCGTTGTCATAAGCTGCATCCTGCCCGAGGCTGAATGACATGTTACGCGGTTTACCCGTCTCCATGACTTCGCGCGCAGCGTTCCAGACTTCGGCTTCCACGCAGCCGCCGCCGATGGTTCCGACAAGCGACCCATCCTCGCGGACCAGTAGTTTGGCAGATTGAAAGCCCGGAATGGAGCCGCGAACCTGCACAATGGTCGCAAGCGCGCACTTCTGCCCAAGATTTCGCAGCCTCAGAAGTTCATCAAAAACGTCCATGCGGATTGATCGGTCCGCATCAATTATACCGAGTGCCGTTCAGATAAATCGGCAATTCCGGTGACTGGAATGACGGCGACACCGATTCTGGATCTGCAGGCAGGGTCCTCCAGCAGTCTGAGCGTCGATACACGTGTGCTGAAACTCGCGATGCCGGCAATCATGCTTGACCGCGTGGAATTACGTTCGCACAATTGAACCGGGGTCATCGAGCTTTGGGAGGACAACTTCATGCCAAGCCAGACTCCACGAGGTATTCCATCGTTCCCGCACCGCGCGGCGCATTCCACGAAGCTCACGGCGATCTGCCGCGAGGCGAGACAGCATCGCACTCAGTTCCTCCGCATCGCGAAAAAGGAAGCCGGTGACACCCGCCTCAATCTGCTCGCCGATGGCTCCGCCGTAATCAAACGCGCAAACTGGTACGCCATAGCCAAAAAGATCGATGACTTTCATCGCCAGATCGAGGTCGGAGCTCGAACGATGCAGACTCAAACCTAAGTCCGCTTCCGAGAGCAGTTGCCGATAATCCGATTCCGCCAGATAGCCCGTGAGGCGGAGTCTGCCGTCCACCCGCAACCCCTGCCGCCCCGGTCCGTCGCCAGTGGCGAAAACTTCCAGGCGGACCGAATCGTCAACCATCTCGAGCGCGCGCACGAGCAAATCCATGTCTTCGTCGGCGGTCCATCCCGCGGGACAAACAACTTTCAGAGGCGCGCCCGACTCCCTTGCGGCGTCGGCATGCGTTGTCAGTGGCCGGTCATAGAGAACAGCGGCCTTGATCCCGGCTTCAGCCAACAAATCTGCCTGCATCGCCGCGGAAACGCAAAAATGCAAAGAGGCTCGTCGGCCTGCGTAAAACTCATACCAGCGGGCAGCCTGAACCAACCAGTGCGCTGCTCCCAGGCGCAGCGCCAGTAGTGAGTAGGCATAGTTGTGCCAGTCGACGACAACACGCGCGTTGGACCGATTCGCCGCCATATACGCCGCCGTCAGCGTCGGAAACGATGGCGGATTCTGCACCAGAATCGTTTCCGGATTCTCCCGCAGCAGGACATCCACCAGATTCCGCAGCAAACGCATCATGCGAAGTCCGGCGCTCAGAATGAACCGGATACCCCGTTGCCCCGCGGGCGCTCCGCGGCCACCGTCAATAGCCGCAACACGAACACCCTCGGGAACGATAAAGTCCCGCCCACCGTAGCCGATGAGAACAACTTCAAATCCATTCCGCGCCAGTTCCCGAGCGTGGTTCAGCACCCGCGGACTCCGTGCAATCTCGCCCAGCACCACAACTGCCACTTTCGGCTGCTTCAGCATGCCGGCGACCGCACGGTCTCGCGTAAGACACCATCCTCCAGCCGCCAGATGCGCGAGGCATTGCGCAAAGCAACCGGAGCGTGAGAAATCATCAGCACTGCCGGACGGAATGGAAGTAACGAGACATTGCAAAGCAACGAATCAATCGTCTCTTCATCCAGGTGATTAGTCGGTTCGTCGAAGATCAGCACGTCCGGCTTACGCAGGAAAGCTCGCGCCACAACGAGCTTTTGCCGCTGCCCGCCACTGAGCAGGATGCCCTGCTCACCGATCCACGTATTCAGCCCTTCCGGCAACTCATTGACGAACGAATCGGCGGTAGACCACAAAAGCGCGCGAGCGATGTCTTCTTCGCTGAACGACTCCGTCCCGTAAATCAGATTGTCTCGAACGGTGCCCGGGAACAGAAACGGATTCTGCGGAAGAACGACCACGCGCCGCCGCAGCGAACGAATATCCACATCTTCATACGGAATCCCGTTGACGAACAATCCACCGCGCTCAGGTTTATAAAACCCGGCAAGGAGATGCGTGACAGTAGTCTTCCCCGCCCCGTTCGCCCCTACCAGCGCCGCCGTGTCGCCGCGCTCGATCTCAAATCCGGCGCCCCGGAGAATCGGCGCGCCATCGCGGTAATGAAACCAGGCGTCGCTCATCCGAACGCTTTGTACCTGTTCCACCGGAACGTTTCCCTCGTATGGCTCCCGCTCCGCCGTCTGCATCAGTTCATCCAGCCGTCCAAACGACTCGATGCCCCTGCGCATCGGAGGGATCGACTCTACGATCGCCTTTACCTGCACGGCAAACAGCGCGGCGGTAGCGTAGAACACCATGACCTCACCGCGCGAAGACATACCGGACTCTACAAGCCATCCCCCTGCCACCAGCGCACCGAGAGTGCACGACAGCAGCAGAAAGCTCTGAATTGCCTGGATCGCGGCATCGAATCCGTTCAGTTCCAGCGAGATGCGGCGCAGTTCCCGAACATTCGTCAACTGCCGCCGTGCCTCAAGATCTTCGGCGGCATGCGATCGCGTCAGATCAAGCGCAAGAATCATGAAGCGAATGCCGCGGCTGAAATTCTCCCAGGCTATTCGTACGCGTTCCAGCCGGAGCCATGCATCCCGCGCCATGATGCGGTTCAGCGCGAACAAAGCCGGTGCGACAATCGCCAGCACCAGCGCATAGGCAGGCTCAATGTGAATCAGAATGGCAAGCAGCACCGCCGAACCACAAACACCCGGCAGCAACTGCGTCGTGACCGCCGAGTTCATCAGGTCGATGATATTGGTCTCGTATACCAGCGTCAGGTGCAGCCGTTCTGTATCCGCATGAGTGTGGAATATGCGGGGTAAACGATAAAACCGGCCGATCGCGCCCGCGCGAAGCGCCTCAAGCACGTCCTGGCTCACACGCAAAGCACGAACCCGGATCCACCACGCCAGCACCAGCGCCGCGGCCTGCAGTGCCATCATCTCTGCCACCGCGCGCCAGAACGAACCCAGCCCGCCGCGCGAAGACAGCGACGGCAGAATCTCATCGAAGATGCGCCGCAATATGGATGCTGAAGGTATCCAGGAGAATGATTGCGCCAGTCCCGCAAGCGTCAGCAGAACCAGCGAGACACGGTGAGCACGGAATCCGGCGGCGTAAGTTCTCCATCTGCCGCGTTTATGGGGAACATTCACAGGCGGGAGGTTAGTAGAATAGCAGATTGTCAATCGCAGACAGGAGGCGAATCGCCGTCGCCGCCGGTGGTACCGCCGGGCACATTCTGACTGCGCTCGATATCCTTGCGGCCTGGAGATCCACCCGCGGCGCCGATGGTGTTTTCATCGGCAGCCAGATCGGTTTTGAAGCGCGCCTCGCGCCGAAAAGCGGCGAAAAGCTCGAGCTGATCCCCTCGCAGCCCTGGGCCCGCCAGACATGGTTCGGGCGTCTGCGTGCAGCCGCCGCGATCGGCCCGGCGGTTCTGGCCGCACGGCGCATCCTGATTCAACACAAAACTGAAATCGTGATCGGAGCGGGGGGATACGCATCCGCGCCGCCATGCATCGCCGCATGGAGCCTTGGCCTTCGAGTCGCCATCCACGAGGCCAACGCATTTCCCGGGCTGGCTAATCGCCTGCTCGCCACAATCGCCGATTTGGTTTGTGTCGATTCCGATGAAACCGCGCGCAGTTTTCGCGGGAAGCCGCGCTGCGCTGTGACCGGCACTCCGTGCAGTATTTCCGAAATCGATCGCGGGGACCCGCTTCATCCGTATGAAATTCTGGTGCTCGGCGGATCGGAAGGTTCGCCATGGCTGAACAAAAATGCGCCCGGACTCTTCGCGGCGCTGCGTGAGTTCAGAACAGATTTCACCGTCCACCATCTGGCCGGCATGTCGGATCCGTCCATCGCCCGGGCCTCCTACGCTAATGCGGGAGTCTCGGCGCGAATCAGCGGGTGGGTGGATGACATGAGGCCAATCTACGCAGGAGCGGCACTTGCGATTGCCTGTCCGGGGGCACGAACACTCGCCGAACTCTCCCTCGCCGGCATTCCGGCAATTCTCACGCCTCTTGCGGGAGCCGCGCAGGACCACCAGCGTCGAAACGCCGAGCTCTATATCGCACAAACCGGCGCTCACCTGATCGACGAACAATGCAACATACAGGAAGTTGCACGCTGGATGCATGATGCTCTGTCGAATCGCGATGGTCGACACGTAAGTCCCGGGCGAATGCAGAACGAAGCCGCCGCGAAAATCGTGGCAGAATGCGAAAAGTTATTCACCTGCTCCGCTGAAACACTTTGACGGTTGTCGCCGTTCCCAGCGAAGAAACGCCCGAATGATTCGATTCGAACGCGAGCTGCGCCCAATCGAGAGCCTCAAGATCCACACAGCTCACCACCGGGTCCAGACAGGCGATAAACAGCGACGGCGTTAAGCGAAAATCGGGGGAGTGAATCGCTTCCTGTTCGGACGAAAAATGATGCGTGGTCCGCACGAGGTATTCGTCTTCGTAGTCGTGGGCTCCCTTCACAAACGGCTCCGGATCGATTCCAAAGAGCGTTACGCCGCCGGCGCCGCGTGTCTCCCGGCCGTTCGAAAGATAAAGCCGCGTCGCCATCATGCGATAGAACTCCGGAAGATACACCCGAATTTGCACCAGTTCGCCATTGTGCGGCACCTCGAGGAGCCTCGTGTAATCTTCAATCCGTCCGCCGGCATTCGCCACCAAAGCGGGCAGGCCTCCGGTCAGCAAACGCGGTCCCACCACAACATACTTCGCGCCACTTTCGCGCAGGGCGGCAAGCCCCGCATGAGGCGCGCCAACCGTAAAGAAGAGGGCGGCGAGGGTGGCGCCATCCTGCTCGCCATTCGATACCGGAATGCGCCGCGCGATCCCGTTAATCCACCAGCCCGCATCCCACGGCGCCAGAACACCATATGCGGACACCGGATACACAAAACTCGTGCCCTTGCTTTGCGCGGGCCAGAATCCGTACCATGCGCGCGCATCGTTCATCGGTTCCGGGGTCTTCCCGCGCAGCCAGGTGAGCGCAGCCATCCAGTCATCGTCCGGGCCGGATTGCCGATAGATCTGCGCGGTGGAAACAGCACCCGCCACAATCATGGCGGGCGTTAACAGCAGAGCGGGCGCGTACCACCGGCGAGCCAGAGGGATTCGCACGAGGAGCAGCAGCCGCTCCGTGCCGACCGCAGCGAGTATGGCGGCGATAAATCCCGCGTACGCCGCCATTCGCAGTTGCAGGATTACGCCCGCAATCATGATAAAGCTCCAGATGGCAAAGACGATCGATGCAGCCCGGCGAGTTCGGCGAACTTCGCGGACCAGGATTACGACTCCCGGCAACGCGGGAATCCACGCCAAACCAAACTGGCTGATCAGCGAAAGAAGCCGCCCCGGCGCCGCGCTCCACAGCGGCTGCAGTTCGGTAATTCGCACTTCATTCGTTCGTGTGTCATGACCCGGCAAGTAACGTTCAATCACGCGCGCAAGATCGAGAATTCTGTCCCTGAGCGCCGGTACCAGCACGCAACTCAGCACCGCCAATGCCAGGAACACACCCACCGAGGCGATCACGCGCGCCCCTGACGCATTCCGGATAAGCCTCCGCAATAGCGACGCTGAAACCGTCACAGTCAGGCAGCCGCCAAGCGTCAGCCAGGTAAACGAAGCCCATGGTCCCGCACCAAACAGACAAAACAACAAGCCCGCGATACCGACCGCAACAGCGACAATATCTGCCAGACTCCATTCGATAACCGCCGCAATCGTGAAGGCTGCGGGCACAAAGATCCCGGCCGAGCGCGTGCCGAGATATGCTCCCAGCGCCACCCCTGCCAGTGCCGCCAGCGCCCATCGCCTGCGACCCTGGAATTCACTGGCGTAACACAGAGCCAGCAGCGACAGAAAGCTGAGAAACGTCTCAAGCGCATGATGGTCCGGCATACCAAGATGGCTGACCCACAAAAACGTTCCGGGAATAATCGCCGTCCATACGGCGCAAAGCAGGCCCGTTCTCGGGCCAAACAACAACCTTGTCAGTCGCCATGCCAGCAGCGGAAATAGCCCACCCAGAATAGCCGGCAACCATGCGCCGACAGCGTCAGTCAATGCTTCTGAAGGCTTCCCAAACCCGGCAATCCAGGCAATCAAACCAACCAGGTAATCCCACAAAGGCGCATTCCAGACATTCGTCCCGCCCGGAAACACGCCATAAGGATCAAACCCGCTGCGCCTCGGAAAATGCGCCAGCAGATTATGAATCGAACGCATGTGAAACCACGCATCCGCTTCCTGAAAACTAACTCCGTGCGCGGTGAAAACCACCGGGTAGGCGGCAACTACCCGCAAAGCAAGCGCCAACAGGACCGACCCGGTCAGAACAGCGGGCGTGAGCTTCCGAAGCACTCAAACAATCATAGGCGTTGCCGGATAATGCTGTACGAAAAGCATGCCATGAAAGCCAGGACGGCGCTGGCGATCCTGTTGTGTACCGCGGGATTGCGATGACCTGCCTGACGCGGGAAAGCGGGTGATCGATAAAACAGGCTATCGCCGGATGTATTGGGCGCGGATCGCCTGGCCCCGCTCAATGCGTCCCGATGTTTTCACAGCGCTGGAATCGCAGCCTGATCTTAAGCTTGCGCCCGTGACTCCGTCCGCCGGAGATTGTTGACACCCAGGACCGCGATATCGTCGGAGATGCACGCCATCTTCGGAGCGCGAACTGCATGATGAAGAGGAATTTCAGGCAAGGAGTCAGAGATGAATAGAGTTCTGGTTTGCGGTTTGCTGCTGGCCGCCGGTATTTACGCGCAGCCACCAGTCGGAGCCTCCGGCGGAGGACGGGGAGGACGGGGACCTGCGCCGCTCCGCTCCCCGCAGGTCATGACCGACGGCACGGTAACCTTTCGCTTCCGCGCTCCCGCGGCAAAATCGGTAAGCGTTGTCCTCGAGCCCGGCCCCACGCAGGCGATGACGCTCGGAGCGGACGGCGTCTGGTCCACCACCGTCGGCCCCATGCAACCTGATATCTATGCCTATCGCTTCACCGTCGACGGAGCTACTACTCCCGATCCCTCCAGCGGTGCAGTCCTGAAGACCGCGCGTCCCAATGCCGCCGGGGAGCTCGGCCTGCTCGGAACCTGGCAGAGCCAGTTCGTAATGCCTGGCAATCCGCCCGAGGCATGGGAAATGACCGATATCCCGCATGGCGCTGTGGCCCACGTCAACTTCTACTCAAAGGCAATGAGCGCGTACCGCGATTATTTCGTTTACACTCCGCCCGCCTTTAATCCGAAGCGCTCGAAACGTTACCCCGTGCTCTACCTCCTGCACGGCGCAGGCGAAAACGCATCCGGCTGGATGGACATCGGCAAAGTCAATCTGATCCTTGACACGCTCATCGCACAGGGCAAAGCGAAAGAAATGATCGTAGTGACACCGCTGGGCCATCCCGCACAGCCGTTACCTGCGGTGACAGCGCCGGGCGCTCCAGAGCCGGTAGCGGCGGGCGGGTTCGGCGGACGCGGCGCAAGCGGCGGGGGCAGAGGCGGCAGTGGCGGACGCGGCGGCGCACTGAACAACAACGAAGTGACGGTAACCCCGTACTTTACCTCGCTCCTGACGGAGATCATCCCTCAGGTGGAAAAAAACTACAATGCGGGCAACACCAAAGCCACGCGCGCTCTCGCCGGCCTTTCCATGGGCGGTGGTCAAACGCTTTCCATCTCGCTGCTGCACCCGGAGCTGTTCAACTACGTGGGCCTGTTCTCCGCGGCGGTTCCGGGAGGGCGCGGTGGAGCAACCGTTCTGCCAGCCCCGCTTACAACAGCCTGGGCGAAGCAGTTCAAACTCTTCTGGATTGCCTGCGGCAGCAGTGACACCACAACCGGCGCCGCCAACGTTGCCTTCAAAGAGGCCCTGAAAGAAAAAGGCGTGCCCTTCACGGACATCGTCACTCCGGGTGGACACAGCTATGCCGTCTGGAAGCGCAACATGATCGCCTTCGCGCCGCTGCTCTTCCAGTAGCGGCGAATATAAGATGGGAACGATGAGAATCGTTCCCATCTCTCTTTCCGCGCTGGCGCTTCTCTGCTGCACCGTGCTGACCCTGCCCGCGCAAACCCCGCCGCCTTCCGAACTCGAGGCCGTCGTCACAACCGATCTCGGAACCTTCCGCTTCGAATTCGCACCGGACAAAGCCCCCAAACACGTCGATCAGTTCATCCGCCTCGCGCGTCAGGGCTACTACGATGGCAGCGCGTTCTTTCGCGTATTTGCCAACGGCCTGATTCAGGGCGGCGATCCCCTCCTGAAGGATCCGAAAACACCGCGCAATCTCTGGGGCACCGGCGGCCTCAACATGCTCCCCGCTGAACTCAGTGATATGAAGCACGAGAAAGGCGTGATCTCCACCCCCAGCATTCCAAACAAGCCCAACAGCGACGGCGCCCAGTTCTTTGTCTGCATCGGCCCGCAGCCACCACTCGACGGCCAGTATTCCGCCTTCGGACGCGTGACGGAAGGCATGCGCGTCGTACAGGCCATCTCACGCGTGCCCGCCTCATCGGACAACATCACTACCACGCCCGTTCGCATCCGAAAAATAACTATTGAACCGAAGAAAAAGCAGCCGTTCGTCGACACTCCCGTAGCCCAGCTCCACAGAACCGTCACTCTAAAGACCACGCTCGGAACGATTCGAATCGAAATGGAACCCGACTGGGCGCCGGGCCACGTGCGCAACTTCCTCGCGCTCGCCGATTCCGGCTGGTACAACGGCACCACGTTCTTCCGCGTCGCGAAAGACTTCGTCGCACAGGGCGGGCAAGACGATCAGCGCGTTGAGCCGGCCCCCGATGCCCCAATCGCAGGAACGCCAGGCGAACGCTGGGTCCACACACTCAAGGGCGAATTTCGCGACGATGTAAAACACGAAAAGGGCATCGTCTCCATGGCCCGCACAGACGACCCCGACTCCGCCTTAACGTCATTCTTCCTGATGCTGGGCACCGCGCCTCACCTGGATGGCAAGTATTCGGCCTTCGGAAAAGTGATCGAAGGCATGGACGTTCTTGATGCTTTTAACAAACTGGATGTGAACGGCGAGACGCCGGTTCAGAAGCCGTCAATTATCAGCGCAAGCGTTGACCCAGTGAACTAATGTTTCGGACCGGCTTTGGGCTTATTCAAATCGTGACCGAGCATCAGCTTGATCGTGACCTTATCGGATGCGGGTGTCAGACCAAATCCAATCCCTGCTTCCAGACTCAACCCGCCTGCGTCGTGATTGAACACCGCGAACATCTGATGCGACTGTTCATTCACCGGCAGGATGTCGCGTAGAGGCCCAAGATCGGCATACTCCTCCGCCGCCACCGCCCATTTGTCGTTCAGGTTGTACGCGAGCCGCGTAGACGGTGCGAAGTCCAGGCTTTTGAACCCGCCGTACCAGGAGTTATCCAGAATCGGATTGAAGACGAAATCAACCGGTTTCAGGTGCAGGCCGACAATCGGCCGAATCTCAGAAGTATACCGACGCTCATCCCAGTGCTTCGAGTTGTAACTGAACTCAAAGTTCGCGCCGTAAAAAAACCTGTGATCGTCGGCATGCGGCCTCACAAACAGCAGGCGAATCTTGCCGCCGTTGATCGAAGGACCGCGCTCTTTCGAAACGCTGTAGAGCGGAAGATACAGGCCGGCCTCGAACCAATCCGTCACGCCATAAGCCCACTCGGCAACGCCATTGTAGTTGCGGTTATTCACCAACCCGCCGGGAAATCCGGGCGTCTTCTGGCCGCTCGGCGTGAAGTTATTGTGCAGCATCAGGTTGAAAACGCCTCGCTCGGCAATCGCCGCATCGTAGACCTGAATTTCATCGGTCTGCGCAAAGGCGGAACCCACACAAAAAAGCAAGGCCGGAATGAAAAGGAAAGAAAGACGCACTGGTTTAGAAACGATCATATTACGGCTGAAGTTACGGTCAGCCGCTATCATCAACTTATTGACGACACCAATTTCACAGGACGGCATCCGCGGATTCCTGCATACTCCGACCGAATCGCCACAGGCAGGTCTCGTTCTCACTCACGGCGCCGGCGCGAACTGCCAGGCTCCACTACTGGTCTCTGTTGCGGAAACCTTTGCGACGTATGGCTTCCTCGTGCTGCGCTGCGATCTCGCATTTCGTCAGCGCAAACCCTTCGGACCGCCGGTAAAGTCCACCGCGCAGGAAGACCGCGCCAGTCTGCTTAAAGCGGCAGCGCACCTGCGAACACTGGTAGACGGCCCAATCGTTCTCGGCGGCCACTCCTATGGCGGACGCCAGGCCAGCATGCTGGCTGCGGAGGATTCGAAAGCCGGCGACGCTCTGCTGCTCCTGTCCTATCCGCTTCACGTGCCGGACAAACCAACCCAGCTCAGAACCGATCATTTCCCCGCCCTGCGCACTCCCGCCGTTTTCGTACACGGCACAAAAGATCCCTTCGGAACTCCCGATGAAATGCGCAAATGGGTGGCGGCAATCCCCGCGCGTCACGAACTCATGTTCGTCGAAGGTGCAGGGCACGATCTGAAGAAGCCAGGCTTTGATCGCGAGGCGATTGCCGCCGAAGTAATCCGGATCCTCAGTGGTAGCTGATTACATTCTGCTTCGAACTGCCTAAGCCCTCAATCCCGAGTTCGATGACGTCGCCGTCTTTCATATACTCGGGCGGCTTGCAGCCATGGCCCACGCCTTCCGGCGTTCCCGTTGAAATCACGTCGCCCGGCAGCAGGCTCATAAACTGACTGAGATAGCTCACAAGGAACGGCACATTGAAGATCAGATCGGACGTGCTGGAATTCTGCCGCATCACGCCATTCCGCTTCAGCCACAGATTGAGACTATGAGGATCGGAAACCTCATCGCGCGTAGCCATGAAAGGACCAAGCGGAGCGAACGTATCGCAGCTCTTGCCCTTTACCCACTGACCGCCGCGCTCCAGCTGCCACTCGCGCTCGCTGTAATCGTTGTGCAGACAGTAGCCGGCAATGTAATCCATGGCATCCGCTTCGCTCACATAGGATGCCTTCCTGCCGATCACGATAGCCAGTTCCACTTCCCAGTCGCTCTTGCGCGAATTCTTTGGAATGACCACGGTATCGTTCGGCCCGATGATGGACGAAGTCGCCTTGAAGAAAACCACAGGCTCCTTCGGCGCCTCCATATTGCTCTCTTTCGCATGCTTCGCGTAATTCAGGCCGATGCAGATCAGCTTCGAAGGACGCGCCACACACGGACCAAGACGGACATCGCCCGGCACCACGGGACACGAAGCCGCATTGGCACTCAGCCACCCGCGCAGTTTTTCCAGGCCGCCCGAGCCGAAGAAGGCTTCGTCGTAGTCGATCACCACCGCGCTCACATCAAGGCGCGTACCATTCTCCTGCAATACGCCGGGCTTCTCGCGGCCAGGCTCGCCAAAACGAATCAGTTTCATAAGGTTTCGTCGGAACTTTCAATTGTAGACCGCGTCACTACGCGCGCCAGGCGATTCCTACCCCAGCCGCCACTTTGTACGCGTGTATGCCACGCGGAAACCGTGCCGCTCCGCATTGCGCTGCGAAGCGCTGCCCGGTTCAGTCACGATCATGGCAATATCGCAGCCGTGGTTCGCTGCATAGCGCAGCCGCTTCTCAATCAGCGCCGTCTGCAATCCACGGCAGCGTAACTCGGGAACCGTAGCGGCGCCGCCGAACAAAGCCACGCCATCATGCAGGCACAGAGCGGCTGCCGCTCCTGTCTCTCCGTCCACGCCTGCGAGAAACCGAACACTGTCCTTCGGAAGCGGACCCGACTCAACAGGCGCGCCCCACCCCCGCGACATCACGTCAGCCCACAGCCCCGCATCCTCCGGCGAAGCGACACGCGCAACGCCATTCTCTCCGAAATCTCCTGTGGACGCCCGGCACAGAACATTGCTGATCTCCACCGGCCGATAACGGCGCTCGCAGAGAAGACCAAGCGCCGCCACACCGGCGAAGGGACTCACTTCCTGCACCACAGCCGCGCCGCGCAGTTGAAAAAAACGCTCAATTGCGTGGAGCGAGGGCACCGTCAGATCTTCGAATAGCCCCAGTCCGAAACTCTGCGTAACCACGGAGTCAATGCCGTTGAACATCGCATAAACGCCGCCAAAGTTTTTCCACTCCGATCCCTCGCGCGACTCGGCATACATCGCACAGGCATGCCCCTCAGCGCGCTCGAGCCGCCTCGAAAGCGCAACATCGGAGAACACTCCGCTCATCATCAAAGATCACCAGCCTTCATGGCCTGGTTGAGACCGCGAAACACGCTGTCGTAATTGCCATTTCGCTCCGCAAAGCGAAGCCGCGTCACCCTCTCCACACATATCCCTGTCGTATCCGGTTGTGTCTGCAGAATCGACACCACCTCGCGGATAAACTCTCCGAGCAGCATCGCCCGCGCGTCGCTCGCACCGCGCATCAGATCGGTCGCAACGTGGGGCGCAACGATCTCGATTACGTCCGCCGGCATATCGTTCAGTTGCCAGCGCAGCGACTGCGAACAGGAATGAATTGCCGCCTTCGTGGGTGGAAAGCGCTTCGCGATCTCCTTACCGAATGCAGCGACGCCATCGGGATTTTCGACATCCAGAACCGCGGATTCCACAGCGGGCCTTGCGGCAGTCACCTCATCCGGCAAACTCAGGCGCCGTCCCGCAATATCAACCCTGTTACCCCGTCGATGAAACGATTCCGCCAGACCGCCCCCAATTCCCGTCGCGCCTCCGGTCATCAGAACCGTATTTCCGTCAGGTTGCATGTGCATAGCATGTCAGGTCCGGGAGAAAAGTTCCACCTCCATCCCGCAGCTCGGGCGGACACGCGTCACCGTACTTCCCTTTTCTCCAGGCAAACGCCGCCGGCATACACGCAACGGTTACAAGCCGGTCAATCAAAATCCCAAATCCGCGATATCAGCACTTTCGTCATACAGTTTTCAGAAAATCAGTCGATAATGGTATTGAGCACAGGGAACGAGTCATTCACGATGAATCACTCCCCGAGCGATCCGGTTCCGGAGCCGCTCCTCGAAGCGCCCCGTGTTGTTCCCTGAGACGTCGTTAAGCGTGTTCGGCGCAATGCCTGAACCCGGCTTGCGAGGACCCGAGTTAAACACCTGCCCGTAGCCGGCTGCTGTGCCGGAATCTCGCGGCCGGAGGTCTGTCCAAAAGCCGGGCGTCCGATTCTTACCAACTTAAGGAGCTGATTATGAGCGCCCTGAAGGTGCTGACGGTCGAAGTGTTTTTTGTCGTTCTTGCCAACGCCATGGATCTGAACGGAGCCGCAAATTCCGCCTGGGCCGTCCGTCAGAAAGCAGGTGCAACCGCCCTGCAGCAGAACGACTACACCAGCGCCATAGACCTCTTCGCCGCAGCCCTCGATTCCGCAGCGAATTGCGATGAGAAAGCGAATGCCTTTTCGTCATACGGAACTGCGCTCAC
Source organism: Acidobacteriota bacterium (assembly GCA_048498815.1). GTDB lineage: Bacteria > Acidobacteriota > Terriglobia > Bryobacterales > Bryobacteraceae > BOG-234. Next base: position 17,050 of record JBEHXG010000041.1, on the reverse strand, counting down.
ACTCGCCGGCCGAAACAAGGAAGCTCGTTCCGCGTTCGAGCAGGCGCTGAGCGAATTTTCCAACACCAGCGATCCGGAACGCGTGACGACCCTGAGTAGGTTATCTGCGGTGAACCGAACCCTGGGTGATTACAACGCAGCAGAAGCGGCGCTGCGATCCGCAATCGCGGATCCGTTAACCGGGAACGCCGAACGCGCCGACATTCTCATCAGCCTTGCAGACCTGCTCCGCGAACAGGGGCTGGACAGCGACGCCGCCGTTGTTCTGAACGATGCCGCCAGGTTCGACCACCTGCCGGGAGAATTGCACACCCGCCTGATAATCGAGAGGGCCGAACTCGCGCGCGATATGCATCACTGGGACGAAAGTCTCTCGCTCTGGAACGAACTTCAGGCGATGGCCGACTCCACTCACTGGCTCCGTCTCGAAGAAGTTGTGGCAAATGGACTCGGCGAAACGTGGCTCGCACGGGGTAACTCCGCGCGCGCCGAACCCCTTCTGCGCCGCGCCCTGCAACTCGTCCGCTCCGATGCAACCTCAACTCCCGTTCAGATCGCATCCGTGCTCGCGACGATCGCGCGGCTCTATCTCAGAACGGGCAAGCTCGCTCTCGCAGAAGATGCTCTCAACGAAGCCATCGCCAGAGACGAGCCGGCGCTGGGCTCAGAGCATCCCCGGATCGCAATGCTGCTGGAACTCAACGGACAGATCCGATCACGCCGGGGCGAGTTCGACGCCGCCCGCCGCGATCTCGCCCGGGCCAAAGCGATCATGAGTTCCGTGTTCGGATCTGAATCGCTCGTCGTCGCCGCAGTGCATGCCGAGCTTGGTGAGCTGAATACTCTCGCCCATCAGCCCGTGGCCGCGGCGGCGGAATACGGCGCCGCCATGGACATGATGCGCAAAGCAGGCCAGGAGCACCCTGGCTTCGCCGCTGATTTGGTTGAGCACTATGCCGCGGCTCTCAAAGCCACCCATCGTCCGGAGCAAGCCCGCGCGCTTCTGAAGAGCCAGCGTGAATCCCTGCGGTCCATACCCGCAGCTACGACAACTTTCCGCACGGAGTGAAATGACACAATTGAGGAAATGCCTCGGTTTTCTGTCATCACGCCGCAGCGGACTTATCCCGCCGTGGTGGAGCGTGACGCCCTTTCTCTTCTTCCTCAATTTCTGCCCGCAAACAGCGGCCGCATCTTCGTCGTAACCGAGCCCGGAATCCGGGATCTCCACGGTTCGCGGCTGAGCGCGGCTCTGGCCGGTCGCGCCTTTCATACCCTGTATTTTGCCGGCGGCGAAGAGAACAAACGCCTGTCCCACGTAGAACGCTTCGCTGAGGAGATGGCGGAACACGGCGCGGATCGTTCCAGCCTTGTAATCGCTTTCGGCGGCGGAATAGTTACCGATCTCGCCGGATTTCTCGCAGCCGTCTACATGCGCGGCATTCCGGTGATCCAGATTCCCACTACACTTCTTGCGCAGGTCGATGCAGCTGTCGGAGGCAAGACCGGCGGCAATCTCATCGCTGGCAAGAATCTGATCGGAAGTTTCCATCAGCCACTCGCTGTGCTGATCGATTCCGGAGTGCTGGCTACACTTCCGGAACGCGAGTACCGCGCCGGCCTCTACGAAGTTATCAAGCACGGGGTAATCGCATCGAAGGCGCTGTTCCAGGCCATGGCCGCACGTCGCGCCGATGTTTTCGCGCAGGAGCCCGGCATCGTAGAGCACATGATCGCCGAGTCCGTCCGAATCAAGGCCGAAGTCGTTTCCGCTGACGAACGCGAGTCCGGCCTCCGCCGCATTCTGAACTTCGGCCACACCTTTGGACACGCGCTCGAAGCCGAAACAAAGTATACGCACTTTCTGCACGGAGAAGCCGTATCCTGGGGGATGCGCGCCGCAACCCATTTGGCGCGGTCCCTGAACATGCTCTCCGATAGCGACGCGGAAGCGATCCTGCGAACGCTGAACGATTACGGACCCATTCCTTCAATCGCCGGGATTAACCCGGCAGCTCTGCAGGCGCGTCTCCTGAAAGACAAGAAGACTGTCCAGAGCCGCATCCACTTCGTGCTTCCGGTAAATATCGGAGAGGTCGTGGTCCGCGGCGATATTCCCGAAACCTCCGTCGCCCAGGCGATCGAGCTCGCCCTGGTGGAGTGCCGGTGAGCGTAGCAGGCACCACACCGGAAGGATCGCGCACCGAGCAGGAAGCATCCCGCTGGGTCCGTGGAATGTTCGGCAAGGTCGCGCATCGTTACGATCTGGCGAACCACCTGCTCTCGGCGAACATCGACAAATCCTGGCGCAACCGTACCGTCCGACGCGTCAGCGATATTCTGAAACGCCCGGATGCGCGCATCATGGATCTCGCCTGCGGAACCGGCGATCTCCTTGTTGCCCTCGAGCGCGAAGCCGGACGCAGGCTGATCGGCAGCGATTTCTGCCATCCCATGCTGGCCGGCGCACAAGCGAAACTCTCGCGCCTCGGTCTGGGCTCATCATTACTCGAAGCGGACGCGCTATCGCTTCCCTTGCCCGATGCCAGCCTGGACCTGATCACGATTGCCTTCGGCTTCCGTAACCTCGCAAACTACCGCGCCGGTCTGCGCGAGATGAGACGAGTCCTCAGACCCGGCGGCGCCGTCGCCATTCTTGAATTCACGCAGCCACCGAATCGCGCCTTCGCCGCACTCTATAACTGGTATTCGCGGCGGATCCTCCCCATTCTCGGCGGAGCGATCTCGGGCGCGCCCGAAGCTTACAAATACCTTCCCGAATCTGTGCGGAAGTTCCCCGATGGACCGGAACTGGCCGCGATTATGGGCGAGTCCGGCTTTCCTTCGGTCGAATGGGAATACCTGACCTTCGGCATCGTAGCGCTGCACATCGGCCGCCTCGCGCGCGATACCGCTTCAATAAAAAAGTAGCGCCTACCGGACGCTCCCGCGACCCGGACCGGGAATCGCAACTCCGGCATCGAAAGCAGCCAGATCGCGCTGAAGCTGCAGCAGGTTCAACCGCAATGCGTTCCCGGTTACTGCGGTCTCTACTCCCGCCCGGTAACGTTCATCGGCAAGCCCGATCTGCGTCTTGAGAAGCGCGATCTGCTGCTGCGTAATATCCCGGTAACGCGCGCGGGCATCCCGAATATTCGTCTGCTCCAGTTTCTGTGCCGCAGCCAGCTCATTGAGACGCGCCTGAGCTGCCTTCTGACGTGGATCGGCCGCACCCGTTGGTGAAACGGAATAGATCGTCGAAAGAATCGTCCTGCTCTGCGCCACCAGCTTCGGCTGATCGGAAAACTCCTGAATCACCCTTTCGTAAGCGGAGACTGCCTGCGTTCGGTTCCCTTCACGCCGGTAGCATTCCCCAATCCGAAACAACGCCGTAGCGGCAGTTAGCCGCGCTTCCGCATATTTGGAAAGCACATCCTGATACTGCTCGAGCGCTGTACTCAGACTGGCCTTCGTCTCCTCTTCCACAATGCCCTTGCGCAGCGACACTGACATCCCATCCTGCGCCACACATATGCCAGCCGAAACCAGCAGGGCTACCATCGTTCCAATTCCAGGTCTCATCGCGATGCTCCTTCCGTCTCAGCAAACTCGCATTCCACATTTTCCAGCCGATACCCGACGCCATGCACTGTCACGATCCACTTTGGATTTTTCGGATCGTCCTCAAGCTTTGCCCGCAACCCCACTACGTGGTTGTCCACAGTCCGTGTAGTCGGAAACGCGGTCGCACCCCAAACCACATCAAGAAATCGTTGCCTCGATACCGGCTCGCCCTCCGCCTCAGCCAGCAATTTCAGCATCGCGAACTCGCGCGCGCCCAGCTGCAGACTCTCGCCCCTCTTCACCGCCGTCATCTTCAACAGGTCGACCCGTACCTCTCCCATCCGCAACGCGAGAGGAGCCCGCCGTGCCGCCTGCGTGCGCCGCAAAAGCGCGCGAACCCGGGCCAGCAGTTCCTCTGTACTGAAAGGCTTGATCAGATAATCGTCCGCACCACTATCCAGACCTGTCACGCGGTCCCGCACCTGCCCCTTGGCCGTCACCATCAGAACCGGCGTGTGATTCCCGACTCGCCGCAGCTCCGCGCAGACGGCGTACCCATCGAGCTTCGGCATCATTACATCCAGCAGAATCAGATCGGGCTTTTCCTTAAACGCGAGATCGAGTCCCGCGGCGCCATCAGCCGCTGTCTGTGAACGATACCCCTCCGAGTCCAGAATGTCCCGCAGCGCCACCCGCATCGCTGGTTCGTCTTCCACGATCAGAATTCGTGCCTCGTTCTTCATGCTTCTGTTCCTCGCGGAAGCTCAAGGCCGAAGCGGCTGCCACGTCCTGGCGCGCTATCCACCAGCACTTTCCCCCCGTGTGCTTCCGCCACATGCTTTACAATGCTCAAACCAATCCCCGCCCCTTCCGTCTCACGACGCAACTCCGACCCACAGCGATAAAAGAGATCGAAAATCTTTTGATGCTCGGCTTCGGGAATGCCCGCGCCCTGATCCGCTACCCAGATTCGAATTACACCCGGCATTGCCTCAACCGCAACGCGAACCTCGGCACCCGAGGGCGAGTGTTTGATCGCGTTATCCAGCAAATTGACCAGGCTCTGCTCCACCGCCTCGGCATCCCAGGAAGGCTCCGGCGTCTCGCAACCTTCCTGCATCGAAAGCTCAATCCGAATCTGACGCTCCCCAGCCGCCGGTTCCATCAGCATCACCGTATGGCGCAGCAATCCCGCCAGATCGACCGGCTCAAAGCGATACTGCTTCCGGCCCTGATCAATGCGCGAAAAATCGAGTACATTCTCCACCAGCGACGAAATACGCCGGCACTCCCGCACAATCAGCCGATAGTAATCTTTTTCTTTACCCGCTCCGGAAACGCGGCCGGCCTCAAGGCTCTCCGCCATCAGCCGCACAGCCGCAATGGGAGCCCGCAGTTCATGCGAAACACTTGAAACCAGATTCGACTTCATCACGCTGAGCCGCGCCTGCTCCTGATAGACCTGCAGAAGCCTCCAAAGCCCGAACAGCGGCGCCAGTGCCGCCAGACAAATCAGACACCGAATCAAATTCACCCGCCGCCGATAGGGCCCATAAAGCGCGGCCGGATCGCGCGCCCCAATCGTGATATGAAACGAATATTCCTGCGAATTGACAGCGAATCTTCCCGTCGCTTGCCCCAGCGCTGCCGCACGCCCCCCGCTAAACGGCGTACCGAACCTCCACGACCCCGATTCCAGGCTGACCAATGCGCCAATGTTACGCGGCAATGTCGGACGCAGCGCGTTGTAGAGCAAACCAGGGTCGGCCAGAATCACATGCCATCCGTCCGCACGAGGCTCGGAAAACGCCAGCGTCCCAGGCCTGACGGAGCCTTGCTCTGCGTAGTACAACAATCGCGGTCTCCCGATAGGACCGTAGTTCAGCCGCGCCGCAAGGTGCTGCATTGCGTTGCGCACCGCAGCTCGCTCCCCCTCGTCGTGATTCCACTTCCGTTGAATCTGCGAAGCGCGGTCGCGCGCAGGTTCCGTCGTAGAAGCCGCAGTCAAAGCGTCCAGCAAATCCGTCGAAAAGAATGATGGGTGCTCCGTCACATTACGTTCCACCTCCGACAGCAACTCGTCCGATGGATTTCCGTGCGTCACATGCCGCACCGCGACCAGCAGAGCCAGCGTCGACACAGGCGATCCCGAACTGGTCACTGCCGACGGATTTTCATGGGCCGTAGTGACGGCCTGATGGATTAAAACCGCGCCATCCCCATGGCGCTCGGCAATCGCCAGTTGCGTCAGTGCTGCATTGGCGCGAGCGGCCTCGGCCGGCCGCCCTGCGACCAAGGCATCCAGCGAATGGGAAGCAGCCACGTCATCGGGCTTTCGAAACAGCCAATCCTGAGCCGCCTGCCAGTGCTGCGCCTGTTCGGAGCTGACAGTTTGCAGCCAGTCCGACGGCGCCGGAACCAGCGGATAATCTGTTGCGGCGTACCCCAGCCCGCCAGCAATCAAGCCCTGGCGAAGTTTAGCCCCGGCAAGGGCCGCAGTTGCACGCTCCCCGAGCAGGTGAGCGGCGTCCTTAGCGAGCGCAGTAGCCCGGCTGCGTGCTTCCTTCTCAGCCTGAGCTCTGTCTTCGTGAAAAAACCCGATCGCAACGACGGCGAGAGCCACAACCGGCAGCACAATCATGGCGGCCTGAAGCAGCCACCAGAAATGCAAATGTCGCGAGGCCTTCATGGATGGCATCGTAACCCGGTCCCCAGGTACCGGATGTCACGCTTTTGTACAAAGCGTCAGGACCACGCTATCGCTGAACGCGTCCGCTTCCGCCGTCCTTCAGCAGCGAATTCACCTCAGCCAGCGTAGACCGGCTGAAATCGCCGTAAGTCGAATGCTTCAGGCAACTCAGCGCCACCGCAAATTCCAGAGCCTCAGCGTCGCTGCCCAGCTTCTGCAGCCCGTAAATCAGGCCCCCCGCGAAACTATCGCCCGACCCCACACGATCCACAATGCTCGTGATGTCATAAGCGCGGCTCATCAGAAACTCCCTGCCATTATTCAGACAAGCCGACCAGCGGTTCCATGACGCACTCTTCGATTCCCGCAGCGTCACAGCAACAGCCCGAAGATTCGGATAAGTCTTCAGCACTAGTGCAGTCAGATCCTCATATCGCTGATGCTCCAGCACGCCCGAGCTGACATCCATCTCGGCCTGCAGCCCCAGGCACATCTGGATGTCCTCTTCGTTCGCAATCACAACATCCACATACCGCGCCAGTTCCCCCATCACCACAGGCGCCGCCTTACCCCACTTCCAAAGCAGCTTGCGGAAATTCAGATCGCAGGAAACCTTCAGGCCCAGTTCCCTCGCTTTCTTCACGCCCTCGAGCGCGAGCGCAGCCGAAGACTCGCTGATCGCGGGCGTAATCCCCGTAACATGGAACCAGCCTGCTCCGGCCAGCGCTTTTCCCCAGTCAATCGAACCCGGAGCGGCAATCGCGGCCGAACTCCACGCGCGATCGTAGACTACGCGCGAAGCCCGCTGATTCGCGCCGGTCTCCAGATAGTAAACACCCATCCGACCCGGTCCGCGAACCAGCCGGGACGTATCCACGCCAAACCGCCGCAACTCTGCCACACACGCGTCGGCTATCGGATTATTCTCCGGCAGCACCGTCACATAAGCCGCATCCGCGCCCAAAGTCGCCAGCGCCACCGCAACATTGGCCTCGCCGCCGCCAAATGTCGCATTGAAATTCGGGGTCTGCAGATACCGCTCTACGCCCGGCGGCGTAAGCCGCAGCATGATCTCACCGAAGGTAATCGTCTTCACTTTGCCATCTCCGCGCGCGCCGACTTCACACTCTCAGCAAGTTGACGGGCCAGCTTCGTAATCGACGCATAATCCCCGGTTTTGGCGCCCTTCGTCAGATTCCCGCCCACACCCAGAGCCACACAGCCCGCGCGAATCCAGTCGCCTGCGGTCTCCGCGCTCACGCCACCGGTAGGCATCAGCGGAGCGTGCGGGAGCGGCCCCCGCAAAGCCTTCACAAACGACGGACCCAGCGCTTCCCCAGGGAACAGCTTCACAATATCCGCGCCATCCTCCATCGCATTCACGACCTCCTGCGACGTTCCGGCTCCCGGCAGATAAGGTATCTGATAGCGACGGCACATCCGCGCCACATCCGCATTGCACGAGGGGCTCACAATAAACTTCGCGCCGGCAAGCATCGCGTGGCGCGTCGTTTCCGGATCGAGCACCGTTCCGGCGCCGATCAAAATATCGCCTGACCTGTGCTTTTCAGCCAGCGCCGCAATCGCCTCCACCGCGCCACTAAAGGTGAACGTCACTTCCATTACGGAAATTCCGCCCTCGGCGCACGCATCCGCAATCCGGCAAGCCTGATCCGCGTTGTCTGCGCGAATCACCACTACCAGTCCCGACTCTACGATCTTCTTCAGATATTGCAGTTTTTGCATTTCGAAATGGCATTATATCGTCGCGTTCAAACCTGGCCAAAATCGTGCGAGCGATAATGGAACTCAAGTCGCGCATGCTCTCCTTCATCGGCATTCTGATCCTCGGCTTCTTTCTGGGCATGCGCCACGCAACCGATCCCGATCATGTGGTCGCCGTAATGACGATCGTCACAAAGCAGCGTGGAGTGGCCCGCGCAGGCGTCATCGGCGCGCTCTGGGGCGTAGGCCACACCTTCACGATCTTTCTGGTTGGCGCCGCCATCATCCTGTTCCAGGTGACCATTCCGCCGCGCCTTGGCCTCTCCATGGAATTCGCGGTGGGCCTGATGTTGATCCTGCTCGGAATCCTGAACCTCACAGGTGTCCTGACGTGGCTGCAGACAAAATTCGCGCCTGCCCACAAGCACCACAACCCAACTCCCGCGATTCTCACCGACGAACGAACCGCATCCTGGGCGGACCGTACCTTTCACGGACTCAGTCTCTACAACACGCTCCGCCCTCTTATCATCGGCACCATACACGGCCTCGCCGGCTCCGCGGCAGTTGCAATCCTGGTGATGGCCACCATTTCCAACCCGTGGTGGGCGATCGCCTACCTGCTCCTGTTCGGCTTCGGCACCATCGCCGGAATGATGGTGATGACGACGGCGATGGCGGTCCCGATCACGTACGCCGCCGGCGGCCTTTCGCGCTGGAATCAGGTTCTGACGTTAGGCTCCGGAGTCATCAGTGTGGCCTTCGGAATCTTCATCTCTATCCAGATCGGTATCGGCGGCGGTCTCTTCACCGCCACCCCACACTGGACTCCCCGTTAATGGTTGAATAACGAACAAAAGGCAGAAGGCAGATGCTGAAGGTAAAGACCCGGTAGCTCACGATCTGGCGAAACGGCTGGCCCGCGTTTCCGGACGTAACCTCACTGGAGCCGTTATCCACGCCCTGCAGGAACAACTCTGCTCGCCAAAGGCAATGACTTTCCGCAAGACTGACCTGCTGTTGCCGGAACTCGACCCGTCGCCCGCTCCGAAATCTTCACGACGTCGATCGAACCGCTCGTAAATCCGCCGCCACGTCGCGCCCCCTGTCCAATCCATTTGACCAGACGTCACGCTTCTCCTGCCGCGACATCGCAACGCCCGTGTCATACAACTTGTTCAGTCCGTTACCGACGACCCACGTTCCGGCAAAAGCAATAGCGGCTTTCGGAATCAATCCGCCACCGAGCGGAATCTTCCCCACCAGTTCGCGAGCGATCGTGCGCCACCCAAAAGCTCCGGCCGCAATCGCCGCGATCGAGCCCTTCTGTTCGCTGTAACCGATGGGCCGGTCATAGACCGCCGCCAGCATCAAAGCCATCCGAATCTGGTTCATCGTCAGGAACGCCGTATCGGTCGCAAACTCCCCCACCGCCCATGGCAACTCAATGAATCCCGGAATCACGTTAGGCAGCGCGGTAACCATCGCAACCATGGCGTTTTCTTTTGCCACGCGGGCAATGATCGTCCTAGCCACCGCCCGCCGGAAAACCGGAAACGTCCGCGCCAGCGCCAGTTCCAGATCGCGGTTCTCTTCAACAACCAGATTGACGAGTTCGCTATCCTGCTCGTCACCACCAACGCTGTCAAAGAGGTAACCGTTGCGCGGCAGCCCAACTCCCGGTTCGCAAAGCAGAATATCGAACTCCGGATTCGGCCTCTCCAGCCGATACACCATACTGAGGACCGCCCGCCGCCGTCGCTCGTCCCACTGCACCGGAACCAGAAAGTCTTCCATATCGCGGAAGACCTCTTCACTCTCCGCCACAAGACCGATCCGCACAGGGCGGTCCGCCGCCCGCCGAATATCATCGGCATTCAGCCCTGTATAAATTTTTCGGATATCCTTCAGCACACTCAGCGGCACGTCGTTTCCTCTCGCTTCGATCTTAACGCCGCACCGGCATCAGCACGCCCACGGCCAATCCAAAACTGAGGTAGCGTAATAGGCAACTTACACAGAATTGTTCAACTGCCGGCACTCTGATCCCGGGCTTTCTGCCGGCGCGTCGGCCTGATCCTGCCTCGCGAAAAAGTGCCCTCGACGTGATCGTCGTTGGGAGGCGCGCAGGACACCCGCGGAAAACTAAGAACCGAAGACCGGGCGCTTACACCTCGTCGTACGGACCCATCCCGGCAGGATGCCCCGCCCTCAAACTCATATACCGCGCGGGTTCGTAGTGAGTCTCCGCCGTATAGGGTCCGCGAAACCGGTCCCCAATCAGGTCATTGCGGACAAAAAATGCATTCACGCCCGTGTAATTGCACGCCACCAGCGAATAGCCTTTTTCCCGGCCCAGCTTTTCCAGCGCCGAAAGACTCGCTCCGAAGTAATTGGTGCCATTCCATTCATTCGACTCTTTGTACCGCATCACCAGACTGACGGGAGGCCTGAGCGTCGCGTTGTATTCGATGACAATCACCCGCGCCGAAACCGCCTCAATCGCCTGCCAGATCCAGTAATCGTTCCCGTCGATGTCTATGCTCAGACAGATCGATGACCGGCGGCATCCCCATCTGCCTGATCTGTTGATTGATGCTTTCTTTCGTAATGAACTCGTTGAGCAGATGCAGGCGCCCCGATTCCAGGTGCTCTCCGAACCGCTCCCGGATCACAGCCGCAAATTTCGGCGACCCATCGATCCAATATCCCTTCCACCCCGCCAGCAGGAGATTGAGCGTGTTGTTGGCGAGCCCGTCGCCAACACCGAATTCAAAGAAAACTTTGCTCTCCGTTCCGATCCGGCGGAAGATTTCTGCGATAATTCCGTCCTCATCCGACTGGGAAAAAGCCTTGTAACCAAACCGCAGAAGGCGCAGATCGTCGTCGTAAGGCGGCTTCCGGATCGCCGCGTTCCAGGACTCGTGCTCCAGAAACGTAACCATTTCCGTCTGGTGGTCCAGAAGATAGTAAACGGTGTTGAGGTACTTGATCAAAGCACCTTTCAGACGGCCAAACAGACTTCTCCCTGCCATTACTTACCGGATCCTCCTGGCGCCATATCGCCTCCCCAAACGGGACACTGATAGTGTCATACATTACGGAGGTTGCCATCATACCGCGACGGTCACGCTCCACAAAAGTTTAATCCAAAATTAAAGGGGCGAAGCCGATAACTTCGGCCTCGCCCCTGATCTACCGAACCCAACGATTCCCGATCTACTCGGGATCCCGACGGCTCTTCTTCCGATTTCGCTTGCGGGCGAGCGCGGACTTCACACGCTTCTTCTCGCCTGGCTTCAGGTAGAACGAGTGACGCTTGACTTCTTTGATAATGTCCTCGGTCTGCACCTTGCGCTTAAACCGGCGCAACGCGTTTTCGAGCGTCTCCCCTTCCTGCAGTCTGACTTCAGCCATGTAAATTACACCTCCCCGCCTATCGGAAATTGCACCCCGCGAAATGCCTGCGAAGGTGCTGATATCATATGTTTTTGCGGGTTCGGACGTCAGTCCGAACAGCAATTAACCAGCTTAACACACTTGTAAAAACCGGACTCCGCCAGCCGCCGCCCCGTTCGCTAACGCCCGGCCGGAATCCCCAAACGAAAGGTACAGGAGAACCATTTTGTCCAGCATCGTCAGAGTCAGCGGAATTGAAATCCTCGATTCGCGCGGCAACCCCACCGTTGAAGCCGAAGTCTACCTCGCCGACGGTTCCGTCGGCCGCGCCGCCGTTCCCAGCGGAGCTTCCACCGGCGAGCACGAAGCCTGCGAATTGCGCGATGAAGACAAGTCCCGCTACCTCGGGAAGGGCACGCTCAAGGCCGTCGCCGCCATCAACGGCCCCATTGCCAAGGCTCTCCACGGGCACGATGCCACCCTCCAGGCCCTGATCGACGGCATCATGATCGATCTCGACGGCACCCCGAACAAGTCCAGCCTCGGCGCCAATGCGATCCTGGCCGTCTCCATGGCGACCGCCCGCGCCGCCGCCGCTTCCCACAAGACTCCGCTTTACCGCTACCTCGGTGGCGTCAACGCCTGCACCCTGCCGGTGCCGATGATGAACGTCATCAATGGCGGCGCCCACGCTGATAGCTCGGTCGACATGCAGGAATTCATGATCGTTCCCTACGGCGCGGCGAAGTTCTCCGAATCGCTCCGGATGGGCGTTGAAATCTTCCACACCCTCAAAGGCGTGCTGAAGAAGAAGGGCTACTCCACGGCGGTCGGCGACGAAGGCGGCTTCGCTCCCAACCTCAAGTCCAATGATGAAGCGCTCGAAGTCCTGCTCGAAGCCATCACCAAGGCTGGCTTCAAGCCCGGCGAGCAGATCGGTATTGCGCTCGACCCAGCCTCCAGCGAATTCTACAAAGATGGCAAGTACATCTTCAAGAAGTCGGATAAGAGCGAACGCACGAGCGAGCAGATGGTTGAATTCTGGGCCAACTGGCGCCGCCAGTATCCCATCGTCTCCATCGAAGACGGTTTGGCCGAAGACGACTGGGCAGGCTGGAAGCTCCTCACCGAGAAGATTGGCGCCAACACGCAGCTTGTCGGCGACGATCTTTTTGTAACGAATACATCCCGTCTCGTGCGCGGCATCGAATCCGGTACCGCGAACTCAATTCTCGTCAAAGTGAACCAGATCGGTTCGCTGACCGAAACGCTGGACGCGATGAACACTGCCGCGAAGAACGGCTACACCGCAGTCGTTTCGCACCGTTCCGGCGAAACCGAAGATCCCTTCATCGCCGACCTCGCCGTCGCCACCAACGCGGGCCAGATCAAGACCGGTTCCGCCAGCCGTACCGATCGCATCGCCAAGTACAATCAGCTTCTCCGCATCGAAGAGCGTCTCGGCACAGCCGCGAAGTTCCCCGGCCGTAAAGCGTTCCGTCAGTAACTGACACGGAATCTCAATGTCGCGCAACAAACCGCTCATTCTCACCATCCTCGACGGCTGGGGCTTTTCCCCCGCCGTCGAGGGCAACGCCATCGCCGCCGCGCGCAAGCCGACCTATGACATGCTCCTGCGCGACTTCCCATCGACGCTCGTCCAGACGTCAGGCCCGTCAGTCGGCTTGCCGGACGGCCAGATGGGGAACAGCGAAGTCGGACACCTGAACATCGGCGCAGGGCGCGTCGTCCACATGGACGTCACCCGAATCGACCTGATGATTCAGAACGAGAGCTTCTTCTCCGACGCGCAACTGGTCGCCCTGATGAAGCACGCGCGCGAAGGCCGCCGCCTGCACGTCATGGGGCTCTGCAGCGATGGCGGCGTCCACTCGCAGCTCACCCACATGTACGCCGTGCTGAAAATGGCGAAGCAGCAGGGCGTAACCGAAGTCTTCGTTCACTGCTTCATGGACGGCCGCGACACACCGCCCAACAGCGGCCTCGGCTATCTCAAAGAAGTGCAGCAGAAGCTGCGCGAAATCGGCGTGGGAAGGATCGCAACGGTTTCCGGCCGCTACTACGCGATGGACCGCGACAAGCGCTGGGAACGCATCGAGAAAGCTTTCGGAGCCATGGTGCTTGGCAATTGCGAACGTGTCACCGACCCCGAAGCCGCCATCAAACGCTCTTACGAAAAAGGCGTCACCGACGAGTTCATCGAACCCCTGAACATCGTCGACGCGCGAAACGAACCCGTCGGCCTGATTCGTGAAGGCGATGCCTGCTTCTTCTTCAACTATCGCGCCGATCGCGGCCGCGAGATGACGGAGGCGCTCACGAGCGAAGTGCTGCTCACGCCTTCGCGTACACTCGTCCCGAAAAACCTGACGTTCCTCACGATGACGCAGTACGATAAATCGCTCGGTGTGCCATTCGTGCTGACCCGCGAGCCTCTGAACAACATCCTGGGATACGTTTGCGGGGAACTCAACTGGAAGAACCTCCGCATCGCCGAAACCGAGAAGTATGCGCACGTGACGTACTTCTTCAACGGCGGAATCGAGAAACCGTTCAACGGTGAAGAGCGCCAGATGGTGGCTTCACCCAAGGTCGCAACTTACGACATGATGCCGGAAATGAGCGCCCAGGGCATCACGGACATCGTTCTCGACGCAATGGATCGCAAGGACTTCGATGTCATCGTCATGAACTTCGCCAATGCCGACATGGTCGGCCATTCCGGCAAGATGGAGCCGACGGTACGCGCCGTGGAAGCCATCGACGCCTGCCTCGGCCAGATCTGGCAAAAGCTGAAGCAAAAGAACGGACGCTGGATCATCACCGCCGATCACGGCAATGCCGAATGCATGATCGACCCAATCACCAAAGGTCCGCACACGTACCACACCACGAATCCGGTGCCGTTCCTGCTCGTTGACGACTCAGGCGAGAAGCTCCGCCCCGGCGGAGCGCTGCGGGACATCGCCCCAACACTGCTCGGAGTTCTCGGCGAAGGCCAGCCGAAGGACATGACGGGGCGCGATCTCCGCCTGGTTTGACTTAACCGCTAATTTGCCGAGGGCCGTTCGGCGCGATCGATCACGATTACGTCCATCGGCTCTTTGCGTGGTTCCAGTTTCAAGCCCAGCTGTTCCCGCACTGCCGTAAACGAAGACGCCATTCCCGCAACGCGATCTTCGCGAAACTGCTGCCTGATCTGATCCCAGCCAGGTTTCTCAAAATCGTACCTGCCCGTGAGACCCGTCTTATCGAGAACCGGCCGGTCCACCAGTTTCGAAAGCCGTAAGACTAACCCGGGATCGACGGTTGCTATCGGCCCATCCCCGGTGAGCCGCTTCATCTTTAACCCACCCTCCGCAATCACAAGCGCATACACGGGCATTTCCCGCCGTTCCTCATGGACCTTCAATTGAAATCGATCGGACAGCAAATTCTGCAACATCGCGCGGAGCTGGTCAGCGGTCGGCGGAGTTTCCCCGGGACTCCGGGCGTCGACATCGAAATGCTCCCCAAGAACCGCCTTCTCCCAATCCGTGAGGCCGATCAGTTGATATTGCATCACGCCATACGCATCCTGTATTAAGTCCTGGAGTGTCGCGGTCTTCTCAATAAAGTGATTGCCGATGGCAAGCGGAGTCGGCGGTCCTGGCACAGTGCTCAAGCGAAGCTCCAGCGCGCCAGGCGGCAACGGATGCGGCCGAATAGACGCCACTTCAAAACTCTGACCCGAAGCGAACCCGATGGAGCACGCCGCCAACACGCCCAGGCGATATGTCTTTCTCATAAGTTAACGTTAGTTCGCAGAGGGCCGTTCGGCGTGATCAATCACGATCACATCCATCGGCTCTTTGCGAGGTTCCAGCTTCAGCCCAAGCCGTTCCTGCACGGCGGCCATCGCCGAAGCCATTCCTGTCATCGGGTCCTCCCGATGCTCAATACCGAGTTGCCGCCAGTCCAGGCTCGAAAACTCATACATCCCCGTGAGTCCTGTCTGATCCAGAATCGGCCGGTCCACCACGTTCGATAAGCGTCGCACCAGACCGGGATCAACGGTTATCCTCATAGTTGTCGTTTCCTCAGTGCGCCTCGCCGCTCCCCGCGCCACCGGCATCTCCCCGGCCTTGACCTCCTCCTTTGTGAGTGCGCGACCTTTCACACCACCCTTCCCCATAACCAGCGCATAGACCGGCACTTCACGCTTCTCTTTGTGAGCCCTCAATTGAAAGCGATCGGCAAGCAGGTTCTGTAACATCGTTTGCAACTCATCAGTTGTCGGCTCGGTGGACCCGGCACTTCGCGCGTCGATATCGAAATAATCGCCCCCGGAGATCTTCTCCCAGTCGGCGAGTCCGATGATCTGGTACTCCATCACGCCGTAACTCATCTGAATGAGTTCCTGAAACGTCACGAGCTCGGTTCCAAAGCGGTTGCCCTTCGGGGATGGAACCATTGGCCCGGGTGTAGTCGACATAGGGAACACCATCTGCCCTTGTGGCAACCGGTGTGGCCGAATTGACACCACCTCAAAGTTCTGACCCGAAGCGAACCCGATAACGCAGGCTGTCAGGACGGCCGTACGGCATATCTGTTTCATGAGCAGCAGAGCCGTCAGTTCGCAGAGGGCCGTTCGGCGTGATCGATTACGATAACGTCCATCGGCTCTTTGCGAGGCTCCAGTTGCAGACCAAGTTGCTCCTTCACCGCCGTAAAGGCCGAAGCCATCCCCGCCACCGGATCCTCGCGATGTTCGATTCCCAACTGCCGCCAGTCGAGGCTGGCAAACTCATACCTTCCCTTGAGTCCGGTCTGATCGAGAATGGGTCTGTCAACCACGTTCGCCAGCAGTCGGACCAGCCCCGGGTCCACCTCCATCCTCATCGTGGCCGAAGCGTCTGCTCGCCGGACCGCCCCTGTGGCGGGCATATTTCCCGCTTTGATCTCTTCTTCTGTCAGAGGACGCCCCTTTACACCGCCCTTGGCGATTACCAGAGCATAAACAGGGAGTTCGCGCTTCTCCTTATGGACCTTCAGCTGAAAGCGGTCCGCCAGCAGGTTCTGCAACATCGACTTCAACTGATCCGCGGACGGCTCAGCCTCGCCAGCGCTTCTGGCATCGATATCGAAGTGCTCGCCGCCAGGCACCTTCTCCCAATCCGTTAATCCGACGATCTGATAATCCATCACACCGTACGCCACCTGTATCAGATCCTGCACCGTTACAACGTCGGTCGCAAAGCGATTGCCCTTCGCATGAGGAATGATCGGCCCGGGCGTATTCGACATCCGGAACACAAACTGCCCCTGAGGCATTGGATGCGGCTTGATCGACGCCACCTCAAAACTCTGGCCAAAGACGAGCCCGACAGAACAGGCCGCCAACACCGCTAAGCGATACGCGTTTCTAGTTTGCATCCGGCTTCTCCATGTGATCGATCACGAGCATGTCAATGTTAGCTTTCTCCGGAACGAATCGCAAACCCAGCTGGTTCTCCACAAGGTTCCTGTAGTCCGCGTCCGGGGCGGTTTTCAGCGCGATGATGTAAGTTCCCGTTAGCAGGCTGCTGAAAAGCCGGTTCGAGATTCGCGTTAATCTCCTGAGAAATGTCGGAGGTCGGGATTTTATGCCGGGCTGGGGTGCAAGCAAGACAT
>JBEHXG010000040.1:0-45012 GCA_048498815.1 Acidobacteriota bacterium | reverse complement strand
TGGCTGTGATCCCAGGCCAGGAAGCCGAGATTGCTGTAGCTGGCCACGCCCGTGCGCGCCCGCGCGCGGAGCTCTCCCGCCCGCCGCGCGCGGGCACTACCGAATCGCCGGAACGAACTGGACTGTACTGCCTGTCCCGGAAGTGCCCCACGGCATCGGAAAGCTGTCTCCGTAATACCAGGCCTCAAACTGATCCCGGTAATGCGGACTTGCCCGATGTCCGGATTCCCCCACCACCAGGTTCCACAGCGATTGATCCCAATGCCCGAGTGAATGATTCATCCGTTCGCTCGGTCCCAGGCGTCCAGTCATCTGCTTCACGGTGGTCGGTCCGCCGCTCGCCGGCAGCGGGCCGATATTGAACCACGGCCCGATGAAACGAATCCGGCCGCCAACGGCATTTCGAATATCTACCGTCAGAGCACGACCCCATTTCCAGCCCGTTGGATTCGGACCCTGTCGCCGCTGGCCTTCGTCCATGCCATCCGCGAACGCATGAAGCAGGAGTGCATTGTAATCGGAGAACCAGGCTGGCGGCTGCGTGCGAAGGATGTTCTCCACCACCGCGGTTGAAATATCCGCCGTGTAGATCGATCCGTTGCCCGCGGATGCCCGCTCCGCAACTGCCTTAATCAACTGGTCGGAGACGAGAGAAGCAATCAGCGGCGCCGCTTCCTCTTTGTCCATCTGTCCATTCCAGTTCCGCAGCAGGCCAATTGCATCGTTCAAGGCGCCGGTGACGGCCCCGCGCTTGTCATAAGCCTGCACCACACGCTGCGCCAGATAGTGATGATAGGCGCTGTAAACGTCCTTCTGGATTCGCAGCATGTCGGAAGGCTTCAGCTTATTACCGCCGGCACGCAGCAGACTCAGAATCTGATCGCGGCGATCCGGCGGTGCAAAGTTCCCGCTGACCTGGTAGCGATAGTCGGAGGGGAACGGGTTGGAGTTCGCTGACGCAATCATCCCTTCCGGCGGATTGAAACTCTGCGGCAGATCATCGAAGGGAATGTACCCGTCCCACTCGTTCCGGGGATTCGTGCCGTCAAGCAGCGTGCCGCTCGCAAAATGCCGGATCGGTAGGCGACCGGCGGCGTGGTACGCAATGTTGCCATCCACATCCGCATACACAAAGTTCTGGCTCGGCCCGCCGAAACGAGAGATCGCCGTGCGGAAATCTTCCCAGCTCGCGGCGCGATCAATATCCAGAAAAATGTATTGGAACTGGGCCGCATCGTATAGAGTCCAGCGCAGCGACAGCGCCGCATTCTTCGCCGT
The DNA here is from genome assembly GCA_048498815.1 of Acidobacteriota bacterium. Lineage (GTDB taxonomy): Bacteria > Acidobacteriota > Terriglobia > Bryobacterales > Bryobacteraceae > BOG-234. The sequence goes on along the minus strand of JBEHXG010000040.1, from coordinate 43,734 downwards.
CTGGAAAATCGGACCATGGCGTGTGACCCAGAGCAGCATCTCCTCCGGCGCCCGTCCCCGTACGGGAATTACCTCACGTTCAGCCTTCGCCTGCTCGACTTTCCCCGAATACAGGTAATGTCCATCTCGCTGATCGATGCGTTCCTCGTAAACGTCCTCAACATCGAAACCCAGGTTCGTCATCCCCCAGGCGATCCGATCGTTATGGCCCGAAATTACACCGGGCAAGCCCGGAAGCGCCACGCCCTCCACGTTCATTCCCGGCGCCTGCAGTTGCACGGCATGCCACACGCCTGGAATGCTGAACTCCAGATGCATATCGTTGGATAACAGCGGTTTTCCATCCGCGGTATGAGCGCCGGAAACGGCCCAGGCATTCGACCCCGGCTGTGACGCTCCCACCGGTCCCGAAAAAAGGAAATCGACGAGCGGCTTCTCACCAGTGGTCAGCATTTGCCCCTTTTCGATTTTCAGCTTCCACGTGTGGGTCAGCGACCGGTACATATTTAGTCCGCAGAGCAGAGAATCCACCACGCTCCACGGTCTTGGTTCGTATTGCAAGGCGGTAAATTCAAACCCATACTTCCCGCCCAAAGAACCGTGATGTGACTCGATGTAAGCGTTAACTCCGCGAGCATAGGCGGCCATCGCTGATTTATCTGCCGGCCGCAGTGTCGCATAAATCTCCGCCGCTGTGCGCCTGAGACGCAGTCGCCGCGACTCGCGGTCCGTTTCGAGCGTCGCCTCCCCGAAGACCTCGGACAACTCGCCGGCGCCTACCCGCCGCATTGCGTCCATCTGAAACATGCGGTCCTCCGCTGTAACGTAGCCCTGAACGAACAATGCGTCTTCGAGTGTCTTCGCTTTAATATGTGGTATGCCGAGTTCGTCCCGGCTGACCAAAACCGCCTGGGAGACCAGCGCGGAAACCGAACCCGACGTCTGCGGCAGCGCCCGGTAAAAAACCCAGTAAAATCCCACCGCTGCCACGATACAGGCAATAGCGATCAGCGCATTAATAACGAAGAGGATTCGGCGCACTAATGTGATTGTACGGTCAGGCTGCGGCCTATCGCCGTGCCTGTGATCGAACTGTCACACGTGTGCTAGCCTGACGGAAGGAAGAAGTTGTTGTAGCTGTGGCTCGCGTCGACCACGGCCGTTCGAATATTTTTACCCGCAAGGAGACCGAATGACCAGGCAACGCGACCCAATTCACGCACCCGTTCGTCGCGCCCTTGCGGCCACGCTTTCCGCGCTTCTTCTCTCGTTACCCGCGTTCTCTCAGCAATCCGGCATCCAAATCGTCCGCACGCCGACTGCAGCAGCCGGTATCCTGCCAGACGTTGCCATCAGCCCCGATACCGAGCGTGACAACGACCGCATTCCGTATCTGACCGAAGTTACCCGTGAGTACCAGGGCAAAAGCGTCTTTCGCGCTACTTCTTCTGACCTTCTGATTCAGCAGGCCGAGGAAAAGTTTCGCAACGGAACCCGGTCTTACCAAAGCGGCGACTTTGACCGGGCTCGCTCGGAGTTTGATGGCGCTATCACATTGATGCTGCGGGCTTCCGATGCACCCACAAGCCGCAGCATATTCGAGCACAGACTCGAAGATATGATCGACGCCATCCATCGTCTCGATCTCACCGGCATGGGCGCAGCCGACACCGAACAGGCTCAAACCTTCGACAAGTCTCCTCTGGACGATCTGCTGCAGATGACCTTCCCTGTCGATCCCGGCATCAAAGACAAAGTCGAAACCCAGCTCAAAACCACCTCCTCCGTTCTTCCGCTGACTACCAATGACGCCGTTCTTGGCTATATCAATTACTTCAGCGGACGCGGCCATCACACCATCGAAAACGGATTAATCCGCGCCGGTAAATATGACGCTATGATTTCCCGTATTTTTTCGGAGGAGGGTGTCCCGCCCGAGTTGATCCGGCTCGCTCAGGCGGAATCAGGATTTATGCCGCGCGCCGTGTCGGTAGCGGCTGCAAAGGGCATGTGGCAGTTTGTGAAGTTTCGCGGCAACCAGTACGGCCTCAGTCAGACCCAGTGGACAGACGACCGCCTCGATCCGGAAAAAGCCACCCGCGCAGCGGCCCGCCATCTGCACGATCTGTTCAACGAATTCCATGACTGGTACCTCGCGATGGCTGCCTACAATTGCGGCCCGGGTGTGATCGAGAAGGCTGTGGAACGAACCGGCTATGCCGATTTCTGGGAATTGCGCGCCCGTAAGGTCATTCCTGCTGAAACCGCCAACTACGTACCGATCATCCTGGCGATGACAATCGTCTCGAAGAACGCTAAAGAATACGGCATTTATGACATTACGCCGGAGCGTCCCATCGAGTACGACACGCTGCCGCTTGACGCGACCGTCAACCTCGGTCTCATCAGCGATCTCACGGAAACGCCGATCCCGGAACTGCAGCAGCTGAATCCGGCCTTGCTTCGTGGCACCGCGCCGGAGGGCTACGATCTGCACGTTCCGAAAGGCATGCTGAATGACGTGACCGTCGGCCTGAAGGCTGTGCCCGAAGCGAGCCGCGCTACTGCTCGCTTGCATAAGGTTGAATCGGGCGAAAGCCTAAGCACCATCGCGATGCGCTACAAATCGACGGCAAGCGTGATCGCAGCGGCGAACAACATCGAAAAGGCGGATACTCCTTCAATTGGCGATCGGCTCGTCATCCCGGCCGCTTATCATGAGATGACGCCGAAGCCGGTCCGCGCAGCGGTCGCCAGGACGCGCGGCAAGGGCAAGGCTTCGGCCAGCCGTAAAGCCGTCGCGTCCGCGAAGACGCCAGCCAGCTCTGCTCCGGTCGTGGTCTCGAAGTCGAAGTTCCCGGCACGCAAACCCGCGACAGTGGCCTCCCTCATCCGCTAGCCAGAGGCTCCTTCTTCGCAATTCCCCAGGGGGACTGTTGCGGAAAAATGAAAAACAGGTATGCTAATGGTGATTGAGCCAAACAGGAGGCCGTTAAAGTGTTTGAACATCTGAAGCTTGTTGCGAGGGATGAAGACGAGATGGAAGATTTCCGGGACTACGACGATGATGCCGGCGAACCTGCCAAACTCGACGAGTATGAGGATGGCGATCTGGACGATGAAGAAGATGATGACATCGTCGCGGTCGTGACAGCGACTCCTGTAATCGTGACGGAGGTGATCGAGGTGGTAGAGGTGGCTCCCGAAGGTCCCGCCACTGCGCCCGCGCCACCCGCGCGAAAGCCGGCGAAAAAGGCCCGTAAAGCCTCACCGGCACCCGCGAAGAAAGCTGCGACGAAGAAAACAGTGAAGAAGGCAGCTCCGAAGAAGGCTGCCGCGAAAAAGGCTATGAAGAAAGCAGCTCCCAAAAAGACAGTGAAGAAAGCAGCCCCGAAGAAGGCCACAAAGAAGGCCACCCCGAAAAAAGCAGTAAAGAAGGCAGCACCCAAAAAGGCCGCGCCAAAGAAGGTACTTCGGAAGGTCGCCAAAAAAGCCGCGCCGAAGAAGGCCGCCCCCAAAAAAGCTGCTCCGAAAAAGGCCGCGAAGAAAAAATCCGCCCGCCGCTGATAGTTAAGTCAAAGCAGGCCCCGCCAGCCGGCGGGGCCTGTCGCATCAGAATCTATTTCGCCGGCGAGACCGGCTTCGCTACCACTGACCGGCACTTCTCAAACAACTGCAGCAGCGCATCGCTATACTCTTCCGCCGACTTAGACGGCTTCCCCTGAAACCCCGTCGACGCGGTACTTCCCTTTCCGTACCCTGTGGTCACGGCAATGAACTTCATCAGCTCCAGCGCAACTTCATCGCGCCCCTTGGCTGCATCCTTTTCCGCGTCTTTGGCGGCGCCGGGAATCTCTCCTGGAATCTTGGTTTCTTCGGGCAAGTGATACTCTCCTCAGTATTGAATTCGTTCTACCCACAGGTCGCATGCCGGTAAGCGCTCGCCATTTCATCCGCAAGATGCGAGGCGGCGCCCAGTCTCACCTGCTGGAAGCCGACGACGGTCACTGCTACATCGTCAAATTCCAGAATAACCCCCAGCACCGCCGAATTCTCGTCAATGAATGGATCGCTGGCGAAATCCTTTCTTACCTTCAGATCTCAGCTCCGCCCCAGCAGATGGTCGTCCTCTCCGCCGACTTCATTGCCCGCCACCCCGACGTTTACACTACTGCCGGCAAAGATCCCATTCCGCCGCAACCCGGCTGGCATTTTGGCTCCCGTCATCCGGGCATGCCGCAAACGACTGCCATTTACGACTTCGTTCCCGACTCTCTTCTCGACCAGGTGGCTAATGCCGAGCAATTTCTCGCTGCACTGGTCTTCGACCGGTGGGCGGGCAACGCCGATGGCCGCCAATCCGTCTTCTTCCGCGCCCAGCTTAAAGACTGGCTCGCGCGGCCCGGAATTCCGCCGCGCAAGATGGGCTTTGTCGTTCTGATGATCGACCACGGCTTCTGCTTCAATGGTCCGCACTGGGACTTTCCGGAATCGGCGCTCACCGGTCTGTACCCCCGCCGTTCCGTCTACGCCAAAGTGCGTTCGCTCGATGATTTCGAACCATGGCTCAGCCGTCTGATGAGCCTGCCGGAAGATGTAATCGATCGCGCCATGCGCCGCATCCCACCGGAGTGGATCGGCGCCGATGAGGCTGCGCTTGAGCGAATGCTGGAACGGCTGCTTGATCGTCGCAAACGTATTCCGGAGTTCCTGCATGCGTGCCGCAACGCGACAGGCAATCCTTTTCCTCTTTGGATCAGCACACAGTGAAAATCACTCGCCGCACCGCTCTGGCGCTCTGCGCCGCACCTGCTTTCGCTCAGCAACGCCCGCGAATCGCGATCACGATGGACGACGTGAACTGGCATCAGATCCCCGAATCGGGACGAGCCGACGCCGAAGCGCGCATTCTCGACCACCTCGGCCGCAAGCGCGCGTGTCTCTTCGCAATCGGAAACCTGGTGGACAACCCACACGGTGACGAAGTCCTCAAACGCTGGAGTGCCGCCGGGCACTGGATCGGTAACCACACCTGGGCCCACATCCCGCTCCTCGGTAACATCACGCCCGAAGCCTTCGAACAAGGCATCGTCCGCACTGACACGGTCATTCGTCAGTACAAAGGTTTCCATAAGGTCTTCCGCTTCCCGCTGCTCAAGGAAGGCCGCACCGCCGAAGAACGCGACAACATCCGGGTTTTCCTGAAGCTTGAAGGCTATCGCAACGGAGCCGTCACCATTGACACCTCCGACTGGTTTTACAACCAGCGCCTCCTCGAACACCTCAGAATCGAGCCAGGCTTCGACGCCGCGCGCCTCCGCCAGCCGTATCTCGACCACTTGTGGGACCGTGCGCAATTCTACGATAAGCTCTCGCGCGACGTCCTGGGGCGAAGCGTCGCCCACACAATCCTGATCCACTACAACTACCTGAACTCACTCTTCCTCGGCGACGCTCTGGCCATGTTTCGCAACAAAGGCTGGCAAATCATCGGTGCGGACGAAGCCTTCGCCGATCCTGTGTTCAACCGTCAGCCGCGCACTGCGCCCGCCGGGGAGAGTCTGATCTGGGCGCTCGCAAAGGAAACCGGAAAGTTTGAAGATCGTCTCCGCTACCCAGGCGAAGACGATACCTATGAAAAACCAATCCTCGACAAACTCGGACTCTGAACGCTGCGCTATACTGCCCAGGTGAGTCAGCCAACGCCCGAGCACATCCTTCAGACCGGCCTTGCCTTTTCGGCCTCCAAGACGCTGCTGAGTGCCGTGGAAATGGAGCTCTTCACCGAGCTTGCCAAACACCCGGAGAATCTCGAAACGCTCGCAGGCCGCCTCGGCATTCATCCACGCGGCGCCCGCGATTTCTTCGATACTCTCGTCGCGCTGAACTTCCTCGAACGTCGCGACGGTATTTACTACAACACTGCCTCAACCGAAGTATTCCTCGACAAGCGCAAGCCTTCCTACATTGGCGGCATTCTGGAAATGGCGAACAGCCGCCTCTATCCGTCCTGGGCTCATCTGACCACGGCCCTCCGCACCGGACAGCCTCAAAACGAAGCACCCGGCGATGAAGATCCTTTCGGCGCGCTCTACGCCGACCCCGCCCGCCTCAGGCAATTCCTGAGCGCCATGACGGGCGTGAGCCGCGGCGCCAACGTCACCATCGCGAATCGCTTCAACTGGAGCGGTTACAAAACCGCGGTCGATGTTGGCACGGCGCAAGGCGATCTCATCACGCAGGTTGCGCTCGCCAATCCGCACATTCAGGGTATCGGCTTCGATTTGCCTCAGGTTGCGCCGATCTTTGAAAGCTATGTGGAAGAGAACGGTGTTGCTGACCGTGTGAAATTCGCCCCCGGCAGCTTCTTTGACCATCCGCTTCCCAAAGCCGACGTCGTTATGATGGGCCACATCCTGCACGACTGGGATCTCCCCACCAAGCACATGCTGATCCGCAAAGCGTACGAAGCGCTCCCCGAAGGCGGCGCCTTCATAGCATACGAAGCCATCATCGACGATGATCGTTCAAAAAACGCTTTCGGTCTGATGATGAGTCTCAATATGCTGGTGGAAACGCCTGGTGGCTTCGATTACACTGGCGCCGATTGCCAGGGCTGGATGAAAGAAGCCGGCTTCCGCGAAACAAGAGTCGAGCACCTCGTCGGCCCGGACTCCATGGTCATCGGTATCAGGTAGTCGGAACGTACCCGGTAACAATCGTCTGCGGACTGTGCGGCAACGGATGCACCGCGATGCGCTCGAACCCTGCCGCGCGATACATCGCCTCAAGATCGCGGAATGTGTAAGCGTTACCGGATGGGGTGCTCAGCAGCATTGTCAGACTGAAACCCGCAGCCTGAGGAGGCGAAATGCGGTCTTCGTTCGGAACAAACTCGAGCGTAGCCGCACAGCCACCGGGCTTCAAAGCGGACCGTACTTTGTTCAATAGTCCGGCGCACGTCGGCACATCGAAGTGATGCAGGAAGTTGGTTAGCAGCGCGATATCGAAGCCGGTTCCGTATTCCACATCGAAGGCGTTGCCAGCCAGGCCCTCGAATCGATCTGCCACACCTGCCTGCTCCGCATGGCGCCGCGCCACTTTCAGCACGGCCTGCCAGTCCACCGCCGTAACATGAGCCTCCGGATTCTGCTTCGCCACTTCAATCCCGAACAATCCGTGTCCGGCAGCGATATCCAGTACGCGAACCGGACCAGAAAAGCCATCCAGCGAAATCTTCGCCAAAGCGCCGGCCGACGGACCCGTCATCGGCCCCATACTCTCGGCGAACTCCACCCACACCGGATTATCCGGCTCTACTGAACCCTGTCCTGGCAGCGTAGTGTGCCCACTGCGTACGATGTCTGCAAGTTGCTGCGCCGGAGCCATCATCTCAGGATTCGCGACAAAGCGCGCCGTTGATGCCATGCACGCAGGCGAGCGTGGGTCAAGAAAAACCGCGCTGACCGGCGTCAGGCCATACCGCGAGCCTTCTTTGCTGAGAAATCCGAGGATGCAAAGGTAATCGCAAAGAATCGCGACGCCACGCTCCGAAGCCGAGCAACGGTGCGCCAGAGCAGGCACATCCAGATGGCCTTGGCCCACCGCGCCGAAGATACCGAGATCAATGCCGGCCCGCAGAGCCGCGGTGCGCTGATAGGCCAGCAGCGTGTCGAAGATGACGGAAGGATCGGGAGCCGGGTGCGATGCAGTCATAGAAGCATCTTACTGCGAGTTGGCGAATATCCGACGATAATCGATTCACGCAACACCGCACGTACCGATTCAATGCTGGCCTGGACCTCAGCGCCGCGAGCCACCGGCCCGTGCCCGGCAACCATAATCTCCGGCTGCAGCGCTTCAATTCGATCAAGCGATTCCAGCCACAAGCGCCAGTCCTCAGGCCCACCTGCATCCAGATTCGGCAGATATTCACGAATCAGGCAATCGCCCGTGTAAAGCACGCCCTCCCCGGAAACCCAGACAGAAAGGTTCGTCGCTGTGTGACCGGGCGTGAGCAACAACTCTGCGTGAAGGCCACCGAGGTCAAGGGTCAGATCTTCCGTGACTGCGTGCGTCGGATTGCACAGCTCCGTATCCCAAAAGAACGCCTGCGCCTCGCAGGCCGCGCGCCGGGCGGCGTCGGGAATGGCGTCGTTAAACTCCTGGACCTCCAGCGCGAATTCCGCGGGTGTGCGGGTAATCCCGGCGTGTCCCCAAATCTCCACACCGATCCGGTGGAAATAGGAATTCCCGCCAATGTGATCGAAGTGCCGCTCCGTATTCACTACGCGAATCGGCTTCTCCGTCGCGACCGCGGCAGCATACCCATGAATTGTCTGCGCGGCCAACGAATTCCCGCCGGTATCCACCACGAGTGCGATCGCATCCCCGGCAATAATCCCCGCATTCACGCACCAGGGTGGACCATAACCCAGTCCGGTAACCGCATAGCAATGCTGCGTGAGGCGCATGAACCGAGTATCGCAACGCCTGCTCAAGTATTTCGTCTACTCCGCCGATAAAGAGATGAGCGAACCAATACCCTCAATGACGCAGGAGACTCTCAAAGGCGGCTGGGACTACCACCTCGTCGCGCTTTCGATCGTAATCTCGATCCTCGCTTCATGGGCCGCCGTGGACCTCACCACGCGCGTGGCCGAAGCTCGCGGTCGCCAGCGGAACCTGTGGCTCGCCTGCGGAGCATTTGCCATGGGCCTCGGTATTTGGACGATGCACTATGTCGGCATGCTCGCCTGGGACCTTCCCGTGCCTGTTCGCTATGACTGGCCCACCGTCCTATTCTCTCTTCAATCGGCAATCGCCGCGTCCGCCGTTGCGCTTTATGTAGCCAGCCGGGAGCGCATGGGATTCATTCGCGCGGGCGTCGGCGGACTCTTCATGGGCGCCGGTATCTCTGCGATGCACTATATCGGCATGGAAGCCATGCGGCTTCCCGCGATGTGCGAATACTCCACGCCGCTCCTGACTGTTTCCGTCATCATCGGCATCCTGATTTCATTCTGCGCGCTCTGGCTAACATTCTCCTGCCGAGGCGACAGCGCTTCTCCATGGCATCGCGCCGCGAGCGTTCTGCTCATGGGTATTGCCATACCTGCCATGCACTACACAGGTATGGCTGCCGTGAGCTATCACCGGATGAGCGTCGCTCCCGACCTTCGCCATGCTATTGAAATTTCCGGCCTCGGCATCGTCACGATTGTGATCTTCACGGCCGGCGTTCTCGGCATTGCCATCGTTTCTTCGGCCTTCGAACGTCGCGTGGCCGCGCACCGTTCGGAGGTAACCGCAAGCGAACATCGGCAGCTGGTCGAAGCCGCTCGGGAAATCCTCTGGCGCAAATCCGCGACGTCGCCGGTTTTTAGCTACGTGAACCGCATCGTCGTCGAAACATTTGGCTATCCGGTGCAGCAGTGGCGGACCCAGCCCAATCTCTGGCAGGATTCCCAGCTACCGGAAGATCGCGAGCGCGCCGAGCGCCATCTGGCCGCAGCCGCCGGAGGCCAGGGCGCGCAGTATTTCGAACACCGCATGCACGCGGCCGATGGCAGTGTCGTCTGGCTGCGTACCACCATCTGTCTCGCCGATTCGTCGGTCCTCATCGGCGTCTCGGAAAACGTCACCGAGATCAAACGCGCGCAGGAAGCCGCGGAGGCGGGAAGCCGAGCCAAGAGCCAGTTCCTGGCCAACATGAGCCACGAATTGCGCACGCCTCTGAACGCCATCATCGGCTATAGCGACATGCTGGTGGAAGAGGCCACTGAGCAGCAACTCACTCAGTTCACTTCGGACCTCGGTCGCATCCGGGCTTCGGGCAGGCAACTGCTTTCGCTGATCAATGATGTGCTCGATCTCGCTCGCATTGAGGCTGGCAGAGTGGAACTCTGCATCGAAGAATTCGGCCTCCGCGACATGATTACCGATGTTTCACTCATCGCCGAACCGCTCGCGGCACGCAATTCCAACTCGTTTTCGGTGGATTGCTGCGACGCCAGAATCGAATCGGATGCCGTACGCCTGCGCCAGATTCTGCTGAACCTGATCGGCAACGCCTGCAAATTCACAGACCAGGGAACGGTGCAGTTGATCGCCACACTTGAGCCGGATGTAGCGGGTAACTTCGTGAAATTCCAGGTGAAAGACTCCGGCATCGGAATGACGACCGATCAGCTGGATCGCATTTTCGAAGTATTCTCACAGGCAGATTCCTCCACTGCGCGCCGGTTTGGTGGCACAGGACTGGGACTTGCCATCACGAAGAAGTTCTCCGAAATTCTGAATGGCCGTATTGAAGTGGAAAGCGCGCCAGGCCGTGGAACGACCTTTTCCATCTGGATTCCTGAAAAAAGGCCTTCACCGCCGCTGCTGCCGGTGATCGCGCCGCGCCTCGTGCCTGACCGGTGTCTGAAGTGTGACGCACTTACGAAGCAGTGATGTCTTCCGCTATTCGTTCAGCGGTTTCCGGCGCGAGTAATATGCCATTGCGGAAGTGTCCGTAAGCAGTCCAGACCTGAGTCCTGTCCACTCTTCCAATCACCGGCGCGCCGTCCACAGCGGGACGAAACCCTATCCACGAATCGATCGGCGTCAAATCCGCAAGCTCCGGCACCAGTGTTGCCGCACGGCGATGGATATCACTCAGGACTGCGGGATCCGGAGTCCGATCATATCCCACCTGCTCCATGGAACTGCCCGCAATCACGCCTCCCGATTCCCGCTGCAAGACATAGGTATGCCCGCTACGCAGAATCGACGGCACAAGCCCGGGCTCCATTTCGAAATACAACAAATGGCCGCGTACCGGATAAGATCGCGGAAGCCCCGGCATTAGCGACGAACTCCACGCGCCCGCCGCAATCAACACATGGTCACAGGCTGTTGTACCGTGCAAGGTCCGAACGCCGCGCCCGTCGTCCACGATCTCGTCCACAGTTTCGTGCTCCCTTACGGAAACTCCGCGCTCACGACATGCCGCCGCCAGAGCTTCATTCACACTGAGCGGATCCACGCTTGCATCGAACGGATACCGGAGTGCCGCGCCGCCCTTGTAAATATGCGTTTCGGAGTGAATCCCGATCGCGGCCTGGCGCGCCGCTTTTTCCCTCAGTGCAGGCAACGCCTGTTCATTGACGGGAATTTCGATTGCGCCACACGGCCGATACTCCACGCTGAAACCGGACTCCACTTCGAGATCACGCACGAACTCCGGATACATTCGCAGACTGCGCAGCGCCATTGCCGCCAGCGCCGCATCGGAATCGATCTCGCCCCCAGGCGCGAGCATGCCGGCCGCCGCATGGCTGGCCTCGTTTGCAATCCTTCCCGCATCGAACACCGTGACCTGCCATCCGCGTTGCGCCAACCGCCACGCACAGGAGAGCCCGATAATCCCGCCACCGGCAATCGCTATGCTTCTCATTTCGATCCCATCAACAAAATCTCAGCGCTGCCGCCATAGCCAATCAGTCCACTGCCCGCGACGAAAACATTGCCATCCTGCAGCAGCGTAGCTGTATGGCCGGTATGCAGCCCGCTTAGTAGGGGGCCAGGGCGAAACGCGCCGGTGCCTGAGTCATAGATTTCAGTCGCCGTTAAAGGTGCACCAGGCAGCCCCGGAATCCCGCCGGTAATCAGGACCGAACCGTCAGCCAGCGTCAAAGCATTCAGGAATTCACGCGGACCCGTCATCGATCCTGTCGCGTGAAAAGTATTGGAGGCCGGATCAAACAACTCAGCGGAAGCCATCGCAGGGCCGCCGTTCGAAGTCGCCGCGCCACCCGCAACCAGCACCTGTCCGTCACCCAGCAGCGCGGTGCCGAAGCCATAACGCCTGGTCGTCATATTTCCTACCGCACGAAACGAAGCCGCAGCCGGATCGTAAACCTCAGCCGCGGAATCCGCGGATCCGAATCCGCCGATCACCAGAATGCGCCCATCCTTCAAAGCCAGGGCGCGGTGCGCGGCGCGCGGCGCAGTCATCTTCCCGGCGGGTGAGAACGTTCGGGTTTTCGGGTCGTAAATCTCCGCGCTGTCGAGATAACGGTTATCGCCGCCTCTGCCGCCACAAATCAGAACGCGTCCATCGGGCAGCCGCGCCGCAGTCGCACCGATGCGGGAATCGCGCATGCTGCCGGAAGCGCTAAACCGTCCAGTGGAAGGGTCGTAGATCTCGGCATCAGCCAGCGCAACAGCCTTACCCGATCGGCTGATTTCGCCACCAGCAAGGAGGACGGTTCCATCTGCCAGCGACGTTGCCACGAAGTTGGAACGTCCCCGAACCATAGTTCCGGTGTTCACAATCTTCCGCGTAGCCCAATCAAAGATTTGAGCGGAATCGGTCTCGTGAAAATCCGCGGTTCCCGGCGGTGCGTCGCTTTCGTGTACCGCGCCACCCGCCAGCAGCACCGTGCCGTTTGGAAGCAATACTGCCGCATGATTCACGCGTGGGGAAAGCCCGCTAATGGGCAGGGAACTCGCGGGTTGACGCGAAAGCCGGCCTTCATCGCCGAGGGTGATATCGCGAACAACAACTGCGTCTGCTGATCCCAATGGGCCGCTATGCTCCATCTCAAAAACCGCATCCGCCAATATCGGCGCTCCATTCACCATCGCCGGGCGAAAGCGCCACGCCCGCACGACGCTTTCGACCTGCTTCTCCCACATGGCGTCGGTGGAGGTAGTAGCAGTAACCTTCTGCGGGACACCATTCGCATCAACCTGGAGGTGAAACGTCAAAGCCTGATCGCCAGCCGCCGAAGGATTCCCCGGAAGCCGGCCAGCCACCAGCACGGGCCGCGAAGCGCCGGCCGGCAACGAAAAGTTGAGCCGCGCGCGCTGACCGGTGTGGTCTTCTTTATCCTTCACCAGCATGTTGAAGCTGACCTCAATATTCGCTGGCACTGCGATCGCCGCGCCATCTCGTGTCGCCGGACGAAACGTCCACTCGCGCACCGCTTCGACTGCCTTCTCATCCAGGCCGAACCCGGCGCCCTGCGTCACCTTGAAATCCCGGGCCTTGCCATCGGTGCCCACAACAATGCTGAGCACCACAACCGATTGCACCCGAGCCTGAGCCGCCTCGGCCGAATACTCCGGCTCCGTTCTCTCAATCAGCGAAGGCGAGGTCTCCTGCGCCACACTCAGGGAAGCCAGTAAAAATCCGAAAATCGCAGCGCGCCGCATACTTGTACTATTCGAGCATGTCAAACCGACCGAACAAATTGGCAACCGTCTGCGTTTGTGATGAAGTACGATTCATCCGGAAAACATGAGAAAGCCTCACCGTTGCCTTTCCCTCTGTTCGGCCCTGGTTAGTGCCTGCGGTGCGGCGCTCGCGCAAACGACGCCGCTGATCGATATCCACCCCAGTGCCGCGGAACTCAGAACCAGTCTTCATATGACGCGTAAGGTCGGCCCCGTGTTGAGTAGCGGCCTCCTCCAGATGCGTAACGCGACGATGCTGGATCTCATCGTCTCCGCCTACGGCATTGACGCCGCCAAAGTCACTGGCGGACCGCGATGGCTGAATTGGGATCGCTTCGATATCAATGCTGCTCTGCCCGCCGATTCCACAGCTGAGAGCCAAAAGGCGTTCCTGCGCAAAATGCTGACGGACCGCTTTGGATTGGCACTGCACGCAGGCGCACAGCCGGTGAATACCTGGGTACTTGGCGCCGGAAAAACAAATAAGCTTGTCCGGGACCAAACCGGTTCCGGCACCTGCCAGATCGATAGAAATTCTTCCGTTGCGGCAGCGCGAACCGGAGATCCGGACAAACCGCTGTCAGCCCCGCTCAATACATTTAATTGCACAGGCGTCGGTATGTCTGCCTTCGCGGCCCAACTCGCTACGCTGGCCTCGTCATACCTCCAGAACATTCCCGTCGTAGACCAAACCAATCTGAGCGGAGGCTGGACATTCAAACTCACCCTCACTCCGAATTCCGACGCCGCCGGCTGGCTGGGCGGAATTTCGCTGGAAACCGCACTGAAGCAGCTGGGACTCGACCTGACGCAGAAGCCGCGCTCGTCCGAAGTATTGGTCATTGATTCGGTAAACGAGAACCCCACGCCCAATAGCCGCGAGGTCACGAGGGCGCTGGCGACGCGACTTCCCGGCCAGTTCGACGTCGCCTCAGTCAGACAGGGCACGCCGGCGCCATCTACAGGCCCGGTGCCGCTCAATTTCTCGCTGAAGGTTACGCCTGGTGGAGGTCTTAACTATCGCAATATTGCATTCTCCACTCTCGTGGACCAGGCGTTCGTGGGTGAAATTGGCGGACCTATTCTCAGTCCTGGCAGGATCATTGGAGTCCCCCCGACGCTGCTCAGTTCGAAGTATGATATCGAAGCGAAGCCACCCCGACAGAGCGCGGCCGGTTCGGTTCCGGGACCAATCGACAGCGAAGACGCCTACCGGATGCTGAAGCAGCTTCTCATTGATCGCTTCGAAATCAAGTTTCATACCGAATCCAGGCAACTCGATGGCTTTGCGCTCTCCGTGGCCACTCCGGGCAAGATCAAGGCCGCGAATCCCAACGAAAAAACGGGTTTCACCATGGTCAACGGCACCGGGACGGCGGGCCGCAAGGTGATATTGGAAGCCGTTTCGATGCCCGAACTCGCCGAGGTGCTTCGCCTGCTTGCTCCGGGCGAAACCGACGGTCTTCCTATTCAGGATGGAACCGGCCTCGATGGCCGCTACGATCTTACACTGGATTTCAACCCGCTCGCCGGAATTAACCCTGCCGGCGCCACGGATTCCGCCCTGGCGGCTCAGTTAACGGAAGGCCGGGGTCTTACGGAGGCGCTCCGGGGACAGGGGCTCAGTCTTCGCAAAACCAAAGTGCCCATGAAAGTTCTTGTGGTTGACCATGTCAACCTAACCCCCAAAGATAACTAGCACGCGCTGTAACCGGTGATCCCTCTTTAGCGTAAATCTGTCGAGGAGCTTTGCCATGCCGCTTCGGATTTTCAAGGCGCTCGCCATCCTTGCGCTCTGCAGCCCGCTGAGAGCCACTTCCATCCCTTTCCTCCTCAAAGATGCGACAACCGTCGTCATCGGAACCGAGTCGCGCGAGATTCAGTCCGGAACGCAAATCTACTTTGACATCGCCGTGGAACGCACGCTATTGGGGGAGTTCCAGCCAGGACAAGTCCTTTCTGCGCAGACGAGCCCAACATTACTGCGTCGCGTGGCTCTCATGGACGAAAGAGGGTATCGCGGAATCTGGTTCCTGAAACAGGATGTTGACGGCAAATGGATTTGCATCCCAGCCGCCCACAGCGGCAACGGATTCATTCCCTTCTCGGAGTTCTTCTACCCGGTGGGCAGCGGCTCGGCTCCCCCGGAATTGGCCTACGATTCCGCATCAACCGCCCCCGCGGACAAGATTGTCCTCGAAATGGTTTCCGGCGAATTCAAACGGCCGGAACTGATCATCAACGCGGTCTCAGGACTGAACGCTCCGGCGGTCGAACGTGCGCTGAGATATCTCGCAGAAAAAGGTACCGGCGACACGAAGCTGACCGTGCTCGCGGCACTGCTGAATCTGGGTGATCTCGCAGCCATTCGTCAGGTGCAGGCCCTCAGCCCAACCCTGAATACTCAGCAAGGTGCTGCCGGCGGCCTGATCAGTGCCGTCTCTTTATTCCGAAACCCCGACCCCGCCGCGATAGTGACACTCGGCTCAATCGCCTCAGCAGCCGCAACCCCGCTCCCATTGCGCAGCGCGGCAGCGCAAGCCGTCTCGGCCATCCACACGAATGATGCCGTTCCGTGGCTGGGAAAGCTACTGGCGGACGAATCTGTGGCGATCCGTCTCTCTGCGGCGCGCGGGCTCAGTTTCTTCGCCAACGGAATCGGCATACCCACTCCCGAATCCATGCCCACTTTAAGCCACCTGAATCAGCGCGTGCCGACGTCTTACGCCACCGCCGACACGCAATCGAAACTGGGCTACACCCCGGGCGGGGAAGAAGCCTATATCGCATACTGGACCACATGGTGGAATCAGCACCCGGAACTCGCTGTAAATTAAGTCGGCAGATGCCGGACTGTAAGCCGGTTTCTGTACCCTTGCGGGCGATAGCCATTCATCCCGGCCATGCATTACTGCATGGCTCATTGCCTGCCGGTCCGGCGGTTTCGCGCCGCTCCTGCAAACTGTAGCGACCTACCCGGGAGTTTAACGGAGCGGGCCGCTCCTCCTCCCCTATTTGGTCTTGCTCCGCGTGGGGTTTGCCCTGCCGGACGAATTACTCCGCCCGCGGTGCGCTCTTACCGCACCTTTTCACCCTTACCCCACTCCCGTCAAGGAACGAGGCGGTACATTTTCTGTGGTACTTTCCGTGAAGACCCCTTTGAGAGATCCCCCCCGGCCGTTAGCCGGCACGCTGCCCTGTGGAGACCGGACTTTCCTCCCACCTGCGTGAGCGGCTATCCATCCGGCATCTGCCAACTCAAGTTTCGCATGCGCCGCTTTTCGACCAATCCTTCAGTTGGCCGAAGCTCTCTGCACACTATCCACAACCACCACCTGCACGGCGCCCTTCGCCGCTTCGAGCTTCAGGCCCAGTTCGTCCTGCAGAGCTGTGAAGATCGACGGCCCCTCGGCGTCGGCCGCCATATCGCCCGAAAACGTCAGCTTAAAGGTGAAGTTTCCCTTCAATCCGCTGCGATCCGTGACAGTCCGCCCCGTCTGGTTGGAGAGCGTACGCGCCAATGCCTCCATGGAAATCTCTGTGCCGGTAATCTCGACTTTTCCCCCGTTGCTGCGAACGCTCAATGAGGTCTTCGGCGGACGATCCAGAGTCAATGGTGAGATCTTTGCACCGCTCTTCGCCGGCACCAGGTCGTACATCGGCAATTCACGTGTCTCCATGTGGGTCCTCAACTGAAAACGATCAGCCAGCAGCGCGCGAAGCTTCTGAAGAAGCGCATCTTTGAAAGCATTGCGATCAGCCACAGACATCTTGCCCAGATCCTCTTCCGATGGGCCGGGTGTATTTCCTTTGCCGATGATGTCGTATCGATCGCTGTCCGCCCAGCCAGGCAGCCCTGCGATCTGAAAATCACGAATCTCATATGCCTGCAGGATCAGGGCCTTCAGGGTAGCGCCGGTGCCGTAGAAGACGCCGCCCGGCTTGATTCCGATGCTCATTCCGTGAGAATCCGGATCGCTCGGCTTAACAGATACTACGTCGAAAGTGGACTGAGCGTGCAATGCGGGCAAAGCCGCCAGAAAAAGGCAGAATGCGATAGGTCTCATACTGTCTATTACGACCTCGCCGGCATCCGGTTTACATGCGGCCATGGGAAATGCGCGTCCGAGCCCGTCCCGGCGATCCGATCAGGGAAGGCTTCGGTAGTCGCCACGAGAAAAATATTTTTCCAGCCAGCAATACAGCGCAATAAACAAATATCGACTTCCCATCTCGGCGATTTTCAGCTTGGACTCTCCGGTTCGCCGGTTTCGCCAGGTTATGGGGCATACCGTCCAGGAATACCCTCGGACGATCGTCTTAAGCGGCAGCTCAATCGTCAAATTGAAATGGGGTGAAAGGAATGGCTTGCACCCGTTAAGTACTGTTCGCCGGTAGCCTTTGAAAGCATTCGTGAAATCGTTTAGCTTGACGCGAAACATCAGACGCAGGAACAGATTGGCGAGTCGGTTGATATAAAGCTTGTGGAACGGATAGTCAATGACTCCGCCGCCTTTGATAAACCGGGAGCCAAAGACGGCATCCCAGCCCTCATTTAGAGTTCGCCAGTAGTTCACCACGTCCCGGCAGTCGTCCGACTCATCAGACATCATTACGACCACGGCATCTCCTTTGGAGTGCTCGAAGCCATAAATGATGGCGCGGCCGAATCCATGCAGGCCGGTGTTCTGCACTGGAGCCAGTGCCGGAATCCGCGCTTTCAGCTCACAAAGGATGCTCCAGGTCCTGTCTGAACTGCCATCGTCCACCACCACAATTTCGTGCGGTATGCCCTGAAGACGCAGCTCCAGATGCAGGTGTTCCACAGTCGCTGAAATGCACCCTTCCTCATTTCGGGCGGGTAAGACTACAGACAAAAGCTCGAGCGGAGGCCGACCCTCGGCCTTTTCAGGCAGGCTCATATTCCGCTCAGATCAAGCCACTCCGGATGATCTCCGGCATGCTTGGCGATGAGACTCAGCGTTTCGTTCAGCCCAACTCGTGGTTCCCACTGGAAGTCCTTGCCGGCAGCTGAGTTATCCATTACTATCCAGGGAATGTCATACATGCGGGGACGCGTATCGCTTTGCGGCAGATGTTCTCCAAATCGCGAGTCGCACCACGCATTCAGGTCACACAGCGACATGGAATTCATTGGTCCACCGCCTGCCGTGTAGACGCGACGGCCGTCCCGGCGTTCGGTCGCCATCTGCCTTCGCAGCAAATCGGCAAGATCCAGGGGGTGCATGGCATCCCGCACCTGTTTCCCCAGTCCATCGAATCCGATGTACTTCATGGGCCGCTTCCGTAGGTGGGCGTTGATCCAGTAAGCAAAAATACCCTGTTCGGGTGTGCCGAACTGACCGGGTCCGGCAAGAACTCCGCATCGAGTGACCCACACGGGAAAGTCGAACGCGTTTCCGAATTCGAGCGCCAGGACCTCGCAGGCAAGCTTTGTGCTGCCATACAACGATACCGGCATACTTGTTGAAAAGTCTGGCCCGATGCCTTGCGCAGAGACCCCCTCGGGCAGGCTTTTACTCACATCCAGACCGAACGCTCTCCCGTTATCGAGCAACGGTAGCCCTGCAAGGGCCGGAATTGAGTAGACCCGACTGCTGCTCAGCAGTAACAGACCGGCACTATGCCGCCTGCAGTATTCGAGCACCGGAAACAACCCCGCAACATTATGCTCCAATAACTGCCTGCTGGACTTGCGGCCGTCAACGCCGGCGAGCACGCTCGGGTTAGCGGCGGCGTCGATGACCCAGTCCGCCTTCGGTAAGACTTCGACATCACTCTCGGAGCGGATATCTCCATGGATGAATTCGACGCCGATAGCCCGAAGCCGGCTCCTGTTGATCTCTGAACCCGGCCGCATCAGATTGTCTACCCCGATGACGTGAAGTCCCGGGATTAGCTCCTGAAGAGCTCCTGCCAGTGCGGAACCCACAAAGCCGCAGGCGCCGGTAATGAGTATTCTCATGCGACGGCAGCGTTGCGCGAGGTCCAGCCAGCCGCAATTTCTTCGAAAATGTCACTCAGGCTTCGCGTAATTCCCCAGGACGGATAATCCTCTTTCATTTTTCTGAGATCGCTGTAATAACAGATGTGGTCACCTGCGCGGTTTTGGTCCACATAAGACCACTTCATCGGTTTCCCTGTGACCTCCGAGGCCATGCGGAACGCTTCCAGTACGGAACACGCATTCTCTTTGCCGCCGCCAAGGTTATAAACTGCCGCAACCCGAGGAGCCATGGCGAACTCATACATGAATCGGGCAACGTCTTCGGCATGGATATTGTCACGGACCTGCTTTCCCTTATAGCCGAAAACCTTGTACTCCCGCTCTTCGATGTTGCACTTGACGAGGTAACTCAGAAATCCGTGTAATTCAACGCCGGAATGATTCGGACCGGTGAGGCAGCCGCCACGCAGGCAGCAGGTCGGCATGTCGAAATAACGCCCGTACTCCTGGACCATAATGTCGGCGGCAACCTTTGACGCGCCGAATAACGAGTGCTTGCTCTGATCGATCGAAAAATCTTCACCAATGCCGAATTTGTAAGCCGGGTCGTCATACTCCCACCTGGTCTCAAGCTCTGCGAGACGAATCAGATTAGGCCGGTCTCCGTAAACCTTATTTGTGGATGTAAAGATGAAAGGCGATTCCGGGCAATAACGGCGCGCAGCTTCCAGAACGTGCAGCGTCCCGAGCGCGTTCACCTCGAAATCAAGGAATGGAATTGCGGCCGCCCTGTCGTGTGAAGGCTGGGCCGCCGTGTGGACAATAACATCGGGACGCACCTCCTCCACCAGCGCCAGCACCTTCTCGCGGTCACGGAGATCGATCGCCTCATGCCGGTACGACGGTATAGCCTCCTGCAGCCGGCGGCGGGACCAGCTCGTGTCGCCTTCCGGTCCAAAAAACACAGCCCGGTGGTTGTCGTCAAGGCCCACAATGTTCATTCCCATCCGGGAAAAATAGACCGCAACCTCAGAGCCGATAAGGCCACAGGAGCCAGTGACCAGCACATTTTTCAGGGGCACCTCGCTAGTCTAACAAGGGAAAGAAACATTCTCCACGGTGCATCAGCCCGCAGATGCTAAAATCATGATTTCGGCGGCGTAGCTCAGCCGGTTAGAGCGACGGTCTCATAATCCGTAGGTCCGCAGTTCGAGTCTGCGCGCCGCCACCAGTTTTCACCCCAAATCAGCAAACTGAGCGTTCCGGAACGGGCAGCGCAGCAAGTATGGCCGCTGTCATTCCGGAAGTAGTCAGTTTGCCTCCGAGATCGCGCGTCGCACACTCGGGATCGCTGAGCGCCACTCCGACGGCAGAGCGGATCAACTGAGCCGCGTGCTCCGCCTCCTCGCCGCCCAGCCACTCCAGCATCATGGCAGCCGATAGCACTGTCGCTACGGGATTCGCAATGCCCTGACCGGCAATATCCGGCGCCGATCCATGCGAAGGCTGAAACACCGCATACTGATCGCCGATGTCTGCTGACGGAGCCATCCCCATCCCGCCGACCAGCCCCGCGGCAAGGTCGGAAAGGATGTCGCCGAACATGTTCTCCGTAACCAGCACATCAAACGACTCGGGACGCTGCACCAAAAACAGGGCTGCGGCATCCACATAAACCCGGTCGGTTCTTACTTCGGGAAATTCACTGGCGATCTCATCGAAGATGCGCCGGAAGAACGCCATCGAAGGCAGCACGTTAGCCTTATCCACCAGCGTTACGTGCTTCCGGCGCTTCATCGCCTGGCGGAACGCCGAGCGAATCACGCGCTCCGAACCCTTACGAGTAATCCGCATCAGATCTTCGCCCCTATCGGCCGCGGGATCCACCGGTACACGTCGCGCCGCAAACAAGCCCTCCGTGCTTTCGCGCACCAGCACAAAATCAATCGAGCCCGCCTTCTTCGCCTTCAGTGGTGAATGCTGCGAGTGAAACAGATAGATCGGACGCAGTCCGCAGTAAAGATCCAGCCGTTCGCGCAGATCGATCTGCGGAGTCATCTCCACACCGCTCGGCCAGCGCACGCCGGGCATCCCCATGGCGCCCAGGAGAATCGCATCGAAGTGCACCAGCTTGTCGTAAACCGCCTGGGGCAGGGGATCGCCGTGAGCCAGGAACTCCCCCGCGCCCGCCGCCAGCGTTTCGAAATGCAGCCTCAGCCCGTCGCAACGCGTTTCAACGGCCTGCAGCACTTCCACTGCGGCGTCGATCACTTCCGGGCCGACGCCATCGCCGGGCAGCAGTGCAATTCGGAAACTGGATGCCATATTAGCGGCCAACCACACCTGTCATCGGGCTTGACGCGCTCGCATAGAGCTTTTTCTCCATGCGGCCTGCTTCGAACGCGAGGCGGCCCGCTTCCACGCCAAGCTTCATCGCAAGGGCCATCTTCTCGGCATCGTCTGCCGCGGCGATGGCCGTATTCATCAGCACTCCATCCGCTCCCAGTTCCATCGCAAGCGCGGCATCCGAGGCGGTCCCGACACCGGCGTCCACGATGAGCGGCACTTCAGTGATCTGTTCCCGCAGAATCCGAAGATTCGTTGTGTTCTGAATGCCAAGTCCGGAACCGATCGGAGCAGCCAGTGGCATCACCGCGGCCGCGCCGGCATCGATCAATCGCCGCGCGTTGATCAGATCGTCGGTTGTGTAGGGCAGCACCACGAAGCCTTCCTTCGCGAGCACCCGGGTAGCTTCGAGCAGTCCCGCGTTATCGGGAAACAGCGTCCGTTCATCGCCAATCACTTCCAGTTTCACCCAATTCGAAAGTCCGACCTCACGTCCGAGGCGAGCCGTCCGGATCGCATCCTCAGCGGTATAGCAGGCCGCAGTGTTGGGAAGAATGAACATTCGCTCGCGATCGATGTAATCGAGCAGCGACTCTTTCGAACGATCCGTCAGATTCACCCTCCGCACGGCAACCGTGACCACTTCCGCACCCGAAGCGGCGTGACAGCGCGCCATCTCCGGAAAGCTGCGATACTTGCCGGTTCCGATCAGGAGGCGTGAACGAAACGTGCGTCCCGCAATAGTGAGAGCCATACACCTCTAGTTTATGCGGTGCCCAAAGATCAGACAGAAAGCCGATCGGGTACAATGGTCTCTGAGGTAGCCGTAAATGCAGATTCCAACAACCCTTCACGCCGCAGGACCGTTTGGACTTGGTGGTCCGGAAGTCCTTGTAATTGCGGTCGTTTTCCTGGTTCTGTTTGGCGGCAAGAAGCTCCCTGAAATGGCCAAAGGTCTTGGCCAGGGCATCAAGGAATTCAAGCACGCCGTAAAAGAAGGACAGGAAGAAGTCACCAAAGACACCACCGCAGAGCCCAAGAAGCCGGCGTAGGCTTCCGAATCAAGCATCGATCATTCCGCCGGCAAGTCGGGCGGCAAGCGGCTCCACGAGAGTTCGAGATCCTTCTCAAAAGATGAACCCCCGCAACGGCTATCAGCCATTGCGGGGGTTTTTAATTCTCTGCTCCTTTCCCTCGGTACCGGGAGCTTTCTCTAAAAAGCTACTTCTTCACCTTGGGCGGAACGATCGCGTCTTTCGCCGACTTCGCGACGCGGAACTTCACAACCTTCTTCGCGGCGATCTTGATCGTTTCGCCGGTGGCCGGGTTGCGCCCCATGCGGGCCTTGCGATCCACACGAACCAGGCGGCCGATGCCAGGCAGCACGAACAATCCGTTCTTCTTTACTTCGCTAATCGCCAGAGCGGACAGACCGTCCAGCACCGCGCGAGCCTGCTTATTCGTCAACTCACCCTGTTCAGCCAGTGTACGGACCAGCTGCGTCTGGGTCATTCTCTTTGTTGTAGCCATTGAACCTCCCGATAATGTACTACGGCGATGCGTTCGGAAGCCTTTATTTACAGGGTTCCAAAGCAACTCATTGCCGCGCGTCGATTTCATGATACGTGAACTTCGCGAACCGTGTAAAGAGCAAAGATGCAAAAAATGGCCTTTTTTGAGGGTTTTTTCGCGAAGTAGACAAAGCGAGCTCCGTCCCCGCCTTCTGCGATACACTTTTCCACATGTCCACAGCGCGGATTGCTGTGCTTGCGGTGGTTGTCATGCCTTGTTTGGCGCAGAAGGATCGCGTGGATCGCTTCGAAGCAGCGTCAATCAGGACTGTAGACGCTTCTGCGCCGCTCGGATTCATCGGCGGGCCGGGCAGCGCGGATCCCGACAGAATCGTGTGGTCCCGAGCGTCGGTAACACAGATCATCGGCAGCGCATATTCAGGCTCGCGCGTAGCAGCCCCTGCGGACCTCGATTCCGAATGGTATTCCATCACGGCGACTCTTCCGAAGGACTCCACTCGCGACCAAATGCAGAACATGTTCCGGGCGATGCTCGAGGAGCGCTTTGGCCTGGTGGTTCATCATGAGACGACGCAGGTTTCCGTCTATGAGATGACGCTGGCTCAGCCCGGCGTTGGAATGAAGCCCTCGGGACCGCTCGGCGCCGCTACCAGCGATTCTTTGGACATCAAACGAGACAACAGTGGTTTCCCCGTGCTGCCTCCTGGTATCAAATGGCAGTCGTCGATCGATAACGATGCCATCCGCATGACCTTCCGCAACGCCACGATGGATTTTCTGGCGAGTCGTCTTGCTGCGGCTTACAGGTCCGCGACGCCAGTGGTCAACAAGACCGGCGTCACGGGCGAGTTCGATTTCCGGCTCGAACTTCCCGCACCTGCCGAAGATAACCTGCTGAGTGGCGCGGGTGCGTTGAAGAAGCAGATCGGCGTGCAGCTTCAGAAGGGATCGGACGCCTACGATTACGTAGTGGTCGATCGCATCAACAAGGCTCCCACTCCCAATTGAAAAGGGCCGCGGTTGCCCGCGGCCCTTTCCTCACTGCTAACTACTTCCCGCTTAAGCGGTGCGCGAAGCGTCCGTCTTGCCGCCGGCCATGATCGCGCCCTGCGCCGCCGCGAGGCGTGCGATCGGCACACGATACGGAGAGCACGACACGTAGTTCATGCCAACCTTCTGGCAGAACTGCACCGAACTTGGCTCGCCGCCGTGCTCGCCGCAGATGCCGACTTCGAGATCGGGACGCGCCTTGCGGCCGGCTTTCACCGCCAGATCCACCAGCTTGCCCACGCCTTCCTGGTCGAGCACCGCAAACGGGTCGGCCTTGAAGATCTTCGCGGTTTCGTAGTCCTTCTGGAACTTCGTGTAGTCGTCGCGCGAAAGTCCCATCGTGGTCTGCGTGAGATCGTTGGTGCCGAAGGAGAAGAACTCCGCCTCACCGGCCACGCGATCCGCGGTCAGAGCGGCGCGCGGAATTTCGATCATCGTTCCCACCATGTAGTGAACGGTCGTGCCCGCCTTGGCGAATACTTCTTCCGCCACGCGAACCACGATGTCCTTCTGGTTCTTCAGCTCTTCCACCGAACCGATCAGCGGAATCATGACTTCCGGAATGCACTTCACGCCCTTCTTCGCCACTTGCACAGCGGCTTCGAAGATGGCGCGGGCCTGCATCTCGGTGATCTCGGGATACGTCACGCCGAGACGGCAGCCGCGATGACCCAGCATCGGGTTGAACTCGTGCAGCTCTTCCACGCGGTGCAGCAGTTCCGGCAGAACCTTCTTCAGATCCTTCACCGGGATGCTGTAACGCTCGGAGATTTCCTTCTTCGTCTTCGCGTCGGCGTAAGGCAGCACGGCGTTATCCACCATGAGGTTCTCGCGCTTGGGCAGGAACTCATGCAGCGGCGGATCGAGTGTGCGGATCACGACCGGGAAGCCGTCCATCGCCTTGAACAGACCGGCGAAGTCAGAGCGCTGCATCGGCAGGAGCTTCGCGAGCGCCTTCTTGCGGTTCTTCTCATCGCGCGCCAGAATCATCTGCTGTACATACGGCAGGCGGTCTTCGGCGAAGAACATGTGCTCGGTGCGGCAGAGCCCAATGCCTTCGGCGCCGAATGCGCGGGCGACCTTCGCGTCGCGCGGGATGTCGGCATTGGCGCGAACGCCAAAGCTGCCGCGGAACTCGTCGGTCCACGCCATGAACTTGCCGACCGATGCATGTGTCAGGTTCGGCTCCATCGTCTTGGCCTGGCCGGCGAACACGTCGCCCGTGGTGCCGTCGAGCGAGATGAAGTCGCCTTCCTTCACGGTGACAGTCTTGCCGCCGGCGGTGAGGGTGAACACCTTCTTCTTTTCATCGATGCGGATTGACGAAGCGCCCACTACGCACGGCCGGCCCATGCCACGGGCCACAACGGCTGCGTGGCTGGACTTACCACCGATGGCGGTCA
Source organism: Acidobacteriota bacterium (assembly GCA_048498815.1). Lineage (GTDB taxonomy): Bacteria > Acidobacteriota > Terriglobia > Bryobacterales > Bryobacteraceae > BOG-234. The sequence continues at coordinate 18,211 of JBEHXG010000040.1, read as the reverse complement.
GAATGCCGCGCGAAACGTCCATGCCGTGAATATCGTCCGGCGTGGTTTCCTTGCGGACCAGCAGTACGGGGCCGCCTTCGGCCATCTCCACTGCATCTTCCGCGGAGAATGCAACGCGTCCCACAGCGGCACCCGGAGAAGCCGAGATGCCAGTGGTGAGCTTCGTTAGTTCCTTGATGGTCTTGGGATCGAACACCGGGTGCAGCAACTGATCGAGCTGCGCCGGGGCGACGCGCATGATGGCTTCGTCCTTCGTGATGAGGCCTTCTTCCACCATGTCGACCGCGATGCGGACGGCCGCCGGACCCGTGCGCTTACCATTGCGGGTCTGCAGCATGTAGAGCTTGTTTTCCTGAATGGTGAACTCGAAGTCCTGCATGTCCTTGTAGGCTTTTTCGAGGTTCGTCGTGATTTCGACGAGCTGATCGAAGGCTTCGGGCATGACGGTGCGGAGATCGGAGATCGGCTCCGGCGTGCGGATACCGGCGACGACGTCTTCGCCCTGCGCGTTGAGCAGGAACTCGCCGTAGAACACCTTCTCGCCGCTGCCAGGGTCGCGGGTGAAGCCGACGCCGGTGGCGCAGTTGTCACCCATGTTGCCGAACACCATCGCCTGCACGTTGGCGGCAGTTCCGATTTCATCGGGAATCTTTTCCATCTGGCGGTAGTAGCACGCCTTGGGGTTCCACCAGGAACCGAACACAGCGCCGACGGCGAGCGTGAGCTGTTCCCGCGGATCGGTGGGGAAGGGCTTCTTCGTTTCCTTCTGCACCAGCTTCTTGTAGTCGGCGATGATCGCCTGGAGATCTTCGGCGGTCAGTTCGGTGTCGCTCTTGATCTTCTTCTTTGCCTTGCGGGCGTCGAAGATTTCATCGAAGTGCTCCATGTGCATGCCGAGCGCGACTTCGCCGAACATCTGGATGAAGCGGCGGAAGCAGTCGTAAGCGAAGCGCGGATTGCCGGACTTCTCGGCGAGGCCCGCAGTGGTTTCGTCGTTCAGCCCCAGGTTGAGAATCGTGTTCATCATGCCGGGCATGGAGAACTTGGCGCCGGAGCGGACGCTGAGCAGCATCGGGTTCTTCGGATCGCCGAGCTTCTGGCCCATGGTCTTTTCGAGCTTGGCGAGAGCCTTATCGATTTCGGGATGGATGTCAGCCGGAATCTGCTTGTTGTTATCGAAGTAGAGGTTGCAGACGTGGGTAGCGATGGTGAAGCCCGCGGGGCAGGGGAGTCCGGCGCGACACATTTCCGCGAGGCCGGCGCCTTTGCCGCCGAGGATGTCTTTCATCTTGCCGTTGCCGTCGGCCGTACCGCCGCCGAACGAGAATACGTTTTTACTCATTTAGTCTCCTGGTTTGTTGTGAGAGCCGATGTTACGATTTCTGAAAAATCTGCGATCGTGGAAAATTCGGTCAGCACTGCGTGAAGCAGTGCGAGCCGGTTTTGGCGAACGGCGGGGTTGTCCACGTTCACCATGACTTTGTCGAAGAAAAGATCGACCGACGGGCGCAGCGATGCGATGCGCTCGAGCTTTGAGGTGTAGTCAGGCAGGGCGCGAACCTCGGCGCTGACTTTGTTGAAGTGGGCGTACAGATCAGCCTCTGGCCCTGCTTCCAGCAATGCCGGATCGGGTTGGGATGCAGGAACAGTGCCAGCCTGTTTCAGGATGTTACCCATGCGCTTGAACGCTGCAGCCAATGGTTCGAAGTCTGCACTGGCACGAACGGCGCGAACGGCGGTGAGACGCTCGCCTACATCGACGAGATCCATCGGAAACCGGCGCAGGATCACCGCGTTGACTTCGTCATACTTGAATCCACGAATTTCGCGGAAGTAGTAACGGGCGCGATCAAGAAAGAAATCCAGCAGTGTTTCGTCATGGCCGATCAAGCCGAATAGAGGCAGATCGCGAAGATTGCCTTCAACTACGATCTTCACTACCCCTTGCGCCGCGCGGCGCAGCGCGAACGGGTCTTTCGAACCCGTTGGTATCATGCCGATGCTGAAGCTGCCGCGAAGGGTGTCGAGCTTATCGGCGATCGCTACAAGCTGGCCGGTCTTCGTGCGCGGAATTGAATCTTCCATGCTGACTGGCTTGTAGTGGTCGTAAATGGCCGTGGCTACTTCTTCGGGCTCACTCTGAGTCTTTGCGTAGAGGCCGCCGATGATGCCCTGGAGTTCCGTGAACTCTTTCACGAGTTCCGTGGTGAGATCGACCTTGCAGAGCAGTGCCGCGCGTTCCGCGTTCGCATCGCCGCCCAGTTCCTTCACCAGCTTGACCATGCGGTTGGTCTTATCGAGATAAGACGGCTCCGGCAGTTTCGCTGAGAACGTGACGTTCGCGAGATCGTTCATGCGCTCGGCCAGCGTTCGCTTCTGATCGGAATCCCAGAAGAATCTCGCATCATTGAATCGCGAGACCAGCACCTTCTCATTGCCGTGCTGAATGAAACCTTCGGGGTCGCCGTCCGTGTTCGTTACAGCGACGAACTGCGGCGCGAGCTTTCCATCCGCATCTTCCACCGAGAAGTACTTCTGGTGGACCTTCATCGCCGTCGTCAACACTTCGGCCGGAAGGCTCAGGAACGCGGGATCGAAGTTGCCGGTAATCGGCGTTGGCCACTCGGTCAGATTGACCAGAACATTGAGCAGATCGTTATCGCACTTGTAGCGCGTCGGTACGGCCTGAATGCGCTTGCGGCGCTCATCCGCCGAGAGGATGACGAAGTTCTCGCGCAGCTTCGCTTCGTAGTTCTCGTAGGTGACCGGAAAACGATACGCTCCGAGCTTGCGATGTCCGCTCGATTCGTTGCCCGACTTCACATCGGCAATCTCAAACGGGATGACCTGGTTATCGAGCAGTGCCACCACCCAGCGAATCGGGCGAATGAAACGCGCGCCGCCCTTGCCCGGCCACAGCATCGTCTTCGGGAATGGCGTCTTGAGAATCAGCGATGGCAGCGCTTCGGCGAGGATGTCCGCGGTTTGACGTCCCGCAGTCTTGCGCACGTAGCTGTACTTTTCTGCTTTGCCGTCCGAAACGATTTCGAGCTGGTTTGGATCCAGACCCTGCTTCTTCGCAAAGCCGGCAACGGCAGCGGTGGGCGCGGACTTGGCCGGTCCCCAAACGCGCTCTTCGGTATCGGGCTGACGCGCGATCAAGCCTTCCACGCGGGCGACAAGTCGGCGCGGCGTTGCATCGGTCCGAATCGTCTTGCCGGTCAATTCACCAAGCGCTGAGGTCAGGTAGTCCGCCGCTCCCGCAAGCATCCAGTCAGGGATTTCTTCACAGCCTACTTCTAACAGGAGATTCATGCGGTCACCGCCTGCTGATCGATCCACGCCTCGGCTACGCCCACCGCAAGCTTGCGGACTCTGGCGATCACGCCCACGCGCTCGGTGACGCTGATCGCTCCGCGCGCATCGAGGGTGTTGAAGAGATTGCTGCACTTCAGCACGTGGTCATAAGCCGCCAGCAACGGATAGCGGGCCTTCTCGGTGGAGTCGGCGTAGAGATCGATCAATCGCCGAGCTTCGCCTTCGTGAATCTCGAACAGCTTCCAAAGCGTCGGCACGTGCGCGGCTTCGAAGTTGTAGACCGAATACTGCAACTCATCGGTGTAGCGCACATCGCGATAGGTGACGCCGGGTGTCCAGACGATGTCGTAGAGGCTGTCGACACCCTGCAGGAATGAGGTCAGGCGTTCGAGTCCATAGGTGATCTCGGCGGGGATGAGGTCGAGATCGATGCCGCCGCACTGTTGAAAGTAAGTGAACTGCGTGATCTCCAGACCATCGAGCATCACCTGCCAGCCAACGCCCCAGGCTCCGAGCGATGGATTCTCCCAATTGTCTTCCTCCAGCTTCAGGTCATGCTTGCGCAGGTCTATGCCAATAGCTTCAAGCGAGCCCATGTATTGATCGATTACGTCGGACGGCGTCGGCTTGAGCAAGACCTGCAGCTGCATGTGCTTGTACAGCCGGTTTGGATTATCGCCGTAGCGGCCATCGGCGGGCCGGCGGCTGGGCTGGACGTACGCCGTACGATAGGGCTTCGGACCAAGCGCGCGCAAAAACGTCTCAGGGCACGAGGTGCCGGCGCCGACCTCCATATCGAACGGCTCCTGAATGATGCAGCCGCGCTCTCCCCAGTACCGCTTGAGCCTGAGGATCATCTCCTGGAGTGTTAGTGCCTGTTGTTGGGACATCCGCTGTTAAGCCGCCTCGAGAACCGGGACGGTGATGAGCTTTCTTTCAATGTGAGTTTCGATCTGCTGGGTGAGGAAGCGGCGCAGGTCGGCGGCGGTGGATTTCGTCCACGTCTCGCCGCCGAGCGCGGAGATTGGAGAAGCGAAGATGTCGCGCATGATGGCGCGGGATTCGGCGGCCATCTCCCAGGTGCTGCCGAGATTGCGGCGGCAGTTGACGCAGTGCAGGCCGGAGCTGAAGCGGCTGAAGTAGGCACGGTCGGCGGATTCGAAAGCCGTTCCGCACTGCAGACACTCGTTCATGTCGGGCAGCAGTCCCGCGAGGCGTACGGCCCAGAGGCTGAAGTAAGTCGCGGCGCGCCAGACGGCACCGGGGCCTGCGGCGCGCAGATGTTCGAGCACCGCGTTGAGCAGGCGGAAGTGTCGTTCGCCGGGTTCGTTGGCGGGGAGCAGCTGCTCAGAGACTTCGGCCATGAAGTCGAGCACGCAGGCGCCGGAGAAATCCTGCAGCACCGAAAACTGCGACTGGACGAGCTCGCAGGAATCGATATTGACTAGTTCGCGATTCTCGCGCTGGTAGTAAGACATTCTCGTCTGCGAAAGCCGTTCGAGGCCCGATCCGAAACCACTCTTTGGCCGCCGCGCGCGCCGGGCAACGCCCCGAAGCTTGCCCTGATCGCGGGTGAAGAAGCTGACTACAGCGTCCCCCTCCCGGAATGGCCAGGTCTGCAGAACGAAGGCTTCGCTCACACGAGCGGACATATATTATGATGCGACGCGCCGCTAACAGCCGGAAACACTTTAGGTTATCATGCGGGCGGTTTTGAGGATGTCCGCAGCCGGCAAAACGAAAAAACGAAGCCAATTTCGCCCGGTTCAGGTTGATAACTGCTTTGTTCTTAAGTGAGTGCGCTTCATGATCTGACTATACATTTGGCGTGGGCGAGGCGCGTGGCAGAATTCGACCCACACCTCGTGAGGTTGGCATAAAAGCTCAATGTATTCAGTAACTTGGGCGGGGAGTCCCGCGAAAGAAACTTTGTTCCGATTCCTGTGAACGGCTGAACCGCTCATTCCCGATCTGCGTTAGGACCCGGAGATCCGGGGAGTAACCGCAGAATCCAGGGGAAGATGAAGGCCACGACGAAATACGCCAGGGTTGCGGCCAGGGCCAACAGCGGAAGGCCCGCTCCACATGCCATGCCGATGCCGGTTACGAGCCAGACGGTGGCGGCGGTGGTGAGTCCGCGCACCCTGTCCTGCCGAACAAAGATGATGCCGGCCCCGATGAAGCCGATGCCGGATACAATCTGCGCCGCCACGCGCGAGGGATCGAGAACGACGGTTCCGGCAGAAAGAACATTTGTAAAGCCGTACTTCGAGATCAGCAGGAAGAGCGCCGCCGCGGTTCCGACTATTGTGTACGTGCGGAATCCGGCGCTCTTCTGACGGTATTCGCGTTCGAGCCCGATGGAGGCAGAGAGCAGAAAGGCCCAGCCGATCTCACAAAACTGGGTGACGCTCTGACCGTTGGGAAGAGACGCCGGCACAGCTGTAGTTTACTGTAAGATTCGGGGCTCAGGGGATTCTCACGGCCCTGTTGAGCGCCGTCATCGACTGGCCTTCGGCATCGCGCAGTACGAGCCGGATCACATACGTTCCCGGCGGAATCGTGAAGTCTGACCGTACCGAAACGCCGCCGTTCAGCTTCTCACCCTGCAGCGTGTCGTCCTGGAGCTGCATCCGGATCATCTTCGCCGCGGTTTGCACAAGGTTTCCATCGCGATCGAACAGCGCGCAAACGAGACGAACATCATTGACGTTTCTGTCATCCGCCTTGCGGAAGCGAAGCTTGCGGACATCCACGCGAGACGTCACCGAAAGTCTGGCCTCCGATTCGCTGGTCTTAAAGAACCGCGTATTCATCTCGACCGGAATATCGTTCATCTCATCGCGCGAAAACAGCGCCTGATTCACTTCTTCTTTCGCATCTTCCTCGGCGCTCGCCAGATGGTCCGGCGCATAGTAGCCGCGTCGGGCTTCCACCGACATTCCGTCCGGCGTTTTCAGGGTGACTTTCAGCGAGTGGAATTTCCCGTCGAACTTCAGATTCTGTGGAGAAAAACCCAGCAAATAGATCGCTTCCGGGGCCTTCCCGAATTGGTCAAAGCCGAGTTCCAGGAAGTTGCCCCGGAAGTATCCGCCACCCGTTCCCGAGGTGAGATTCTCCAGAATTGCCGATTCCTCGATCATGGCGGCTCGCTGGAATCGGTCCTTCTCTTTATTGGCGCCCCCATTTTCGGCGTTGAGCGAAGGGATACCAATAATGCCCCGCACGTTGAGAGCGTCAATGACGACTCCCGACCGGATTGCGAGGTCGATGGCCGGGCCTTCCTCCCGATGCTGATCCGGCAGCAGAAAAAAGCCGGGTGATGCGAGGATCAGGGTACGCTGGCCCGGCATTCCCGCCATCCTGCGAACGACTTGCTTAATATTGTCGATTGTTCCCAGCGTATCCGGGGCTCCTTCAACATAGACCTGCCTTGCGGTTCCCATCACGCTCTCGAGCGCCAGCGGGTAAGGCGTTAGCGGAAAACATTTTTCGTAATCGCCAATCGCGACATTGATCGCGCCGGAATCGTTGATATCGACCATCAATCGGGACTGGTAGAAGCTAATCTCCGGGCATTTGGAGCCGATAATGCTGCGCGGATGCGGCGCGAGCTTCATCACCGCTTCGTCGAGCCTTTCTCGGTCATCGGTAAAGTCCAGCGTAAGTTGGCCCGAGGTTGTGAAGATCGCGGCACGATCGTTCTTCTTCAGGCCGGAGGCGATGAATTTCCTCGCGGCAACGCGGGTTGCAGCCATATCGGCGAAGTTGGTATGCAGGTCGTCGAACAGCAGAGCCACGAAGTGATCGGCAGCGACAACGGGTGGAGGAGTGGCGTTTTCACCCGCCGCCTGTTCGCCGCCGGGAACGCTCGGAATCGCCTTCCCGCCGCCCGATCGTTCGATGGAAAACCGGGAAATCATCTGCGGCTGGCCCTTTTCGAAAAGCTGGAAATCCTCCTGACGAAGCCTGTCAATAATCTTGCCGTTCCGGTCGCGCACAACCACCGGAACTTCGATGAGGGTGGTCTTCGATTGAAAGACCGCCACTTCATCCTGGGTGCGGATCTCTGGTGTGGGCTGCTGCAGTTCCGGCGCAGCGGTCAGCAGGAGGGCCGATGTCCCAACTGCGAGAATAAACGGTTTCGTCATGGAATGCGCCCCCTCCGCGCGGTGAGTCAAACGATATACGCCCAGCGCGAGGAAAAGGGGTACACGATCTCGCGGCAATTCCGTCGCGGGCCGCTCCAAACCATTCCCGTGGTCCGTCTGCAGTCCAGACTTACTTCCTGAGACCCAAAGCGTAGATCCGCGCGTCCCAGGAGCTCAGGTAGACGACACCATCCGAAACCGCAATACCGCCATAGTGGCTCCAGCTATCGATCGCATTACCGCTCGAATACAACTCGTCTCCCGTCTGCGGGTCGAGTGCATACAGGACGGCATGAGTCGTATCCCGGCCGCCGGTGTAACGCTGGCCGGCCTTCTGGGTATTGATTCCACGCCATGCCGCATCGCGTTCGCCACCCGGCATCGCCGCTTCCTGCGGCGTCGGTGTGCCTCGTCCGCCGCGCCCCGCGCCACCGCGTCCACCAGCGCCGCTACCACCAGCCACGCCAACAGGACCACGGCCACCGCCGGGTCCACCGCTTGCGCCCCGGCCGCCTGCAGGACCGCGACCCGCGCCAGGCAGACCGGCTGCATCCGGATCATTCAGGGCAGCCGCCGGGAATCCACCGCGTCCGCCACGTCCGCCGCCCGGAACCAGATCCGCGCCGCGATCGCCGTTCGCCAGAATGAGGATCACTCCATTGGCAACCACTGCCACACCGGGCAGATCGAGATCGGCGGAAACCCACTGCGGCACCAGCTTCGGATTCGCGCCCGTGCCTTCCACAGTGAACGCCATCAATTGGCCGTTCACGGTGGGGCCGTGCGTTTTGGGGAACAGGCCAATTGTGTCTTTTGCAGGCGGGCCATAGTACGGAGCGAGCAGCCAGCGCTTACCCTTTTCATCCACCCATGTGGACATGACGCTCCACATGCCGTTATAGCCGAACAGTACCGGATCGTTGGACCATCGCGGCGAAGTATACAGCGGTGTGCGATGATCGGCGCCACCCAGGTTCTTCGCGTCCATCAGATAAATCACGCCTTCTTTGGCGGTGGAGGCGACGAGGGTGCGGTCATCGAAGGGGAATGACACAGGGCTGCTGGAGCCCAAGTCAAGATCCCACTTATTGATGTAATCCATGTTCGTGGGAGCAAAGGAATCGACCACGGAAACGTTCCGATCGAGCTCAACCACCGAATTACCCCAGCGGCCGGAAGCCGGGTCATAAGCGCCATCCGCGGTCTGAGCCACAATGCCATACGGTGTTTTCGTGACGCCGGCGCGTCCCCACGGGCCGGACCCTTTTCCGTGGCTGGTATAGAAGTGCGTGATCAGGTGGTCGGGACTGGCGACGTCAATGCCGACGATCTGCGACGTGGCATTCTGGCAGCCGCGCGTTGTGCCCGTGTAGATCAGGCCATCCACCAGATTCAGGCTGAAGTTGCGCGTGAAGGTGGGTACGATGCTGGTGGCTGGAAAGCGGTCCTCGCCATCGGTAATGCTGACGCCGCGAAGCTTGCCGTCGGTCGGCAGGAAATAGAGAACGCCGGATTGTTTATCGATCACCGGCGTAGCGTTCATATTGTTCGGGCAGAATGCATAGGCCGCCTGGGCCGGGGTGGCAGGATTTGGATAGTCCCGCGACCACAGGATGGTGCCGGCGTTGGCGTCGATGGCGAAGATCTTGTTCTGGTCGTTGGTGCCGCCGCCGACATAAAGCACTTTCTTCGGCCCCTGCTTCGTCTGTACATTATTGATGACCAGAGGGTCGGTCATCGTGGCGTATTTGTTAATCGGATCGGTCTTGACGTCGGTCTGCAGCTTCCAGAGCAACTGCAGCTTGCCAACCGTGTCCTTCGAGATCTTGGTTTCGCCGCGCGCCCACCCGGTGCGTTCTTCGTCATAGGCGTACGTCGCCCAGTCGGTCGTTGCGGGACCTTTCGAAATTACGGGCGGGACATTCCCCGGACGCGGATTGGCTGCCAGAGCGCGCGTAATCGTGGCAACGGCGGCATCCAGGTCGGCCCTGGGCGGCTGGGCGGCGCCGGCGGGCGGCATCTGGCCTGTGCGCATCCGCACCGTCATATTGTCCCAGGTATCGCGGTTGTCGATCAGCGAAGTGGTGGAGGCGAGCAGCTTCTGCATGTCCACCTGCCCCGAAGGAAGTGCGGTGTTGTGGCATGCGATGCAGTTCTTTTCGAGAAACGGACGTACCGATTGCGCCAAAGCGGAGCTGGGTCCGCCGTCGCCGGTGGCCGGGGGCGGTTGGGCAACCATTTTGAAAACGCTTGCACCCGCGCATAGCAGGAGCACCAGCGCACAGGCGATATGTGCCGTTCGTCTGGATGTAACCGGTTTCGTCATGCCGAACATGACTGCCAAATATATCAAAGTGCTGTGCGCGCAGGTGTCAGTTCGAAGTCGGTTCTCGCTCCATGCGATCGACCACAACTACCCGGAATGGCAGCTTTTCGGCCTGAAGCTTGAGTCCGAGCTGCTCTTCGAGCGCGGTAAAAATGGTCGGCCCATTCGCCGGCTCGGATGAAGCTGCGAACGTCGAATCCTGCCAGACGAAGTGAATGTCGATATCGAAAACGCCGGTAAGTCCCGTTTTGTCGATCACAGGCCGATCCAGGAGTCCGGAGAGGAATTGGTTCAGCCGATCAATCGGGATTTTCGTGCCGGAGAATCGGGAGGCCGATGTGCTGGTCGCGGGCTCGCCCGCCTCTGCTGCTTTTAGCTTCGCGCCTGTCTTACCGACCGTGAGCGCGTACCCGGAGACGATCTTCGTCTCAAAGTGCGCGGCGAGTTTGAAGCGCTCTTCGAGAAGCGTCTTCAGCATAGGCTGCAGGTAGTTTTTCGGATGGATGGCGGGCGGCCTGGCGTCAATATCGAACCGGACGGAATCGAGCCAGTCCGGCGCCGAGAGCTCGGGATCCTGGATGCCGTACGCGGCCTCAACGCATTGGCGAAGCGATACGTTGGTGAGTACGGTCCTGACCTGATCGACAACGGCGTTGGACCGGCGCTCGAGCGAGTTGCCGGGTTTAATGGATGCGACCTCGAAAGCGATGGAGTCCGTCTGAGCCGAGATAGAGGCTGGCAGGAATGCGAACAGTAAGAGATGTCGGAGCTTCATTTGGCGTTCCGTAAGACCGTACTGGGGCAAACTCCGATAACGTTCGGCGGTTACAAATGCCGCACGGAAATTCTCCGCCAGGTCCGCCATAATGGTCGCTGGATGTTCTATATGGTCAAATCGCCGAAGATCAATCTTCGCCGCCGATTGATTCCGGTAAACTATGCGGTCATCTCTCTGCTCGCGTCCTGGGTGATCTGGTGCTCTCAGGCAAGCGCCCAGACCAGCACTTCTGCGCCATCCATCACACCAGGCGGGATCGTTCCCATCTTCGGCAATGTCAACACAATCCAGTCTGGCGAATGGGTATCGATATTTGGCGTAAATCTCGCGGGTTCCGTGGCAACCTGGAACGGCACATTCATCACGTCGCTTGACGGTGTCAGCGTGACGATTAATGGCAAGCCGGCTTATCTCATTTACGTAAGCCCCACACAAATTAATCTGCAGGCGCCTGATGACGGTGAGACCGGTATTGTGCCAGTAGTCGTTACTACCACCCAAGGCAAAGCGAGCTCGACCGTCAGCCTGGCTCAGTTCGGGCCCTCGTTCAGCCTGTTTGACAAGGTTCACGTCGCGGGAATCATTCTCAGGCTGGACGGCTCCGGAACCCAGGGTGGAGGAACGTACGACATACTCGGTCCCTCGGGAAACTCGCTCGGTTACCCGACGGTTGCGGCTCAGCCTGGAGATATCGTTGCGATTTTCGGCGTTGGGTTCGGACCCACCAGTCCGTCAGGGACGGCAGGCCAGGAATTTTCCGGCGCCGCGCCGGCCATCAATCCGGTAAGTCTCGTCATCAACGGCGTTCGGGTTACTCCGATGTTCGTCGGGCTGTCCGGCGCCGGGCTTTATCAAATCAACCTGACGATTCCGCCCGGCCTTGGCGCAGGCGATCTTTCGCTGGACGCAGGCATCGGCGGCGTGCGGACGCCGGCGGGGACGGTGATCTCCTTAGCATCGCCTTCGCCTGCATTAATATCCCGCTGAACGGGCTAAAAGCCGAGCCAGAGCCCGTTTGTCCACATCCCGTTCGCGCAAACGCTGCAGACATAGCTGGGGACTATCCCTTGCCATGCCGACGTCTGGGTTCCAACGACGGCGTAGGATTGCCCGGGAATCGTACCGTCGGCGTTGACGGGCCACTGACCTGCGGGAGAACCATCCGAGGTGTAGACCATCCGGCTGATCGGAATATCGACTGTGCAATCCTGCAGCTTCGTGCTCCCGGCGCCAAGACTACATTGGACAAAACTGCGATCTTCGTTCAATACCTGAATACGGAAATCCCAGCCGGTATCGGAGGCTGGAACCGTTGAGGAATTGGCCGCCGGAATCACGTACATGGATACAGAGATCATTCCGCTACCGTTGTGGTGCAGATTTCCGATCACGGCCTGGTTTTGAGGTGCAGTGATTTGCTGCTGATAGGTATTGGTGTCCGTTGAGTAGTAGGCAACCCAGTATTCTCCGCTGGCCGCGCCGTTTGACGATTTGGTCGTATCGGTGTAAAACCCATATTCCTGATTTGCCTGACTGCACTCATTGGATGCGGAATATACGACGGCAAGAGAGTAAGCGCCTGGCGGAGAATTATAGGCGCCTCCGGCTACATATCCTTGCCAGCGGATACCTCTTGTTGCGGTGAAGGGAGTAGCGACATTGAACATGGCCGACGGAGTGCCGTCGAAAGTACATCCGCCAAACTGCTGCAGGGCGGGAGCAACCTTACGCGAGGTGATGAAATGGACAGCGGCCGGAGGTCGTACCCGCTGCACCCCCCATGGAGTGTATTCATTATCCGCGGTTGTCTGAAGGATTTCGCAGTTGAATCCCGCCCCGGCGCAGGTGCTTCCACTTGTTGCGCCGCTGGATGCATCGTATAGCTTGTAATCCATCGGCTGGCCCTCGGTCTCGATCGGAGCCCAGCGGGGCGAGCTTTGATTTTGGGTTACGGAAATCTGCGCGATCGCGAGCCCGGAAGTCAATAAAGCAGACGCCATTGTGACCGGCAGAATGGAAGCGAATGGATACCGCACTGCGTTCATTATCACCCTGGCCAGACGTGCGCGAAACGGCGCGCAAGCCCTTGGGGCGGCTCAGTGCTGGTGGCTGAAATCCCTCAAATAGGCTGGCAGCTCATACCAGACCCCGCGGCAGATCGCCCTGCGCTCTTCTTCGCACACCGTGATGACGTAATCGAAGCGCTGGCCGTCGAATTCGCTCACATTCTTTGCGTGTAGTGCAGCGGGGCAAACCGGATTCGTTCGGAAAGTGGTTCGATCAACGTTCGGGGAGAGGGAGTTCCCCGATTCGCTCGTCGTATCGGTTGCCGACAGGGCGAGTTTATGATGGGAGGACTGCGGCCGGTCATGCAATCGCTGACAATTGGAATCTATTTCCATTCAAATCGGGAACGATTGGAGAAAACGCTGGCGGGATTGCGGGCAGAGGCTCCGGGAATCCCGGTGGTGTTGCTGGATGGCGTGGGAACCGCAGCTTGTTTCAATCAACTGGCTGCAGCATGTTCGGGAGACGTGCTGCTGCTGGAGAGCGGAGTGGTTCCGGGGCCAGGTTCTATTGCGGCGCTGCATGCAGGTTATGCGCTGGCGGGACCATCTACGAATCTCTGCTGGAATGACCAGGGATCTCTCCCCGGGGGCGGTGAATCTGCGGCTTCTATCAATTCGAAGGCGGCGGAAGCCCGCGCGCGGTTTGGAACGGCGGTGCGAACGCTGGAACCTCTTTATAGCCTGGCGGATTTTTGCTACCTGGTGCGGCGTGAGGTGATTGATGTTGTCGGCGGCGCGGATGAAGGGTACGGAACGGGCCCATGCTGGGAGATGGATTACAACGTTCGGGCGGCTCGCGCCGGGTTTGAAGGAGTCTGGGTTTGCGGCGCGTATGTATATCGTCCGCCTGCTGCTGCGGAGCGTGTGGAGGGAGAGCGGCGTGGCTTCGCCGCAGCCAGGGCCCGATATCAGGATAAGTTTTGCGGGCGGAGATTGCGTGGCGGGCGCGAAGCTTATCGGGCGCATTGCCGCGGAGATGCCTGTGAGAATTTCGCTCCCCGGGATTTGAGGCCGATTGAAATCGCAACTGACCTGCCGCTGGTTAGCTGCGTGATGGCAACTCGCGGTCGGCCGCAGTTCGTGCGGCGGGCGTTGGAGTATTTTGAACGCCAGGATTATCCGAATCGCGAGCTCATCATTCTGGACGACGATGATGGTTCACCGGATGCGGTCGTGTCGACGGATCGGGTTCGTTACGTCCGGATGCCGCGCGGGACAAGTATCGGAGCGAAGCGGAATCGGGGCTGCGAACTGGCGCGGGGGTCGATTATCGCGCAGTGGGATGACGACGACTGGTATGGCGCGGGGCGGTTGAGCGCGCAGGTTGCGCCTCTGCGAGCGGGGCAGGCGGATATTTCCGGTTTCATCGGCTCGGTGTTTTTCGATTTGCCTTCGTGGAAGTTCTGGCAATGTTCTCCGGCCCTGCATCGCTGGATGTTTGTGGAGGATGTGCACGGCGGGACGCTGGTGTATCGCAAGTCGTGCTGGGGACCCAGAGCTTCCTATCCGGATCGTTCGATTGCGGAAGATGCGATGTTCCTGCGGGCGGCGATGCGCGGGGGAGCGCGACTAGCTCGGATGGAAAGCGCGGGTTTGTTCGTGTATCTGCGGCACGGCGGGAACAGCTGGAGTTTTGAGTGCGGGAAATATCCCGATGCTTCCGGATGGCTGTCTGTTGGACAGCCTTCGATGCCTTCGGGCGATGTGGAGTTCTATCGCTCGATGGTTCCGGGCACTGGTGAAGCGGGGCTGGTCAGTTGCATCATGCCAACGTATAACCGGCGCAGGTTTGTGCCTCAGGCGATTCGATACTTTCTGCGGCAGGATTACCCGAATCGGGAGTTGATTATTGTCGACGACGGTGCGGATACTGTTGGCGACCTGGCCCCGGCGGATCCACGGATTCGCTATGAACGGCTGCCTTCGAAAAAGTCGATCGGCGCGAAGCGAAACCTGGCCTGTGAACTGGCGCGCGGTTCGCTGATTGTGCATTGGGACGATGACGACTGGATGGCGGACTGGCGCCTAAGCTATCAGGTCTCCTCACTGACCGGTACGGCGGGTAAGGAAGTGTGTGGGCTGAGCGGTGTGTATTACTTCGCGCCGCGCGCGGGACGGAGCTGGTTCTATCAGTATCCGGCTGGCGGAAAAAGTTGGGTGGCGGGAAATACGCTTTGCTATCGCAAAGATTCCTGGCGGGCCAAGCCGTTTGCGGATGTGAATGAGGGCGAAGACACGCAGTTCGTGTGGGCGCGGGCTGCCTCGTCGATATTGGCGCTGACGCGGCCGGAGTTTTATGTGGGGATGGTGCACGAGTGCAATGCGAGTCCGAAGCGCACCAACGATCCCCGATGGCAGGTACGAGCCGTCGAGCAGATTCGCGGCGTTGTGGGCGCGGACTTTGGTTTCTATGAAGCGTGGGACGCGGCGGGGCCTGTTAAGTGAAGCCGATTGCTCTGATCGTTCCGATGTATCGCGACCCAGATGCACAACGGTTCGGAGAGTTTCTGGAGTGTCTGCGGCGGAATTTAGAGAATCCGCTGATTGCTTCGGTCCACGTTTTTCTGGAGTCCGCAATTGATGTGGCGTCGCCTGGTGTTGATTCGAAGAAGGTGGTTTGGGTCCCGCACGGGCGGCGGGTTACTTACCGGAATTTGTTCTCTTATGCAAATGCGCATCTTAACGATCGTCTGGTTGCGATTTCGAATGCCGATATCTATTTCGATGATTCGCTTGCGCAACTACAGGGCCGCGATTTGAGCGGGCAGTTGCTTTGTCTCTCCCGGTGGGATGTGGATGGCGATGGAGTATCGCGGCTGTTTGAGCATGCGTCGAGTCAGGATGCCTGGATGTTCGAAGCGCCGGCTCGTTTGTTCGCGTGCGATTTTCCGCTCGGCGTCCTCGGGTGCGATAACCGTCTGGCCTATGAGGCTTCGCGCAGCGGGTTGAGAGTGTCGAATCCGGCGCGAACAATTCGGGCGCATCACCTGCATCTTTCGGGCGTGCGCCGGTATGGAAGCGAAAACCGCATTAGCGGCCGTGGGCTGTCGGTTGCGGCTACGTTTCTGGATCCGCCTGCCGATGTTGCATCTGTGGCCTTCGAGGAGAGTATGGGATATACGATCGGCGCCTTTGTAGCCGGATCGACTTCGCACAATAATGAGGCTCGCGAGTTTGAGGCGGTGCCTGAAGCATTGCGCGGGCTGGCTTACACGCAGGTCGTCTCGGGTTTGGTTGGGCCGGTTCACGTTGAGTTTTTGACAGGCGGGAAGTTGTATGTGTTGGTGGGCGACGACTGGTATGGGCACGCGATCGCGACGGAGTGGCTCCGCGGGACCGGGCAGCGGGAAACGTTGCCCTCGGTGCGAACGCGCACTGGCGCGGGCTTCGATGTGTGGTCGGTTGCCGGTGAGAAGGGGGATCGAATGGTAGCTCCTGTCCAGGTGATGCTGGTTGCCGGACAGCTGGAAAAGAGGGCGGTGCTGTGAGCGAACCGACTATTGCGCTGACATCGTTGTCTCCGGCGCAGACCTGCCGGGCGATCCAGTTGGCGTGTGTGCAGTCGTGGCGCACCGCGGGGCTGCGAGTGGTTTCTTGCAACCATCCTTCCGAGATCGCGATATTGCGTTCGTTCTACGACGTAGAATTCGTGCCGGTCAAGAAGACGTCAATGGCGACGTTCGGGCGGCATTACGTTCCTATTAGTGAGATGCTGCGATGGGCCGGCGGACAGGATTCGCCGGTGCTTTTGATTAATGCGGATATTGAAGTGCGGCTGACGCCTGGCGAGTTCCGGCGGATTCGGTGTATTGCGGATGGCGGGCTCTGTTATTTCATTCGATGGAACCACAATGGAGATCCAGCGCGGGCGGTGCCGGAGCCTCATGGCATCGATGCGTTTCTGCTGCACAGCCGCGACTGCGGGATGTTCGCGGATTCGTTTTTGAGCATGGGGCAACCGTTCTGGGATTACTGGTTGCCGCATATATTTGTAAGCCACGGACGCAGGATTCATGCGGTGGAGTTTGCCGCGACGCTTCACCGGCGGCATGAATTGCAGTGGTCCTGGGAGAACCATCATCGCTGCGGGCTGGAGTTTGACCGGATGGCGGGGTTGCTTGGCGCAGACAGGTCAGATCGGGCCTGCAATGCAATGTCGATTCAGGTGCGGCAGAAGTTTGAACGCGCGAAGACTTCGATTCCTCAGCGGCCTGGCCGAATCCGCGAGTGGGTGCAGCGAACGTTTGACTATCGCGGCGGGAAGATGTTTTTGGAACTGGGCGCACATCGCGGTGGCGATACGGCCTGGATGGCGCGAGTGCCGGATGTGTGGATTCACGCGTTCGAGCCGGATCCCCGGAATTATGTTCCGCCTGCGCGAAATGTGACGGTCCACCGCAAGGCTATTTCGGATCGCGACGGAAGCGCGCCTTTCATTTTAAGTAAACACGGGTGGGAGCAGGAGTGGACGCAGTCATCGTCTATTAAGGCGCCACTGAATCATTTGACGCGGTATCCCGTAACGTTTGGGGAGAGTGTGGAGGTGGAGGCGATATCGCTCGATAGCGTGAGCCGCATCTGGGGACTGGGTCGGATCGATTTTATCTGGGCGGATATTCAGGGCGCGGAGGGGGATATGATTCGCGGCGGTGCAGAGACGCTGCGGCGAACGCGATTCCTGTATACGGAGTTCTCAGATGAGGAGATGTATGCGGGGCAGCCGAAGCTCAGCGAGATTTTGGGGATGCTGCCGGGTTATCGGGTAGTAGAGCTATGGCAGGATGATGTGCTGCTGGAGAATACTCAGGTGAAGTAGAGGCTGGCACAGTGAGTGACGGATTTTGAACAGGCCTGCAATCGATATCGATGGAGGCATCAGGATGAAAGCAGCTTATCGTGCGTGGCTTGAAGAACAGAAATATGCTGCGAACACGATCGCCGCACAGGTTTTCCGAGCCGGTCGCGTGGAAGAATTCCACGGCGATCCTGACGATCACTACGACAAAGATGGTCTGGCGTCGCTCATCGATCTGCTGCGCTATTCAAGCGGCGACCAGCGGCGCAATCGTCCAAACCCGAGCAAGATTCCGTTCGATGGCAATGTGTGTAACAACCTGGCTTCCTATCGGAACGCAGTTGAACGCTATAGGACATTTCGGGAGTTCGCGAGTGACATTTAAGGCGTACCTCCAAAAGGAGGGGATCGTGCCGGGCCAGCGGTGATCGGAGCGGCGGAAGAAGTTGGGCAGCGGATTGGTCTCGAGCGCGATATGCAGGCGGCATTGCGCATCGAAATCGCGCAGCTTGAACCCAATCTGACGATCGCCGACGACGGTGCAGAACGATCGGTAAACTCAGGATTCATCGATATCACCGCACGAGACGCCTCCGGCGCGACGGTCGTGGTCGAGTTGAAAGCCGGAGCAGCCGGGCAACGAGCTATCGCGCAAATCCTCAGCTACATGGGTGATTGCGGATTCTCCGCGATTCCGATCACCCATTCTCCTCTGAAGCCGATCACCCATTCTCCCGGGATTCCGATCAGTGTTCTCCTGTGAAGCCGATCACC
>JBEHXG010000039.1:0-45607 GCA_048498815.1 Acidobacteriota bacterium | reverse complement strand
AAAGCCAGCGTCGCTTCGCTCCGACCTCGCTGATCGGGACCAGGAGAATACTGATCGGAATCAGAGGAGAACGGTGATCGGAATCGCGAGAATCCCCAACTGACCGCCTGCTTTGACGGCGAGCCGTCCAACGGCCGCCACTGATGGATGAACATGCCGCAACCTCCTGAAAATACGCCGGTCGAAAAGCGGCGGGACTCTCTGCCGTCTTATCAGCGATCTCGGCTCTGGACAGTTAGTACAGACTGGTGAGCACGTGCCTGTTGAAGGAGAAGCGCCAGAAAGAAACCGATATCGTTCGACTGCCTCCGGAAGACGGTGGTGAGACGTCAGCAAGCAAATCGCTGCTGGAATGCCGTGCCTTTTGAGATGATGCAGCGCACGTTCAACAATTCCCCAGGTGTGGAGGATTCGATGTCGGATCAGTGAGCATCACCGTCACGTGGGCCCTGGCGAATCCCTATCCATCCGGAAATGACCCTGGTTCGACGTAAGAAACTCACCCTAAGTCCAATCCCGCAAATAACGAAGTGTTCCTGCTATACGCCCCGTATTATGATGCGTGGAATGAAACTTATCACTCGACTGTTCGCAACCGCGTTAATTATCGCCGGCTCCCTCGCCGCTCAGGAACAATTCACTGGCAAATGGTCAGGAACCACGGAGACCATTGACGACGTCAACGTTCATCGCTACGAAAGTCACACGATTGAACTGAAGATGGAAAATGGCAAGCTTGTCGCCGGGCAACTGGGCCGTAACGGCGCTTCCTCTCCCCTCGAAGTACAGGTGGATGGCAACAAGATCAATCTGTATCGTTTCCTGCCATTAGACGGTGGCGAGCCCCTGCGCTGGAAGCTCGAACTGAAGGACGGCAAGCTGGTTGGCGTGTACCAGTGCACGCACAATAATCCTGTCAAGTGGCAGTATGACCGCAGTGGCGCGATCACTCTCACAAAGGAAGGCAACGAAGCGCCGACAGCGCCCGCGACGAAGTAGTCTGCCGCTACTGCGGACGGCTACTTCGCGGACGCGGGAAGGCCAATGCCCCGTCTCGATGGGTGCACGGGGTAGCCACCCCTGGCGAGAATCATCTTCGTAAGCAGCAACACAGCCTGATCGACCGGCGCCACATCAGCGACATCGATGGCGGTGCGGTTCTTCTTGTCTGGCTCGTCGAGCTTTGCCCCGTGGTCAGCCAAAAACTGAATGACCTCGACAACACGAGCCTGACCCTCGGGGCTGTTGTTTGCGCCCGCCACCGAAACATGCATCAGGGTCGATCCATCCTCCATGACGGCATCCACGCCGGGGTCATATTGAAAAGCAAGCCGTACAGCCTCTACGCTGGAACCGGCTACCGCCGCCATGAGGAAACTGCCGCCGTCAGGAGTGCGGTAGTGGGGATCGGCGCCCCCGTCGAGCAGAGCCTTCATCACTTCGGTGTAACCGCCGCGGGCCGCGAGAAAGAGCGGCGTCTGTACCGAAGCCCGCTCGCCGGCTTCAGGAACTGTATTGACGGGAAGGACGGAGGCGCCGTGCGCCAGCAGACTTTGAACCAGCGGCAGGTTCCCACGCTGGCTTGCCATTTGGATGGGTGTGTTGCCTTGCCGGTCCTTCACGCCGGGGTCTGCGCCGGCGTTGAGCAGCGCAACGGCAGCCTCCGTGCTTCTGCGCGAGGTTGCAACAAGCAGGAGTTCCGTTCCGTCGCCCAGCTTTGACCTGGGATCTCCCCCTGCCGCAAGCAGGCTCTTCACGGAGTGACCGTCATTGGCGACCGTGGCGAAGGTGAGCGCGGTAAATCCCGATTTTGTCGTGAGACCAATGTTCGCTCCTTTGGCCACGAGCAGATCGACGACCTCGGCGTGTTTTTCCGCCGCGGCCCACATGAGCGCGGTCTGACCCTGACTGGGTTCCGCTGCGTTGAGATCGGCCCCGTGCCGAATCAGCGCATCAACCGCCCGCAGGCTGCCCGCGCTGGCCGCGATCATGAGGGCGGTCTCGCCCGTGCGTCGGCTCGCCCTGGCGTCGGCGCCGGCAGAGAGCAGCTCTTCCACCATTTCACCGTCTCCGTTGAGGCAGGCCAGGGTGAGCGCGGTGTCGCCATAGTCCGTGGCGGCATTCACCGTGACTGCGGCGCCTGCCTTCAACAAAATTCGGGCTACCTGGCTGTCGCCGCCGTACACGGCCCAGGAAAGAGCCGTGGACCCGTCCGCCAGCTGGCCCGCGACTGGGGCGCCCTGCGCAATCAGTCTCGCGACCGTTCCTGGATCGCGGCGCTTCACGGCTTCAATGAGACGCGCATCCGCGGCCGCGCGTGCGTCCGCCGCGGCGAAACACGGGGAGGCGAAACACACGAAGCCGAGCAGGACTGCCGCGACCTGTGTGGTTAGTTTACGCATGAAAACTCCGGTCAAACGTTCTGCAGGATGCCGGTACTGTCGCCAAACTTCTCACAGGGAACGTTCGCCTTCGCGAACATCGACAGGAAGAGGTTGTTGAGCGGCGTGTCCTTCGGATAAACCAGGTGGCGGTTGCCTTCGTAGAACCGGTTCCCCGCAACCAGCGCGATCGGCAGATCATTGTGCTGGTGGATGTTGGAATCGCCGAGGCTGCCGCCGTAACAGATCATGGTGTCGTCCAGCAGATTTCCGCCGTGTCCGTCGGAGGTCGTCTTGAGTTTATCGACGTAGTAGGCAAAGAGGCTGACCAGATACTTATCGATTTTGGCGACCTTTTCGATGAGATCGGGTTCGTTGCGATGGTGCGTGATCGAATGGTGCCCGTCGGAGATGCCGATGTTCGGGTAGGCCCGGTTGCTTTGCGCGCGTCCGAACATGAAGGTGATCACGCGGGTCATGTCGGCCTGCAAAGCGATGGTCTGGAGGTCGATCATGAGCTTCGCATGATCCTCGAAGACAGCGGGGGTGCCGTTCGGGCGCTTCATTTCGGGGAGCCGCATTTCGCCATTCTGCGCCTCGGCCTTTTCAATGCGGCGCTCCACGTCGCGGATCGAATCGAGGTAGTTGCTGAGCTTGACCCGGTCGCGGGCGCCGAGAGTGCCCTGTAATCGATCAATACTGCCGGCGACGTAGTCGAGAAGACTGCGCTGCTCCGCCAGTTGAGCCTGCCGGTCCGCCGGGTTCGTGCTGTCGCTTGCGCCGAACAGGCGCTCGAAGAGCATGCGCGGACTGGGTTCCATCGGCAGCGGCGTAGAGGGATTTTTCCACGAAACCGTGTTGGTCAGGGCGCAGCTGTAATGCCCGTCGCAGCCGCCACCGAGGCCCGGGGACTCAAGCGAAACTTCGAGCGAAGCGAACTGCGTTTGTTTGCCCAGGGTATTGGCGGCGATCTGGTCGGCTGAAATGCCGACGGCAAGCTCTGTCTCCGAGCGCAGCGGATGGACGCCGGTAAGCCAGGTGGCGCCCTCGCGGGAGTGGTCTCCGCCTCCGTCGCCGAGGGGGTTGCCCTGTACCTGGGCGAGTCCGCTCAGAATGCTCGTGTTCTGGCGGTAAGGCTCAAGCGCCTTCAGAGTAGAGGAGAATTCGAAGTTCTTGCCCTTCGTGGCAGGGGTCCACTGGGCGGGAATCGCTCCGTTGGGATGGAACACGAAGACCAGGCGAGCGGGCGCCTCACTGGCCGCCGACAGAGCCGGCGTCATGGCATCAAGCACGGGCAGCGCCAGCGCGGCTCCCACGCCCCGCAAAAACGTTCGACGGGCTAACGCCTTCCTGGTGATAATCATTTCTCTCCTGCCCTCCTCATTTGAAATGGTACGCTTTCCACGACGCCCTCAATAAAGGCCGACACGCGGTAGTCCTGCCCGGCCGCCCTGCGGGCGATGGCACGGATTGCCGGCTTATCCTCCGGCTCCATACCTCTGCCCAGCGCGTAGATGGCAAGCTTCTCGGTCAGGGTGTTGACGAATTCATCCTTGTGTTTGTCGAGCAGGAGCTTCGCCAAACCGGAGGCGCCGCTGAACTCTTCGCCGTTGGGAAGCCGTCCCGAAACATTGATGGGAACGCCTGCGTCCTTATCCCGCCATTCGCCCACGCCGTCAAAACTTTCGAGTGCGAAACCGATCGGATCCATGCGACCGTGGCACCCGGCGCAGACCGGATTCTTCCGATGCTCTTCCATCGCCTCACGCATGGTGAGCTTATGCCCGTCTGAGGCCTGCGGCTTCAGTTGCGGAACGTCCGGCGGCGGTGGCGGCGGAGGAGTACCGAGAATGTTCTCAAGGACCCACTTGCCGCGCTGCACGACCGAGGTGCGATTGGGATAGGACGTGACAGTCAGCACGCTGCCCTGGCCGAGCAGGCCTCCGCGCGGCGAACCGGGCGGAAGGATGACCTTGCGGTACTGCGGTCCGTAGACATTGGGAATGCCATAGTGTTTGGCGAGGCGCTCGTTGAGAAAAGCGTAGTTCGCATCCAGCATTTCCGTGACGGGGCGGTCTTCGCGAAAAATATTGGCCAGGAAGAGCTGGGTTTCGCGGAGAAATGCCTGCCGCAGGTTTTCGTCGAAGTGGGTGAAGACGTCCGTGTCCGGCCTGACCGTGGCGAGATTGCGCAGCAGCAGCCACTGTCCGCCGAAGTTGTCGATGAGGGCGTCGGATTTTGGATCGGCCATCATACGCCGGACCTGCGCTTTCAGGACTCCCGGATCGTGCAGCTTGCCATGGTCGGCGAGAGTCAGCAGTTCGTCGTCCGGGATGCTGCTCCACAGGAAAAAAGACATCCGCGAAGCCAGTTCGTGATCGCTCAGGCGATAGACGCTGCCCGGAGCGGCGCCCTTCGGATCGTGCTCCGTGCGGAACAGAAAGTCGGGTGAAATCAGGATTGCCTGCAGTCCGCGGCGAATGCCTTCGTCGAAATCGGCGCCCCCGGCCCTTCCCTTGTCGTAGAGACGAACCAGCGGCAGGACATCGGCATCGGTGACGGGACGGCGGAAGGCGCGGTGCGCGAGATTGGTGAAGATCGTCCGCGCACAGGCGGGTTCCTCGTGGGCCGACGACGGCCGGCAGGCGAAGATCTGACGGCGGCTGGGCGTATCGCCGCGCCCGGTTGCGCGATAAGGGCCCGCTACCGTGATCTTGCCGACATCGATGTTCGCGTCGATCAGTGTCACGTCCGCGAGTTGCAGGCGGGCGTCGTCCATTCGGATGTCCAGTTTCAGGACCCCGGGCGTTCTGGGCGCCGCCGCACGACGGCCCACCGCGGCGAGTGCAGCTTCGTCGCGGACCGAACTACCGGGGAAGGTGGCGACAATGTGGTGGATGCCGGCCTTGACAGGAATGCGGACCGTTGCGACCTGGGTGGTGAGAACCTGGGAGGTGAGACCTCGGATCTCGATTTTCAGCTCGTACTCGGCGTCGAGCGGGAAGTAGTGATCGGCGAACATGCCGCGGCTGGAGCCGAAGGGCACGCGCAGCGGGTCCGGATCAAGCCTGGCGGGGCGGTCGGCGCTGGAGTCGAATCCGAAATGCTCCACGTCGATCGGTTTGGCCTTGAGATCGCCGACCGCCGTCAGGCTGACGGAGCGCGCCAGCGACAGATAGCGGTCGATCAGGGCTGGCGACATCGTGAGCACATCGGCCTGGTTGTCAAAGCCATTGCCGGAGTCGTCGACGGGCAGAGCGTCGCCGGGTCTCGTGTCCAGCGCGAGCAGGTCGCGAACGGCATTGCTGTATTCGGCGCGGTTGAGGCGGTGCGGCATCGTGCGGCCGGGGTTCGGATTGGCCCGGGCCGCCTGGTCGAGAGCTCGTTCCAGGTTATCGGCGAAAGCGGAGCGCGCGGCGGGTTCCGGGTGAGGCATCGACGCCGGAGGCATCTGGCCACTGCGGACCTGCCGCAGCACGCGTTCCCACGTTGCAGCGCCGGCGCCCACCCTGGCGGGGTCAAGATTCTCCAGCACGACGCCGCCGGTTTTGAGGCTTTCGCTGTGGCAAACGATGCAGTATTGCTCAACGAATGCGCCTCGGGCCTGTGCGACGGCGGGTGTCTGAGCGCTCGCGGATGCGACGGCAAAAGCCAGTCCGGTTATCAGTCTAACGTTCTTCGGCGCGTCCAACACAGACATCCAGTCCCTCTGCACCTATCTATAGTAGTGCGTTTATTAGGACGAGATGTTAGCAAGAGGAGGTGGGCCAATTGGGCGCCCCATATGGGTTATCGGCACGAGTCGGCCTTGCGCTCTTAGTAGGGAATTTTCGGTTTATGCCTTCGCGGCCCCACGAAGCCCCGCCGCGGCGAGGCAACTCCACACAAAAGGTCAGGAAAGTTGACCTTCGTTTCCACTGTCCTCCGCGGCCCATGGGCCTCCGGCATCCCATCTGAGAGCAACTTCTGGGGTGGTCTCGTCGCCCTGAACGAATGGGTCCATGAACTTCGCGATCAGATCGCCGACGGCCGCAAGAGGCGGCAGATCCTGAAGTCCGAGCCGTTTACCGAAGGCAGCCCACTGAACCAGTTTGGTAGCATCCCGCAGAAACTCATTGGTAAGTGCAAAAGGTCGTTCGTTGGGCACTGTTGTTTGGCGACGGGCGAAAGTACCGGCGATCGCCTTCCCAAGTGGTCCCCTCGTGAATTCGTGAGTCCGGGCTAGTGTCCAGATATCGAAGAAATCTTTCATCCGGCTGTTCGCTATCCCGAGGACAACCATCGCATGGAATTTTTCTGCAATCACCACTTCCGGCGGGTACGCTCTCACGATTGGAGCATCCAGCGGCAGAATCACCGGAAATGTGAGCGTCGATGGCGCGGGGTCGACCAGATCGCCGAAGCCGACATCGATCTGCATGACAACGCGCGCGCCTTCGAGGCTGGCGGGAACGCGAACCCGGACGCCCTCGTATTCGGCATCCTCCTTGATCCGCTGGCCTTCAATACCGGCAAGGTCGAATTGAATGCCATCCTCTGAAGCGACCGCGCAGACCTCCCGAATGTGCTCCGTGACATCGGCGATCTCTGGACTTCCGTATCCGAGGAGATCAAGGTCTCGGGTGGGCCGATGCATCCGCCCTTCCCACGCCAGAAAAAGCATGGCTCCCTTCAGAATGAAGTCGTCCTTGTGTGCGGATCGGGAGAGCCGGTAAAGAAAGCGCTCCACTGCCCAGCGTCCGAGCAGGAATTGAAAGTCCTCGCCTCGTGTCCTTGCCAACGCGAGGAGTTTGGCCCGGTGCGATCCGGCGATGTTGGTGACCGTCTTCATCTCGTCTTCAGACCGAGGCCTCGATGTAGGGTCTCATCACGTTGGCCACCCGGCAGATCTTCGCGAACCGATGGATCTGATCGACGGTTGCTTTCCGTGAATGAAGCGCGTCTCGCAGCGCCTCGATGGCGACATCGAGGCCAATCTTGTTCCGGTACTTGAAGCAGTCGGCGACGGTCTTTGCCGCGGTGTACACCGGAACCTTCACGCCTTCGACCGCGTGTCTCTCAATGCCCTCTGCGAGCGCCTGGCCGGAAAACCGAACGACGCGTATCGCCGGCGATTCCACCTCAGGCTTGCGGGCTTTGAAATCGATCGCCATCCAGACTTCGTGTGGATCCTGCGTAGTCAGGCCATGGAACCGGAGCGCCGAAAGCAGGCAGATGACACCGCGCGGCACTCGTTTCGCAGCAACCGCCAGACTGTGGTGCTCTGAGACAGGCGCGTCGGCGAGCGAGTAGACACCCCGCGCCAGGCGCACCAGAACTCCCGCGCGGTAGAGGCGCAGCAGGGATTCTCTCGGCAGGCCTCGTGCTTCCACGTCCCGGGGACGCACCAGCGCCTGCCGTGCGGCCATAGCGAGAATGCGTTGGGCGGCCGTCACGTGGCTTTACGTCGGTATTTTACTATTTTGTACCGACAGATTGCAACATTGGCTGCGCGCTGCTGTCGTGTGGGAATCGAACAAAATATACGAAATCGTGACTCACGCCGATGCGGCAATCTTTGAGCCGAGTACCGAAGCGTTCCCGCTCGCATTCGCGACCAGGGATACGTAGGTCCTCCCGGAGTACACCTTTCACCTGCACACCTTCCAGGACGTGCTCCTCAATACCCTCGGTGAGCGCAACCCCGGAGAAACCGCACGACGTGGATGGTCGGCGATTCCACCTCAGGTTTGCGAGCCTTGAAATCGATCGCCATCCAGACTTCGTGTGGATCGTGCGTAGTCAGGCACAGATAAGGCCCCTCCGCCGGTCGCCGTCTAATTGTCCAGACACTCTCAAGACAATCTGCTGCCCGCCAGTCCTTCAATCAACTAACAAGGAAGCTGCAGGTTAGTCCAATTCGCAGACGGGTTAATATCGAGTGCGCCTGAGAGGTCAGGTCGTCCGCAGAGATCGAAATCGCCTGCCCCGAAAGGCTTTGAAGAAACGAAATGATTCGCGCCGCCGTCTGCACAATGGCCCTGACAACCCTTCTGTTCGCCCAGGGCTTCGAGGTCGCTGCAATCCACATAAACCGGGACCCCGCTGCCGACCCCAACGTCAACAGCCTGCCCGGTGGACGCCTCGCCGTAACCAGCCAGAATATCCGTGACCTGTTGAAATTCGCCTTTGACCTCAAAGATTTTCAACTCATCGGCGTTCCGTCATGGGCCGACGGAGACCGTTACGATATCGAAGCAAAGGCGGCGGCAGACTCCAAAACCAATCTCCGGGAACAGGTTCAGTTACTCCTCGAAGATCGATTCGGTCTCCGGCACCATACGGAAACGCGGGAAATGAACATATACGCCCTGAAGCCCGTGAAAGACGGCCTCAAAATGACACGGCATGACGAGGGGGCGGGCACAACTGCGCGCACAACCTGCGGCCACATGGCAGGCCGGCGGGTCGCTCCCGATGTCATCGCGAAAATGCTGGCCCGGTATCTCGGTCGTGAAGTTCGTGACGATACCGGCCTCACGGGAAAATACGACTTTGAGCTGAGCTGGACGCCCGAATCGGGCCCGTGCTCAGAAACCTCAAGTGCCCCGTCGATCTTTACTGCGATTCAGGAGCAGATGGGACTGCGGCTCGATTCGACGCGGGGGCCGATTCGGGTGGAGGTGGTTGATCGGGTAGAAAAGCCATCTTCGAATTAAGAGCCGGCCCCAGGCTCAGTCCAATCGAATTCAACCAGAAAAATCAATGACTTAACGGTTCAACTCGGCCGACTGGATGGATAATCGGCTCAGGATGAGAGTCCAGACAAAAGTACACGCGAAGAAAGTGCTGGCCGCCGCCGCGATTTGCCTGAATCGCGCCAAAAACGCATTTTGCCATTCGAACCCATTTATCTCCAATGAAATCAGCAAAACCGGCGAAAATTGGAACCCACGCGGAACCCATTCGAAGCCTGTTCGAACCGGCCGCTGCGCCACTTCAAAGCCAGCGGGTTTGCACAGGAATCGATCACCTGCTGATGGTGTTAAGGCCTGCGATCCGGTTCTGGCGCGTTCAGGGCCGCGCTGCACCGAACCGAGCTGGTGGACGAGTGAGAAATGGCCCCCGTCGAAGCTCAACTCAATCCGATCACACCGCTCGAGTAGCTCTATGTTGAAAGATATCGTTCTCGTCAGCCCGCTCGAAGGCCATCGCCTCCAAATGCGTTATGAAGGCGACGTGGAGGGCATAGTCGGGGTGGACTCGCTGATCAGCTTTCGCGGAGTCTTCGCGCCGTTGAAAGATCCGGCCTATTTCCGCAGGTGCAGGGTGATCCGGAACTCGGCACGATTAAATGGCCGAACGGTACCGATCTGGATCCCGATGTCCTTTATGGTCGCCTGGTCCCGAACAGTGACGAACTGGCGTCACACCTGTCACATAGCGACGAAAACGGCTGGAAAGGGGATTTGAGCGACGGGTTTTAGGGGTACAAAAACAATTTGGCTCCTGAGGTAGGATTCGAACCTACAACCCTTCGGTTAACAGCCGAATGCTCTACCGTTGAGCTACTCAGGAGCAATGCAGGAAATCAAACTTCAACCATAATAACCTACGCCCTCGCGTGGCCTAACGAACCACCTGCCGCGCCAGTCTGCGAAACAACTCCAGGCCTTCCCGATGCCTGTCATTCAATCGGTAAACGATATGTCGAGTCAAATAA
Organism: Acidobacteriota bacterium; assembly: GCA_048498815.1. Taxonomy (GTDB): domain Bacteria; phylum Acidobacteriota; class Terriglobia; order Bryobacterales; family Bryobacteraceae; genus BOG-234. Next base: position 35,524 of record JBEHXG010000039.1, on the reverse strand, counting down.
TCCCGGGCCACGCCGGCCTCAAAATCACGCTCCGCACCGGCCAGCGCCACAATCTCGTCCATATGCCGGACACCCCACTCATACGACTCGCCAAACGCCTCAGCCACCCCGGCGCTCCGCAGAGCCTCGTCAGTTCCTGCCCAGACAGCGAATACCATCGGCAGCCCGCTCCACGCTACCCATTCCGCGCCCAGATCGAGCGTCTCATAGGGCAGCTGCTCCGGATGAATCCGCAGCGCCGGATCGCCGATGATCAGCGCCGCATCGCAACTCTCCAGCATCTCGTTCAGTTCCGGACGCATTGCCACAACCTGCGGCTGGCAGCCGTACCGCTCAGCGAGCAGTATGCGTGTCAAAGCCACCGAACTGCGCGATCCCAGATCGACGGCCAGAGTCCGAATGTCCCGGAATGGCACCTTGGAAATCAGCAGAATACTGCGCACCGCGCCATCGCACGCAATCCCGATATCCGGCAGGAACCCCATCCCCAACCGGTCCAGTTCCGCGCAGGGAACGAGGCCAATCGACGCTGCCCCGGACCCCAATGCGTCCGCGCACTCTGCCGGCAAATCAAAACGGAAATCGAATCGTCCGCGCTGCGGACCATGCAGAAAACCCCACACCAGGGGCCATGTATTCAGATAACTGACGGCGGAAACGCGCAACCTTCAGTCTACCTGCCGCCCTCCCCGCCGCATGCTATGTTGCTGAGTAGCGCCCCCTCGCCCGCCGTCATGAGATTTCTCCGCCACGCGGTCGTTCTGTTTTCCGTCCTCTCTTCCGTTCTGACGGCCCAGATCACCCTCAACCCCAGCCCCACAAGGGTCATCGGCCAAACCGCCGTTAAACTCTCCAGCCTTGCCCCGAACCTTGTTGAAGGCAGGGAGCTCAACTCCCCGCAAAGCATCGTAGTGGATGGCAGCGTCACCCCCTCACCCCTCTACGTCTCCGATACCGGCAACAACCGAATCCTCGGCTTCCGCAACGCCGCCGCCTTCGCCAACGGCCAGCCTGCCGATCTCGTCATCGGGCAGGTCGACTTCGTCACCACGCTTCCCCAGGGTCCGGCCTTCACCACGCGGACCACCGGTGTCGCCGGCCCCGAAGGCATGGCTGTCGATGCGTCCGGCAACTTATACGTGGTCGATGCCGGCAATAACCGTGTCCTGCGTTTTCCCCAGCCCTTCAACCAGTCCGCCACCGTCTTCCCCGACCTCGTCATAGGCCAGCCGGACTTCACCACCGGCGCCGCCAACAAAGGCGGTCTTTCCGCCACAAGCCTGGCTTTCTCGAACGCCACGTCCGGAACTCTCCCGGCATCCATCGCCTTCGATCCCTCCGGCAATCTTTGGGTCGCCGATTCCGGCAATAGCCGCATCCTCCGTTACAACGTCAGCGCGCTTGGCTCATCGTCGCCGTCCGGGCCCGCCGCCGATATCGTAATCGGACAACCCGACTTCTCCACCACCAGCACGGGAGTTCCATCCGCCACCTCCTTCAGCGCCATCCAGACGCCGACCGGTCTGGCGTTTGATTCCGCGGGTCGCCTTTTCGCCTCCGAATCCGTCACCGCCCGCCGCGGCCGCGTGCTGATGTGGCAGCCGCCGTTCTCCACGGGACAATCGGCATCCCGAATTCTGGGCGTCGATCAGAGTAATCCGCCGCCGCCCACCAACAGCGAATATCAGTTCGCCACTTCGCCCGGCGGCCTGTTCGCGGTCGGCAATCAGATCGGTGTGGCAGACACCTTCGATCACCGGCTGCTTCTCTTCCCGCCGGTCGATCAGTGGAATCTCAATCCGTTCTATCAGGCCGCGGTCGCGGTTGTGGGGCAGGCAGATTTCTCAAGCGCCACTCCCAATCGCGGGCAGCCATCCGCGAACGCGTCCACGCTCAACACGCCCGTCGGTGCGTTCTTCTTTAAGGGCGAACTCTACGTCGCGGACACCGGCAATAACCGCGTCATCGTTCTCCCGCAAACGCAGCCGGGCTTCGGACCCGCCACTCGCGTCATCGGTCAGCGCGATCTTACACTCAACACCGTCAATCTCATCGAAGGTCGTGAATTCAACTTTTCGAATGCCGGCAGTTCAGCCGATGCCGGTATGGCCGTTGACTTCAGTTCCGATGTTCCTCACCTCTACATCTCGGATCCGTATAACAACCGCATTCTCGGCTTCTACGATCTCCGCAATATCCAGCCAGGCCAGTTTGCGGACATCGTAATCGGCCAGCCCGATTTCCTCCATTCGATTTCCAACTACCCGAACAATCAGCCGACCAACAGCAACCTCAGCGTGCCCACGGGACTGGTTGTAGACGGCGCCGGTAACCTCTACGTCGCCGACACCGGCAACGGCCGCGTTCTGCGTTTCCCCGCGCCCTTCGCGAGCTTCAAGCCGGGCACGCCGGTAGCGCTCAACGAAGCCGCCGATCTCCTGCTCGGTCAGATCAGCTTCACCACGAAGATCACGGACGCTACCTCCCAGACGATGGCGTCACCCTATGGGCTCGCATTCACCGGTAACGGAAGCCTGCTCGTTTCTGATCTCGGACACAATCGTGTTTTGCTCTTCGCCGGCCCGTCGAATCAGTTCAGGAATGGTCAGGCTGCATCGATCGTCTTCGGCCAGCCGGATATGACTTCGTCCGCCGCGGGCTCCGGTTTGAGTCAGCTTAGTCTGCCGCACCATGTCGCCATCGATTCCGATGATCGTCTCTATGTGGCGGACACCGGCAACGGTCGCATCTCTCTCTTCAACCGGGCGCCCGCCGCCGGCAACGGACCCGGCGCCGCCCTGACTCTGACCAGCGGCCTGACGTCGCCGCGGGGCGTTAACGTGAACCTGGCCACGGGCGACATCTGGGTGGCCGACCCCGGAGCGAGCGCCGCCGTTCGCTATCCAAACTTCAACGCCTTGATCGGCACGGGGAACCTCTCCGCCAACGCCACTCTGACGGACTTCGCGCCGCTGGCCATTGCGGAAGACAACTGGGGCAATATCTTCGTCGCCGATGACGCCAACCGCGTCCTCATCTACTATCCCGGTCTCTCGGCGCTCAACGCCGCCAACTTCCTCGGACAGACCTCGAAGCCGCTGGCCTTCCCTATGGCGCCCGGCCTGATTGCGGCGCTCTACTCCACGGGGGGAGCAAGCCAGTTTGGAACCACGTCGGCCTCTGCCACTACGGTGCCGCTGCCGAAAACTCTCAACGGAATTCAGGTGCTCGTCAACAACACTCCATCGGCCCTGTTCTACGCGGGGCCGGATCAAATCAACTTCGTAATCCCCTCAAATGCTCCGCAAAGCGGCACAGCAGACCTTCAGGTCGTCGAAACCGCGACCGGTCGTGTGCTCGGCGACACGACCATCGCCATGTTCGACGTTTCGCCCGGCGTCTTCACTCAGCGTGCTATTGGCAGTGGCGATGGAGTCATTGCGAACCAGGATGGCACTCTGAACACATCGGCCAACCCCGCTGCCGCGGGCAGTATCGTTACGATCTATATGACCGGCCAGGGCTATGTCCCGGGCATGCCCGCCGATGGCGACATCGCGAATGCCGCCCTCAAGACGCCATACACGCCGTCGATCTATGTGGGCGGCGCGAATCTCGTTCCGGCAGCGAATATCCTCTACTCGGGCCTCGCTCCCACTCTGGTAGGCGTTTGGCAGATCAACGTGAAGATTCCGCAGGATGCGATCTCAACGCCCACCAGCCCGGTGCAGGTGCTGGTGCAGGTAGATAGCCTGCCCAGCGGCGGACTGGCGCTGGGGCGGCCGGTCTACATCTACATCAAAGCGCCGTGATGGATTACAGGGCGCCGGACTATTTTTCGTCTGACTATTTCACAGCTCGGGAACGATTCTGCCGGTCTGTGCTGGATCGGCGCGGTCAAATCGAATCGATTCTCCTGACGCCGAAGGGACCGGCGGGCGAGGACCTCACCATCGACATCGGCTGGTTCGGAAGCGACTCGCCGCACCGGGCTCTTGTGCATGTGTCGGGGCTGTACGGGGTGGATGGCTTTGCAGGATCGGCCATTCAGCTTCAATGGCTGGAGCAGGGTCTGCCGGCCATACCGTCTGACGGCGCGATCGCGATCGTCCATGCGCTAAACCCATGGGGCATGGCATGGGGCCGCAGAGTGAACGAGGATAACGTTGACCTGAACTGCAACTTTCTCGGAGCCGACGAGCAATACAGTGAACTCCCGAACCGAAATCCGAAAGGCCTCTTCTATGGAGGGGAAAAGCACGTGCAGCAGACGAGGCGTTTTCAGCTCTACATATCGGGCAGGCTGGCGAGCGCTGATCGAATCGCGGTGCTCGATGTCCACGCGGGGGACATCGTCTCGAATCCGGATGGAAAGGGATCGCTGAAGAGCTTGTTCCAGCGTATGTTTCCGGCATCGGAACTGAAGTTCGAAACTCAGCAGCTCAGGACAGGCTGGCGATGGCGGGAACGGATGCTGCTGCGGGCCGAGAACCGGGCGCACTTTAAAGGAACCAAAGGCCCCGACCTGAAAGCGAGGTACTGCCCATCCAAAACAGCATGGCGGCAATCGATCCTGGCGAAAGGCCAGGAAAAAATTGGACATGCGACCTCAGTCGCGTTCAGCCCCCTGTAACGGTATGACGGCGAACCGATACAGCCTTTCCGGTAGCATCGTCCACGTCGACAATAACCGAATGCAGCTCAGGCGATAACTTTGAAGGCTCCATCTTGACCGGCATGGCGTTCAGAAACTTGCCGAGAATCGGTTCCTTCTCAACACCGATGACTGAATCGTAAGGCCCGGTCATTCCGCAGTCAGTCTGGTAAGCGGTACCGCCAGACAGGATGCGGGTGTCCGCCGTTGGGATATGGGTATGAGTTCCGACGATCGCCGAAACGCGGCCATTGAGATACCAGCCCATCGCCATCTTCTCGCTGGTGACCTCGGCGTGAAAGTCAACGAAACGCACTTTCACATCGGGGGGCAAAGCGGCCAGGATTTCATCGGCCTTACGAAATGGGCAATCCGTCTGCGGCATGTAGACGCGCCCCTGCAGATTGATCACGGCGCACCGGGCGCCGCCCGGAGTGGTGTGGATGTACACCCCGTTCCCCGGCACTCCGGCCGGGTAGTTAGCGGGCCGAATTAGTCGGGGAGTGCGGCTCAGGTAGTCGTAGATATCCCGTTTGTCCCAGATGTGATTGCCGGAGGTCATCACATCGATGCCAAGCCGGAAAAGGTCGTCCGCGATACCGGGCGTGACGCCGAACCCGGCGGCGGAATTCTCGCAGTTGGCGATTACAACGTCGATGCCCTGCGAAGAGCGGATGTCGGCTACGTGATCGGCCACGATGCTCCGCCCGGCATGGCCAAAGATGTCGCCGATAAAGAGAAGCTTCACAGGATGGTCCGGCCGCGTTGCGGCAGAGAGGAGGAAGCGCACAGGCCGAAGGGTCCGTTGTGCGCGATCAAAGAAGCGCACAGGCCGAAGGGTCCGTTGTGCGCGGTCAAAGAAGCGCACAGGCCGAAGGGTCCGTTGTGCGCGGTCAAAGAAGCGCACAGGCCGAAGGGTCCGTTGTGCGCGATCAAAGAATGATGCGGGAACAATCAGCCATTTTACGGCATCGGCGATACTGGAATCAGCGCCAATGAGGGAAGTCGAGTATCAGACACCGCGCGGAATCCGCGTCTCGCGTGTCACCACGAAACTGCCTTTCGCGAAGGGCCTGGAACGGTTCCGCAGGGATCTGGACCGCCATCGCGGGATCTATCTGTCATCGGGTTATGAGTACCCGGGGCGGTATTCGCGCTGGGATATCGTGGGCGTTCGGCCCCCGCTCGAACTGATCAGCGTGCAGCGCGAGGTGACGTTTCGCCCGCTGAACGACCGTGGTGTTGCGATCAATAAGATGCTGGCGGAAGTGCTGCGCGATCACCCGCACTGGGCGTCTTTCCGCGAGGAAAACGGAACGCTGCACGGCACGCTGAAGCCGATGCCGGATCTGTTTCCGGAAGAAGAGCGCAGTAAGCAGCCGTCGGTATTTTCCATTCTGCGCGCGCTGACTCAGGAGTTTCACAGCCAGGTCGATGACAAGCTCGCATTTGCGGGCGCGTTCGGTTACGACCTGCTTTTCCAGTTCGAACCCATCCCGCTGCGCCTGCCGCGTGATGAACACAAAGATCTGCAGCTGTTCCTGTTCGATGACATCATCTACATGGACCGCAAGCGCGAAGCGATAGAGCGTTACTCGTGGGAGTTCGATTTCTCCGACCTGACCACGCGCGGCCTCGAACGCTCCGGTGAACTCGTGCCGCGCTCGAAGAAAGTGAAGGCGGGTCCCATCACTTCGGATCACACGCAGGCCGAGTACATGGCGAACGTGGAAACCGTGCGCGAGGGCATGCGCAAAGGCGACTACTACGAAGTCGTGCTGCGTCAGACGTTCCGCACGCCCTATGCCGGCAAGGCTTCGGATCTGTTCGCGCTCATGCAGAAGGCGAACCCGAGTCCGTACGAGTTTCTGATTCAGTTCGGTGAAGAGCAACTGGTGGGCGCGTCGCCCGAGATGTTCGTTCGCGTGGAAGGCGATCTGGTCGAGACCTGCCCGATTGCGGGAACGACTCGCCGTACAGGCGATCCGCTGCAGGATGAGAAAAACATCCGCGCCCTGCTGAATTCCGTCAAGGAAGAGTCGGAACTCACGATGTGTACCGACGTGGACCGCAATGACAAGAGCCGCGTCTGCCGTCCGGGCACAGTTCAGGTTGTGGGGCGGCGGCTGATTGAGTCGTACTCCGGCCTGTTCCATACGGTAGATCACGTCACCGGGCGCCTGGAGCCGGGGTTCGATTCGCTCGACGCGTTTCTCAGCCACATGTGGGCGGTGACGTTGATTGGCGCGCCAAAGAAAGCGGCGGCGGTCGCGATTGAGTCGGTGGAGAAGAGCGCGCGCGGCTGGTATGGTGGCGCGGTGGGAATGCTGTCTTTGAACGGCAACATTAACACCGGTATTCTGATCCGCACCACCTACCTGCGCGATGGATATGCGACGTATCCCGCCGGCGCAACGCTGCTCTATGATTCCGATCCGGCGTCGGAAGAGGCGGAAACGCGGCTTAAGGCGAACGGGTTTTTCCGGTTACTGGGACCGGCGCCGGCGGTTGCTCCGCCCGAACAGGCGGTGCCTGTTCGGCGCAGGCTGCTGCTTGTAGACAACGACGACTGTTTTATCCATACGCTCGCGAACTATGCGCGCCAGACCGGTGCTGAAGTGGTCACCTATCGTGCCGGCACGCCGTTTGACGTGATGGCAAAGGTTCAGCCGGATTTGATTCTGATTTCGCCTGGTCCTGGCCGACCGGTTGATTTCGGAGTGCCTTCACTCGTGAAGCAGGCGGCCGAGGCGGGTATTCCTGTGTTTGGAGTGTGCCTCGGGTTGCAGGGCATCGTGGAGGCTTTCGGCGGCGAACTGGGGGTGCTTCCCTATCCCGTTCACGGCAAACCTTCGGCGGTGAAGCACAAGGGAATCGGCGTGTTCGAAGGGCTGCCGGAAACCGTTGAGGTGGGCCGCTACCACTCGCTTTACGCGATCCCGGAACGCCTGCCCGAATGCCTGGAAGTCACTGCATCCACGGAGGATGGCGTGATTATGGGCGTGCGGCATAAAGAGCTTCCGATTGAGGCCGTTCAGTTCCATCCGGAGTCGATTCTGAGCGCGGGCGGCCAGACCGGGCTGAAGCTGATGCGTAACGCCCTGCGGCCGGCCCGCGTCGTTTAGGTCTGTCCGGCGGTATTATTGGAAGATCGAAGTGCCTGCATTTCCTAAAAAGCGTGTTCTGATTTTCATCGTGGCGTATCACGCCGAGTCCACGATTGCGGACGTGCTGCGCCGAATTCCCGCGACCCTGCAGGATCAGTACGACGTCGATATTCTCATCATCGACGATTCGTCCAAAGACCTTACTTTCGCGAAGAGCCACCAGGCGGTGCGCGAGCACGAGGTTCCTTTCGATGTGCGCGTGCTGTTTAACCCGGTGAATCAGGGCTACGGCGGCAATCAGAAGATCGGTTACCGGTATGCGATCGAGAACGGTTACGATTACGTAGCGCTGCTGCACGGCGATGGACAGTATGCGCCGGAGTGCCTGCCCAACCTGCTGGAACCATTTGCACACGGCGATGTGGCTGCCGTGTTTGGGTCGCGCATGCTTACGCCTTCGGGTGCTCTGCATGGCGGCATGCCGATGTATAAGTACGTCGGTAACAGGATTTTGACCTGGACGCAGAACAAGCTGCTGCGTTCGCATCTGAGTGAGTTTCATTCGGGGTATCGCCTGTACGCGGTGGAGGCCCTGCGCTCCGTGCCATTCGAGCGCAACTCAAACGACTTTCACTTCGATACCGAAATCATCATTCAGCTGATGTTCTTCGCGCGCCGCCGGATCGTTGAACTGCCGATTCCTACTTACTACGGCGATGAAATCTGCCGGGTGAATGGAATTGCTTATGCCATGAACGTAGTGCTGGCGACAGCGAAGGCGCGACTCCAGGAGATGGGAATCTTCTATGACCGGCGCTACGATTGCGCGCCGGTTGCCCTGGAGCACTACACGCCGAAGTTCGAGTATCCCAGCACGCATTCCTTTGCGATGAAGCTGGTGCCGGAGCGTTCGCGCGTTCTCGATATCGGATGTGCAGGCGGATATATGGCCGCGGCGCTGAAGGCGCGCAAGGGCTGCTACTGCATCGGCATCGATGCGTTTCCGCTGGAAGATGTAAAGCTTGATGAGTTCTATCTTCGCGATTTGAATGAAGGCCTGGACGGCCTGCCCATGGCGGGCCAGGATATCATCCTGATGCTCGATGTGATTGAGCACCTGGCATCCCCGGAGCGATTTCTCGATCAGTTGCATGAAAGCCTGTCGAAGAATCCGAACGTGCAGATCATCATCAGTACCGCGAACATCGGGTTCGTTATTCCGCGTCTGATGCTGCTGCTGGGGCAGTTCAACTACGGCAAACGCGGAATTCTGGACGTCACGCATACGCGCCTGTTCACGTTCTCTTCGTTCCGGCGGTGTCTCGAACAATGCGGATTCGATGTGGTGGAGATGCGCGCGGTGCCGGGTCCGTTCCCGCTCGCACTGGGCGATACCTGGCTGGCCCGCATGCTGCTGGGCATCAATCAGGCGCTGCTGCACGTTTCGCGCGGAATGTTCGGTTATCAGATCTTCGCGCGGATTAAGCCGCGGCCGACTGTCGCTTATCTGCTGGAGGCGGCTCACATCGAATCGGACCGCAAGGTACGTGATCTCCAGGCTGTTTCGTAGGTTTTCCCTGCCTCTTGCGGCCCTCGCCGCACTCGTCATTAAGCTGACGCTTGCGTCTCGGACGTTTGGAACGAATGACGTTTATGCGTACGAGCGTTTCGCGCATTGGTCACGACTGTTTGGCGCCCGGATGTATGACGTGGATGCGGCGTTCAATCATCCGCCGTTCATGATTCACGCGCTGCCCGCGTTGTTGTGGATGGCGGAAAAAACCGGGCTCGGCTTCTCGTTCATGATTCGCCTGCCCGCGATTCTGGCGGATGCGGGGAGTTTGTGGATCGTCACCCGGCTGTTTGATCAGCGCCGGGAAGAAGGCGCCATTCGGTTGGGCCTGCTGCTGCTGGCGTTATCGCCGGCTTTGATTCTGGTGTCCGGCTTTCATGGGAACACCGACGCGGTCGTGATGTTCTTCGTGCTGCTGGCGGTCTGGCTGACGGAGAGAGAATCTCGCGGATGGGTGGCTGGTGCGGCATTCGGGGCGGCGCTTTGCGTCAAGATTCTCCCCGTGATTCTGTTGCCGGCGTTTGTGCTGTACAGGTCTTCGTGGCGCAGGCGTTTTGAGTTCCTGGTCGCGATTGCCACGGTGATTTTAACGCTCTGGGCGCCGTATGTGTACACAAATCTGCCTGGAGTGATCCATCAGGTATTTGGGTATAAGAGCATCTACGGGGATTGGGGTATGGCGTGGATGGTTTATCGGCTGTTTCCGCACGCGAGCCCGTCCTTGCACGATGCGTTCGCCGCCTGGGGCGCCTACGTTCTGATCGGTGTGATCGCAGCGGGCGCGGTTATTGTGAACCGACGAGCGGAGAAGCCTTCGCTCTATGCACAATGCGGAGCGAGTCTGTTCCTGTTCCTCGCCGCGGCGAACGGCTTCGGCGTGCAGTACCTGGCCTGGCTCGCCCCCTGGATCGTCGGAGTGATGTTTCTGCCGGTTGCGTTCTTCACCGTTGCGAGCGGCGTGTTTCTGCTGCTGACTTATAACTACTGGTCGGGCGGGATGCCGTGGTTCCTTGCAGATGCGAATTACATCGGCGATTTTTCGCCACATCTCGACTATTTCGAAACGCTGTGCTGGGTGTCAGTGATAATACTTGCCGTGGTGGCGTGGAAAAGGGATGAACTGACGCTTCCACGCCGGCCAGTGATGGCTGGCTTCTGCGCGCTGATGCTCGGAGCGATCGTCTATCCCGGCTGGAGGCAACTGCGTTCGGACGCGCGCACGTATCCGCAGTCTGTGGATCGTGCGGCGATTGCGACCGTGCATGCCGAAGAGCAGGCGATGCTTTCCGATGCGTATCTGAAGCTGGGACGCAAGGAGGATGCGGTGGTGGCTGCGCGACTCGGCGCTGCGCTCGATGCGAATTCGCTCTACGTCTGGAACAGTCTTACGCGCGCCTGCATCAGAATCGGTCGATGGGATGAAGCTCGCAACGCGGCGGACAATGCGCTTCGACTCGCACCGGAAGACGAGACAGCTAACGCTCAATCGTACGAATTAGAGAACCATCGCCCGGGCTACTGACCGCGTTCGTCCAGGAGCATCTTCATGGAGAGGTCGGCGATCTCGTCTCGGACGAAGTAGCGTCGGAAGCGCAGGTAATCGGCTGTCGCCCCGCCAATAACGATGGCGACGGCTATCACCGCGAAGACGCGGCGGTCGGAGACTTCGAGCCACGCCATAACTCGTGCGATCACGGCGAATGCGCCGAGTCCGGCGAGCAGGCAGACGGGTCCGAATGTGTTGCCGGCGTAGCGGAGATTGAGCCAGTGCGGCATCGACATTGCGATCGCAAGATAGGCAATCGTGAAGCAGGCGATCCAGCGCATTGGTGCGGCATTGCGGACCGCGCTGATCAGACCGGCCACCGCGAAGAGGGACGTGATTGGCGCGACGATCCAGAACGCGAGCAGCATCATGTAGCCGGGTCCGGACGCATATTCAATTGCGTAGGGATTGGCGGCGTTGGCGGCGGGGATACCGAGCACGATTGAGATGTAGTCGTTCAGGCTGCCGAGCTGTGCTGCCAGCCACCAGACCGCGAGACCCATACCCGCCCCGGTGGCGGCGAGGAATAGCAGCGCGCCCTGTCGATCGCGCCGCTTCAGCAGCGTCCACAGAATCCAGAGTCCGCCGAGCGTATACGGAACAGGCATGGATTCCTTGACCAGCACCGCAAGGCTGCCGACGACAGCCATTGCGAGGCACCATTCGCGGCGCTTCGATCCATTCGCGATCTCGGCAACAAACCAGATCAGCAGCAGGCCCGCGCATTCGACAAGCGCGTCAGTCCATGTGCGGCGGGAGATGGCGAGTTCCGGCGGAAGCACAGAGTAGAACAGCAATGACGCGAGCGTGGCCCACGGAGGAAGGAATCGATAGCCGATAACGGCGACTGCGAGCAGCGAACCCAGGCTGCCGACAAACGAGATCCACGCGCCTGCGGCTTCATCGGAGCGACCGGTGGCTTTGAGGACATCCGCAACGAGGCGGATCATGCCGACACGAGTTGGCGGCGGGTAGTAGCGGGTTTCGGGGTCGGCCTTGTATTCGCTCACCATGTCCCGAAGGCCTTTGCTGCCGGACTCCAGCCACGTCTTCGCCTGCCAGGTGTAGACGCGCTCATCGGGTGTCCGCGATGTCACGTTGCCGAAGTTGGCGTAACGTAGTTTTGCGCCGATGCAGACAAGAATCAGCAGGCAGGCGAGATAGATGCGACGGCTCACTTAGTCAGAATAAACGGTTAAGAGACAATAATGAGGTGCGGCGACTGCGTGAGTCGGCTCATCCCGGTGTTGTGTTCCTGCGGTTCGGCACTTTGTCGTTGCTGACAGCCGTGCTGGATAACACCGTGTTCTACCTTCTGTTCCGCGGCACGGGACTGATTGCGGCTTCCCAGATCGGTGCGCGTTGCGTTTCTCTGATGTTCAATTACTGGATGGCCGGTCGCGCGGTGTTCTGCACCGGGCATCGTCACGGTATCGCACTGCCCAAATACCTGCTGCTGGCCTTTGCTAACCTGGTAGCTTCTTATGCGGGGATTCGCCTGCTCACGTCCGTAACTCCGCTGAGCGTGGTGGCGTCCAAAATTACAGCCGAGACACTGCTTTTTGCCGCGAACTTCACCATCCAGAAAACGTTCATCTTCCGCCGAACCGAAGCTCATTGAGCGCGCATCCGCGTCGCCGCCGGGGCGTAAAGTGCTTCTGCCGCTGCTTGCGGTTCTTGCACTGGTGACGATCGTCTATTCGAATCACTTCCACAACGGGTTTCACTTCGACGACTTTCATACCGTCACGACGAACCCGTGGATTCGCGACCTCCATAACCTTCCGCACATCTTCGCGGATGCGGATGCGTTCAGTACGCTTCCCGCGAATCGCGGATGGAGGCCGCTGGTGACCGCATCGCTGGCGGTGGACTATGCGATTGCGAACGGGTTGCGGCCGGGATATTTCCAGGCTTCCGACTTCGCGTGGTTCCTGGTGCAGGTGTGCCTCATGTATGCGCTGTTCCGGCATCTGCTGGATTTCATGCGGCCTGACAATTCGGACGAAAACCGATATGTGGCTTTGTTTGCGACGGCGCTCTATGGTGTGCATCCGGCCATTGCAGAGACGGTGAATTACATCATTCAGCGCGGAGACATCTATTCCACCCTCGGAGTAATTGCGGGACTGCTGACTTATATCCGATGGCCCGCGCGGCGCAGCCAGGGGCTCTACCTGGTTCCGGTCGCGTTCGGATTATTGAGCAAACCTCCGGCACTGGTCTTTCCGGCTATCCTCTTCGTGTATCTGGTGCTGTTTGAGGAACTGAGGCCAACGCGCGCGCTGGGACGATGCATGCCGGCGCTCGCCCTATCAATTGGACTCGGCGCGCTCTCACAAGCGATGACGCCGAAGAGTTACGACCCGGGCGCATGGCCTGCGCATGACTACCGGATTACGCAACCGCTGGTTGCTCTGCGCTATTTCGGGAGCTTCTTTCTTCCGCTGCACCTGAATCTCGATACCGACCATATTGCAGAGACAAGCATCTGGCACGGATACGCGTGGGCGGGCGTGCTGTTCGTGTTGACTCTCATCTTCGCGGCGTTCTGGTGCGCCGGCCGGCGTGAGCAGAAGCCGATTGCTTTCGGTATCTGGTGGTTCCTGATCGCGCTGCTGCCGACCTCGCTGTTTCCGCTGGCCGAGATTGAGAACGACCATCGGATGTACTTTCCGTTTGTGGGACTGGTACTGAGTGTCGTGTATGCCGCCGCGCTGGCGTTTCCTCGCGGCGCGAAGCTGCGGGCGGTGGTGTGCGGCCTTATCCTGTGCGCGGCGGGACAGGGCGCGTGGCGGCGTAACATCGTCTGGAAGAACGAAGAGTCGCTCTGGTTCGACGTGACGCTGAAGAGTCCGAAGAACGGACGCGGGCTCATGAATTACGGGCTGACCCAGATGGAGAAGGGCGATTACGTTCGCGCGCTGCATTACTTCGAGACAGCGCTTCAGTACAGCCCCGATTACTATGTGCTGGAGATTAACCTGGGGATTGCCAACGGCGCACTGAACAATCAGGAGGAAGCCGAGCGGCACTTCGCGCGGTCAATCGAGCTGGCTCCGCAGGATGCACAGGCGCTTTACTTCTACGGATCGTGGCTGCGCGACCGCGGACGATACAGCGAAGCCATCCAGAGTCTCAGCACGGACGTTCAATACAACCCCGATTATCTGGACGCGCGCTACCTGCTCATGTGGATCTACCACGATATCGGAGATCAGGGCAGTCTGGAGCGAACCGCGCGGGAACTGATCGCGCTGTTCCCAACTGACTCCGTCGCGCTGGAATGGCTTGCGGGCCGTGTTCCGCCGCAGCAGTAGGGAAACATACTCAGAGTTCACTGTGAGGCGGGGAGTTTTTGGTTCTCTGAAGCGTACCCGATCCGACGGAAATCTTCCCACGTTATTTGGCGCGAGTCCCTGCCGAGTACTTGTGCGCTTCCGCTGTCCGACTGCAGGAGATTCGTTAGTATCCGGATAGTTGTTGTTTTTCCCGCGCCGTTAGGACCGATCAGACCAAATACGCTGCGCTCGGGAATCTCAAGGGTGAGATCGGATAGGACATGAATTCCGCCGTACTATTTACCCAGGTCGCTGATTCGTATTGCAATGCTCACTATCGAGGGCCGTTACAGCAGCATCTCAAGATAAGACTGATCATTACGAAGCCTATCAGGCGCTGTGCGCCATTCCTGTGATACCCTCGCGTGAGCGATGCGTGATCTCTATCTCTATGCGCTTCTATCCGCGGGTATCGCTTTCGGGCAATCCACGGCAAATGCGGCAGCGTTTACTGCGGCTGACGTGCATGTTAGTCCGCGTCGAACAGACAGAGCGCTGGGCGGCGGACTGCTGCTTGGGGAGCGGTATGAAATCCGTAACGCAACAATGCTCGACCTGGTGCTGCTCGCTTACGGCCTGGATGAGGACAAACTCATCGGACAGCCTTTGTGGCTGACCGATACGCTCCGGGGCAAGGTGACAGGCGGGCCCGAATGGCTCGATCTCAGTCGATTCGACGTCGTCGCCAGCGCCCCGCGCGGTACGCAGAAGGAGGATCTGAGGCTGATGCTTCAGACGCTCCTCGCTGACCGATTCGGTCTGGTCGTGCATCGCGATAAGCGCTCTGTTCAGGGATATGTACTCAGGGCTGGTTCCAAACCTCTGCTGAAGAAGCCGGCGGATGATGCCGCCTCGGGTTGTCAATATCTGGGCGTACCGCAGAGCAAGGAACCGGGGTCTCCCTATGACCGGTTGATAAATTGCCATAAGGTCTCCATCGCCGAATTGGCCGCGCAACTGCCTGGAACCGCGTCCGATTACGTGGCGGGGACCCTGATCGACTTGACGGGTCTTACGGGCGCGTGGGACTTTTCACTTCGGTGGACGCCGCGAGGACAGCCCGGCGCGGCGGATTCCACCACGATCTCGCTTCCCGAAGCGCTCGAAAAGCAACTGGGGCTGAAACTGGAAACCGCGAAAGTTTCGACGGACGTTCTGGTTGTGGATCAGGTGAATCAAACGCCGACTGACAGCCCAGCGGGAACCGCACAGAAAATACCTCCCGCACCCTCGGAATTCGAAGTGGCTGATGTGCGGCCTCCGCCGCCCGACTCTCCAATGAGGGGATTCTGGCTGCGCCCTGGCGGGAGGTTCGAAGCTCACCAAATTGCGCTCGATTCACTGGTCCTTTTTGCGTGGGATATCACGCCGGACATGCTGGGAGAAAGTCCGAAATGGCTCAGCACGGCGCGATTCGATATCGTCGCCAAGGCGCCGGCCGACGCATTTGCCGCCGGCCCGATCGATTACAGCGTGCTGAGGCCGATGCTGCGCACGATGCTGAATGAGCGGTTTAAGCTGAAGACCCATACCGAGGATCGGCCGGTCTCGGTCTATGCGATGTCCATCGCCCGTCGCTCGCCAAATGTTCATAAGGCCGATCCTGCGAATAATCCGGATTGCAAGTCGGCTCCGCCTGCAGCCGGTACTCCGGTGGGCAGCCCGCTTACCGCCAGCTGGGCATGTCAAAACATGTCAATGACTCTGCTTGCCGACAAGCTGCAGGCCATGGCTCCTTCCTATGTCGATCACATGATCGTCGACACGACAGGGCTCACGGGTACATGGGATTTCACGCTGCGGTGGACTGCCTGGAACCTGTATCAACAGCTCAACAGCAAGGCGGGGGCCGATCCGAGCGGCGCGCTCTCCTTGTTTGAGGCGCTCGACAAGCAACTGGGAATCAAGCTGGAGCTGAAGAAGCAGACGATGCCCGTGCTTGTGATTGACAGCGTGGAACAGACACCGACGGACAACTGAGCTCAGAGCTGACTCAACGCCTGGTCGAAATCTTTTTCGATATCGGCGATGTCTTCGATGCCGACTGAGACGCGGACATATTCCGGCTTCACACCGGCCGCAGCCTGTTCCTCTTCTGTAAGCTGCGAATGCGTTGTTGAGGCCGGGTGGATGACGAGCGTCTTCGCATCGCCGATGTTGGCCAGGTGGCTGGCAAGCTTCACGCCATCGATGAATTTGATGCCGGCTTCGCGCCCGCCTTTTACACCGAAGCCGATAATTGCACCCGCGCCGTTGGGCAGGTACTTTTTCGCCATTGCGGCATGCGGGTGACCTGAAAGGCCGGGGTAGTTCACCCACTCGACCTTGGGGTGCTTCGACAGCCAGTTGGCGAGCGCGATCGCATTCTTCACGTGGCGCTCCATGCGGAGGTGAAGAGTCTCGATACCCAGTAGGAACAGGAACGAGGCGAACGGGCTCATCATTCCGCCGGTATCGCGCAACCAGTGTGTGCGCATGTAGACGATGTAAGCGATATTGCCGAGGGGCTTCAGAGCTTCTGTGAACACGGCGCCGTGATACGAGGGATCGGGCGCGGTGAATTCCGGCCATTTCGCCGGGTTGTCGGCCCACGGGAAGCGGCCGCTATCGACTACGATTCCGCCAACGTGAACACCGTGTCCGCCGAGGAATTTCGTCGTTGAGTAAACGGTGATGTCTGCGCCGTGCTCGAAGGGGCGGAACAGCGCCGGAGTGAGAACAGTGTTATCGACAATGACGGGAAGGCCGTGCTTATGCGCGATATCGGAGATAGCCTGGAAGTCGGGTACGTCGTTTTTGGGATTGCCGATGGATTCGAGATAGACCAGGCGCGAGTTTTCGTCGACCAGTTTTGCGATCTCTTCCGGATGATCCGGATTGAAGAAGCGCACTTCGATGCCGAGCTTCTTTAAGGTCTGTGTGAAGAGGGTCCACGTGCCTCCGTAGAGACTGGTGGCGGAGATGATGTTCTGGCCCGCATGCGCGATTGTGAGAATCGCGGCTGTGATGGCGGCCTGTCCGCTGGCGAACGCGAGGGATGCGGCTCCGCCTTCCAGTGCGGCCATTCGCTTTTCGAGCACATCGTTCGTTGGATTCATGATGCGCGAATAGATGTTGCCGAATTCCTTCAGTGCGAAGAGGTTGGAGGCATGCTCGCAGTCGTTGAAGACGAAGCTGGTTGTGGCGTAGATGGGAACGGCGCGGGCATTGGTCGCGGAGTCGGGCTCCTGTCCGGCGTGTAGAGCGAGCGTGGCAAGTTCGGGCATATGCACGGATCATAACAGGGCTGCGCAATGAAGATAATAAAGATTCGATGACGCCCTCCGCGCAGAGACATTCCCTGTGGCAGCCTGTGGTTGTTTCGGTGCTGCTGTTTGCGCTGAATGCGTGGATCTGCCGGGAATTGTTCACTGCGGATTTTGTGAACAACCTGCTTTCGAACGAAGGCATTTTTGCGGCGCTTGGCCGGTTCTTTCGCGAGCATCCTTTCGACAATCGCTGGTTCCCGTGGTTCAACGCGGGCATGGCCACGGAGCATGCGTATCAACCGCTGCTGCCTGCCATGGCTGCCGTTACGGGCGCGCTCACCGGCTGGGGTCCGAATCGGTCTCTGCATGCAGTGCTTGCGTTTTGGTACTGCTGCGGTCCGGTGACTTTGTTCTGGCTGGCGTGGGACTGGTCGGAATCGATGGCTCTGAGTCTGTCTGCCGCGCTGGCGTTTTCGCTCACATCGCCCGGCGAGATGCTGGTGAGCAAGCTGATCGTTCCCTTCGGTGAGCACTGGGGCGCGCTGCGGCTGAATAATTTGGTTTGGTACGGAGAGTCTCCTCACAACGTGGCGCTGGCGATGCTTCCTCTGGCTTTTCTGTTGATGCGGCGCGCGATTGTGAGGGGCGGAGCACTGAACATGGTGCTGGCCGGCGTTGCGGCTGCGTGTGTGGCGCTGACGAATGCTTTCGGCGGGTTCGGTGTTGCGCTGGGCGCCGTGGCGATGATGCTGGCGCTGGGTCGCGGACTGAAGACGATGGCAATCGTTGGCGTGGCGTCGTACTGCTGGGTGTCGCCCTGGCTTCCGCCGTCACTGATCGCGTGGATTCGAAGAACCGCCTGGTCGGTGGAAGGATTTTTTCAGTCGGATACGCGTTCGCATATCGGGATTCCCCTGGTTATCGTCGGATTCGGGCTGGTGTGGTGGCTGACGCGTCGCGTGGAATCGACGTTCATTCGGTTTGTGTGCATGTTTAGTGTGTGGATGTGCTCGATTCCGCTCGTCTATTTCTGGCTGCCAGGGCTTACGCTGGTGCCGCAATCGAGCCGCTATCAGCTGGAACTGGAACTGGCGGTTTGTCTGCTGTTCGGCTGCCTTTTTTACCTTGTGTGGAAGCGTCTGCCATGGCCGGGGCGAGCAGCTGTGCTGGCGATCTCGGTGTTTTTTTGCATTGCACAGGCGCGGGTGTTTCGCGAATGGGCGAGCACCCTGGTACGCCCGATTGACATCACGAAGACCATCGAATACAAGGTCATCAAATGGGTGGATGGAAATTTGCCGGGACAACGCGTGCTGCTGGCGGGAAATCCGGAGTGGATCTTCAACGATTTCTCGGATAATCCGCAACTGAGCGCGGGGCATGAGCCTACTGCTCCGAACTGGATGCAGCGAGTGGCTGTGTTCACGATTTATACGGGCGCGAATGCGGGGGATCGCGATGCGGAGTATTCGATCTTCTGGCTGAAGGCTTACGGCAACACGGCGATTTATGTGCCCGGTCCGCACAGCCGCGAACACTATCACGCGATTGCGAATCCGCGCAAGTTCGATGGACTGCTGCCCATCCTGTGGCATGACGAGGACGACACGATTTACGGTGTCCCGCAGCGCTCAAAGTACCTGGCGCACGTGATTCCCCGCGCGGCAGTGGTAACGCGGCAGCCGGTGCACGGTTTGGATACCGAACCAGCGCGTGCTTATGTTGCGGCGCTGGACGACGCTTCGCTGCCAGCCGCGGAAATCCGGTGGGAATCGCCTTCACGCGCGGTGATTCGAACATCGATGAATTCGGAGCAGGTTCTTTCTGTGCAGGAAACCTATATGGCAGGGTGGGAGGCAAGCGTTGGAAGCAGGCGGGTTCCTGTGCATGGCGATGAATTGGGACTGATGGTGATTGATGCGGGCTGCAAAGGGCCATGCGAGGTTCGGCTGTCGTATGGAGTTACGACGCAGGGCTGGATCTGCCGATTCCTAAGCCTGGCCGCTACGCTGTTCGCACTGACAGCGCTCTATCGCCAGTGGAATTCGCGCAACCTTTTACGCACAGTGTGAGAAACTTACCGTTGGATGGTGAGATGGCATTCGAATCGCCTGCGCGCATTTTTGTTGGCCTTAGTCAGCGTATTGCTGGCGGCGACGGCATCTCCTCAGGCTTCCGCGCCTGGTGTACCTTCGAGTCCCGTGTCCGCGCCTCCGGCGCACGAGACATTCAAATATTCCGTTGAATGGCGTCTGATCACTGCCGGTAAGGCGCACCTGGAGTGGAATGCCTCCGGCGCATCCACGGATGGAACTTCGGGCGATGTGCGGCTGCATGTGGAGTCGGCCGGACTCGTGTCGCGGTTGTTCCTGGTGAACGACGACTACACGGCATCGCTTGCCCAGGGATTCTGCGCACAGAACAGTTTGATTCAGGCGCAGGAGGGCGGCCGTCATAAGGAGACGCGGGTTACTTATGACAGCGTGGATCACAAGGCAACGTATCTGGAACGCGATCTGACGAAGAACGCGACGGCCACGCAGGAGGTGGCGATTCCATCGTGCGTGCATGATCTGATCGGCGGGCTGATCGCGCTGCGCTATCTGCGGCTTGATCCCGGCAAAACCACGCGGATTCCGGTGAGCGATGGCAAGAAGTTCGTGATGGCTAAAGTTGAGTCGCAGCGGCGTGAAGTGCTTAAGTCGGATCTCGGAAACGTGAACACCGTGCTGTATGAGATTTATTTGTTCGATAACGTGCTGTTTCGTCGTTCCGGACATTTGCACGTGTGGATCACGGATGACGATCGCCGCCTGCCGGTGCAATTGCAGGTCAGGCTGCAATTCGCTATCGGTACGATTACATTTCGAATGCAGAAGCCGGACGCCTCGCCGGTGTCGGCGCCGAAATCCGAAGCGGGTTCTGGTGCAAAATAGAAAGCTTATGCGTTTCGTATTCGCTGCCGGATTGTTTGCGATGTCTTCCGTCTGGGCGCAGAATACCCCGAACACACTTTTGAATCCGTCCGAGACGCAGTCTACTGCTTCTCGAGTGGTGCAGTTGATGGACCTTACGTCCACGGCTCTGCCGGGACTGTCGCGCGCGAGCGAGGGCCTGAGGCAGACTACACAGGCAACGGCTGCGGCGCTTGGGAAATCTCCGAGGGACGCTTCGCTGACGCTGCAGTTTGTGAATGAGATCAGGGCGTATCTGGCGCTGGCGGATGCGATGCCTCGCGTCGATTTTTTCCCTCCGACGCTGTCACAGCAGCTTTCCGAACTGCGCGACGACTCGCAGCGATTCGATCGTCACTTTGCCGCGCTGCTCGTGCGTGAGCAGGAAGACGCGCGGGCAGCTGCGGCGGATCCATATAACCTGCAGAAGTACGCTGTGGCAAATTCGCGTGAGCTGACACCTACGCCGTCGCTTCCGCGCTATGTGTTTTTAGGCGATGGCGCGACCGAGGGCTGGCGCCTGGGAGAATTCTTCAGCGGTCAGGATTTCGTGAATCGCGGGATCGAGGGGCAGACATCGAGTCAGATTCTCGCGCGGTTCCTGGCTGATGTAGTGGCTCTGCATCCGCTGGCGGTGGTGATCCTGGCGGGATCGGGCGATATTGGCGCGGGCCTGCCGCCCTCTGCGATCGCCGATAACCTGGTGATGATGGGCGATGTGGCGAAGGCGCATTCGCTGCAGCCGATTTTTGCTTCGGTGCTGCCGGCACGTGGCGAAGCGGCGAAGGTGCGCACGCCGGATGCGATCAGGAAGGTGAATACGTGGCTGCGGGACTACTGCATCCGCGAGAATTTCATTTACCTGGATTACTACTCGGCGATGGCAGATGGCAGTGGCATGATGAAGGCCGATCTGAGCGATGACGGCGTGAATCCGAATCAGCGCGGATATAAGGTCATGGCCCCGCTTGTGGGCGATGCGATCCAGAGGCTGCGGGAAATGCTGGCTGCGCCGGAGGATCCGACGAAGCCACGCCGGCGTCTGCTTCCTTCTCTGACTAAGTAGGGCAGTTCTGGCCTGGCGAGCACGGCACCGGGGGGCATCGTTGTTTCGACGGCTGTCAGCGGGCTTCCGACTGCGAACGGATAATTGATTTTCGCGTTTCGAAAAAAGTGCGCTACTATCGGGGAACAGGCACTGAAACATGAAACGAATTATCCGCACTATATTGAGTTGCGCCATTCTGCTCGGAGTCGCTGGCGGCGCGTTCGGAAGTGCGCAGGCTGCCCCCGCACCTGCTCATCACGCGAAGAAGGCGAAACATAAGGCTCGTAAGCAGCGCAAGCAGAAGCTGCAGGCACGCCGGGCGGCACGTCGTGCGAAACATAACAGAAACGCATGATTTCCGGCAATTTCTGAATTTCCATTAATATAAAGTTTGTTCCATCCGCCGCGACTTCCCGCGGCGGATTTTGTTTGATCAGTTGAAAGGCGCGTTAAGACGCCTTCAACAAGGAGAAAACAATCATGAACAAGCTTTTCACTCACGTTGCTCTCAGCGGCGCCTTTCTTGCCACCTCGCTCACGGCGCAGGCGGCTAATAAGGTCAACGAGCGCCGCGAGAATCAGCAGGACCGCATTGCGCAGGGAGTGAAGTCCGGCCAGCTCACGGCGGGCGAGACGGCGAAACTCGAAAAGAAAGAAGCGCGGCTCAATCACGAGGTGCATGCCGATCGCAAAGCGAACGATGGCAAGCTGACGCCCGCGGAGCGCGCGCAGGTGAATCGGCAGCAGAACCGGCTCAGCCGGCAGATTTACACTGACAAGCACAACGCGCCGAAGCAGTAACTATCAGAGGCGTCCTGGTGGCGCGGCGCCGGTATTCGTCGGGACGGGTGGCGGTGGCGGGGGATCCTGAAGCAGAAGGGGAGCGAACTCCGTCAGACATTCACGCCACTCGCCCCCTGTATCGGCACCATCGCTTTCCCGCCAGACGTGATGAAATGTTACGCCAGTTCTTTTGCGATGGCGTCCGCGATCTGTGCGCCGTGAAAACGGCCGTTTTCGATGAAGATTTCGTTGGTGTGCATGCCGGCTACGATCACTCCCGCGAGGTAGATGCCTTTTCGCTCGCTCTCCAGCGTATCGGGATTTGTGCGCGGCTTTTTTGACGCAGGGTCGAGCGCGATGCCGAGGGCGCCGAGAAACTTCAGGTCGGGGCTGTAGCCAATCATCGCCAGCACGAAATCATTCTTTACTTCGATGCGACCATCGGGCGTGTCGAGGACGACTGATCGCGGGCGGATTTCGGCGACGTGCGAATTGAAGTATGCCGTCACTTCGCCGTTGCGGATGCGGTTTTCGATATTGGGTTTGATCCAGTACTTCACATTGCGGTGGATTTCGGGGCCGCGATGCACTAATGTCACGCGCGCGCCGGTCCAGAAGAGTTCGAGTGAGGCGATGGCCGCGGAGTTCTTCGCGCCAATCACCATCACGTCGTGATTGTAGTAAGGGTGCGGCTCGCGGTAGTAGTGGATGACCTTCGGCAGCTCTTCGCCCGGCACGTTCAGCATGTTGGGGACGTCATAGAAGCCGGTGGAGAGAATGATTTTCTTCGCGCGGTATTTCGCGATTGGCGTGGTGACGATGAACGCGCCGTCATCGCCCGTGATCGATTTCACCAGCTCGTACTGGTGAATATCGAGTTGATAATGATCGGCCACGCGCCGGTAGTACTTGAGCGCTTCGGTGCGGGTGGGCTTGTCGTTGAGGCTCGTCATCGGGATGTTGCCGATCTCGAGCAGTTCCGGCGTGGTGAAGAACGTCATGTGCGTCGGATAGTTATAGAGCGAGTTGACGACGCACCCTTTGTCGATGATGATCGCGGTCATGCCGCGCTTCTTCAGTTCGATGCCGCAGGCAAGACCCGTAGGGCCGGCGCCGACGATAACAACATCGACTTCGGAGTTAATCACAACTTCGATTCCACTTCGGCTGCGATGCCGGCGAGAGCCTGAGGCAGCTGCGAAGGGTCTTTGCCGCCGCCTTCGGCCATGTCCGGACGGCCGCCGCCTTTGCCGCCCATTGCCTGAGCGATTGCGGAGACGAGTTTACCCGCCTGGAGTTTGCCGGTGAGGTCTTTCGTTACGGCAGCGACGATTGAGGCCGCTCCGTTTTCAATGCCGGTCAGAATCACGACCGCCGACTTCCACTTGTTGCGAAGGGCGTCGGCGAGTTCGCGCATCTGCTGGCGGTCAAGGCCGTCGGTGCGCGCGATCAGGTAACGCACGCCGTTCTTCTCTTTCGACTGCGTTTCCAGATCGCGCGCGGCGCTCTGGGCGATGCGGGTCTTCAGGTGCGTGATCTGGCGTTCCTGCTCGCGCTTTTCATCGAGCAGACGCGTGACCTGCTCCACGAGCTCAGGCTCGGAGACACGGAGCATTCCGGAAATGCGATGCAGGGCGTCGCTCGACTGCCGATACTGGCGGACAGCGTTTTCGCCCGTGATGGCTTCGATTCGGCGAACGCCCGCGGCGATGCTGCTTTCCGAGACAATCTTGCACATGCCGATATCGCCCGTGCGGCGCACGTGCGTGCCGCCGCAGAGTTCGCGGCTGAAGCCAGGGACGAGAACTACGCGGACATCCGAGCCGTATTTCTCGCCAAACAAAGCCATTGCGCCGGTGGCGATGGCCTGGTCGAGCGGCATTACATCGGTAGAGACGGCTTCATTGCGCAGGATTTCTTCGTTGACGATGCGTTCGATTTCCGCGATCTCGGCGGCATCGAGCGCGGCGTAGTGGCTGAAGTCGAAGCGCAGGCGGGGCGGTTCCACCACGCTGCCGGACTGTTTTACGTGAGGTCCGAGAACCTGGCGCAGCGCGGCGTGAAGCAGGTGCGTCGCGGTGTGGTTGCGCTGGGTGGCCAGGCGCTCGCTTTCGGCGACTTCGGCTTTCACTTCTGTGCCGAGCTCGATATTCGCCAACGTATGGATTTTATGGACCGTGAGGCCGGGTACGGCAGGATACGTGTCGAGAACAACCGCCAGCTTTTCACCCGAAACGTGATTGAAAAGCAGGCCGTTATCGCCAACTTGTCCGCCCGTTTCGGCGTAGAACGGTGTTTGATCGAGAACGATTTCGGCGTCGGTATCGGCGGGCAGCGAGTTGACGATCTCCTTGTTCAGGAGCAGACCAACGATCTTCGATGTGGCATTCAGCTCGGTGTAGCCGAGAAATTTTGTGCGGCCCTTCGCAAGCAGTTCCTGATACGCGGGCGCGATGGCGCCTTTGTCCGCACCTTTCCAACTGGCGCGGGCGAGGGCTCGCTGCTGCGACATTTCGCTCTCGAACGCTTCGCGGTCAAGCACATAGCCTCGCTCGCGGGCCATTTCTTCCTGCTCGTCAAGAGCGAGTCCATAAGTGTCGTACAGTTTGAACGAAACCCCGCCGGGGACTGCCCTGCTGCTGAGGCCGGCGAGCTCATCCTGAAATACCTTTTCGGCTACAAGGAACGTGGTGGCGTAGCGATGCTCTTCATCTTTTACGATGCGAGCCACGCGCTGCACGGACTCCATCATTTCCGGATACGCTTCGCGCATATGCTCAGCCACAAAGCCGGTGAGCAGATGCAGGTAGGGCTCCTGGCGACCGGCGAGTCGCGCGTGCCGCATGGCGCGCCGCATGATCTTGCGGAGTACATACCCGCGGCCTTCATTCGAGGGCAGCACGCCGTCGTTCACGAGGAACGCGGTGGCGCGGGCGTGGTCGGCATTGATGCGGAGGGCGGTGTCGAGCTTCGGGTCAGTGCCGTATTCCGTACCGAAAAGCTCGGCAGTGCGGTTGATGATCGGGAGGATCAGATCTGTGTCGTAGTTGGTCAGCTTGCCCTGCATGATGGCCGCGACGCGCTCGAGGCCCATGCCGGTATCGATGGAAGGGCGGGGCAGTGGAATCCGGTTCCCCACCGAGAGCTGGTTGAACTGCATGAACACGAGGTTCCAGATTTCGACGAAGCGTCCGCCCCCATCGAGCGGGAATTCTTCGTGTTCGCGGCCGGGTTCGGCGGCTTCGGGGCCAAGGTCGTAGTGGATTTCCGAGCAGGGTCCGCAGGGACCGGTATCACCCATCTGCCAGAAGTTATCTTTTTCGTCGAGCCGGAAGATACGGCTTTTGGGCACGCCCGCGACGCTCTGCCACAACTCCTCTGCTTCGTCATCTTCGCGGAAGACGGTGACGTAGAGTTTGTCTTTCGGCAGGCCGTACTCTTTGGTGACCAGGTCCCAGGCGAATTCGATGGCTTCGGCTTTAAAGTAGTCGCCAAAGGAGAAGTTGCCGAGCATCTCGAAGAAGGTGTGGTGGCGGCGGGTGTAGCCGACATTTTCGAGGTCGTTATGCTTACCGCCGGCGCGGACGCACTTTTGGGAGGTGGTGGCGCGGGTGTAGTCGCGGGTTTCCAGACCCTGGAAGACCTCTTTGAACTGATTCATGCCTGCGTTGGTGAAGAGCAGGGTGGGGTCGTTGCCGGGGACAAGGGAGCTGCTGCGGACGATGCGGTGTCCGCGGGCATTGAAAAAGTCGAGAAAACGCTGGCGGATCTGATTGCCGGTCACGGGAGTCCTTATTAAAGGGGAGGTACTCCGATTATAGATGCCCGCCCGTGGAAGGCGGCCGGTTTATTGGGAAGGTCTGATGGTGACGGCGTTCAGGGCTTTAAATCCCATGAAGGCGCCGTCGTCGATGTGGATATTCAGTCCGCGTTCGGTTCCTTCCCGCGTACCCTCTTTCGCCGCGTTATAGGTGATGCGGGCGCCTTCCGTATTACCACCCTTCGTCGCGTTAATGACGTAATGGCTTCCGCCAAAGTCGGCGGAGCCGAGTTCGAAGGTCATGGTCTGGCGACCGTCGACCTTTCGGGACTCCACTAAAACCATGGTTACGCTCGCTCCGGCCGGCAGCACCCGTTTGCCGTCTCCAGAACGGACGTCGCTGTCGATAACTCCCAGAGAGTTGGCTCCCTCAGGGACGCAGCAGGAATCGAGAAACCCATTTGTTCGTACCGCGAAGGCGGTTCCCGCGGGGAATTCCATAGCGACGGCCTGGCCCGCCGCGACTGGTGAGGCAGTTCCCGCGCTGGCGGTAGACGACGCGACTGGGGCGCTGGTGCGGGTTGTAGCTGTCTCCGAACCACTATTGTCGTCCGGAGAACCATATTTAATGTCAGCGAGTTCGCTGTAGAGGTAAGTGTGCGTTTCCCCACCAATTCCGGTAACTGTGATTGAATTGGATTCCCGGCGAATCACCGTACCGGAGTATTGACTCCCGTCGCTCTTCATTACGAGGGTCGCAAAGAGGGGCTTTTCTTTGGTGCTGCAGCCTTCCAGCCCAAAAGTACCAGAGACGACGGCCAAGGCGAAAATCAATAGGGATAGCTTTCTCACGTGTTTTCCTCAGCCTATCAAATTGAGAGGTTGCCGCGAAACAGTTCCGGCTCAACCGAATTGAACGACGCCTCACTCTCCGACCGCTAAGTCCAGTGTCTGGAATATCCTGGGCGGGGGTTGAAGGGATCGCTGGCTTTCTGGGGCTAAAGTACTGCCACGTACCAGTACCCGGACATCGGCAACTTATAGAAAAGTTTGAAGTAATTCTTGCCACCGCGAGCGATTGTCTGTTAGCATTCGTACTGAGGATGTTGGCCGACCATAGTGATGTGGTCAGAGCCAATCGGAACCAGGAGAGTAAATTTTAATTATGATTAACATTCGGAGAGCCTTAATCGGTGCAGCCGCCTTCCTGCTTGGCAGCGGATTGGCAAGCGCGGCTACGATCCAGTATTCATTTACCCAGTTGGGGCCGCAGCTAACTGACTTCGGTCCGACCGCCTTCACTACGACGATGTTCGATTCCGCGACCTATGGTACGCTGACCGGAATCACGATTTCGTTCACCGGCGAGCTCAACACGACGCTCTCGGTCACCAACAACGGCACCAACGGTTCTTCCAGCGGTAACGCCAAGACTGAACTTCAGATCGGGCTTGACGACAACAGCAGCTTCACCGTAACCGGCGGCATTCTTGCCTCCCACGGTAATTTTGCGGCAAACGGCAAGTCACCCATCGACTTCCTCGGTGACCCGCAAGGTTATAGCCTCTCTCAGGGCGCCACCACCAACTTTGCTCCGGACGATGTTTCTTCGGCTCCGAAGAACTATGCGTTTACGTCCGCATCCACGAACTGGGCGGCGATCGCAAGCGAGTTTACAGGCGTCGGCAACTACAGCCTGTTTGCCCAGACCTACACATCCACGGTTCTGGCCAACACCGGTGGCAACACGTTGGCGGCGCAGACCACGCAGGGCACAGTGACCGGAACGGTTACCTACACCTACACACCGGGTTCGAGTGCTCCTGAGCCGGCCACGATGTTCCTGATGGGCTCGGCGCTGGTCGGCGTGGGCTTGCTCCGCAAGCGCATCCGCTCGTAACTCCGATTTACCTCTGACTGGTTCTCTTCAAAAAAAGGACAGACCTTCGGGTCTGTCCTTTTTTTGCGTTTCCGGTGGCATATTGAATAGGCGCCTATGAGTCCTGATCTGCCGCTCGCACGGCCTGCCTGGTTTGCCCGCGATTGGGTGTGGGGACTATTCCTCGTTATTGCCGTCCTGCTTGTCTACCAGCCGGTTCAGCGCGCCGATTTTGTCTGGGACGACCACCTCCTGGTAGATAACCCTACCCCTCCGACTCCTGGTGAAATCTGGACCACAAGCGCAGCGGACAACTGCCCCCTGACTCGAACGGTCTTTGGTCTGGAGCGATCCGCCTGGGGGCTGGACCCTCTGCCTTTCCACGTCGTGAATGTCCTGCTTCATGCAGCGTGCGCGATTATGTTGTGGCTCGTCCTTCGTCAAATGGGAATTCCGGGCTCTCGCATGGCTGCGACGATTTGGGCGCTGCACCCGGTGATGGTGGAGTCAGTTGCCTGGGTTGCCGAGATGAAGAACACCTTGTCCGGTGTATTCTTCCTGCTTTCGATTCTCTTTTTCGCGAGGGCGCTCGAAACCGGTAAGCGAGGGAATCACCTGTTGTCTATGGTCTTCGCGGCACTGGCCATGGCGAGCAAGGCATCCACGGTGATCCTCCCGGCAATCCTTTGTCTGTGCGGCTGGTGGCTCCAGCGTGGATGGCAATGGCGAACAGTAGTGAAGGCAGCGCCCGCATTCCTGATGGCCGCGATATCCAGCGCGGTCACGGTCTGGACAGGCGGACTGCAGATCGCGAGTTCCCGTGACTCCCAATGGCATCCGGAATGGATTCGAAGCTGGCCGGCCCGGCTGGTCGCCGCGGGCCGTGCCATATGGTTCTATCCGGGCAAGTTTCTCTGGCCGCATCCACAAAGCGCGGTCTACCATCGCTGGGAGATCGATGCGCACCGAGCCCTCGAGTACATGCCTTTGGCCGCCGCGATTTTGGTTGTGCTTCTTCTGTGGCTCCATCGGGATGGCTGGGCGCGCCCGTGGTTCTTTGCGGCCGCGTGCTTTCTGACCGCATTGCTGCCTGTTCTGGGTTTGGCGGAGCAGCCCATCATCCGTTACTCCTTTGTCTTCGATCACTTCCAGTACCTTGCAAGCATGGCGCTCGCAGCATTGGCAGGCGCCTCGCTCCGGAAGATTCGCGGAGCTCGCGCTCGGGCGCTGGTACTTGCGGTCATTGTCCTGACCCTTGGTATCACGACCCGGGAACGGGTTCCCGTTTTCAGCACCGAGGAGACATTGTGGAGCGATACCGTGAAGAAGAATCCGCAGGCCTGGGGCGCCCATAACGGACTCGGAAACGCGTTGCTGGCGCAGCACCGGTTTGACGAAGCGATTTACCATTTCCAGAAGTCGCTCGAAGCAAACCTGAACAACGCGGAACCGCACAACGGCATGGGGGTGGCGCTGACTCAGGAGAAACGCTATGCCGAAGCTATTGCCCATTTCACCATCGCGCTCCATCTCGATCCCGACTACACGAGCGCCCGCGACAACCTGGCTAAAGTCGAGAGGATCGCGGAGCGCATGGCAGCGAGCCAGCCCAGATGACCGGCGCTCTTGCTCCCGCTCTTCGGGCTCGCCAGCTGGTCCGGGAAGGATTATGGGGACTGATTCTTGTTCTTGCGGTTGCCCTGGTTTACCATCCCGTCCGCTATGCCGGCTTCATCTGGGACGATGACGGCCACCTGACCGCTAATCCGGCTATCGTCGGTCCGCTCGGCTTCCGGGACATCTGGACCGCACATTCGGCTGATATCGCGCCTCTGACCAGGAGCACACTTTGGCTGGGCCACTGGCTTTGGGGGCTTGAGCCGGCGCCGTTCCACTTCCTGAATGTGGCGCTGCATGCGGTGTGCGCCATCCTGTTGTGGCGCGCACTTCGGCGGCTAAGTGTTCCGGGAGCGTGGCTGGGCGCCGCCGTCTGGGCCCTGCATCCTGTTCAGGTGGAATCCGTGGCGTGGATCTCGGAAATGAAAAACACGGAGTCCGGAATCTTCTTCCTGCTGACCGTGCTGTGTTTTCTGTCATGGCTGAAGTCCGGCCGAGGTCGCGTCGCATATTACGCGCTCATGCTCTTGTGCGGTGCCCTCGCCATGGCTGCCAAGTCATCGACAGTCATTCTTCCTCTCTCTCTTTACTTATGCGCCTGGTGGGTTGAGGGGGAGCGCCCATGGGCGGATTCTATCCGGCGATTCTTCTCTCTGGTCCCCGTACTGGCTCTCTCCGCCGTCATGAGCGTCCAGTCGATGTGGTCAACCGGAGCGATGATGTCCCGGGATGTCGATCCTCAGCCGTTGCGGACCATTCCGGAGCGGATGATCGGGGCGGGCTATGCAATCTGGTTCTACCTGAGCAAACTGTTCTGGCCGGTACCGCAGATGGCAATCTATCCGAAATGGGAGATCGCCGCGGCGCAGGCCTCGGCGTGGGCCCCGTTGCTGGCGGCAATAGTTCTCCTGGTCGTTATGTGGCGGGCTCGCAACTCATGGGCGAGGCCTTACTTTTTTTGCGCCGCATGGTTTGCGATTGCGCTTTTGCCCGTGCTGGGTATCGTGGACCATTACGAACTCCGTTACTCACTGGTCTTCGACCATTTTCAGTACCTGGCCGCGATGGGTCCGCTCGCTCTGGTCGGAGCACTCGTAACCCGGCTGCCGGACTCGCTGCCGAACTTCACGCTATCGGGGAGGACCTGGCTCAGGATTGTCGTATGCGCAGGATTGCTGACAGTGGAAGCCGGCCGGAGCTGGCAGCGGGTCTGGGTCTTTCAGAGCGAAGAGACGCTCTGGACAGACACTTTGGCTCACAATCCGGAATGCTGGGCGGCTCACTACAATCTGGCGAATGCATTGTTGAAAAATGGCCGCTCAGCAGAGGCCGTCGCTCATTATCAGACGACTTTGGAATTGCATCCGGGCTACATCAGAGCCCTCACCAATCTTGGTACCGTGCTCGCGATGGCTGGAAACCTCAACAGCGCGCTGGTTCATTTTCGGGAAGCAGTTCAGATTGATCCCGCATATGCAGTGGCAAGAAATGACCTCGGTATGACATTGGCACGGTTGGGGCGTCTCGACGACGCAATCGCGGAATTCCGTTCAGCCATTCGCATCGAGCCAGGCTACCAATTAGCGCGCGACAATCTCGAAAAGGCTGAGGCTCTGGCCCGGCAGAGAGTTCCGGTTGAATAGAGCGGTGACGCACCCACTCCGCGAACGCCCACGCGTCGTGAATTTATTGCAGGCCCTTGCTCTCTGCGGCCTCGTAGCACTGGTGTATTGGCCTGTCCAATATGCGGGTTTCATCTGGGACGACGATGCGCATCTAACCTCAAATCCCACGATCGCGGGCCCGTTGGGGTTGAAGGATATCTGGACTCCCCGGGCTGCCGATATCGCGCCTCTGACCCGAAGCACGTTCTGGGTCGAACATGCGATCTGGGGATTCGCCCCACAGCCCTATCATCTGTTCACCCTCGCTCTGCATGCCGCATGCACAGTTCTGCTGTGGCAACTACTGCGCAGGTTTCGTGTACCCGGGGCGTGGGTCGCGGCGTTGTTGTGGGCAATACACCCGGTTCAGGTGGAGTCGGTCGCATGGGTAGCGGAAATGAAGAACACGGAATCCGCGTTTTTCCTTTTGCTTTCAATCCTCTGCTATATCTCGTGGCTCCGATGGCAGAGCGGAGATACGACCAGCGCCAGACGATCGCGTCTGGTTCGTTACAGCGGCACGCTGTTCTTTGCGGTGCTCGCGATGACCGCGAAATCGTCAACAGTGATCCTGCCTCCGATTCTGCTTCTTTGCGCGTGGTGGCATGACGAGCAGTGGGATCGCAAGATTGCTATTCGGCGTATGACCAGCGTGATTCCCGTCTTCCTGATGTCTCTAATCGTCAGCGCCCAATCGATCTGGTCTACCCACGCGCTGATGCAGACCGATCCCGATCCTCAGCCGGTGCGGTCGTTAGCGGAGCGACTCATTGGGGCCGGCGATGCATTCTGGTTCTATCTCGGCAAACTTGTGTGGCCATATCCGCAGGAGATCATTTACCCTTACGCGCGGATCGATGCCGGCGTCTGGCCCGAATATCTGCCGGCGCTCGCGGCGATTGCACTAATGCTCATTGTTTTGCTGAAACGTCGCCAACTTCGCCCGTTGTATCTTGCGGCCGCGTGGTTTACGTTTTGTCTTCTTCCGGTGCTGGGGTTGCTTGATCACTATGAACTCCGCTACGCTCTCGTGTTTGATCACTTTCAGTACCTGGCGGCCATGGGACCTCTGGCATTGGCGGGCATCGCACTGGCCTGGCTGCCGGACTTGCTCACGCGCTTTACGGTTTCCGGGAGAAAGTGGCTGCGGGTGGTTTTCTGTACGCTGGTGCTGTCGATTTCAGGATTGAGAAGCTGGCAGCGAGCGTGGGTTTTTCAGAACGAAGAGACGCTCTGGACGGATACGCTGGCTCGAAATCCCGATTCCTGGGCCGCCCACAACAACCTGGGGAATGCCTTGTTCGAGCAGGGCCGTTTAGGGGAAGCCATCGAACAATATCAGGCCGCTCTCGACCTACACTCGGGTAACGTCAAGGCCCTGGCAAACCTCGGATTAGCTCTCTCCGCTGAGGGGCGCCAGAATGAATCGCTGGCTTATTTGAGGCGTGCGGTGGAGCTGGGTCCATCCTCTGCCGTCGCACGGAACAGCCTCGGGCTCACTCTTTCTCGCCTTGGGCGGTACCAGGACGCTATTGCTGAGTTCGAAACCGCCCTGCGTCTCGATCCGGGATACGCAAATGCGCGCGCCAACATGGCGAAGACGGAGGCAATACTGTCGTCGAGATGATGGGGCTGCCGCCCGGCGAATTCCCCGCCGCCGGAATCGGCAACTTCACAAAGCTACGCCGATCAGAGATCTCAGTGGTGAGAGAATGGAAACCCTACGCGGCGGCCTTTCAGATTTATGCGCGGCGTTTTGGGGCGGGGTCTTACAAAGGTTCATCGGGGAAAGGAGATATCTTATGGGTTCGATTTCCGTCGCCTGCTACACGCCGAAGGCTGGCTGTGAAGAGGCGCTGATGGAACTGGTGCGTAACCATCTGCCGCCTTTGCGCGAGCAGGGGCTGGTAACGGATCGGGAGTCGATCGTGATGCGCACGGCGGACGGCACGATTGTCGAGATCTTTGAATGGGTCTCAAAGGAGGCAATCGCCGGCGCTCATTCGAATTCCGTTGTGCTGGAGCTTTGGAAACGGTTCGAAGGCGTCTGTACTTATCGCGTTCCGGCCGATCTGCCGGAGTTCGGGAATCTCTTCGCGCACTTCGAACCGCTTTAAGCGCGTTCCGCTACCGGAATCCAGATCTCGACGAGGCCGGTGCCCGTGTGGCCATCGAATTCTGGTCCATAGATTTCAAGTTGCGGGGCTGGTATTTGTTTTTCACCGGACTCAGGCAGCCATTTTGTGAAGATGGCGTTCCACGTGGCGCCAATCTGCGATATGTGCGCGCGGTGTTCGAAGATGGCGTAGCGCTGTGCGGGAATTTCCAGCCGTGCCAGCGGGGCAGGGAGCTCTGGTGACCCCGAGATCGCAACGCTGCAGAGGTAATCGAGCTTACCCTTGCCGTCAAAGTTGTGGCAGACGCCGTAGCAGATCGGCCCCGACTGGCCGGGGACTTTCCCGATGTAGTGATCGAAACGCGCCCACTGATCTTTCATGCCGGAGTTTTCGGGCATTTGATATGTGGCATTGAGGCCGGCCAGGACAAGGGGGGCGGAGTTGATGATGCGCGGCTGCATTTTTCAATCTTATCCAGACTCTCTTACTCACCTTGCTTTCAGGCGATGATAGAATCGGTCTCGATGAATAAACAGGTCCTACGCATTGCAGCTATTCTTACGCCGCTGGCAGCCGTCGCCATCGGGATCGCGGTCGCTCAAAATGCGCCCGCTCCCGCTTCCGGCGCTCGCGCCGCACTGCCCGCTCTGCCTCCGCCGCAGGACGTGCCGAAGCCGGGTCCGCAGACGGATCAGCCCTACCAGCCACTGGCGCTAATGCCGGGCGGGGTTGTAGTAACGTTATTCCCCCCGGATTCCCCCTACCTCAATAAGGCCCGCATCAAGGAGCCCGAGGTTTACAACATGAGCGGCGCGGTGCCGGGGCGCGTGAGCAGCATCGTGAACATTCACAATCCGTCAATTGAGTTTCACCCGGTGGAACGGGGAATCAACACCGGCGCGGTGATTATTCTGGCGGCCGGCGGCGGACACAATTCGCTCAACGTTGGCGGAGAGGCCTGCGACTTTGTGCCGTTCTTTTATAACTACGGTGTGAATACGGTGATTCTGCGCAATCGTCTGCGACGGGACGGCTACAATCCGCAGACGGACGAGGTTTATGACGCACAGCAGGCGATCCGCATGGTTCGCGCGCATGCGAAGGACTGGAATCTCGATCCAAACAAGATCGGCATCGTAGGCTTTTCGGCCGGCGCGGAACTCGCGACGCCTGCCGCTGTGCTGTTTGAAGACTTCGATAAGAAGAACAGCGATCCTGCAGACCCGCTGGCGGGAATCAGCTCACGGCCTGATTTTATTGGCGATATTTATCCCGGACCCTCGCCGTTTGCGCGTGGCCGACTGGCTCCTGCTATTCCACGGAATACACCGCCAGCCTTCATCGCAGGCGCGGCTTCGGGCGATGCGGTACACGCCGTGTGGGCGAATGACTATTTCAATGCCATGCTTGCGCTGCAGATTCCAAACATTGAGATTCATCTCTATGCGCAGGGTAAGCATCCAGGCGATCGCCTCCCGGACGGCACCACGATGAGTGGCGGGCTTACGGACCGCAACAACATTCCATACGGCACGTGGCAGTACCGCATGATCGACTGGATGAAGGATCTTGGATTCCTGCAGAAGCCTGGCGTTGAAACGAAGGCAGCGAAGGATATCGCGGCCTATATCGCAGCGCCACCCCCGACCCAGGGCTTCGGCGGCGGACGTGGCGGATCCGGAGGGCGTGGCGGATCAGGTGGATTCGGCCGCGGCGCCTTTGGCGCTTCGGGCGCCGGGCCCGGTCGATAAGTGCCGCGCGCGTGGGACGATTGAATTCTCATGCGCATCGGCATTGACTCGGGTGGGACGTTCACCGACTTCGTCGTTTTGCATGACGATGGGCAGCTGGAGTCATTCAAGCTGCGGTCGAATCCGGAGTCGCCGGCGGCGGTGATTCTGGAAGGTATTGGACGGATCAGGCCTGGCCGGAAGACTGAGGTTGTTCACGGTTCCACCGTTGCGACGAACGCGCTGCTGGAACGCAAGGGTGCGCGGACCGCATTCGTCACCACGGCTGGTTTTGAGGAACTACTCTCGATCGGGCGGCAGAATCGCCGAGAGCTTTACAATCTGACACCTGAGCCCGCGCGGCCCCTGATTCCGCGCGGGCTTTGCTTTGGTGTGGACGAACGGATTTTGTTCGATGGCACGGTAGAAAAGCCGATGGCGAGGATGAAATTGATGAAACTGCCGCAAAGCAGGAAAAGGCTGGCGGCGAGATAATAGCCCCA
>JBEHXG010000038.1:0-47122 GCA_048498815.1 Acidobacteriota bacterium | reverse complement strand
ATGGAAACCATCGCCCGCCAAGCCTACGGCTTTCGCAACTTCGAA
Source organism: Acidobacteriota bacterium (assembly GCA_048498815.1). Classification (GTDB taxonomy): domain Bacteria; phylum Acidobacteriota; class Terriglobia; order Bryobacterales; family Bryobacteraceae; genus BOG-234. The sequence goes on along the minus strand of JBEHXG010000038.1, from coordinate 47,077 downwards.
AACTACAGACTCCGGGTAAAGGTATTATGTGGGTGAATCAATCTGGGATCGGGGTGCTCCCCCGGCTTTGGCGTAGAGCCAAAATGGAGCGGGAGACGAGAATCGAACTCGCAACCAACAGCTTGGAAGGCTGTGACTCTACCATTGAGTTACTCCCGCTTAAATTCGGTCTCAATGTCATTGTAACAAGTCCCTGAATCCGACACCGTACCGGTACTGGTGATGTTGTTAGCGGCGGGCCAGTTAGCCACAATAGGACATCCGGTCCAGGGAGTGTCCATTGCGGTTACTTCGTTCGCTATTAGCAGTTTGCGCCATCGTGGCAGCCAGCACCGTGGCTGCTCAGGCGAGTACGTCTTACACATATCAGGTGGCGGGCCAGGCCAGCGCCACGATTACGCTTGATACCAACAGGATTACAATTACGCTCACCGATCTGTATGTGAATCCCACGTCGGTAGCGCAGAACCTGAGCGCGTTCTGGTTCACCACCAGCGTGGATCCCTCTTCGGTTTCAATCTCCAGCAGTTCGGCGGCGGCCATCACGGTTGCCAGTAACGGCTCGGTAACCAGCGCAGGAACGATTGCACCGGGCTGGGCCTTGACCGAAGTCTCGGCTGTAACGCGGCTGGATGATCTGGCGGCGGGTGCGTCCGGTCCATCGGACACGATTATTGGCGCCCCCGGCCCCGGCGGCGTCTATTCCAACGGCAACGGTTCTATCACCGGAAACGGCCCGCACAATCCCTTCCTGAGCCAGTCTGCTTCGTGGACTCTTTCAGAAATCGGCGTGAATGCTGCTACCACCATTTCGAACGTCTACTTCATGTTCGGCACTGCCGAAAATGCCGGCGTGGCGGGTAGCCGAGTCAGCGCGACGCCGGAACCGTCCACATTCACGATGGTTTTCGGCGCCCTGGCGATTTTCCTGGGCGCTCGCCGCGCTAAGCGGCAGCCATCGCTTTCGTAAGGATTTCGATCGCTTCATCGATGTGGCTTTCCGTCACGATGTAGGGCGGCAGGAAGCGCAGCACGGTGTCGTGCGTGCAGTTCATCAGGAGTCCGCCCGCCATCGCGCGATTGGTGATGTCCTTACCGGGAATCGAGAGTTCGCAGCCCACCATTAAGCCATACCCTCTGACTTCTTTGATGAAGTCAAACTTCGTTTTCAGGGCGGTCAGACGGCCGCGAAAGTAGTCGCCCACTCGCTGGACCTGAGGCAGCAGGCCATCCAGAACGTCGAAGAATTCCAGCGCCACCCTGGCCGCCAGAGCATTGCCGCCGAACGTGGAACCGTGCATGCCGGGCTTAATCGATTTCGCGGCGCGTTCGTTGGCGGCGATGATGCCGAGCGGCACGCCGCAGGCGATCGGTTTGGCGGCAGTCATGATATCAGGCATGATTGGCGGATCGACGAGTTGGTAGCCGTAGTATTTGCCGGTGCGTCCGACTCCGCACTGGATTTCGTCGAAGCAAAGCAGGGCATCGTATTTGTCCGCGAGTTCACGGGCTCGCTTTGAGAACGCGGTGTCGATCGGACTTACGCCGCCCTCGCCCTGGATCCATTCGATGACGATTCCGGCGGTCCGTTCGCTGACGGTGGCTTCCAGAGCCGCAATGTCGTTGGGCGGAACGAAGCGGGGGCCCGGCATCAGCGGCTCGAAATCCTTGCGGTATTTCGGCTGGCCGGTGACGGAGAGCGCTCCCAGGCTGCGTCCGTGGAACGAATTTTCGAGCGAGACGATCTCGTATTTGTCGGGATGAACCGCGTGGCCGTGCGCCTTAATCATCTTGAGGGCGCCTTCCATGGATTCGGTGCCGCTGTTGGTGAAGAAGGTGCGCGCGAGACCGCTGGTCTCGGCGATGCGTTTCGCCAGCGGCCCCTGGAATTCGTTATAAAACAGGTTCGAGGTGTGGATCAGCCGCGCGGATTGCTCGCGAATTGCTTCGACAATGCGCGGATGATTTTGCCCGAGAGCGTTGACGCCGATGCCGGCGATGAAGTCGAGGTAGCGCTTGCCGTCGATATCCCACATATACGGTCCGTCCCCGCGCGAGAGCACGATGGGATTGCGGGCGTAGTTCTGGAGGAGATATTGCGCTTCGAGGTCGACAACGCTGGCTTTTTCAGACATTAATTCGATGATACAGGGGGCGCGGAAGCGGCGGCCGGTTTTGCTCCGAAGACTCCGGCGGCGTTAAGGCCGGCAACCGCAACGTTGGTCATTGCTTCAACGGCGGCTACGGCGTTGGTTTTATTCATCTGCTGTCCGATCTGGCCCAGTTCCCAGGCAGTGCCCGCCGCCCCGAGCACGAGATTCATTTTCTTCTGACCGGATTTTGACATCGGAATTGCCGCTTCTACCGCCTGTGCGGCCTGGAGGATCGCCGGAAACGCGTTGAATATGGATAGGAAGGTATTCATGTCCCGATGTTAAATTCGTCGACCGGGACGTTCTTGGGGTCAGATCGATAAGTGATTGAAAACGCGGCAAAATATTTTTGCACTTTGTTGTCACCCATCCGGAGCCCGGTAATAAAAAACAAAAGTGAAGAAGCGAAGCCAGGCAGAGGAAGAGATCTTCGCTTTTGCGGTGGGCGGCGCCCGCAGCCAGACGCTTAGCGCCACCAGTGAGCGTAAGCGTTAGCGCCGGCGCTTCTTTGCGGGCACTTTTGCTTTGCGCGACGCGGCGTGGTGTGTGGGTTCCGGCTCCGGGGCTATACCGGCATCGGCGCCCTCAAGCGTCAGGCCCATCTTGGTTAAGACGCGATCTTTCACCCAGTGCGGATCCCACCACTCTACTGTGTTCACCTGGACGCCATCGATCTGCATCGTGAAGTGCAGGTGATCGCCGCCTGCGAGTCCGGTTGAGCCGGTCTTTCCAATGATCTGACCTTTTTTCACGGCGTCGCCCTTCTTAACCAGAAACTCGCTCAGGTGTCCGTAGATCGATTGCAGACCGAAGCCGTGATCGATTACGATGCAGTTGCCGTAGATGCCGAGGTTTTCGGCCCAAAGCACAATGCCATCGTTCGACGCCGGAATGGGTGAGTGTGCGACCTTCGCCAGATCGAAACCCAGGTGGGTCTGTTCGTCGACTTTCTTCCCCTGCCAGGTGTAGGTGCGGTTGTCGGCGAAGCGAGCTTCGACCGTTGAATCAACCATCGGGAGGAACGCGCCCGTCCACAGAAATTTTTCCGCGGTCTGGAAGCGCAGGTCGGCGAGTGTCTTGTTGTTTTCTTTGCGCATCACGCTGTTGATGTACACGAAGCGCGTGACGAGATCACCGGGAATTTTGTGATCGGGGTCGATCTGGTTGACGACGCGGTCGAGGTTCATGTCTTCGAGTTTGATGGTGCTCGAGTGGAACTGCTTCGGGAACACCTTGTGCCAGAAGTCCGATCGGGCCTGGGAGCCGGTTGGGTTCGTTGCATAGACGTAGAGGGGCGTTGCGGGGTCAAGCTGCCAGGAGAAGGCGAAGAGGCTGAAGTACTGGCCGGGGTGTCCGGGCAACGCGAAGCTACGGAATTTGTTGTCGCCTACCTGGACGCCCGCTTCGGTCCATGCGCCGCCAGGGGTGAACGTCACCATTTCGCTGCCGCCCTGGTTGATGTAGTGCTGGACTCCGTCGGCGGAGACCGTGGGCGGGGCCGTCATGACATCCACGTCCAGGGTTTTCGTGATGGTCTCGGCGCGGAAGTCGTTGGATACTACGGTCGCGACGATGCGGGCTTTGCCGTCGTGAAGCCCCGGCATGGTCTTGGGGCCGGCGATGGATTCGATCTTTACCGGCGACGCGTGACGCTGAATCAGGAAGCGCCGCGAGGCAGTTGAGATGTTCGTCGCGGGCCAGGATTTGCCGTCCTGTTCCACGGTGACAGTCAATGTGCGAAGGCCGTGCGGGTCATCGACCGTGACTTGAATCGGCGTTGAGTTGCCGATCACTTTTACGGGCTGAACCGTCAGTAATGGCGTCACTGAGGTTGTATAGAGCGCAATCGGCGCGCCGATCAGAATGAGCAGCGCGATAACGGCCAGAGTTAATTTCACTTTGTATAGGTTCCGATCCAGTCGAGAAACGTTTTGTACCAGAGCAGGCTGTTTTGGGGCTTGAGCACCCAGTGGCCTTCATCGGGGAAGTCGAGTAACTCCGAAGGCACTTTGGCCAGCTGCAGCTCGGTGAAGAGCTGGAAAGCCTGCGACGAGGGAATCCGGTAATCGAGCTCGCCGTGGATTACCAGCGTTGGGGTTTTGAACTCTTTGGTGAATTTCGAGGGGGACCACTTGTCGTAGACTTCGGGATTATCCGACGGCATGCCGCCGAACTCCCACATGGGGAACCAGAGCTCTTCGGTACTTTCGGCTTCGGCTCGGGTGTCGTAGACGCCGTCGTGAGAGACGAGCGCCTTGAAGCGATCCGTGTGGCCCAGGATCCAGTTGATCATGTAGCCGCCGTAGGAGCCGCCGGCCGCGGCCATGCGAGCCGAGTCCACGTAGGGGAGTTTGGCTACGTAGTCGGTCACGGCCATGATGTCTGTGTAGGGTTTGCCGCCCCAATCCTGATTAATGTCATCTGTGAATTTCTGTCCGTACCCGATGGATCCGCGAGGGTTTGGCATGACAACGAGATAGCCAGCGGACGCGAAGACCTGGGCGTTCCAGCGGTAGGTCCAGCTTTCGCCCCACTCGCCTTGCGGGCCGCCGTGGATGATCATCAGAGCGGGGTATTTGCGGGTCGGGTCGAATCCTGGAGGCTTTATTACGAAGCTCTGGATTTGCGTTCCGTCTGCGCCCGGTACAGTGAAGTCGGTTAGTTCGGTGAGCTGGTAGCGATTGAGGAGCGCATCGTTGAGGTGTGTCAATGGCACGGCCGTTCCTCCGCCTGAACTGGCGCGGCAGATCTCAATGGGGCCGCTGCCGCTTTGGCGCGTGAAGACCAGCGTCTTGCCGTCAGAGGTGAACTGCATATCATCATCGGTTTCCGCGCCGGATACTGCGATGCGAGCGCCACCTCCCGAGGCGGGAATGAATTGAATTGCCTGGCGTCCGCGGTCGACTGCGGTCAGGAAGATGTTCTTCGAATCGGGGGACCACGTAAACGTGCCCACCTGCCGGTCCAGGCCGTCGGTCAGGATAGTGATCTTCGTCGAGGCGCGATCCATGGAGACGAGACGCCATTTGTCGGCTTCGTATCCGGCCCGCGCCTGGGAGCGCCAGGCCAGCGATTTGCCGTCCGGGGAATAGAGGGGGGAATTGTCCGCGCCGGGGCTGGTGGAGACTTTCGTGATCTGGCCGCCGCCGATGGGCTCGATGAAGATTTCGTTGTTCGTGCCTGTGGCCGGGTTGGGATCGGCGTTTTGCGCGAAGGCTACCTCGGTGCTATCCGGCGAGATGGCGTAGTCGTCCGGTCCGCCGAGCGAAAAGGGGGGCGTGACCCGATCGCCGGGGGACAGATCGACGGCTTTGCCATCGGCGAGGAAGATAGAGAGAAGGTGGCTGCGAGTGTCGCCCTGCCACGTTTTCCAGTGGCGATAGAGGAGGGAAGTGACGAGGTGTGCCTGCGTGGGCTTGCTTTTGGCTTCGTCCAGCCTGCGCTGATTGCAGGCGTCATCCGCGCCACATTCCGGATATACATCGCTGGTGACGACAAGATACTTTCCATCAGGCGAGATGATCTGGCCGGACGCTTCCGTGGAAAGATGCGTGACCTGTTTGGCATTGGCGCCGTCAGGTTGAATGCTCCAGATCTGCGAACCGCCTGATTGCATGCCAGTGAAGTAGATGATCTTGCCGTCGGGAGACCAGCGTGGCCGCTCCGCCTGATCGGTGAGTTTGCGCGGCGTGCCGCCGGTGAGGGGGACAATCCAGATAGATTTGGCCAGCTTGTTTGCGGCGAGGTCGGGGACGGCGACGGAAAAGGCGACCATGCGCGCGTCCGGTGAGATTTGCGGGTCGCCGATTCGCTGGATTTGCAGAAGCGCATCGACCGTGAACGGAAGCTTCTGTGCGGCGGCAAAGGCCGGCGTGAGTGCCAACGCGAGAAGGGCGGACGCAGGGAGGCGCATACGGATAATTATCCCGCATAGGAGTGCTATGATTTCGCGGTGAGAGGGAATCATGCGGTTTAACCGGGTATTCATCGCCGGGCTTCTGGCGTGCGGGATTGCGCCGGGGCAGATCGTGCCGAAAGCGCAGATTTCGAATGGCGTGATCGGCGCGACCATCTATCTGCCCGATGCGAAGACCGGTTTTTACCGGGGCACACGATTTGACTGGTCGGGTGTCATTTCGCGGCTCACGTTTAGCGGGCACCAATACTACGGGCCGTGGTTTACGAAACAGGACGCAACGGTGCGCGATTTCGTTTATCGCGATGCCGATATCGTAGTGAGTCCGGAAAGCGGGTCTATGGGGCCGGCGGACGAGTTTCAGACTCCGCTGGGTTATGATGCAGCGCCGGTTGGCGGAACGTTTATCAAGGTTGGCGTGGGGGTGCTGCGGAAGCCGGATGCGCGCCCTTATAGTGCCTTCGCAAAGTATGAACTTGTGGATCCGGGCAAGTGGAGTGTGAAGAACGGCGGAGATTACGTTGAGTTTGTCCAGGAACTGAACGATCCCGCCAGCGGCTATGCGTATGTGTATCGCAAAGTGGTGCGGCTGACAGAGCGGCAGCCGCAGATGCGCATTGAACACTCGCTGAAAAATACCGGGAAGATGTCGATCCACACGAATCTGTATAACCACAATTTTCTGACTCTGGATGGCATGCCCACCGGCCCCGATGACACTATCACGGTGCCGTTCGAAATAAAGAGCAGCAAGCCCGTGACGAACGGCCTTGCGGAGATTCAGGGGAAGAACATCGTTTACCTGAAATCGCTGCAGGATAAGGACACGGTTGCGATGCCTGTGGAAGGATTCGGCCCCGATCCGAAGGATTACGATATCCGCGTTGAGAATAAGAAGCTCGGGGCCGGCATGAGGATCGTCGGCGATCGGCCCCTGGCGAGTGTTGCGCTGTGGTCGATTCGCAGCGTCCTGGCGATTGAGCCGTTTGTTGCGGTAGCGGCCGAACCAGGCCAGGAGGCGACATGGGCGTACACGTACACGTATTACACGATTCCGGCGAAGTAGGCACGCGTCCCAGGACAGCGTCGCACAGGTTCGATTCAATCGATTTTCTGCGCGGTCTCATCATGATCGTGATGGCGCTCGATCATGTGCGGGATTATTTCTCCTCCGCGCAGTTCGATCCCACGGATTTTTCGCAGACTACCGGCGCGTACTTTTTGACGCGATGGATTACGCATTTCTGTGCGCCGGTATTTTCACTGCTTACCGGCGTAGGCGCTTACTTGTGGTATTCGCGCGGACGAACGAAGGCCGAACTGAGCCGCTTTCTGGTGACTCGCGGGCTGTGGCTGGTGTTTCTGGAACTGACAGTCACCCGGTGTCTCGGCTGGACCTTCAATTTCAATTACCAGATGACTCTGGCGGGCGTGCTGTGGATCCTCGGCTGGTCGATGATCGTACTTGCGGGCGCTGTCTGGCTGCCCTCGCGGCTGTTTCTTTCGGTGGCGCTAATAACGATTGCAGGTCACGATGCGCTCCGGCGGGTGGGACCGGATTCGTTCGGGCAGTATGGATGGTTGTGGAAGATGCTGCACAGTCCCGGAAACATTGAGGTAACGCCGGGACATAATTTTTTCACCGCCTACGTGCTGATTCCGTGGTTCGCGGTGATGATGGCGGGGTTTAGCCTGGGGCGTGTTTTTGAATGGGACGCCGCGCGGCGGCGAACATTTCTGCTGCGTGCCGGACGCGGCGCCCTGGCTTTGTTTATCGCCCTGCGCGCGATCAATGCATATGGCGATCCGCAGCAGTGGTCGACGCAGAAGACTGCGTGGTTCACGATCTTCTCGTTTCTGAATGCGACGAAGTATTCGCCGTCGCTCGATTATCTGCTGATGACGCTGGGGCCGGCTCTGATCCTGCTGGGGTTGACGAATGGCGCGGACTTTTCGAAATGGCGATTCGTGGTGACGTTCGGACGCGTGCCCCTCTTCTATTACATGCTGCATATTCCTCTGATGCACCTGACTGCGGTGGCTCTGTGTGCATGGATGACCGGCGATGCACATTTACTTTTTGTGTCGCATTCGATCGCCGATTTCCCGGCAGCGAAACCTCCGGGCTGGGGATTCGGGCTGGGCGGCGTTTATCTCGTGTGGGCGCTGCTGATCGCGGCGCTTTATCCGCTATGCCGATGGTTTGCGGAATTGAAACAGAAGAATCGCTCGCCGTGGTTGAGTTATCTGTGAGCTCCGCATAAACTGTGTAGTTATGACTCCACAGGAAGCAAGAATCATCACGGATTTTCTCATCGCCGATTTCGAACGCGAATTTCCCACAACGATGAAAGTGATTGAAGCCGCGCCCCAGGGCAAGCTGGACCACGCGCCGGATGCCAAGGCCATGAGTGCCCTGAAACTCATTCGCCACCTTGTTGTTATCGATGGCTGGTTTCTCAATTCGATCGCTGACGGAGCTTTTGTCGGCGGAACGACCGAGGCGGCTGAAAATGCCATTCACATTCCAGGCGATGGCGCGGCGAAGTACCAGACCACGGTGCCGGAAGCGCTCGCTCGCATCAAGGCTCTGCCGGATGAAAAGCTGGCGCAGGACATCGACTTTTTCGGCATGATGCAGTTACCCGCGCCGTCTGCGCTCGCGCTCGCGCTCAAGCACTCCATTCATCACCGCGGACAGCTCAGCACTTATCTGCGCTCCATGGGCGGCAAGGTGCCGGGTATCTACGGCCCCAGCGGCGATTCCGAGCCGATGGCCTAGTTTTCGGATGGAGACGGCGGGAGGCCTGAAATCTCCCTGACCTTTGATGCGATTGAAACGGATTTGTAATACTGCACCTGTACACTGGGCGGTCAAAGTCCGTGGCTACATCGATTCGCATTCGTCTCTTTGTCACGTGTTTTCTGCTAATTGCGGGCATCGTGCTGGTGGTGGACGTTTCGCGCTCCGCCAACACGATGCTGCTCGCCGCGCTTGAGGTAGTGTTGTGCTCGGTCGGCGCGGCGGTCATGACTTCGATTCTTTCGCGCGCGCTGCTGTGGAGAATTCAGAGGCTCCGGGCGTTCACGGAAAACCTGCTGGAATCGCCGCAGGTGGAATCGCCGCTGCCCGGCGAAGATTCCGCAACGCATGCCCTGAACCAGTCTTTGCGCCGTATGGCGATGCGGATCCACGAACTCGTCGAAAGTCTCAGCCAGGAATCGAACCGGCTGGACACGATCCTGAAGAGCATGAAAGAAGGGGTGCTGGCGGTTGACCACCAGATGCGGGTGCAGTTCGCCAATCAGGCGCTGGAGAAGGCCCTGGGGCTGAAAGCACCGGTGGAGCGCGATACGCCCCTCGTTGGCGTCGTGCGCGATCCCGTCTTTCTGAGTCTGATCTCCGAAGTCGTTACAAGCGGCAAATCCTCAACCTGCCGTCTGCAATTTACGGGCGCGGAATCGGCGATCTTCGAAGCACATGCTTCGCCCTTCGCCACGCCTTCCGGCCGCGGCGCGCTTGCGATTCTGCACGATATCACCGGCATTGAGCGCCTTGAGCGCGTGCGGCGCGATTTTGTGGCAAATGTTTCGCACGAACTGCGTACGCCGCTTGCCGCCATTCGCGGGTATGCGGAGACGCTGCTGGGTGGCGCGCTCGAAGACGCAGGGAATAACCGGCGATTCGTGGAGATTATCCAGGCGCAATCGATCCGGCTGAACAACATTGCCACCGATCTGCTGACACTTAGCGATCTGGAATCGGGCCGCCGCGATGCGGAGCCCGGACCAGTTTCTGTGGAAGATGCGGTGAACACCGCTTTGCTGACGGTGGAGACCGAGGCTGCGATACGTGGTGTCAAACTGGTCAGGGGAACGGTTTCCGAGGCGCTGGTATCCGGTCACGCCATACGGCTGGAGCAGGCGCTGGTCAATCTTCTGGACAATGCTGTGAAGTTCAATAAGCCGGGCGGGGAAGTACGCATCGAAGCCACCCGTCCGGAAGATGGGCGCGTGGTGATTTCGGTCGCCGATACCGGGTCCGGCATCCCGTCATCCGACGTGCCGCGCATTTTTGAACGTTTTTACCGCGTGGATAAGGCGCGATCAAGAGAAGTTGGCGGAACCGGACTGGGGCTTTCCATCGTAAAACATGTGGTAGAGCGGATGGACGGAACGATCGGGGTCGAAAGCAGACTCGGGCAGGGTTCCACATTCCGGATTTCGATTCCCACCGGACCGGAATCCTGGCAGATGCAGCGGGATTGACAGGAGCAGATGAGAGTGGCAGCTTCCAGTAGTTCAAAACGTGCGGCGCGGGCAAAAGCGCGAAGTGGGACCGTGCTGGAAATGCCGGTGGCAGTGCTTCCGGCCGCCCCCCCTCTTGACGATCCATCGCTCTATCTGAACCGCGAACTGAGTCTGCTGGAATTCCAGCGCCGTGTCCTCGACGAAGCGAAAGACATCCGTAACAAACTGCTGGAGCGCGTGAAGTTCCTTTCGATTGTCAGCTCGAATCTCGATGAGTTCTTCATGATTCGTCTGGCGGCACTTAAGCAGAAGCAGAAGGCGGGCAGCCAGGATCTCAGCATCGATGGCAAGACAGTAGCGCAGCAATTGGGCGCGGTGCGGCACAGCGTCGGCGGTCTGATGAAGGACATTTACGATTGCCTTCATAAACAGCTGCTGCCGGGTCTGTCGCGCGCCGGCATTCGCATTGTTGGCTGGGACACACTGGATGAGCGCGAGCGCTCATCGGTAAATGCCTATTACCGGGAAACGATCTTTCCGGTGCTGACGCCGCTCGCGGTTGACCCCGGGCGCCCCTTTCCTCATATTTCAAATCTGAGCATGAACCTGGCGGTCGTTCTCAACAGCGTGGACGGCCGCGAGCACTTCGCGCGCGTCAAGGTGCCGGAGCGCCTCCCGCAGTTGGTGAGCGTGCCGGCTTTGCGGGTACACCGCAAGACTGGAACGGAGCCCGTCCGGAAGTTTGTCTGGATCGAAGAAGTTATCGCGGCCAATCTGGAGAGCCTGTTTCCAGGCATGGAGATCGTGGAGTCGCATCCGTTTCACGTGACGCGCGACGCCGAGGTGGCGATTAAAGAGCTCGAAAGCGACGATCTGCTCGAAACCGTCGAAGAAGCCGTATGGCGGCGGCGGTTCCGCAAACCGGTGCGGCTCCAGACCGATAGCGCGATCTCCGGCCGCGTGCTCGAAACGCTCGTGGAAAACCTGGGTGTGGAACCCGCCGACGTATTCCGTGTTCGCGGCCCGATTGATCTCTCGCGTCTGCGTCAATTGCTCACGCTGGAGAGGCCTGAGTTGAGTGATCCACCATTTGAGCCCTGGATGCCGGAAGTGTTTTCATCGCAGTCGGAAGAAGACATGTTCAGCGTCCTTCGTCGCGGCGACCGCATGCTGCATCATCCCTATGATTCGTTCCAGCCGGTTGTGGAATTGCTGCGCAAGGCGGCTGTCGATCCGGATGTGCTCGCGATCAAGATGACGTTGTATCGCGTTGGCAAGAACTCTCCGATTGTTAAAGCGCTGCTCGAAGCGATCGAAAACGGCAAACAGGTGGCCGTGCTGGTGGAACTGAAGGCGCGCTTCGATGAGGAGAGCAATATCGAATGGGCGCGCGCACTGGAACGCGAAGGCGTGCATGTGGTGTATGGGCTGGTCGGGCTCAAGGTGCACTGCAAGATTGCGCTGGTAGTGCGTCGCGAGGCCGATGGCATACGGCGTTACGTACATCTGGGAACCGGGAATTACAATACTTTCACTGCGCGTCTTTACACCGATCTCAGTATGTTCACAGCCAATGAAGAGATTGGTTCGGACGCTTCGGACCTCTTCAATTCACTGACGGGCTATTCGCAGAAGGCGGATTTTCGGCGTCTGCTGGTGGCGCCCGGAACGATGCGCGACAGGCTCACGGCGCTGATTCGCCGGGAAATCGCACTCGGAGCAAAAGGACGTCTGATATTCAAAACCAACGCGCTCGAAGACAAGGGCATGATCAGGCTCCTGTATGAAGCGTCGCGTGCCGGCGTGAAGATTGACCTGATTGTCCGGGGACTGTGCTGCCTGCGCGCGGGAATGGCCGGCGTGAGTGACAACATCACGGTACGCAGCATCGTCGGGCGTTTTCTTGAGCACAGCCGCATTTATTACTTCGGCAATGACGGCAACGAGGAAATCTATTCGGGCAGCGCCGATCTCATGCCGCGGAATCTTGACCGTCGTGTGGAACTGCTCTTCCCCGTCCTGGATAAGAAGATCGTGCGCTATCTCAAGGATGTTGTGATGGACAAGTATCTGTCCGACACCCGCAAGGTGCGGTTCGAGCGCCCGGATGGCACTTACGAAACCGGCCGCGGAAGCCTGGACAGTCAGGCCTGGTTTGTGTCACACCGCGCGAAAGCACACAACGTTTAACAGAAGAGGGTACGTCACGATTACGATGGAGTAATTGTGATCGTGACCCGAAAAGAGACCATCCGCACCGTTGCCGGTTTTGAACCCGGCGAGGACGGACTCGCCGTCAAGAGCAAAGACCTCGTCAGCATGCTCCTGGAATATGGCATGAAACCGTTTTCCGCCCGACAGTATTGGCCAGGGCACATCACTTGTACGGCGCTGATATTTCATCCGCGGGACAGGCGGGTCCTGATGATGCACCACCACAGGCTCCGCCGCTGGCTGCTGCCCGGTGGCCATGTGGAGAAGACCGATCTCACACTCTCCGCTGTGGCTGCCCGTGAGGCGAAGGAAGAGACGAAGGTTCAGCTCGATTCGAAACGCACGCCGTTTCTTGCGGGGATCGACGTTCATGGTATTCCGTCCAAGGAACGCGAACCCTTTCATCTGCATCACGACCTCATCTGGTGCTTCCGCGCAACCAGCGACCAGTGCTCGGTGACAACTGAAGCGCTCGATCTGCTTTGGGCTCAGGAAAGCGAGTGGGACAAGCTCGACCTTTCGCCGAGCATCCGCAACAGCATCCGCCGGGCCGGCGCGCGACTCTAGTGTGCGGCATATCCTGTCGATTCTCTTCGGTGCGGGATTTACGGCCGTTACGGCATGGTCGATGGGACGTTTGCTCTTCCGCGCGCTGGGGGTACGACTGGCTCGCGTGGAGCACGAGTTGCTCTGCGGTTTCACTGGCGCGGCGCTGCTGAGTGCCTTAATCTTCGCGCTGTGCGCCACGGGGATGGCACGGCTGGGTTTATTTTGGGCCTTGGGACTCGTGGCGCTCGGATGGAACCTTTCTAAGTCCGGACCTCGCAACCGGCGAATGGATACAACTCACCTCGACATGCCGAAATCCTGGGTGGTGGCGATCGGCGCCATTGTCGCGCTGTATTCGCTGCTCTACCTCTGCTGGTCCCTGGCGCCGGAGAACAGTCCGGACGGCCAGGCCTATCACCTCGCACTCGTGTATCGCTACTTCCGCATGCATGGGTTCGAGAGAATCACAACAAACATGTACAGCAATCTCTCACAGGGACTGGAGATGCTGTTTCTCTTCGCGTTTTCGTTTGGGCGCCATGCCGCGGCGGCGACTCTGCATGCGTGTTTCCTGTTCACACTGCCGCTCACGATGTTCTGCTACGCGAGGCGGATAGGCCGCCCCCTAGCCGGTGTTTGCGCAGGTTTGCTGGTATTCCTTTCACCGCTGGCAGGGATTGACGGCGTGAGTGCGTATAACGATGTCGCACTTGCGGCATCCGGCTTTGCCGTTTTTTATATGGTGGAGATCTGGCGTGCGACGAAACAGAGAGCGATGTTGATTCCGATCGGCCTCGTCGCGGGTTTCTGTTTTGCAATCAAATACACCGGCTTTGTCGCTCCTCTATACGCGATCACCGTGGTGGCGTGGGAACTGCGGGGCTCGCGCGCGCGGCGGGAGATTCCGGCATCGTTTGGATTGCTCGGCGGCGCGATTGTGCTTATCTGTGCGCCGTGGCTGATCCGCAACTGGCTTTGGCTGGGAAACCCGGTCTCGCCTTTTCTGAACCGCGTTTTCCCCAATCCCTGGACACACATCACATTCGAGGATGAATACCGTCGCTTCTTCCGCAGCTACGATCTGCCGAGTCTATGGCCCGTATTCTGGATGGTCACGGTTAGCGGACAGCTGGGTGGGCAGCTTGGGCCCTTGTTCCTGCTCACCCCGCTTTCTCTGCTGATGTTGCGCACCCGCGATGGCAGGCATGTTTTGCTGGCCGCGCTGTTCTTTTTTGCGCCTTATCCGCAAAACCTCGGAGCGCGGTTTCTCATTCCGGTGCTGCCATACGCGGCGCTCGGCATCGCGCTGGCGCTGCAGTTCTCCCGACGCACGCAAGCCGCAGCAGTGTTGATCGCCGCTGTGCTGGCGTGGCCGACCGTGATCAGGCGCTATCGTTCCACACAAGCCTGGTGGCAGATCGAAAACGTACCATGGAAGGCCGCTCTCGGAATCATTCCGCAGGACACCTTCCTGCGCGACCACTCCCCCGGCTGGGTGGCAGCCCGCACGCTTGACCAGTTTGTACCACCCGGCAGGAAGGTATGGAGCACTTCAGCTATCGCCGAATCCTATTCCACGACTGACATCCTGGTGAACTACTATTCCGCCGAAGGCGAACTGATTCAGGATATTCTGACCTCCGCAATCAGGCCGGCGATGCAACCCACCCGGAATCTTCGCTATACATTCACTGCCCGGCCTCTGCGGCGGGTCCGCCTGCGGCAAACCGGAGGTCCGGCGCCGGACGTCTGGAGCATTGGTGAAATGAAGTTCTTCCACGAAAATGCGGAAATTCAATCCAGCCCCGCCTGGAAAGCCAGCTCCTCCGCTTTTCCGTGGGATATCCGGCTGGCGCTCGACGGGAATCCCGCCACGCGCTGGCGTGCGTGGGAGCCGTTGCACAGGGGCATGTGGGTCGAGATCGATTTCGGCGCCCCGGTCGTGATCGACAGGATCGAACTCCAGTGCTCGCACGATCAGAACAGGGTTCAGGTGGTACCCGAAGGCCTGAACGCGCACCTGGAAACGCGGGATGATGGGCTCCCCCGCGATTTGCGCCGCCTCGCCACGGCTACCGTAAAGCGGCGTGGCATCGACTATTTGCTGCTCTCAAGAGATCACTGGCTGCGCGATGACATGACGGTTAACCCCGCGCGTTGGGGAATGACCCTTGTAGCGGAACGGGGCGAATATCAACTAATGAGGATCGAATGAGCGATTATTTCCTGGGTGTTGATGGTGGGCAATCGGGCACAATGGCCGTGATTGGCGATGCCCAGGGGCAGGTCGTTGGCTGGGCATCAGCAGGCCCGTGCAACCACGTCGCCGCGGATCAGGCTCGGGCGAAGTTCCGGCGCGTCATGTCCGGCTGCATCGGTCAGGCCGCGGCGATGGTGGGACTCGATCCCACCCGTCCCAAATTCCGGGCCGCCTGTATGGGAATGAGCGGCGGCCCCGACGACAAAGCCTCGATTCTCCGGGAACTGGTGGGCGCCGACCAGATGGTCGTGACTCACGACGCAAAAATCGCCTGGGCTGGTGCGCTCGAAGGCCAGCCAGGCGTCGCCGTCATTGCTGGTACTGGATCGATCGCATATGGTGAGAACGCTGCCGGCGTACCCACGCGGGCGGGCGGTTGGGGTTACATTTTCGGCGACGAAGGTGGCGCATTTGACATCGGCCGCCAGGCGCTTAGGGCCATCCTTCGTCAACACGAAGGCTGGGGGCCCATGACCGCGCTCACACCCGCGCTGCTGGAACTTACTCATGCAGGCGACGCCGATATCGCGATGCACCGCCTCTACACGCCCGATTGGCCGCGATCCCGCGTTGCGGAACTGGCTGTCACCGTAAACCGAATCGCTGAAGAGGGCGACCCAATTGCCCTTGAAATCCTCCACGGCGCTGCGCTGCAACTGGCTATGCTCGCGGCGGCAGTGCGGCGTCAGCTTTGGGCCCAGGGGGAAGAATCCGGCCTGATTCCAATTGCCGGTATTGGCGGAGTATTTGGCAGCAATGTCGTATTGGAACGTTTTCGTCTTCTCGTGGGCTTGGAGGGCGGTGCGATTTGGCACACACCGCGGCATAGTCCGGCGCTCGGGGCCCTGGTTATCGCGTATAAGGCAGCAGCAGT
The DNA here is from genome assembly GCA_048498815.1 of Acidobacteriota bacterium. Lineage (GTDB taxonomy): Bacteria > Acidobacteriota > Terriglobia > Bryobacterales > Bryobacteraceae > BOG-234. The sequence goes on along the minus strand of JBEHXG010000038.1, from coordinate 30,860 downwards.
ACCGGTACTACTGAAACCAAATTCCGAACTTGTACGCGGAAAGTGAAACAAAACGGGCCTGGGATAGCTTTTTTGCGGGTTACAATTAGAACGTAATGGGTCCCGGAAGCCAGTCGGAAGCCGTCACGTCAATCGGTCAAATCGCGGTAACGGTGCAGGACCTGCCCCGTGCCATCGCATTTTACCGCGATGTCCTGGGTCTGAAGTATCTGTTTGAAGCCAGCGGCATGGCATTCTTCGATTGCGGTGGTACACGGCTGATGCTCAGCGGATCGGACAAGCCTGATTCTACTTACGGTTCCATTATCTATTACCGAACCCCGAATATTGAGTCGGCGGCCTCCTCCATGCGGGCGAAAGGTGTGCGTTTTGAGGCGCCGCCTCGCCTGATCGCGAAGATGCCGGATCACGACCTTTGGATGGCGTTCCTGCGCGACACCGAAGACAACCTGCTGGCGTTGATGAGCGAAGTTCGAAACTAAGGCAGGGCCTTGTGGTCCTTTGCTAAGCTCGAATTTTCACCTCATGGCAAAACTTTCCATCAAAGACTTAGATCTGAACGGCAAGCGTGTCTTCATCCGCGTCGACTTTAATGTACCGTTGGCGAACGCGGGCCAGGAGATTACGAGCGACAAGCGTATTCGCGCGTCGCTGCCGACCATTAAATACGCGCTCGAGCACGGTGCGGGAGTGATTCTCGCCTCTCATCTCGGACGCCCCAAGGGTAAGCCGAACGCCGAGATGAGCATGAAGCCGGTGGCGGCGAAGCTGAGCGAACTGCTCGGCAAGCCCGTCGCGCTCGCACCGGATTGCGTCGGCGCTGAAGTGGAGGCAATGCTGCCAGCGCCGGGTGGTGTGTTGCTGCTTGAGAATCTGCGCTTCCACGCCGAGGAAGAAGCCAACGATCCCGGCTTTTCCGCCCAACTGGCGAAGCTCTGCGATGTTTACGTAAACGACGCGTTCGGTTCGGCCCATCGTGCGCATGCCTCCACCGTGGGGATGATCGCCTGTGTGAAACAGGCCGCCGCCGGTCTGCTGATGGATAAAGAACTCCAGTACCTGACGCTGGTGACACAGAATCCGGAACGTCCGTGTGTCGCCATTCTGGGTGGCGCCAAGGTTTCCGACAAGATTGAAGTAATCGAAAATCTGGCGCGTGTCGTGGATAAGGTTCTGATTGGCGGGGCGATGGCCTATACGTTCCTGAAGTCCCAGGGGCATGCAATTGGTAAGTCGATGGTGGAGGATGACAAACTCGACCTCGCGCAGTCCCTGCTGAAGGAATTTGGCTCGAAACTCGTGCTGCCGGTCGATCACGTCGTGTCTGCGGAGTTTAAAGAAGGCGCCGAGAACGAGACAGTGGCCGAGATTCCCGCCGATAAAATGGCGCTGGATATTGGCTCAAAGACGGTCGCGCTTTACGAGGACATCATTGCGGGCGCGAAGACGATCATCTGGAATGGCCCCATGGGCGTATTCGAGAAACCGCCATTCGACAAAGGAACAATGGCGCTGGCCCGCGCCGTGGCTGCTTCCGCTGCGACTTCCGTTGTGGGTGGCGGAGATTCCGAGAAGGCGATCAAGACGGCGGGCCTGACGGATAAGATCTCGCACGTCTCCACCGGAGGCGGCGCTTCGCTCGAGTTTCTTTCCGGCCAGGTGCTGCCAGGAGTTGCCGCGTTAACGGAGAAGTAATCGTTCAGGCTGCGTAGGCAATTTCCTACGCAGTGACGCTTAATAATCCTACACAATAAAAAGCCCGCATTATTATTGCGGGCTTTTTTCATTGCGTGAAATAACGCAGTTCCCCGATAGTGCGCGGCCGATGCAGCCGTTTTCGAGGGCATACTGCAGAGTATCCATCTAAAGGCAATAGCAGCGTAGGCAGCCAACCGACAAATAATGGCGTCGATTTAATGTATTGGCTGAAAAACGGAGCAAAATTGAGAAAAATTCTATGGACAAACCACTATACTTGCCAGTAACGTAATCGTGATGGGTAGTACAGTTGTCCAGTCTCACGGGGGCACAACGAAATGCGAGCTCAGACGGTAGATATACAGAACTGTGCCGGGAGGATTCTCTCCACGGCGATTTTTCGCGCAGGTGGCCGTAAACTGATGGCCAAAGGCCATATGCTCCGCGCCGAAGACGTTCGGATGCTCCAGATGGAAGGTATGGAGCAGATTTGGGTTGCCGAGCTCGATGCCGACGAAGTGCATGAGGACGAGGCCGTCTGCGGTATCGCCGCGGAAATGGCGTGCGGAGCTTATCAGGCGCAAATCGCGCCAGGTGGTCGAGCCAACCTCCTTGCATCCCAGACCATCTGCGTGCTGGTCGATGAAGAATTGCTGAAGCAGATGAACTGCACCTCCAGCCTGGTAATCGCTACCAGCCTGAACTTCAGCATCGCCACCGCGGGGCAGAGAATTGCCACCATAAAGAGCGCTCCGTTCGCGGTTTCAAGGCCTGACTTCGAAGGCTCTCTTAACATGCTGCGCGAGCGCGGGCCAATCCTTCAGGCCAGGCCCGTCGGTGATGCGCCCATAGGCGTGCTCTACAGCGACCCAACGAACGGCGAGCGCGCGCGCACGTTGTATGAACCAATCGTTCGTCAGAAGCTCGAGCGCTTCGGTGTTCACTCCCATATCGGCGTCACCGCTCTCGAAAATGAAGAGCACGTTTCACGCGGAATCCAATACCTGTTACGAGCCAGGGCGGGAGTAATTCTGATTGCTTCCACCACCGCGCCCGCCGGGCCGGACGACGCGGTCGGTCGTGCGATGACTCGCATCGGCTGCCCGATTGAGCGCTACCTGGCGCCCGTCGAGCCGGGACATCTGATGCTATTGGGTTATCGCGATGAAGTTCCGGTCGTTTCAGCGCCCGGCTGTTTCCGGTCTGCAAAGCCGAACGTAGTGGATCTGCTGCTTCCCCCGATGATGGCCCAATACCGAATCTCCCGATGGGAAGTGGCCTGTATGGGGCACGGCGGACTGCTGGCGCAGTAGATCAGAAATCAATCCGTGCCCGAAGCTCGCGCTCGATCTGTTCGGCGTTTTGAAACTGCACAGCGTCAATTCCGAATCGACGCGCGCCATCCACGTATTCGGAGATATCGTCCGTAAAGAAACACTCTTCCGGCGCACATCCCGCCGCTTCGACTGCGCGCGCGTAAATGAGTGGCGAGGGTTTCATCGCCCCCACCTCATGCGACAGAACCAAAGCGTGGAAATGGCGCAATATCGGATAATTTCGACGGATCATTTCAAAGTGAATCCCGTTCGTGTTCGAAAGCAGAACAAGGCGGTAACGCGCCGCGATGGCTTCCAGCAGCGATTCCGGCACCAGCGTCTCCGGCAGGAAGATCGAACTCCAAATCGTGCAAAACTCTTCGTAAGTGCATCGCAACCCGAGTACGGCTGAAAGCTGCTCCACAAAGTCCTGAGGCTGAATCCGGCCCGATTCAAACTGTTCCACCAGCCCGGTGGGCCCGATGAGCCCGGGCACCGCAGAGGCTGGAATACCGGTCAGTTCCGAAATACGCGCGTACCCGCGGGCAAAATCGAAGGGTACGATCACACGGCCGAGGTCAAAAATGACGGCTTTGATCAACCTTCACTGTAGCGCGCGGGAACCGCTCCGATGTTGTTTGCGCCGCGCGGTAACCCTTTCAGAAGACAGCGCGTAGGAATATAGTAGCCATGGCTAACTACATCCGTCTGTGCGTTCTGCTGAGCCTCGCATCGTGCGGATTCGCGGCGCCATCCTCTCTGCCGCCTTCCCCTCTGCTGGATAAGGGCTATCGGCAGATGTACAACCTCGATTTCTCCGGTGCCCACCTGACCTTCGCCGATTTCGAAAAGCAGAATCCGACGGACGCCATGGGGCCGGTTTCTGACGCCGCCGCCTATCTGTTCACCGAAATGGATCGTCTTAACATCCTGCGCTCGGAATACTGGATCAAAGACGAAAGCTTCTGGGTCGTGAACAAGCCGAAAGGCGATCCCGTTCTCAGGAAGAAGTTCGACGACGTCCTGACCCACGGCCAGCAACTCGCCACCGCAACCCTGAAGCAAACGCCCGGTGATGTCCATGCCATGCTGGCCTCAACCATGGGCCTTGGTCTCCACGCCGATTACCTCGCCCTGATCGAAAAGAAAAACCTGACCGCGCTCTCTGAAGTAAAACAGAGCCGCACGTTAGCCGAAAAACTTTTAGCGCTCCACCCCGACGTCTACGACGCTTACATAGCACCCGGAATCGAAAACTATCTGCTCAGTCAGAAGCCCCTCGCCATCCGCTGGTTCCTTCGCCTGGGCGGGGCGGAGACCGATCGCCAGATCGGAATTCAGAAGACCAGCATCACGGCGGAAAAGGGCCGCTACTTCCTCCCTTATGCCCGGCTCCTCCTGGCAATCGCCGACCTGAGAGACAATAACCGGGAAGGCGCGAAACAGAAGCTTACCTGGTTGTCGAATGAGTATCCGGGCAATCACCTGTACCGCGAAGAACTCGAGAGGATCGTTATTACGAAATGAGGATTGTCGGCGCTGCCAGCGCTTTCCCGAAGTACCACTACGACCAAAAAGCACTCAGCGCCGCATTTCTCGCCTACTGGGGTGATCGTCTCCCCGAACCGCGTAAGCTCGAACTGCTCCACGCCAACGTTGGTGTGACGGGACGATACCTTTCGCTCCCGATCGAAGAGTACCCTTCGCTCCGCTTCGGCGAGGCGAATAACGTCTGGATCAGGACCGCGGTCGAACTCGGCGAAAAAGCGATCCCGCAGGCCATCGCGCAGGCAGGCATCGATAAGAGCGAAATCGGTGCATTCTTCTTCGTCTCCGTAACCGGCATCGCAAGTCCGTCCATCGATGCGCGCCTGATCAACAAACTCGGGCTTTCCACCGCTATGCGGCGCGTGCCGATCTTCGGCCTGGGCTGTGTGGCGGGCGCCGCGGGAATTTCCCTTGCTGCGGATTACGTGAAGGCATACCCGGATCGCTTCGCACTGCTGCTGTCTGTGGAGCTTTGCACCCTCACGCTGCAGCATGACGATCTCTCCGTTGCCAATCTGATTTCCACAGGCCTGTTTGGCGATGGGGCCGCCGCCGTAATCGTGGCGGGCGACAAAGCCGCCGAAAAGTGCGATAAGGCTGGTCCCGAAATCATTGGCACCCAGCCGACTTTTTATCCCAACACCGAGCGCGTTATGGGCTGGGATATCTCCGAAACCGGCTTTCAGATCGTTCTGTCTCCGGAAGTGCCGGATGTCATCGCAAGCCACGTTGGAGAAGATCTCGACAGGCTGCTCTCCCGGCACGGAGTCGCGCGCGCCGATATCGGCTGCTGGATGTTGCACACCGGTGGGCCGAAGATCCTGAAAGCAACGGCGCAGGCTCTGGGCGTGGACGAATCCGCGCTTTGGGCATCGTGGGAGTGCTTGTCCGAAATGGGCAATCTCTCGTCGTCTTCAGTACTCATGGTTCTGGAAAAAACCATGGCGAAACGCCCTGCCCCCGGCACGTGGTGCGTGCTGGCGGCAATGGGCCCGGCGTTTTGTTCTGAACTCGTTTTGCTGCGCTGGTAAATGTCGCCGCATCCGCAACGGCTGGCCGCGCATCGGAGTATAGTGGGAGTACCGGCGCTTTATGATAGTCAGAATCCGTTTCGGTCGTGGCCGGGTCCTGACACATCGCAGGGTTAAGAACGGCAGAGCCGCGCTGCTTTTCGCAAGTCTGCTCACACTCGTCTCAATTTCAATTGGAATTCTCGGTTCTTGGCGTCTGTGCGAAGACCTGGGGTTCGCCGGTGATTTCGTTTTTCAATCCGGATTGCTTTCCCATTGGCAGGTCTGGATGGCAAGCGCCGCCGTCATTCAATACGCCAGCTGGCGGCTGACCCGTTACGCGGGGCTTGGCGCCCGTGAAGCAGGTCCTGATGAGGTGATCGCGGCGGAAGAGGCATCTGCTCCGCAACGCCGTGAGAAGATCGGCGCGCGCCTCTGAAATGACTGCGCCGTCTGCTATTCTGGCGGCAGGTCGGGTCTCTTCTCATGCCTCTTGACACGCGCTACCGCAGGTCGGCGTCGCTGTTCGGCCAGTCTATTCCGCCCGGAGTAAAGTGGCTCATTATCGTTAATGTCGTCGTTTATCTGATCGATTTATTCGGATCGCTCCTGATTGACCGGCCGCTGCTGCTGTCTCTGAATCTGATGCCGTGGGCCGTTGTTCGCGGCGAAGTGTGGCGTGTCGTCACGTACATGTTCCTCCACAGCACCGGGAGCCCGACGCATATTCTCTTCAACATGCTGGCCCTCTGGATGTTCGGCTCGTCCATCGAACAAACATGGGGAACGCGCCGCTTCCTTCAGTACTATTTCATCTGCGGCGTGGGCGCCGGTGTGTGCGTGGTGATCGCAAACCTGATCTTCGGCAACCCATACCAGATGGTCATCGGCGCATCGGGCGCGATTTACGGCCTTCTGCTCGCCTTTGGCATGCTGTTTCCGGAGACGGAAATTCTGGTAATGTTCCTGTTTCCCATGAAGGCGAAATACATGGTGATGATCTTTGGCGCCATCGCCTTCATCAGTTCATTCCAGACCAGCGGAACCGTCAGCAATCTCGCGCACCTGGGCGGCATGCTGGTCGGATATATTTATATCCGCAGTCAGTTCGCGGCCCGCCGCTACACACCCGCTCCGCAGTTTAGTCCCGCCGGCTGGTGGAAAGAATACAAGCTCCGCCGGGCGAAGAAAAAGTTTCAGGTGTATATGAAGAAGCAGGGCAGGGGACCCGTCAACTGAATCCTGTGCGGCGAAACACCCGGCGCCTCCGGTGCGTCGAGAAGAGAGAGCGCTTATGAAAAGGATCCTCGTCCCGGTTGCGGCACTCGGTCTGCTCGCCGGCTTCGTTATTGCGGTGGCTGCGCAGGACGGCCCGGTCTCCGTCGGCAGTGACACCGTTGCCCGCCCGCGCAAGTCCGTCGACTCCCCCGGAACAACGCCGCCGGCAGTATCCACACCGGCCACTCCTGCCGCTGCGCCACCGGAACTGCCGAAGATTCCCTCAAAGCTGGCCCCCAAATCAAAGCAGGATGGCGATGCGCCCTCCGCCGTCTTTTCCACCGACGCCAGCCTGGTGACCGTGGATGTCGCCGTGCTCGACAACAAGAACAACTTCGTCCCCCGGATCGGCCGTCAATATTTCCGCGTCCTCGAAGACAACGTCCCGCAGACGATTCGGCAATTCAGCGTTGGGGAGGCGCCGATGACAGTGGCGCTCGTCATCGAATTCAGTCGCCTGTTCCAGTGGTACGGCAGCGCCGACTGGTACTTCACACTCACGACCGCGAATCAGTTCCTGAGCACACTGAGACCGGACGACTACGCCGCTATCATCCGCTATGACCTGCGCACACAAATCGTGAGCGATTTCACAAATAACCGCATGGCGCTGATGCAGGCAATGCGCACTTTCACCTTCCCGGACTTCTCCGAGGCCAACGTCTTTGACGCTCTGACCGATACCGCGGACCGCATGTCAAAGATCGAAGGCCGCAAGGCCATCCTGTTGCTCTCTTCCGGTGTGGATACATTTAGTAAACTCACCTTCGACCAGACGCGTCGCAAGCTGCAGGATGCAGGCGTACCGATCTACTCGATAGGCCTGCTGCAAATGATTAACCCCGCCGCCAACCAGGGCATCACGCTGCTGCAGGCGCAGAATCAAATCAAGACCTTCACGAAAGAAACTGGTGGCCAGGCTTTCTTCCCACGCTGGCAGGCCGAGTTGCCGGAAGCTTTCGGCGCGTTACAGAGCACACTGCGCAGCCAGTACACCCTCGCCTACACTCCGTCGAACCAGGCAAGAGATGGCAAGTTCCGAAAGATTACCGTTCAACTGATCGATCCGACTACGAATCTTCCGCTCACCATCAACGAAGAGTCCAAAAAGCCGAAGCCGATCAAGTACACCATCGTGGCGACGCCAGGTTACAAGGCGCCGCACGAAGTTGAGTAAAAGTGCGTCCAAAGTCAAGCACTCGATTTGCTTGAATTTCAGCTTGATATGGGGCTGTTGACAGGCGTGTAACGGGTCTGTTACCGTCAACCTCGTTCCCCTGATGAGATCCGCCTCCGCTCCTTCTGCCGCAATTCTCCTCGTCGACGATAATCCGAACGGCCTCACGGCCCGCCGCCTGATCCTGGAAGAGCACGGATTCCGCGTCACGACGTGCAGCGATGCGGAAGAGGCATGGGCCCGATTCCGCGAGAGCCACTTCGATGTCGTCGTCACCGATTACCGCCTCAAGGGAATGAACGGCGGCGATCTGATCCGCCTTATCCGGGCGTCAGATTCGCCTGCGCGCATCATCCTGCTCTCAGGATTCATTGGCGTTCTGGGTTTGAATCAGGACAATACCGGCGCTGATGAGCTCATCATCAAGAGCAGTAAGGAAGTGCAGGAACTGCTGCGAGCGGTTCGCAAACTCGCTTCGCAGAGTCCCAGACGCCGCTCGGCGAAAGCGGAAAGTGGCAGCTCATCGCCGGGCGCTGGCCGTAAACTGGTTTCGCGAAAGTCGGCGGGTAGCCGCTGATGCGCCGCCGGGGATTCCCGGGCCGGCGCACAATCCTTCTACTTACTCTGATCATCCTCTTTGCGGGCGCTGGACCAGGTAAGCCCTCGCGTCCTCCGCATAAGGCGCGGCCATCGCGGGCGGCCAAGCCGGCCCCGGCGACAGTCACCGCCGAGTCCTGGATGGCGTCGCTGTCTCTCCGCCAGAAGGTCTCGCAAATGATTGTGATTCCGTTCAGCGGGCATCCGCTGCGCCCCCGTTCGAGGGAAGCCGGGAAATTCATGAGCATGATATCGCGCGAGCACGTTGGCGGAATCATACTCGTGAACCAGGCCAACGGGCGCATTGTCACGCGCGCCAACCCTGTCGAAACCGCTCAGTTCATCAACCGCATGCAGAAGCTCTCCCCCATACCCCTGCTGGTTGCGGGAGACTTCGAGCGCGGTGTTTCCATGCGTGTGGACGGCACCACAATCTTTCCGCACGCCATGGCGTTTGCGGCCTCCGGCGATCCGAGTGAAGCTCGCACCGAGGGCGCAGTTACGGCCAGCGAATCGCGCGCGATTGGCTTTGACTGGCTGCTGTTCCCCGACGCTGACGTTAACAACAATCCGGATAATCCGATCATCAATATCCGGTCATATGGCGAAGACCCGGCGACTGTCGCGAAGTTCGCCGCTGCATTCATCGAAGGTGCGCACTCCAACCCGGATAATCGCGTGCTGGTGACCGCCAAACACTTTCCCGGCCACGGCGATACGGCAATCGATACCCACATGAATCTGGCGACCATTACGGGCGACCGCGCGCGGCTCGAAGATCTCAAATGGGTTCCATTTCGCGCATCCATCGCCGCGGGAGTGGACGCGATCATGACCGCCCATCTCGCCGTTCCGGCTCTGGACGATCCCGCGCTTCCCGCGACGCTATCGAGGAAAATTCTCACCGGCGCGCTGCGAGGCGATCTCGGTTTTCAGGGCCTGATCGTGACCGACGCGCTCGACATGGGCGGCATTGCCCAGGGCTTCTCAACCGGCGATGCGGCGGTGCGTGCCGTGGAAGCCGGCGCGGATGTGCTGCTGATGCCCGCCGATCCGAAGAAGGCGATTGATGCGGTTGTGGCAGCAGTTAAGAGCGGACGTATATCCGCCGCGCGACTGGATGCCAGCGTCATGCGGATTCTGACCGCGAAGATTCGCGTGGGGCTCGGGGCTGGTAAATACACCGATGTGTCGCAGCTTTCGAAGCTCGTGGATACGGCCGCGAACAATCTCGCGGCACAGACAATCGCAGATCGCTCCGTAACGCTTGTCCGTGACAACAGCAGTCTGGTTCCGCTCAATCCTGCTGCGCTGCCGAATACGGTCTTTTACACCATGATCGAAGGCCCGGAGTCAATTGAGGGCGCTGCGTTCAGCGCGGGGGTCCGTCGCCACATTCCCGGCGCCCGCATCATTACGGCGGACTCGACGATGCCTGCATCGCAGATCGACCAGCTTCTCGAGCGCGGCGCAGGCGCATCCCAATACTGCATCGCAGCCTTCGCCTCCGTCGCCGCGAAACGTGGCAGCGCTGGACTGGGTGGCGAACTTCCACGCCTCGTAAAGGGGTTGATCGCAACCGGAAAACCAGTCGTGTTTACAGCGCTGGGAAATCCCTATCTGTTGCGAACCTTCCCCGACGTCGCGGCATACCTCACCACCTACAGCACCGTGCCACCCTCGGAGACTGGCGCGGTGAAGGCGCTCTTCGGTGAAATTCCGATTACCGGGCGTCTTCCGGTAACCATTCCGGGAGTCGTCCCAAGGACCCGCTAGACCTTGCCGTAAGCGCCCCGCCGCACAGTCAGGATCAGATTCATCACCTTCTCTTCCAGTACGTCGCGCGTCTTGCGATACTCCACAATGTCTTTGCCGTAAGGATCGACAATGGTCCACTCAATCAGGTTTCGCGGTTGCGCGCCCGGCAGCCGGTAGCCCGACATGTTGACGACGACATCCGCGGCGGCGCCCGCAGCTGGCATATATCGCCGCGAGACGTGCCGCGAAATGTCGATGTTCTTCTCCTGCATCGCAAGAATGCCGGTGCGTGGAACGTTCGGAACAGGCGCCAGACCATAGCTCTCCGGCTGCATTACATCAGACCCGTAACACTTCGCGAAACCTTCCGCCATGGGACTGCGGCAAACGTTGCCGAGACAGACAAACAGAACGCGCTTCAGAGCTTGCTCAGAAATAATTTGTGTACCCTCACATCGTTTGTCAGTTCCGGATGGAAAGTCGCCACCAGATGTTTGTCCTGCTCCACAAGCACCGGATCGCCGCCGTACTCAGCCAGAACCTTCACACCCTGCCCCACGCGTCGAATAATGGGAGCGCGAATGAAGACCGCTTCCACCTCGCCGTCGCCAACACGCTTCTGAAAATCGGAGTTCGGTGAAATCGTTGTGACACGGCTGTCGATCTGGCGGCCGTAGGCATTGCGCTCCACTGTAAGATCCAGGGCATCGAAACTCTGCTGCGCCGGATTCGTAACTTCGCGGGCCAGCAGAATCGCCCCGGCGCACGTTCCGAAAACCGGCTTCTCCCGTACGAACTCAGCCAGCGGCTCAACCAGATTCATAATATTCAGCAGCTTCAGCATCGTAGTGCTTTCACCGCCGGGGATAATGAGGCCATCCACCTCTTTCAGTTGTTCAGCCGTGCGTACTTCCACTGCATCGCCGCCGGCCGAACGAATCGCTTTGGCGTGCGCGTCGAAGTCCCCCTGTAGTGCAAGAACTCCGACGCGCTTTTTATCGGCGCCAGTCATCACGGACGCCTTACCAGCCGCGAGTCTGCATCAGCTCGCTCTCAGCCATCTTCGAAATTTCGAGGCCCGGCATAGCGCCGCCAAGATCTTCGCTGGCTTCCAGCAGCTTCTGCGGATCTTTGTAATACGTGGTCGCCATGACGATCGCCCGCGCGCGCGCGGCCGGATCCTCGCTCTTGAAAATGCCGGAACCAACGAATACAGCCTCGGCGCCCAGATGCATTACCAGCGCGGCATCGGCCGGAGTTGCAATGCCACCCGCAGAGAAGTTTGGAACCGGCAGCTTGCCATGCTCCGCCACCCATTCCACGAGTTCCAGTGGCGACTGCAGCATCTTGGCTTCATGCACCAGCTCTTCCTTGCCGAGCACGGTCAGTTGTCGCATCTCCTTCACAATCGTGCGCATGTGACGCACCGCCTCCACAATATTGCCCGAACCCGCTTCGCCCTTGGTTCGGATCATTGCCGCGCCTTCCGCAATTCGCCGCAGCGCCTCGCCCAGGTTGCGCGCGCCGCAAACGAATGGCACTTTGAAATCACGCTTCGCGATATGGTGCTCTTCATCGGCGGGCGTCAGCACCTCGCTCTCGTCGATGTAGTCCACACCCATCGCTTCCAGAATGCGTGCTTCCGAAAAGTGTCCAATGCGCGCTTTCGCCATTACGGGAATGGTGACCGCTGCCATGATCTCGCGCATCTTGCTGACCGGAGACATGCGCGCCACGCCACCTTCCTTGCGAATATCCGACGGTACGCGCTCCAGAGCCATAACGGCACACGCGCCGGCCTTCTCCGCAATTACCGCCTGCTCAGCATTGACCACATCCATGATCACGCCGCCCTTGAGCATTTCAGCGAGTCCAACCTTCAGCCGGAAGTCTTCCGTAAAAAACATCGTTCTTGTCTCCTTTTGATCTGTCTGATTCATACGAATGCAAGCGTCGGCCTGGACGCGTCGTCATGCGATGCGGTTGCGTCTTGCACCACGTTGCCGAGGATAGCGATTCCCCGCGCGATTTCATCGGGCGTGAGGCCGGCGAAACTGAGCCGGAGCGCGTTATCGAAGGAACGTGATACGGAAAAGTAGCGGCCAGGCAGATAGTCCACGCCAGCCTGACGAGCCAGACCGCGCAGCGCGCCGGCGTCAATGCCGGCGGGCAGCTCAGTCCACATATTCATTCCGCCATCGGGGACCTGAAAGCGGCACATGCTTAGATGGCGAGCGCAGGATTCTGCAACGGCGCGCAGTTTTTCGCGCCCCGCTGTAACCGCCATGCGCTCGTGCTCAACCAGTCTCCCGGATTCGGCAAAGCGCAGCAGAAAGGCCTGGGATAGCTGATCCGTGTGCAGATCGGTGAGCTGCTTCAACTCCGCCGCGCGCGCGATTACGGGCTTCGGCGCGATGATCCACCCCACGCGTACGCCCGGGAACGCGACTTTGGAAAAACTTCCGAGCAGAATGACATTCGGGTCGAGCGCCTTCAGCTTTGGCGCCTGTTCGCTCTGGTAGATCAGATCGCTGTAGATGTCGTTTTCAATGACGACTGCGCCGGCCGTTCGCGCCAGCGCAAGCAGCGTCGCGCGCGCCGCGCCCGGAATTGTGGCTCCGGTTGGGTTCTGAAACGAAGGAGTACAGACGACAATCTTCGCTCCGTGTTCGAACGTCCGCCGCAGAATCTGCAGATCCATTCCGTCAGGGCCCACCGGAACCCCAATCAATTCAGCGCCTGCATCGACAAACAAATTCCGAAGCCCCGGATAAACCGGTTCCTCCAGCGCGACCTTTGTGCCGGGCCGCGTCAGCGCGCGCCGCAGAATATCCACGGCCTGCTGACATCCATTCGTGATTAGGATGTCGTCGCCGGAAGTCGCCACGCCCTGTTCGCGCGCGCGAGAGAGTAGCCATTCACGCAGCGGAGCGTAGCCGAGTGGCGATCCCAGTTGTAGGAGCGATCGCAGCCCCGGCCCATTCAGAACCTCACCGCAGCTCTCGCGGAAGTCCGAAAGGGGAAACAGGTTTTCTGAAGGCCGCGAGCTCGAAAAATCAATCACATCCCGCGCAGGCGATCCGCTGCCGGAGAATAGCGACGGAGTCAGCAAGCCGCCCCAGTCAACGGTGGAATGCTGTGGCGATTCACCCGATGTCCTGGACGATCGGCCGAGTACAAAGCTTCCCCGGCCTACAGCCCCCTGGATCAGGCCTTCCGATTCCAGCCACTCATAAGCAGCCGATACGGTGGTCCGGTTCAGGCCAATGTGGCCAGCCAATTCGCGAGTGGCGGGGAGCCGATCGCCTGCATGAAGTGTTCCGGACACGATAAGCTGTTGAAAATAATCGCCAAGCTGGCGATACAACGGCATTTCGAGCGTGGCGTCCAACTCCGGTCGAAAGTCCATTCTCAGCTATCATACCATCCATATTGGACTGCCACAAGGCCAGCCACAATTTATGAAAGTTGTGTAAGTAACCCAACATTCAGCCTATGACCGGTAGGAGAGATGTACTATTTAGTTAATATGCTCCACACAATGGCATGCCGATGTGGCGAGGGTAAACTGCGGCGTTCCTCACGACGCAGTTTCGAGCGCTGGTTCGGCTTTCTCCTCCTCCCCTGGCGTTGTGAGACGTGCAACACTCGTATGTATAAACTCGCCTGGCTGAACCCGGAGAGTCCCCCAAAGCAGTGACAGACTGTCAGCAGTGTAAGGAATTATCCGACAAGTTCGATCTTCGCGAAGGTGAACTGAACGCCGCGCTGGACGCCCTGGAAACGCTGGGGCCGGGGGCTTCGGCCCAGCTGTGGTCGGATTTACGGGTTGCCGCGTCCGAGGCGAGGCTTGATTTCGAAATCGCCACCCTCGAACGGGAACAGCACAAGCTCACACATCTCCGCTCGCAGTGACGCCGCGCGCAGCCTGCCGATAGAATCGGGGTTTGCGAATCGAAATGCCGCGACTTCTTCCGCACTTTTGCTGCTTACTGCTCTCGATCCCTCACCTGGCTGCCCAACGCAGCCCTGACTCCTACAAGACTGAACTGGATAAAGACAACCAGACCCACAAGTCCGCGAAGGAGCCCCCGATGGTTGCCATTGGTGAAACTGCCCGGCTCACATTCCAGGTCTCGCCGCTTTCCGGCAAAGGACTACTCGCACAGCAAACCCGAGATGCGCTGAAGGCAATTCTCAAACTGAATGGTGGCGCACCTATCATCCACCTGCGCGCTATTTCCGTGGGCAATGGCGACCTTCGTCGGATTTCTCAGATCGTTTCCGAAGGCTTGCGAGGACCCCTGCCCTCAATCAGCGTGATCCAGGCGGGCAGCCTGTCCGCGGGCGACGCGCAGATCGTTCTCGAAGCAGTTTCGCTGGGAAAGAAAAAGGCAAACACCGGAGGCCTGGCCTTCCATTCCCTCGAAACACTCACAGCCAAATCGGAGCCGCCTTTGCAGCAAGCCGTAGAGCGAATCGCCGAGCGGATGAGCGGCCAGACTCCGCTAGCCGTGACGTGCTTCGTCAGCGATCTTGATTCTGTAAGAGATCAGCTCGGCGCTCTCGCCTCGCGATTCCCGGGTGCCGCAATCGATGTCATTCAGACGCGACGCCTCGCATGGCAAACCGAAGCCGGATGCGAAGGCGTAGCCCGAACGAAAGACCCAACAGCCCCGACAATCGCCTTCACCGGTACTCAGGCAGCGTTCGGATCGACACCACAGGATGCCGCGTTGGCGCTGGAAAGACTCGACCGCGCATTGTCAGATGCCGGCGCCACCCGTAATCAGCAATCGCTCATCCACATCTACGCGCCGGCGCAGGCAGCCTTCGATCTGGTTCTCAGACAGCTGGGAAGCGCGCCAAAAGGAACTGCGTGTACGATATCGGTAGAGGCTGCGGGCTCCGCCAATGCCGCTTTTTCACTCGACGCTATTGTCCCGGTTCGGTGAGCTCAACCGCCAGGTACCCCAGGCACATCACGGTAAGAAACACCGTTAGCTCATCGGTTAATCCAAGATTCAGATCGGTGACGCCGACCACCAGCGTGCCGATCACTGTAGCGCTCGCCCACTGCAAAATGAATCTCCGGTCAGACCGTCCAGGAGGCAATCCGGTCAGGGCCCGCCGAAAATCGTACAGCGCCATCAGCAGCGAGGCCGTAAGAATCAGCGCTGCCGGAATTCCTCGCTCCGCCGCGTAATGGATGTAAATGCTGTGCAGATGTTTATAATCGCCCGGTGGTAAGTCCCGCGAAATACTCTTCGGCAGGTATGCCTGAAAGACCGAGTCCTTCGAAATCTCCTCCGGCCCTACACCCAGAAGAGGATGCGCCTTGATCATCTCCCATCCCACGGTCCAGACAATAAACCGATGCTCATTCGAATCGGTCTGCTTCTCCGGATGCACCAGCGACACCACACGCTTCTGCATCGAGGCCGGCGCAAATAGCAAAAGCACTGCCACAATCACGGGCATCAGCAGCGCGGCGCGGCGCTTCCAGTTCCAAAGCAGATAAAAACCCGCCGGTACCGCGGCAATCCACACACCGCGAGTGAAAGTCATGACCAGCGCAAGAAGCATGGCGACGCCGGAAACCCCTGCAATCCAGCGGATGCGTTTGGAGCCCGCTCCGAATAGCAGGAACGCCGCAAGCAGCAGGAGAAGATAAAGCTCCTGGCCGGAAAACGTCATCCAGTGACTCTGAAACCCCGTGATTCGGCTGTCGAGATAATACTCATAGAATTCGCGATGCTGAGCACGGGCTTCCAGAACCTTGCGCGCGAACTGGAAGATTCCGCGCGAAGCGCCAATCGTACCAACGGCTGCCATCCCCGCCATGAGGACGCGCGCGTCCGCAAATGTCCGCACGGACGAATACACCACCAGCAAAACCAAAAACACAACCATCTTGCGGACCTGTGTAAGTCCGCCGACTGGATCGGGCGAGGCGGCGAGAGAGATCAGTGTCCAGATGAGGAAGAGCGCAAGCGGGCGCGCAATACGCGGCCATCGCAGCGGCAAACCCGAAAGCAGTAAAACCGCCAGGGCAAGAGCCAGAAGAATCTGAGAAGCCGGAATCGAGACCAGGATGGCCATCGCTGACGCAATCGCCAGGCCCGCGCTGAGCTTCTTCAGAAACGGTGGAGGAACCAATCAGTCAGTCTCGCACGGTTAGTGCGTCATCGCATACGCCACATAATTGACGCCGATGCGCATTCCGAGCTGTGTGAACGGTACCGGATACTCCGGATTATCCGCATGTTCCCAGGAATCGCCAAGGTCCATATCATGGCAGATCGCCACCATGAGCCGCCCGTTATCGTCGTAGATTCCGCGCCAGTGCGGCTCGTAGCCGTCTTTCTCAGACGTCCGTCGGGAGTATACATACTGCAATCCGGGCACCTGAAACCGCTCGTGCAAATCGAAGATCACGTGAAAAATCTGATCGTCATTCGGAATATCCAGGATCGGACGGTTCGGAAACACCCGAGTCATCACAGACGCAAAACCAGCCCACTCCTGGGTACCGTGAAAATCGTCACACATGAAGAATCCGCCCCGCAGCAGGTACTCGCGGAACTTCTCCACCTGGCTGTCCGTTAGATTCCAATACCCGACCTCCACCGCGTACAGCCACGGATAGTTGAACACGTCGTCGTTATCGAGGTCGATTGGCTGTTCCACAGACCTGGTGCGAATGCGCGTGAGCCGTCCAATCTCTTCGGAAAGATGCCGGTCGGATGCCGGATAGTCGACCGTCCAGTTCGAGTGGCCGTGTTTCCAGTCGGGATTGCCACGAAAGCCGAATCCCGGTACCGCGGGATACATCAGACGCGCAAAGGTCCACTCGGCGGGCGTCTGGTAATCCGAAGGTAATTTGAAATCCTCATACTCCACTCCCGGATACTGCCGGAAAGGCAGTTGCCACGCGCCAGCCCCCGCCGCAAAGAAAACAGCGAGTCCGGCGATAGCGTATGTGGCGCCTTTACGCATGGCAGTCACTTCGGAACCGAGCGCGCCTCAGCCACTCGCGAGGCCAGCATAGCCTCAAACGAACCGCCATCAAACCCGCTCATCCTGCTGAAAGGCTTCCCTCCGGGGTCGATAATCAGCACCGTGGGAAGCGAAGAAACACTCAGCAAACCTGCCAGTCCTCCTTCCAGATAGACGGCCTGATTCCAGTTTTGTGCCTTCACAAAAGGCGCCACAAGGGAATGGTCGTCATCCGCATCCAGCGATAGGAACACCACGTCGGGCGATGCCGCGAACTTCTGCTTCACTCGCTCGAGGATCGGGTGCTGAGCGATACATGGAAGACACCACGTCGCCCAGTAATCCATTACGACAGTCTTGCCCCGCAGCGCGCTCATATCGAGCGTCGTTCCGCCCGTCCCCGGCCGCTGCAGCACGAACTCAAAAGGATCGTTCACACCGTAATTCCGGTCCATCGCCTTGTATCGTGCGATGCGAGCCGCCTTCGCGGCTGCAGCCTGCCGCCACGCCTGCAGGAACATATCGCCCAGCCCCTGCTCATTGCCATGGATCTGAACGAAAAGCCCGGTTGCCAGCTTCCGCGTCAATTCCCGATCCGCCCAGCTTGCGCGCGGATCGTCAATCGAAGAAGCCTGTGCGTAGTATTCCATCGCCGCCTGATTCTGCTTTAGCTTCGCCAGCCACCGCGCCAGCTCATTGGAAGCCTCCGCCGTAGGCTCGGCGCTCCAGGAACGACGAGCAGCTGCCACCGCATCCTCCGTGCGGCCAAGATTCCCCAGTGCGCGCGCCTCCAGCACACTAGCCCGTGCAAGCGCCCGGTCGGCAAGATCGGCCCACTGTGCCACCGTTGTGTGACCCTCCGCAGGGCTTGCCCGCATGGCGTCCACATCGGCCTTGTAGAGCTTTACATGTGCCAGGGCTTTCTCCGCCGGCGCCGTATCATTTGAAGCCAGCAATGCCCGAATCACCCGCTCGCGTATCTCCAGCTCATTCGGCGGTTTGCCTGCAAGCAGCTGTTCGCCATAAAGCGCGATTCGTGAAGCATCGTTGTTATCACACGCCGATTTGTACAACGACGCCACAATCTCTCCGCGCCGCGGACTATTTGGATATCGATTCAGGTGCTGTTCCAGGAGTCGCGCCAGATCAAGCGGACTGCCGTTGGCATCGGTAACGGCCTTATTTAATTCCGCCGCTTCAGCCTGCGGATTGCTCCCCGGATACAGATTCAGCGTCCCGATACTCTGCGAAGCCACCAGCCACGGAAAAGCGATCGCCAGAAATGCAGCCGATCTCATTTCCCTCCGGATGCCGCGGCCGGTGCGGCCATCTCCGCGCGAATCGCATCCGCGAAAGAGGCCGCCCGTTCCCGCGCAATGTGCATGAAGCTCTCGTTCTTCGCCACGCGATCCAGCAGCGGAAGAAACTGCTGCGGAAACACCAGACGTTGCCGTTCCCGCGAAGTCTGAATCAGAATGAGCGCATTATGGACCCCGAGCTTGTCGTACTTCACCGTGCGTTCCAGCTCGATGTATCCGCGCTCGGTTTCCGCAATGCGCTCAAACCAATCCAGCAGCAGAGTAGCATTCGGATCCTGCGAATAGTTGAACTGAACCTCGTGCGATTCGCCATCCTCATACCGGAACGTTTTCTTCCCCATGAACGCCACCTTCAGCGGCGACTCAATTGGCTTGGCAAAGTGGTCCAGCTTATCGGCAAGCGTGAACATCGCCTCGCTGTCGGCGGGCAGCAGCTTAATGGCAATCGGATTATTGTCATCCGGCGCCTCCTTGTAGACCGTGGCCCCGTCCTTATCGACGGTGATCTCCACGTAGTCCGGAACGCTGCCGGGAAAGCTCTTCTTATAAATCAGGCGCGGAGCCGCCGCGCAGACAGACGCGGCAACCAGCGCGCAAAGCAGAGTGCGTCTCACGCCCGCGCCTCCATTGTCGCGGTAATGAACGCATGAGTCGCATGGCAAATCGCGATCGCCAGGGCATCGCTCGCGTCCTCGGACGCAATCGGCGACCTCAGCCGGAGCAGGGACGCCACCATGTTCTGCACCTGAGCCTTCTCCGCACGCCCAAACCCGACAACACTCTTTTTGATCTCAAGCGGAGAATACTCGGCAACTTTTATGGAAGCTTCAGCCACCGCCAGCATGGCCACTCCACGCACATGGGAAAGCTTCAGGGCGCTTCGTGCGTTCACGGCGAAGAAGACTTCCTCTATGGCCGCGGAATCCGGGCTGTGTTCCGCAATCAGGCGACGCAGCTCCCCCGCGATATGCAGCAGCCGCAGTTCCAGGGGATCGCGCGCCGAAGATGTAATACACCCCGCCGAAACCAGGCGATGCACCCGGCCATCGCTGTCGATCACGCCGTAGCCGGTTCGTTCGGTGCCGCAGTCAATTCCGAAAACGCGCATCCTGCGTGATCCTCAGTCGCCCGTGCGCCGGCGCTCAAATAACTAGCCTTCTGCGTCCTCGCCCGCTTCGAAGTTCGAATAAACGTTCTGCACGTCGTCGTGCTCTTCCAGCACGTCCAGCAGACGAATCATTCCCGCTGCGTTCTTGCCCTCGAGTTCCGTCAGATTCTTCGGGATCATCCCGACTTCTGCCGCCACGGTCTCAATACCCGCAGCCTGGATCGCCGCCAAAACCGCATCGTGGCTGTTCGGCTCGGAAAGCACTTCCCACGAATCGCCGCCGTCCTTGATATCTTCCGCGCCGGCATCCAGAGCCAGCGTCATGATCGCGTCTTCCTCGATCTTTTCCTTCTCGATTACGATCTGACTCTTGCGCTCGAACATCCACGAAACGCTTCCCTGTTCGCCGAGGTTCCCACCCTGCTTGGAGAACGCATGCCGAATTTCGCTTACCGTGCGATTGCGATTGTCCGTCGCCACCATCACAAGCACGGCCGCGCCGCCCGGTCCGTAGCCCTCGAACATCACTTCGTCGATCTGCCCGCCTTCGAGTTCACCCGTGCCGCGCATGATCGCCTTCTTGATGTTGTCGGAAGGCATGGAAACGTTCTTCGCCGCAAGGATGGCGGTGCGCAGGCGCGGGTTTCCGTCGGGGTCGCCGCCGTTGCGCGCGGCAATCGTAATTTCCTTGATGAGGCGTGTGAAGACTTTACCGCGCTTGGCGTCCGTGGCAGCCTTTTTGTGTTTGATGGTTGCCCATTTTGAGTGGCCTGACATGTTAAAAGAACCCCGTGTTTCGCGCTGCGGACGCACTTCACCAAAGCCGTCTGCAACCGCTTAGAAACATCAGGATACCAGATTCGCCGGAAGCGCCCAACCACGCCGCTTTGCCTTCCGGCCAGGCCTCGACCTTACACTGAACCGTATGGCCCTGAAGACCCTCATCTCCGAAGAACAGATTCAGTCGCGCATCGCCGAAATCGGAGCCCAGATCGACGTGGATTATCCCGAAGGCACGCTCTATCTGATTTGCATTCTGAAAGGAGCCTGCATCTTCCTCGCCGATCTTTCACGCGCCATCAAACGGGATGCCTTCATCGAGTTCATGGGCATATCGAGTTACGGCAAGGGCAAGACGTCCTCCGGCGAAGTCAAGATTACGAAGGATCTCGATATCTCGCTCGAAGGCGCGCACGTGCTCATTGTCGAAGACATCATCGATAGCGGCGTGACGCTCAGCTATCTGACGTCGCTTCTTCAAACCCGCAAGCCGAAATCGGTCCGCATCGCCACACTCCTCGACAAACCGGAGCGCCGCCTGCGCCATGTGGATGTAGCCTACGTTGGCTTCCAGATTCCCGACGAATTCGTAGTAGGCTACGGCCTCGATTACGCCGAAAAATACCGCAATCTCAAAGAAGTGTGCATCCTGGAACCGTAACGCCTACCAGGCGGGAAACGCATCCCGAAAATGCTGAATCTCTCCGCCCGCCGCCAGCGCACCTGTAATGGTAATTACATCGAATCGAACGCGTTGCGGATCGGCCTCAGCGCGCCTCACATAATCCCGAGCCGCCCGCCGGAGCGCCATCTGTTTATCCAGATCCACCGCTCGTTCCGGCGCATTCAGCTCACCCGATAACCGCGATTTCACCTCGACAAAAACCAGCGTATCGCCATCGTCGGAACTCTCACAGGCCACCAGATCGACTTCGCCCCCTCCCTGCGGAGGTCGCCAGTTGCGCGCGACAATCAGCATCCCCTGCTTGCGCAGATACCGGTGCGCCAGGTCCTCGCCGCGCTTACCCGGATCGGCATGACGACCGTATCGGATCTTATCGGCCAGCCGGTACAGGGGACGCAACGGGTTCAAAATCGAACTCCATCGACTTGCCCCGGACCACAAAGCAGAGATAGTGTTCCCAGAACCGCCGGAAGCGCGGAAATGAGTTTACAAGAAGTTCGAATCCCAGCCACCTCCACAGCATTAGTAGGCGGATGCGAACAGAAATCTCACGAAATTTTGCGCGCGTGTAATAGCCAAATCCCGCATCATTTTGGCCAAAATACCGGAATGAAAAGCTGTTGAGATGGTGCTTGTGAGTCGGATCACAAAACGAACTGAAATCGGTGTAGTGAGGCGTTTCAATCCGAACCCGTCCACCCGGACGCGCCAGCCGATGGAACTCTTCCATCGCTCGAACCACATCCGTCAAATGCTCAATGACATGAATGACGCGAATGCTGTCAAAACTACAGTCAGCGAACGGATAGGGAAAGCGATCCAGATCGCATACTACGTCCGCCGAGGTCGCAGGGTTAATATCGATCCCGACCGATCCCGGGAATTTCCTAACACCGCACCCAACGTCGAGAATCCGCAATCAAACCCGCCTAGAAATGCCAGCGGACGCCGATGAAGGGAGATACGAAACTGCCCCGAAAGTACTCCTCTTTCTGCGGCGATGTCTTGAAGTCGAGCGTACGCACCCCGCCCACGAACTCCAGATTTGAGTGCCGGACCGACAGGAATGCATTCGTCTCATAAAAATCCGAGTGATGGGGAATGCCGAATCCGGCGCCATCCACCCGGAACAGCACATGCGGCGCCAGCGCATATTCCATGGCCAGCCCGAACTCAGGCAGAATGATGTTGTGGTCGGCCCCGTTAAAGCTGTAGCCGTACGCGCCACCCACGGCATCGCGTGTCGACGAAATTGTATCTTCGGTCATTCCGATATACCGCACGCCCCAGATCGACCGAAAGCGCAGCCTGCTCACCGGAAACTTGTGCGGATACAGAAGATCGTCCAGATAGATGCGACCCGTAGCCACGTGATACGAGCTGTGCATCTGGTCGCCCTTGAGGTAGTTGAACGTGTTGATGAGGGCGTCGGCAGGCAGCGTCTGATCGCCTGTGCCGTGATAGCGCTCAAAATCCACATACAGCATTCCGGTACGTGAAATCGGGACGCCGGCCTCAATGCGGGGAAGGTATTTGTAAAGCTTGCCCAGGCCGAGCAGATTCTCGTTCGTGTTCAGTTGCTGCGCCGGCACGCCGCCTCGAATGTCGGGACCGCTCTGCGACGCGGGCACCAGCAGATCAGCGCCGAACTCGAGGGTCCGCTTATCCGGATAGTCGTTGTCTTTATTGGTCTGCGGGGGCAGCGTCGGACGCTGAGAAGCAGCCGTCGGAGTCTGCGCGGCCGGCGGTGCGGACTGCGAAAACGCAGTCGATACCGTCAGCGCCAGGCATCCCGCAAAGCAAACAGCCGGAACAAACGCACGAATAGAGAACGATCGAATCCTCAAAAAAACTCCTCGCCGGACGTTGATTTCAAAAGGGCAGGGAACACCTTCTCGCACCATACCCATTTGTCAAATTGTATACGCAGCGGAAGGCCCGCGCGTTGCGCGTCGCTGCTGAAGTTCTCGCCTCCGCCCGCGCCCCGGTGATAAATTGTCACTCATGCCCAGGAGCTTTTACGGCCGCTGGATTGTGGTGGCGGCATGTCTGACGTTCGGTATTTCCGTCGGCCTGCCCTACTACAACATGCCGTTCTTCTACGACTATTACCGCAACGCCTTCCACTGGAAGCTGCACGACATCACCCTTGGCTTCCCCCTGGCGGCGCTGCTCACGCTCTGGGTGGGACCCGTCATCGTCCCGAAATTCAGCCCCCGCAAGCTCGTCGTGGCCGGCACAGCGCTCACACTCTTAGCCTTTCTGGGCTTCAGCCAGATGAACGGCAGTCTGCCGATCTACTATTTCCTGTGGTTCGTCTACACCTTCGGCTACATCCTCTCCGGACCAATCCCGCATCAGATCGTCGTTTCGCACTGGTTCCGGCGTAATCGCGGCTCCGCAATGGGCATCGTCTACGTGGGCGTCGGCCTGATTGGAGCCGCCGGTCCATGGCTCATCAAACCCATCACCGAAGCCCATAGCTTCCGGACCGCGCTCATGGTAGTCGGCCTGGTCATGATCGCGGCCTGGCCCATCGCCTGGTTCGTCATGAAGGACCGCCCTTCCGATATCAATCAGTTTCCCGATGGCGACGACCACCCAACCGCCGAAAGCCGCATCGAATCCCACACTTTCAGCTACCTGCTCCGCCAGCGATCCTTCTGGCTCCTGCTGATCGGCAGCCTGTGCTCCATCGGATCAATCGGGGCCATCAACCAGCACATGAAATTAGTCTTCGCCGACCAGGGCTTCTCCAACCAGGTGCAACTCAACGGTGCCTGGGGAACGGCAACCCGCTGGATCCTCTGGTCCAGCATCGTTGGCAGGCTACTGATCGGGCGCTTCGCGGACACGATCTCAATGAAGCGCGTCATGACCGCCACCTACTTTATCGTCGCCGCCACCATTCCGATCCTGCTTTCCGTGCGCCCAACGGGCAGCCCTCTTCCCTTCGCGATAGTCTTCGGCTTCGCCATGGGAGCCGACTACATGCTCATCCCGCTCATGGCCGCAAAACAGTTCGGAGTGAATTCGCTCGCCAGAGCCATGGCAATCATCCTGCCGGTAAACACGATTGGACAAACGTGGGTACCGCTCGGGGTCTCGTTACTGCGCGAAAAATTCGGCACCTACGCAATCCCGATGGATGTGGTGCTCGCGGTGGCCGCCATAGGCGCCATCTCGATCGCGCTTCTGCCCGGGGATGAAGCGGCGGCCCGCCGGGCCGCCTAATCTTCGGTCGGCTGATTCACCGCATCGATCACGAAGTACTCCACCGGAACGTTTTTCACCGGCTCCAGTCGCAGCCCAAGCTGCTCGCGAAGAGCCGTGTTGAGAGAAGGCCCGTCCGGATTCGTCTGAGGGTCCGGAGACCACGTAAGCGTGAAATCGTAAATGGCCGTGAAACCTGTACGATCGACGACCGGCGCTTCAATTTGCGCCGAAAGCTCCTTCGTAAGCTGACCCAAATTCGCCCCCACACCCCGCAAACTTCCCCGACCGAGCCCAAGTCCCGGACCCGGCGTGGTCCGCTCCTTCAGCTTCGGAGCGCCCTTATCCACCACCAGCGCATACCCGGCGCGCTCCTTCGTCTCGCGATGGAAGCGCAGTCCAAATCGCTCCGCCAGCAGCGCCTGCATCATCGGTCGCGCGTCATTTTGCCTGGTCGCCTCGCTCATCTTCGCGTTGACGTTGTAGGCAGTAGAGGACGCCCACGAGGGGCCTCCCGAAATCTGGAAGTCCTCCACGCCATACGCCCATGCCACAAGATTGCGCACCGTCGCGGTCATAGCCGTGTAACGGTCGCCCTTAACGTAGCTCTGGAAACCCACGTACTCGGGCGGACTCAGTTTGATCGAAGCCACTTCAAACTTCACCGCAGGCCCGGTCTGAGCAAGAAGCAGGCCTGCTCCAATCGCAAGTGGCAAAAGCGCTGCGAAGGGAAACACCGCCCTCGCCCCGGACTGAATTCCCAGCAGCCGTGCAATACGTCGTTCAAGCGATCCACCGCCAGCCGCCATCGCGAGTCCGAATCTGGCGCCGTCCAGTTCCGCCAGCGCCTCCGCGTATGTAATCGCGTCGTCGGTCACAGCCACCGTGATGTCGTCGCAGCAATGCTCCCGCTCGCGTCGAATCTCCCGCGAAATCCACCAAACCGCCGGATGATAGAACAGCATCGCCTCGCAAACGCATTGCAAAACATTCACCAGATAATCGTGCCGCCGGATGTGCGCGAGTTCGTGCAACAGCAACGCCTCTACCTGCGCGACGGGCATACCAGCCAGTGTGCCAACCGGAAGCAGCACCACCGGCTTCAGCCACCCAACCACCGCCGGACTCACCGCTCGCCCCGAAATCAACAACTCGACCGGACCCCTGACTCCAAGCGCCCCGCATAGGCGCGCGAAAACCTGGCGCCACTCCAATGGCGCGGAGCAAACATCCACCGAACGCATCCGACAGGCCAGCGACCACCCGGCCGCAAGACGCACCCCGAAAAGCGCAGCGCCCGCAAACCACGCCCCAACCAGCCAGGGCATCGCAGCCGGAGGCGCCAAAGGCTCAGAACCGTTGAGAGGCGCGGAAGGCGTGGTAGACCAAACGCTTCGCGCGGGAGCCGCGTTCCGCACCGGAGCGGTGCTGCCGACACCGCGAGGGGCGGAACGAACAAACGTAACCGCGGGAGCAGCCAGCATCGCAATCATCGCCAGGCACCCCGTCACATATCGAACCCGCGCGCGCCGAACAACTATGCGCACCGCCGCATACAACACCGCCACAATGCACCCCTGCCAGACAAACGCCACCAGCGTCTCGCCCAGTCGCGACACCCACGGAGCGTTCACTTCCCGCCGCCTTTCTTCGCTTTCGCTGCCGCAATCATTTCCCGAATCCGCGACATTTCGCCTGCCGATGCGGGCTTGGCCGCCAGCGCGCGCATCACCAGATCCACCGCCGACCCCGCAAACGCCCGCGTCATTAAATCCCCCAGAATCCGCTCCTGCGTCTTCTCCTTCGGGACCCCGGCTTCATAAACATGCACACCGAACTTCTCAGTCCGCAGCAGCAGTCCTTTCCCGATCATCAGTTGCATCTGTTTCTGCGTAGTCGTATAGCCGCTTTCCTTACCAAGCTCATCGTGAATCTCACGTACAGTCGCCGGACCGCGCCGCCACAGCACTGCAAGAATATCCAGCTCAGCGTCGGTAGGAAGAGGAATATCGGACATCTGAAATCACTGTACTCCGAAATAAATCGGAATGCAACGAAAAACGTCGGAGCGAGTCGCCGCGCCGCCATCCACACCACCGCACGCGTGACATTATCATTGTTCTGAGGATATTGGATGGCAAAGAAAAACTCCGCATCAAGCCGACCCGCTAAAAAGACTCCCGCGGTCGCTCCCCCCGTGGTCTCCATCATCATGGGCAGCAAGTCCGACTGGGACACCATGAAAAACGCGAGCGACATTCTCGCCGAGTTCGACGTCCCGCATGAATGTCGCGTCATCTCCGCGCATCGCACCCCGGAATTACTGACTGGGTTCGCAGCCACCGCCGAAGCCCGCGGCATTGAAGTCATCATCGCCGGCGCGGGCGGCGCAGCCCATCTCGCCGGCGTCACTGCCGCGCAGACCGTGATCCCCGTACTCGGTGTACCCATCGAAAGCAAAGCCCTTCATGGCATGGACTCGCTTCTCTCCATCGTTCAGATGCCCGGAGGAATCCCGGTCGGTACACTCGCCATTGGCTCGGCCGGCGCCAAAAACGCCGCTCTGTTCGCGGTCGCCATCATGGCGGGCAAACGCGTCAGCCTGCGCAACAAGCTGAAGGCTTACCGCGAAAAGATGAAGCGAAAGGCCGCCGAAGAAACCCTCCAGTGAGAACCGTTTTACCAGGAGCCACAATCGGCATTCTGGGTGAAGGTGGTGCGACCCGGCTGTTCTCACTCACAGCCGCGCGCATGGGCTATCAGGTCCGCGCATACACGCCCGGTGACGATCTCAGTACCTTCGTCGCCGGCGTGGATGTTGCAACGTTCGCCACCACGGGAATGTCCGCAGCCGCGCTTCCATCACCCGCTTCCATCGCGGCCCTCGAGTGCATACCGGTCACCGCTACTGTCGATGAGGAACAACCCCTCGCGGAATTCGCCCTGACCGCGTCGCGCGGTGCTGACGGCGGCATGGCATTCTACGAACCGGCCGCAATTGACGCAGTCGACGGCGTAATAGATATCGTGCGGGTGCCGGCGCCGATTGCGTCGGGCATAGTTCGCGAAGCGCGTCAGGCAGTCCAGCGCATCGCTTCAGACGGTGACTACGTGGGTGTCCTGACGGTAGTTTTCGAATTGATGCCCGCTCCAGAACTGATAATCCGCGAAATAATTCCCGGCCCTGGTTTCTGCGGACTCTTCACAATCGACGCCTGCGTTACCGGGGAATTCGAACAACACCTCAGAGCCATCTGCGGCCTCCCGCTCGGCAGCACAGAAATGCTGCGTCCTGCCGCAACAGCGCTGGTTCAGGGCGATGCCGACTGGTCTGCCGCCTGCGCGATGCCGGAAGTAAAGATCTATCCTGGCGATCACACGGGACACCTGACCGCTACCGCGCCGTCAGCTACCCGCGCGAAGCAGATCGTGCTGGCCGCGCGCGCCGCGGCGCTTCGGCAAGTCTGAACCGGGACCAAGCCCAACAGTCCTTCTGCTCCGCCCGCAATTCCGGATTTCGTGCCTGTTCAATCGCGCACCGATAGGCATCGAGCACACAAGGATCCTGCCGCACGCCCGTGATCTCGCACATCCGGTCGTACAGCTTTTGCGCACTCTGAGTCTTTAGCCGCGCAACGGAAGTAATCCCCAATTGCTCGAAATCCCCCGGCATCTTCCGTCCAATTCCCCGCAAATCTTTCAACTGACGCACATCGCTCCCCCGCATACCGGAAAGTACAAAACTTTCCCTTGCATGGTATTGTCAATTACTTTACAATGCAAAGTATGATCCAGTGGCTATTCGTAATCGCGGGCGCCGCCTTCATTGGCTGGACCCACGATCACACCGACGAAATCCCCGTCGTCCTCGGCTTCGTTCTGATCGTCGGCGCCCTGCTCGGCAGCTTATTCCCGCGCAAGCCCTGGCTTACCGGCATCCTCGTCGGCATCCCCGTCTTCCTGACCGAAACCATGGTCCACTTTCACTGGATCGGCGCACCCTACCCGCCATCTGCCGGTATCCCCTGGGTCGCGCTCGTGGCCCTGATTCCGGCGCTCGGCGCAGCGTTCTTCGGATCGGCAGTGCGAAAATTGACCTGATGTCATTGAAAACAGCCGTACTGTTTCCCGGTCAGGGCTCGCAATTCGCCGGCATGGGAAAATCGCTCGCCGAAAATTTCCCCTCCGCCCGCCAGTGTTTCGAACAGGCAGACGACGCCCTCGGTTTCGCCCTCTCCCGCCTATGCTTCGAAGGGCCCGAAGAAGACCTGAAGCTCACCGAAAACACGCAGCCGGCCCTCGTAGCCGTCTCCGTGGCTGCCTGGAGTGTGCTCAGCAAAGAAATCGAAACGCCCGACTTCGTCGCCGGGCACAGCCTCGGCGAATACTCCGCGCTCGTAGCCGCGGGCTCCCTGGATTTTGGCGATGCCCTCCGCACGGTTCGCAATCGTGGACGCTACATGCAGGAAGCCGTACCCGCCGGAGTGGGCGCAATGGCGGCGCTTCTCAAACTCCCCGAGGGCAAACTCGAAGATATCCTGCTCTCCGCATCCGAAGGCGAAGTCCTCACCGTAGCCAACCTCAACTCGCCCGATCAAATCGTAATCGCCGGACACGAAGGCGCCGTAGAACGCGCTATGGAACTAGCCAAAGCCGCAGGCGCAAAGCGAGCGATAGCGCTGCCGGTAAGTGCGCCGTTCCATTGCCCCCTGATGAAGCCCGCCCAGGAACGTCTCCGCGCCGATCTCGACGCCATCACATTCAACGACCTCCGCATCCCCCTGATCAACAACTGGCAGGCAGCCGAAGTTCGCACCGGCGCCGCCGCGCGCGAGGGACTCTACCAACAGGTACCGAACTCGGTTCGCTGGGTAGAGTCGATGCAACACCTCGCCGCCGCGGGCGTGGAACGGTGGCTCGAATGCGGCGCGGGCACCGTCCTGGCAGGTCTTCTGCGCAGCATCGTGCCAGGCGCAAAATGCATGTCCTTCGGCGAATCGAAGGACATGGAAAAGCTCGCCCCGAATCCGGCATGACCGCATTCCTCGCAGCCGCGTTCCTGCTGGCCCAGCTACCCGAAGGCCCCGGCAAAGACGCCGTCGTCGATGTTTGCACCGAATGCCATACCGCGGACCGCATCGTGGCGCAGCGCCACACCGAAGAAGGCTGGACAGCCATCCTCCGCACCATGGCGACCAATGGCGCTCGCCTGCAGTCGGACGACACGAAATCAATCGTCGCCTACCTCGTCAAAAACTTCGGGTTAAAGAAGGTAAATGTGAATCAAGCGACCGCGAATGAACTCTCAGCGGCGCTTGGGCTCACGGCGACCGACGCCGAGGCCATAGTAAGAGCGCGAGCCACCAACGGCCCGATCCACAGCCTCGACGAGTTAAAGAAAATCGTCCCGAAAATCGAATCGGCAAAAGACCAGATCGAATTCTGACCTGCCCGCTTCATCGGTGTCCGGTCATCTTTCATGATGATAGTGTTCCGAAAACCGCTACTCGCGCTGCTTGCAGCATCCTGGCTGGCAAGCGGGCAGGATCTCTAACAGGCCCCGGCATTTGATGCAGCATCCGTCAGGCTTACTCCCGATGAGCCACGTACCGTCGGAATGCACGTAACCAGGGGCTCCGGCAGGCTCGACTACCGTGGCATTCAGCTCGCCGAGCGATACGAGACGCGTACGGAGTGACGTGGGAACTTGGGCCAAGCAGCGGACCGGCGTCAATACGAACCCAGCGCTATGACATTCGGGCGACGTTTCCGCCATCGGCAACCAAAGAACAGATTCAGCTGATGTGGCAGCGGCTATTGGCGGAGCGTTTCAATCTGAACGTCCATGGGAAGAAAAACCGCGACCGGCGTTCTCGCTAATTGTAAGCAAAAGCGGTCTAAAGATCGCGCCCGATCCACCCACCCAGATAAGAGGCACACGGCTTCCATTATCCCGGGAGGAGTGCGTGAAACGCTGACTTACGTGACTATGGACAAACTGCTCGGCTATCTGAGTCTTGGCGGACCCCTAACCAACATGACAAACACACCGGGCGCCTTCACGTTCACACTCGACTATTCGCCCAACCAACTGACTACTGCACCGCCCGCCGCCGACGAAGTGCTTCCGACATTCCTGGACGCGCTAAGAAACAAGACCGGCCTCGAAGTCGAGCGCTACATGGCTCCCATGAAGATGCTCATAGTCGACCACGCCGACAAGATCCCGGCCGCGAACTGATTCATCCCTGAGGACCCGGCATTCCCATAACCACTTGGGGATTCTCGCGATTCCGATCACCGTTCTCCTCTGATTCCGATCAGTATTCTCCTGGTCCCGATCAGCGAGGTCGGAGCGAAGCGACGCTGGCTTT
>JBEHXG010000037.1:0-47333 GCA_048498815.1 Acidobacteriota bacterium | reverse complement strand
GTGATCGGCTTCACAGGAGAACACTGATCGGAATCCCGGGAGAATGGGTGATCGGCTTCAGAGGAGAATGGGTGATCGGAATCGCGGAGAATCCGCAGCAGTTCGGCCCAGACTACCGTTGTGATCTGGACTTGATCTTCGCTAATCCAGACGGAACGCCCTTAAAGCCGAACTCCATCTCCGCGACGATATCCGCTTTGTGTCGGCGACTGAACTTGCCGAAAGGCGTCAGTCTGCATTCGCTGCGTCATACGCATGGCTCGCATCTTCTAGCCGCCGGAGTGCCATTGCCAGCAGTCTCGGAACGGCTCGGTCATAGTAGTGTCCGGGTCACTGCGGACGTATACAGTCATGCCATCGAAGGGCAGGACGGTGAGGCCGCCCGGAGATGGGACGCTTTCCAAAAAGCCGCTTTCGTCCACTCTCAAAACGCGGTAACACCGGGGTTGCACCACGTCGATTCTGACGGCAGGGAGGCTGATACTGCCCAAACACCGTCTACTGAAAACAAACCATTTGAGCCCAAATGAGACCAGCTAAATCGAGGCTTGCCGCGTTCGATTCCCGTTAGCGCTACCATATTTTCAATAAGTTAGCCGATTTTCATCACACCTTGTGCAGGGGGTGCCCGACGACCGTCGGAAGGTCTAATTGTTGGGATCGGACTGGCTTGGGTTCCATTGCGCCAACAACCAGAACGTTCAGTCGGGTGTCGGCTGCGCGTTGACCTCACACCACCGAAATCCCGCCTTCACGTTTACGCAAGCAATATCGCACGAGGCTTCCTGTTCCAGGTATTGCCGCCGGCACCTATATTTCAGGCATTGCCGAGGTCCGCGGATTATTCCCCGCAGATAGCTCGAAATCTAACTCCCCGCCGGCCCGCTTCAGGCTTACCCCCTTCCGATGCGTCCGCCCCGGTCGCTCGGCGTTCGGCCTCTCGCATGAGGGCGTCGAAATAGCGGTCGGAAAGAACGCGCCGTAGAAACAGGATTGCCCGGGAACCCCGACCGATGGCGTAGCGCGTCCTCGGCTTGCGCGTCTGAACGGCTTTGACGATCGTCCGGGCGACAACGGCTGGCGGCGAAGGCATCGATCCCTGATCGGCGGAAGCCATCATTTTCGCGTGCGACCGTGCTCCTTCTCTATAGGCCCCTCCGCCGGAGTACTTCATAAGACTGTCGCGCGCGATGCCGTTCCATTCGGTAAGAATCGCCCCTGGCTGGATCACGACCACGTCGATGCCGAACGAATGCAATTCCATGCGGAGCGAGTCGCTGAGACCCTCCAGCGCAAACTTGGTCGCGTGATACCAGGCGCCGAACGGCTCGCCGAATTCTCCGCCAATCGAGGATACATTCACGATCCGCCCGCTGCGCCGCTCCCGCATGCCCGGCAACACCAGCTGGATCAAACGCGCCAGGCCAAAGATATTCACATCAAATTGCCGGCGGGCCTCGTCAAGCGGGACATCTTCGAGCGCACCGTAGGAACCGTAGCCTGCGTTGTTGATGAGGATGTTTATGTGCCCGGCTTCCCGCAGAATGGACTCCACGGCAGTGGTCATCGCCGCATCGTCGGTGACATCCAGCGTGAACACCCGCGCGCCTGCTTCCGCGAGGCCCCGCATCCGGTCCACCCGCCGCGCCCCGGCATAGACTGTGAAGCCCGCAGCAAGCAGGTCTCTTACGGTTTCCTCCCCGATACCGGAAGAAGCTCCGGTGATCAGAACTGTTTTGTTCATCTGTGTTTGCCTTCCTGACGTTATGACAAAATACGTCTCGTTGTCTATTATTGACAAATAGACGATGTTTGTCAATACTCTAATTCATGACGGGTATTGCCCCTTTCGCGCTCCCGGCAGGCGCTCAGGTAGACCGGAAACAGGGCCGTGAGCCAGGCCCTGCCGAAAGCAGGAAAACGAAGATCATCGGAGCGGCACAGTCGGTGTTCCTGAAGTACGGCTATCGTCGCGTCACGATGAACGATATCGCTGTGGCGGCAGAAATGTCCCGGCCGGCGCTCTATCTCGTGTTTCCCAGGAAGGAAGATATCTTCGCGGCGGTAGTGCGCGAACTCGCGCGCGAGATATCCGCCGAGGTGAACCGCGGGCTCGCGTCGATCAGGCCTCCAGTCGATAGGCTGAAATTCATTTGCGAGCTCTGGATGGTTCGCCCCTTCGACTGGATCAATCAATCGGAGGAAGCCAGGGAGATATACGAAGGGAGCCATGAGTTCGCGCCCGAAGCTGTTGCGGAGAGCATCCTCACCTTCGAGCGCGATCTGACTGCGACCATCGCTCTGTTCCCCGAAGGAACGCTGCCCAAAGGGATTTCAGCTGACAGCGCAGCCCACCTTCTCGCGGCCGCGATCGCGGGAGTGAAAAAGACATGCCGGACTTCGGCGGAACTGCGCGAGAAAATCCAGGCGCTGATTGCGATGATGCTGCGGACATAATACCGGTCGGGCGCGGGCCAATGTCGCCTGGTGGCAGAGTCGTCGCGCCGGCGGCTGCAATTGGTCTTGCCGGTCGCTCGATGGCGGAAACGCTACTCGCCGACAGGTCGCTTCAGGCGGCTTAATCTATGGCCTTCCGGACTCGCGCTGCCCGGTATTGCCTATTTTGTCCAATAAAATCAGTTAGTTGTATGTATCAGGCCCACTGCGTTGAGTAATACTGAACTCAGATGACGATTCAGCAAAATCAGCCATCGGCGGAGACCATGGCCGGGGACTCTAACTACCGTGTCAAACCGCCTCTCCCGCGGATCGTTTTTTGTCGCGCCAAATCTTGCGAACCCCCTGAAAACAAACGATCGGTAGTCGATTCTACGTCCCGATCGAACTGGGTTCGAACCCCTGTCGAACTACGATCGAACTGTCATCGAACCCCGATTGAAGTGCCATCAAACCAACCCCCAGGGCACCGGACCCAATCCACCCGCCGGTGTGAGACATTGAATCTGGAGCACGAAACCAATGCCTGAAGCAGTCATCGTCGATTGCCTTCGCACCGCCGTAGCCAAAGCCCCCCGCGGCGCCTTCCGCAACACGCGCCCGGACGATCTCGCCGCAGCAGTCTTCCGCGCGCTGCTTGCCAAACATCCCGAAATCGAACCTGCCAATATAGACGACGTCATCCTCGGCTGCGCCATGCCCGAAGCTGAATCCGGCTCCAACATGGCCCGCATCGCCGCCCTTCGCGCCGGACTCCCTGACAGCGTCCCCGGCATGACCATCAATCGCTTCTGCAGTTCCGGCCTCCAGGCAATTGCCATCGCCGCAAACCAGATCCGTTCAGGAGCTGCGCATATCCTTATCGCCGGCGGCAGCGAATCCATGACCATGATCCCCTTCGCCGGCAACAACCCCGCGCCGAATCCGTGGCTCGTCGAAAATCACCCGCAGGTCTACATGAACATGGGACTCACCGCGGAAACCGTGCGCCGCCGCGAAGATATCTCGCGCGAAGATTCCGACGCCTTCGCGCTTCGCAGTCACCAGAACGCCATTGCCGCTCAGACCGCTGGCCGCTTCGATGACGAAATCATTCCCGTCACCGTCACAACTACGGCGCTTAACGGAAGTTCGAAGCCCGAGCAAACCCAAACAATATTCAATCGCGACGAAGGCCCCCGCGCCGATACCTCCCTCGAAGCGCTCGCGAAACTGAAGCCTGTCTTTCAGGTGGATGGAACCGTCACTGCGGGCAACTCCTCGCAAACCAGTGATGGCGCCGCCGCTGCCATCGTCATGTCTGACACAATGGCGCGCCAGCTCGGCCTCACACCACTCGCGCGATTCGTCAGCTTCGCAACCGCGGGTGTCCCGCCGGAGATCATGGGCCTGGGTCCTGTTGTTGCAATCCCCAAAGCGCTTGCACTCGCGGGCCTGAAGCTGGATGACATCGGACTCATCGAACTCAACGAAGCCTTCGCCGCTCAGGCCCTCGCGGTAATACGATCCGCCGGACTCAATACGGACCGCGTCAACGTCAACGGCGGCGCCCTCGCGCTTGGTCATCCGCTCGGCTGCACCGGCGCGAAACTCACAGCCACAATACTGCGCGAAATGCGCCGCCGAGAGCAGCGCTACGGCATGGTAACCATGTGTGTCGGCGGCGGACAGGGAGCCGCCGGCATCTTCGAACTGTTGTAAGAGGGAGCCAAAAATGAAAACCACCGGTGGTTCATTCCTGATTGAAGAACATCCCGCGGCCGAAGTCTTCACGCCGCGCGACCTCACTGCGGAACATCTCGCCGTCGCGCGCACCGCGAAGGAATTCTTCGATCGCGAAGTCGCACCGAACTCGGACGCCATGCAGCAGGGCGATCGCGACCTCGCGGTCTCCGTGCTGCGTAAAGCCGCATCGCTCGGACTCGAAGCCATCCTCACACCGGAACGCTACGGTGGCATGGAGCTCGACATGGCGTCGCTCATGGTCGTCGCCGAACAGATCGCCGGCGATGGTTCATTTGCCGGCTGGCACGGGGCGCACGCCGGCATCGGAACCTTCCCGCTCCTCCTGTTTGGAACCGAAGAGCAGAAGCGAAAGTACCTTCCGAAGCTCTCTTCGTGCGAATTCGTCGGCGCTTATTGCCTCACCGAGCCGCAGACCGGCTCCGATGCGATGGCCATCCGCACGCGAGCAGACCTCTCGGCAGAAGGCACGCACTACGTCCTCAATGGCCAGAAGATGTGGATCACTAACGGCGGCAAGGCCGACTTCTTCACCGTCTTTGCAAAAGTGAATGGCGAACAGTTCTCAGCGTTTCTCGTCGAGCGCACATTCCCGGGTGTCTCCAGCGGCGCTGAAGAGCACAAGATGGGGATCAAAGGCAGTTCCACTACCGCTGTCTTCTTTGACAACGTGAAGGTA
This sequence comes from Acidobacteriota bacterium, assembly GCA_048498815.1. GTDB lineage: Bacteria > Acidobacteriota > Terriglobia > Bryobacterales > Bryobacteraceae > BOG-234. The sequence goes on along the minus strand of JBEHXG010000037.1, from coordinate 42,454 downwards.
CCGGTCGAAAACCTCCTGGGCGAAGTCGGACGTGGCCACATCATCGCGTTCAATATCCTCAATATCGGCCGCCTGAAACTAGGCCCGTTCGCCGTCGGCGCGGCGAAGCGCGTACTGTCGATTTCCACTGCCTACGCGAAGCAGCGCAAAGCCTTCGGGCAATTGATCGCGGAATTTGGCGTCATCCGTCACAAGCTGGCCGAGATGGCGATCCGGATCTACGCAGCCGAGTCGATGACGTACCGCGTGGAAGGCATGATCTCCGCTCATCTCGAAGGCTTCTCATGGGAGGAGCCCGACGCTGCAAAACGCATGATGAAGGCCGTTGAAGAGTTTGCCGCCGAATGCTCGGCAGTCAAAGTTTATGGCTCTGAAATGCTCGACTACGTTGTCGATGAAGGCGTCCAGATTCACGGCGGCTACGGCTTTCATCAGGACTACGCCGTCGAGCGGGCTTATCGTGATTCGCGCATCAATCGCATCTTCGAGGGCACCAACGAAATCAACCGGCTGTTATTAACGGGCATGCTGCTCAAACGCGCCCAGCAAGGCCGCCTCGGTCTCGTGAAAGCCGCGAAGAGTCTGATGGACGAAATCCTTGCGGGCCCGGCGCCTGGCGGGTCGTCTGAGTCTGAAGAGAAGCGCCTCGTTCGCAACGCAAAGAAGATAGCCCTGCTGCTGCTGGGCGCCGCCTATGAAAAGTTCGGAGCGCAAATGGAGCAGCAGCAGGAAGTGCTCTCCAATATCGCGGATGTGATCATGGAAACGCTCGCCATGGAATCGGCTCTGCTGCGCGCGGAGAAAACAGGCGAAGGATCGCAGATGGCGGCAGTCCTCGCTCGCGACTGCATGACACGAATCGAAGGATTTGCGAAACCGGTGCTTGCCGCAACGTCCGAAGGCGACGCGCTGCGCTCGAAGATTACCGTGCTCCGCCGCTATGCGAAGCACGATCCCGTCGACGAAATCGGCATCCGCCGCCAGATCGCCCAGCGCATTCTCGACGCTGGCCATTATGTTGTCGCTTAGCCGTGTCGTCCTGACGGTGGGGCTTCCGGGCTCCGGCAAATCCACGTACCTTGCAGGCCTCCGAGCCAACCCGATTTCAAGCGATGCCATTCGCCTGCAGTTGGCCGATGATGCGACGGACCAGACCATCCACTCGAAAGTCTTTGCCACTGCGCGTTACCTGTTGCGGCAACGCCTGAGCCTGGGCCGTCCGGTGACGTACATCGATGCGACAAACCTGACGCCGGCAGAACGCAGACTGTGGATAGCCATCGCGCAAAAGCACGAATGCCTGGCTGAGGCGATCTACTTCAATGTGCCGCTCGAAGTCTGCAAAGCCCGCAATGCCTCGCGGCAACGCATCGTGCCGCCCGAAGCGATGGATCGAATGGCGGCGAAGCTGAAGCCACCCACGGAATCGGAAGGCTTTCATCGCGTCACTGTGATAGACGTCTGACGCCCTCGGCAAATGTCGTGGGTTCGGTGAGCAGACTAAGCACCAGGTACCCCGAGGCTTCAAAGTCGTAGAAGTATCCAGGCTGAACCAGCACATCGCGCTCGGCCAGCAGTCGCTCAGCGAAAGCGTCACCTTCGTTATGAACAACCACTGCGTACCAGCCCGCCTCCACATAGAGAGTGCGAAGTCCGGACGCGCGCAGTACATCAAGGTTCAGTCGAAGTCGCGCCCGAATTTGCGACTGCACGGGCCCACGCAACTCCAGCAGAGAGGGCAACGCGCACTGCACCGGAGTTCCTGCCGAAAGGTAGGTGTCGGCGATCAGTTCCAGGCGCGACAGGGCGGTTGCGGCATTACTGCCGCTGACGATCATCCATGCGAGTTTCATCTGAGGCAGGCCGACAGATTTCGAAAGTCCGTGGAGAGTAAACGTCAACGGGCCATCGGAATTGCCGAGCGTGAGCACGCTCTCCTGCCTGGGCGCAATCGTGTAATCGCGAAATACTTCATCGGAAACGATCGCGATTCCGCGATCACGCAGCTGGCGAAGTTCGTAACCCGCCAGAAAGTGCCCGGTCGGGTTATTCGGATTCACCACCACAATCGCCCGGGTTCGCTGGTTGATGGCCCGATCAATCGTGTGGAAATCGATATACCAGCCACCGTTGTCATGGAACAATCCGTAATGCCGAACCTTCACGGACTCCAGCGCGGCGAGGTAATCGAACAACGGATAAGAGGGGCGGGGAACCAGCACTTCATCGCCGGGGTCGCAGAGCAGCTTAAAGATCCACGAGTAGGCTTCACTTGTACTGGCTGTCATCACCACGCGGTCGACAACGGCGCCATACTCGCTGGCGATCAACTCCCGTGCGGCGGGCAAACCGAACGGCTCAGGCTGATACGAAGCGCCGCGAGGATCGGCCAGCGCCTCCAGGAAGCCCGGGGGATAAACGATGCCGGCTTGCGTGGGATTCGACTCCGTAAGATCGAGAACGCGCACGCTCGCGCGCCTCTTCACTCCGACCAGCTGCATGAGCGAATTGTGGTCCGTGCCGTGAGGCAGTCGCGATGAGAATGTCATCCAATCCGCTTTTCCGGATCAACCGCGCCCGAATACACGTAGATCCAAACGTCTTCACGCAGCTCACGCGAATACGCAGGGCCCTCGTAATCATCGAGCACCGGGAGCGTCTTTTCCGGAGTTCGCAAGCTCCACAACTCGCCCTGCACCGCTCCATCGGGCTCCGGCTTATAGCCCAAATAACGTCCGACCCGAAAAATCGAGCCCCGCATAATCGATGGGCCGATTAAATCCGCCTCGGCGTGCAACCGGCGCGCGAACGGATTGTCGCACCCGCTGCGCAGCGATCCATAGACAAAAAGGACGTCAGACACTCTGGCTTATAGTATTGCGTGATGAACGATCTTTCCGATATTCCCGAAGACGCACTGGCGCGCGCAACGGCTGCAATCGACGCGCTGAGGGCAGCTTTCCAGCCGCTCGCCGCGACCCTCACACCGGACGACGAATCGGCACTGGAGGTCAGCGAATGATGACCATCGAACAGGCCGCCGCCAGACTGAGGGCGCGGGAAGTATCCGCCGTTGAGCTGGCAAAGGAATCGCTGCGCAAAATCTACGAAGAGCAGCCACGCCTCAACGCCTTCATCACGATTACCGAAAAAACGGCGCTCGAACAGGCCGCTAACGCCGATCGGGACTTCGCGAACGGCATTGACCGCGGACCGCTCCAGGGAATTCCCTATGCTCTGAAAGATCTCTTCAACACGAAAGGTATCCGCACCACCGGCGGTACGAAGATCTACGCCGACAACATCCCGGACAACGATGCAGCTGTATACGAAAAGCTACGGGCAGCCGGCGCGGTGTTGATGGGGAAGGCCGGACTCCACGAACTCGCATACGGCATCACCAGTAACAACCCGCACTACGGCGCGATTCGAAACCCACACGATCCCGCCCGAATCCCGGGCGGGTCGAGCGGCGGTTCGGGAGCCGCAGTCGCGGCAGGCATGGTTTTCTTTGCGATGGGCAGCGATACCGGCGGCTCCATCCGAATCCCGGCGGCGTACTGCGGTTGTACCGGACTGAAGCCAACCTACGGAGCGGTGAGCCGTAAAGGCGCGATGCCGCTCGGAAACAGTCTTGATCACATGGGGCCAATGACACGCTCACCGCGCGATGCCTCTCTTGTCATGCGGGTTATCGCGGATTCGCTCAAACCAGGTTCCGTCCGAACACGAAAAGGATTGCGCGCTGGCATCCCCATCAACTTCTTCCTCGACCAGCTGGCGCCGGAAGTCGAGGATGCGTTTAATAAGTCGCTCAGGCAACTCGAAGCCGCAGGCGCGATCCTGACCCCCATTGCAGTGCCCGATCCGGCCGCGATCAACCTAATAGGTAGAGTCATCCTGCTCTCCGAAGTATCGGCGTTGATGGAACCATTCCGAAATCGCCGGCCGGAAATCGGCTCCGACGTCCAGGCGCTGATCGACCAGGGCCGCTTTCTCTCTGCCACGGAATACCTCGACGCACAGCGGCTTCGGAGACGTTATCGGGACGAATGGAATCGCCTCTGGAGCCACGTCGATGTCGTTTTCACCCCTACCGCGCCTATCGTGGCTCCGAAAATCGGCCAGGATGTGATCGAATGGGGCGGCAACATACCGTCGGAAGATGTACGCCTCGCAACCACACGTTTGGTGCGCGCGATCAATGTTCTGGGTCTCCCGGCGGTGTCTATTCCCCTTCCTGTCAGTGATTTACCAATCGGGATGCAGATCATCGGCCAGCCAGGACATGACGAAGATCTGCTTGCGATTGCTGCGCTTTCGCCCCAAACTTCTTGAGATCAATAAAATACGCATAACCGAATTTTGCATCGCAGCCGGCTCATGCGGCTTCCAAATCTGGTATTGCGACAAGACGCGGATCGTCGATATAAGCTATAAAGTGTTGTTTCTAAAGCAGATGATACATCTGCGAGTTTGGGCAGACATTTGCTCTAGGGTGAACCACCACGGGATTAATCGGTTTCGCCCCTGTTGCCACTCTAAAGTGGTGTATGGTACGGTAGCGAATTGAAACTGTAACAGATACGGAAACGCCAACCAGCGGATCCCTAACATCGCTCTTAAGGAGAGAGACACGTGAAGCGTTTAAGATTTTTCGCACGGTTTGCAATCGCCGCGGCTGGCATATTTGCGCTGGCGCAATTCGCGCCACAGGCTGCCTACGCGCAGACGATTACATCCGGCACTATTGCCGGAACCGTTGTTGATCCTTCCGGTGGATTGGTCAGCGGCGCCAAAGTCACCGCTACCGACCAGCGCGGTATTTCTTCTACGCTGACCACGTCGGGAGCCGGCGACTTCAAGTTCGCGTCACTCACTCCTGGAGACGTTGTCCTGAAAGCTTCGGCCGCTGGTTTCCAGGAAACCACCATTAAGGCAGCGGTTGCTCTCGGTCAGGTTGTGCCGGTCACGATTCAGTTGAGCGTACAGGCGCAGAAAGAAACCGTGCTCGTCACAGAGACGATGCCGCTGACGCAAAGCGAAAACTCAAATCTCGTCAAGACCTACGATTCTCTCCAGATCGACAACTTGCCTGATCCTGGCGGTGACATGACGGCGTATGCGCAGACCGTTCCCGGCATCACCCTCAGCACCGGTGCCGGTTACGGTAACTTCATCGCTTTCGGCCTGCCCGGAACGTCGAACCTGTTCACGGTGAACGGATCCGACAACATGGATCCGTACCTCAATCTGAACAACTCCGGAGCCAGCAACCTCACGCTGGGGTCCAACGAAGTCTCTGAAGTGGCCGTCGTCGTGAATGCCTATTCCGGTCAATACGGCCGCATGGCGGGCGCGCAGGTCAACTATGTGACCAAATCCGGTACGAACGCTTTCCACGGCAATGCGGTCTTCAATTATAACGGCCGCGTACTGAACGCGAACGATTGGTTCAATAATGCGAACGGCGCGCCGCGTCCCTTCGCGATTTCGCGTCAGTGGGCCGATTCATTGGGTGGCCCGCTAAAGAAAAACAAGCTGTTTGCGTTTTACAACAATGAAGGCCTGCGCTACGTTCTGCCGAGCGGCGGCCCGGTCTACATCCCGACGGCTGATTTTGCGAACGCAGTTCTGGCTAACCTCGGGAAGACAAATCCGGCTGCAGTACCGATTTACACCAAGGCGTTTAATCTTTATGCTGGCTCGCCCGGCGCCGGCGCTGCCGTTAATGTGCCTATCACGGCGGACGATCCCGGTGGTTGCGGCGACATCGCCGATCCTGTTTTCGGCGTTTCCAAGCCTTGCGCGCGGAAGTTCCAGGATAGTACCAATAATTTGAACACTGAGCAGAAGCTGGCTTTTCGCGTCGACCTGAACGCTACAAACAACGACCGCTTCTACTTCCGATATGATCGCGACCGCGGCGTGCAGGCGACGGGTACCGATCCCATCAACTCTGTATTCAATGCGAACAGCATTCAGCCGACTGATATCGGCCAGTTCGGCTATACGCGCAGCATCGGTTCGCACATGGTGAACCAGCTTCTGCTCTCGGGTTCGTACTACTCGGCAATCTTTGGACCCCCGAATCTGAGCGCCGCGCTCGCCGCATTCCCGACGACGATCGGCTTTGCCGACGGCGACTTCGCCGCAGTGGGTGGTGGTGACAACGTTTATCCTCAGGGCCGCAACGTAGGTCAGTGGCAGGTGATCGACGATTTTTCAATCGTTAAGGGACGTCATGACATGAAGTTCGGCGTAAATTTCCGCCGCAACTACGTCAGCACTTTCGCCTTCGGCCCCGGAACCAGCGGTCTGGTGACCATTAACTCGATGACGGACTTCTTTAACGGTTCGCTCGCTAACGGCTCCACTTATTCGCAGACGTTCACCAAGATCGGCGCCGAACCGCTCAAGATGTACAGCGAGGGTTTCTACGCACAGGATCAGTGGGCGCTCAGCTCTTCGCTGACCATGAGCCTTGCGGTCCGTTTTGATCGCAACAGTAATATCACCTGCAAAAAGAATTGCTTCGCCGAGTTCGGCGTTCCGTTCGGCTCCATCGACCACTCGGCGACAACGCCTTACAACTCCAGCGTGAAGACCGGACTTGCGCAGGCCTTCCCGGATCAGCAGGCTTTCGTCATCACTCCCCGCATTGGTCTCGCGTGGAAATCGCCGAACGGCAAGACCGTCGTTCGCGGCGGAGAGGGCCTGTTCACCGATCTGTATCCCGGACTGGTTGCGGACAACTTCCTCACCAACCTGCCGAACGTCGCTTCATTCACGGCTACTTCCGGAACAATTGCCCCCGGTGTGGCCGGCAGCGCGTTTGCCAACGTCTCCGCCTCGGCGGCCGCCCTCCAGAACGGGTTTTCGAGCGGCGCAACTCTCGCTCAGCTCCAGGCCAGCGTTCCCGGGTTTGCGAAGCCGAACTTCAATTCGGTTGCCTCATCGTTCAAGAACCCCCAATACCTCGAATGGAACTTCGAAATTCAGCAGGCCATCGGCCAGACCACCAGCCTCTCGGTGAACTACGTGGGTAACCGCGGAATCAACGAACTGACATACAATCTGCTGGGTAACGCGGCCTCCTCCAAGAATTTCGCCGGGCTGCCGGCAACGGCTCCTGATTCGCGCTTCGGTCAGATCCGCGAACTCACGAATCAGGGTCATTCCAACTACAATGGCCTTGTGAATACGTTCAACTGGAGATCGAAGAAAGGCTTCTCCGGCTCGATCGGTTATACTTGGAGCCACGCTCTCGATACCTGCTCGAATGGCTGCCTGACCCGCTTCAACCTGTTGAGCGCCGTCAGTATTCGCTCGCAGATTGCTCCGGGCGGCGGGCTGAGCTACGGCAATGCCGACTACGATACCCGTCACGCGCTCAACGGCAACTACCTCTACGTAACGCCGAAAATGAAGAAGGGCTTTGTGGACGGTTTGCTCGGACACTGGACGCTCGCCGGCACCGTGCTGTATCACAGCGGCTATCCGTACTCGATTGTTACGACTACGGTTCGCAGCACCCAATCCATCGTCAACGCATCTGGTCTTATCACGATTCCGGTACTTGCCGACTACGTCTCCGGTCCCACCTCGTGCACCACACCAAACGTGCAGTGCTACAAGACATCGGGCTTCCTGACGGCCGCGAATCAGCACAACTTTGGAAACCTGAGCCGCAACTCTTTCCGTGGCCCGGGCTACTTCGACACCGACTTCAACGTGCGTAAGGGCTTCTCGCTGTCCGAGCGCTACGTCCTTGAAATCGGCGCCAACTTCTACAATGTTCTGAACCACGCGAACTTTGATAACCCGGTGAACAACATCTCCGTGGGTAACTTTGGCGCCATCAACGAGACGGTCTCGGCTCCCAGCAGCCCGTATGGATCGTTCCAGGGCTCTGCGGTTTCCGGACGCACGGTTCAGATGGTCGTGAAGTTCAAGTTCTGATTTTCCCGCAGAACTGTAGTTTCAACGGGGCTCCGGGTTTCCGGAGCCCCGTTGCTTTTTGGCCCATCGCCAATCCCGCTATACTGGGGCAGAAACGATGCTCAAACGCATCTCCATCGGGCTGGGAGTGGCACTGCTGCTGGCGTCGGCGGCGCTCGTGTTCTGGCAGGGATCGCTGAACAACGGTTCGCGTTTCCGGCCGGAAGATCCGCAACAGACATTCCTGTTCTTCGGACTCTCGATTCTGATCTTCCTGCTGATGCTGGGGCTGGGCTTCATGCTCATTCGCCTCATGATCAAGCTGTGGATCGCGCGGCAGATGGGCGGCGCGGGTTCGCGCATCCGGACGCACCTGGTGCTCGGAGCGCTGGCGCTTACGATCATGCCGGTGTTCTTCATGGTGCTTTTCAATTACTACGTTTTGAACAACACGCTGAAGAGCTGGTTCACCGCGCCGAACGAGCACATCGTCAAGGATTTCATCAAGATTGGCTCAGCGCTGGAAAAGCAAACCGAAGCGCGAGCTCTTGCGAATGCGCAGCTAATCGCCGCCGCGCCGGAGGCAGCTGATCTGCTCTCCGGCGGGCACATCGCTCCGGGATGGCTGCAGGATTTCTGCAATTTGCATGACCTCGCGGTGGCGAGGATTCTGCCACCCAATTCCATGGCTCCGCTGGCGAGCGTCGGGAAATTGCCGTCCGCCCCCGTTATTAATACGGTGTCCGCTATGGCGCCAGTAAGGCGAAATGGTGCGCAGATCGGCTCGGTTTACGTGGCGGCGGCAGTGCCCGTGCTTGCGGGCGAGCAGGAGATTCTGGGGCACATAAACCAGGACCGGGTCCTCCGCGATCAGCAGACGCACCTCCGCGCGAATCTTCTGCAGGTGCTGGTTCTGATTGCGGTCTTCATTCTGTTTATCTCGACCTGGCTCGCACAGTATCTGGCGCGGCAGATCTCCACGCCCATCGCCGCCTTGCTGCAGGCTTCCGATGAGGTCGCTCGCGGCAACCTGTCTCACCGCGTAACGACGCCTGGCATAGACGAACTCGCGGAACTGGTGGCCCGCTTTAACAAGATGACGGCTGATCTGGAAGCCAATCGCGGCGAACTCGAATCGCGCAGAAGGTTTACCGAGGCGATCCTGGAAAGTATTCCGAGCGGTGTTATATCCGTGGATGCGGCCGGTGTGATCCAGCGCGTGAACCGGGCTCTCACGCAGATGCTTCCTGAAGCGAAAGGGCAGGGCATTACCCGTGTGGACGACCTGTTCGGGCGCGAAGACGCCGCGGAAATTCGCTATCTGATGAATCGCGCGCGCCGGACGGGACTATCATCGAGGCAGTTCGAGGTTCATACGCCGTCGAAGACGCTCCATCTGGCGATTACCGTAGCGGCTATTGAAGGCGGACGCAGCGCGGGGTTCGTCGTCGTCGTGGAAGACACGAGCGACCTGCTGCGCGCCCAGAAGGTTGCAGCGTGGAGCGAGGTGGCGCGAAGAGTGGCGCACGAAATCCGCAATCCTTTGACGCCCATCGCGCTCTCCGCGGAGCGGATCGTAAGACAGGCGGACCGGACCGCGCTGGCCCCTCAGATGGATCGTGTGCTGCGCGAGTGTGCGGAGACGATACTGGGCGAAACGGCTTCGGTAAAACGCCTGGTAGATGAGTTTTCTCAGTTCTCACGGTTGCCGGCGGCGCAGCTCGTGTTGTGCGATCTGAATGAGATCGTGGCAAGCGGTGTCGGGGTGTTCGATGGCCGTCTGGAAGACATCGAACTCACTGTCGCGCTGGCCCCCGATCTGCTGCCGGTAATCGCCGATCCGGAGCAACTGAAACGCGTGGTGGTGAACCTGATTGACAACGCCGCCGAAGCGATGCAGGAATCCCCGATTAAGAGTTTGTTGGTGCAGACAAGGCCGGGTGTCGCCGATTCCGCTGAGATCGTCTTTGCAGACTCCGGATGCGGCGTAACGGCAGACGACAAAGAGAAACTCTTTGTGCCCTATTTTTCGACGAAGGGGCGTGGAACAGGGCTCGGTCTGGCGATTGTCAGCCACATTCTGACGGAGCACGGCGCCAGCATTCGCGTGGAGGACAACAAACCCAGTGGTGCGCGGTTCACGATCGAGATGCCCGTCGCGCCGGTGGAGGAGAGCGCGGCGGTCGTGGAGAACGTGGCGGGCTAGACTGAAGATGCCCGATGAAATCGCCGCGCATTCTGATTGTTGACGACGAGCCCGGAATACGGCAATCGCTCGGCGCCGTCCTTCGCGACGAAGGGTTCGAAGTCAGCGCTGTGGAGAGCGGCGAAGCCTGCATGGGGGCTTTGGGTGAGCGCTTGTTTGAAGTTTTGCTGCTCGATATCTGGCTGCCCGGCGACGATGGGCTGGAAATTCTGGGCAAAATCCAGAAGATGCCCGCCGGCGACCGGCCCATGGTGGTGATGATCTCCGGCCATGCAACCATCGATACGGCAGTCCGGGCGACAAAGCTGGGAGCCTTCGACTTTCTGGAAAAGCCACTTTCGATTGATCGGGTGCTGCTCGTGGTGCGGAATGCGATCCGGCATCGACAGTTGCTGCTCGAAAATGAGCAATTGCGAGAATCGGCCGCCGGCGTTCCGTTTATCGTCGGAGAGAGTGTGCCGATGAAGGCGTTGCGCCAGCAGCTTGCGCTCATGGCGAGCACTAACGGGCGCGTGCTGATTTATGGCGAGAGTGGAACAGGTAAGGAACTGGTGGCGCACGCGTTGCATGCGATGAGCCGCCGCGCGGGCAAGCCATTTGTGGATGTGAACTGTGCAGCTATTCCGGAAGACCTGATCGAGAGCGAATTGTTCGGGCACATGAAGGGCAGCTTCACCGCGGCGCACGAGCGAAAGATTGGAAAATTTCAGAAAGCAGATGGCGGCACGCTGTTTTTGGATGAAGTTGGAGATATGAGTCTGAAGACGCAGGCCAAGGTGCTGCGCGTTCTGGAGGAGCAGCGCTTTGAGCCGGTGGGCGCTCAGGAGTCAGTTCAGGTGGACGTGCGGGTAGTGGCGGCGACGAATAAGAATCTGGACGAGGAAATCGATGCCGGGAATTTTCGCGAGGCGTTGTTCTATCGACTCAATGTGATTCCGTTCCATGTGCCGCCGCTGCGTGAGAGGCGCGAGGACATACCGGCACTGGCGGCGTATTTTCTGGAAGAGTTCACGAAGGCGTATGGACGGAAACCGAAGGAATTGACGCCCGCGGCGATCGAGTTACTGCGCGAGTATCACTGGCCGGGAAATGTGCGGGAGTTGCGGAACCTGATCGAGCGGATCGTAATCCTGCATCCCCAGACGAAGGTAGATGGGCGGCATATTCCGCTTCAACCCGGACAGCCTTCTCGCAAGGCTGCAGGCCCTGAGCACTACGGAAGCCTGCAGGACGTGCGTGAGGCCGCCGAGCGGGACTACATCCTGCGCAAACTGGAAGAAGCCGGCGGAAATGTCAGCCGGGCGGCAGAGTTGCTGGGCCTGGAGCGAAGCAATCTCTATCGCAAGATGAAAGCGCTGGGAATCGCGCCGCGGGAATAGCTAAGCACCGTCGTGCAGTTTATGGTGGATGGCGTAAAGCGCCAGTTCCAGACGGTCTGACACGCCAAGCTTGTCGAAGATGTTGTGAAGGTGGTTCTTCACGGTCTGTTCGCTGATAAACAGACGCTCTGCCATGTCTTTGTTCTTGAAGCCCTGCGCGATCAGCCCGACGATTTCACGCTCGCGGGTGCTGAGAGCCGCGCCGCGTTCGCGCAATCCCTGGCGGGTTGCGGAAGCAGCGTTACCCTTTTTCGCGAGGCGGCGGATTACATCTGCTGTGGACATGCGGTCCAGCCAGATTTCGCCGGCGTGCACTTTGCGGACGCTCTTCAGAAGCAGTTCGGTCGAAGTATTACGCGAAACAATTCCGCTGCAGCCGAGGCGAATGGCCTCCACCAAATCCTCTTTGGAATCGTCCGCTACGAGGAGGATTACGCGGGTGGGAAGTTTGCTTTCCTGAATTGTTGCGAAAATGCGCTGACTTGCGGGGTTCGAAACCGGCCAGCCGAGCAGGACGATATCCGGCCTGATTTGACGCATTTGTTCGTTGGCGCTCGCCGCGTTTTCAATAGTTCCGGCGACTTCAAGGTCGTTTTGGGCGGCGACCAGATTGGAAAGGCCGTCGCGAAATAGTGTCTTATCGTCAGCCAGAAGAACTCGAATAAACGACGAGACGGAGAAATTTTCCACAGTGCCGGTGGCAAGGTCTGCAACCGTACGAGCGCCTGAGGGAACGGGAATAGCCACTCTTGCCATCATTAAACTCCGATTTCCTTTAGTCTAGGGTTATGGTACCAGCGAGTCAAGGATGTTGTGGCACCGAAGTACCAGGCAAATACCAGTACCGGGCTATTGCGTACAATGCAATCGTATAAAGTATAGGAAGAAAATGAAGATCGAGCCGGGGCAGGCGGAATACCAGCAGTTCTGGAAAGGGCTGCAGCAACTGGGCCTTAATGCGTATGAGGCACGAACGTACCTTGTTCTGTTAGGGCATTCGCGGTTCAAGGCTCTGGAATTAGCGCCGCGCGCGCGTGTACCCCGGCAGAAGATCTACGAAGTACTGGATAGCCTGGTAGAACGGGGATTTGCGCGAGTTGTACAGGACCGCACGAAACTCTTTTCCGCCGTAGAGCCAAACCTCGCGATTCCAGCATGGCTGACGCGGAAACGAGAACTGGTCGAGCATGAGCTTGCGGGGCAGTCCCGCTCGGCGAACCTTTTGATGGAGGATCTCAACGGTCTGTACTCGCAGGGCAAAGGTGGCCGCGGCACGCTCGATTTCCTGCGGATCGTGGCAGAACCTTCGCAGACGGCGACAGAGTATCGCCGGATGCTGAGCGACGTGAAGCGGGAATATCTTGAGTTTTCCCGTCCTCCTTACGCCGTAGATCCGCTGGATGAAAAGCTGGTGAGAAAGGCGCGAGCACACGGGGTGGTCTGCCGCCTTCTGATTGAAGAAGGTACTCTTGACGCTCCGCATCGCCAGCGCCTGACGGAGTATGCGGAGGCGGGGGTGGAGATTCGTCAGGCCGCATCCCTTCCTATGAAACTGGCTCTGTTTGACGGCCGTGAGGGGCTGATCGCACTGCTGGACCCCGTGATCAGCATTCCGGCCTGGACGGCTCTGGTATTCGATCATCCCGGATTTGCCGAGGGTATGCACCACCTGTTCGAGGATCGATGGCAGCGGGCAAGCGAGTTTCGGGATTAAAGCGGCTGCTTTTCGTTTGACTGCCGGGTGAGAATGTCGCGCACGGCGTAGATGCGCCGATCCTGCGATTCGAAGTATGTTCGCATCACGAGCTCGCCGATCAGTCCCGTTGTAAACATCATCAGACCCACGATGAAGAGCATTGCTCCGGCCAGCAGCAGAGGGCCATGTTCGGCGATGATGTCGATCCTCGTCAAAAGTTTCTCCAGCAGGCAGAAGCCGAGGATTGCAGTACCGGAAACCGTGCCCGCGAGCGCGAATGCGCCGAAGAAATGCATCGGTCGCGTGGCGTAGCGCAGCAGAAAGCGGATGGTCAGGATATCGAACATCACGCGGAAGGTGCGGCTGAGTCCGTAATGCGAGACGCCACCGCCGCGGGGTGGATTTTGAATGGGGACCTCGGCTACACGGGCACCGTAAATACTTGCCAGTGCAGGGATGAAGCGATGAAGCTCTCCGTAGAGGTGGACGTCTTCGAGAACCTCGGCTCGGTAGGCCTTGAAGGTGGTGCCGAAATCGTGGAGGTCCATTCCGGAGGCCTTCGCCATCAGCCAGTTCGCGATACGGGATGGCAGGCGGCGGGTGAGAGCGTGATCGGCACGCTCGTGGCGCCAGCCGCTGGCAATGTCGTAGCCTTCGTCGATTGGCCTAAGCAACGCGGGGATGTCTTCCGGGGCGTGCTGAAGGTCGCCATCCATGGCAATGACGATGTCGCCCTTGGCTTCGTGAAAGCCGGCGGAGAGAGCGGCGGTCTGGCCGAAGTTGCGGCGGAGGCGGATAACCTTGAGGCGATGGTCGGTCTGGACGAGATTGGCGAGAAGCTCGTGGCTGCGGTCGGTGGAGGCGTCGTCGATGAAAAGGATTTCGTAGGGGCGGTCGACGGCGGTGAGGACAGCGGTCAGGCGGTCGTAGAGCGGCAGGATGGAGTGCTCTTCGTTGTGAATGGGGACGACGAGGGAAAGCATCGCGTAAGCTCTTATTCTAGCGTGGAAAACGAAAGGTTACCTTATCGGGCGACGGAAGCGGGAGCGCGCTGGTCCGGTATGGATCGGTTGCCGGTGTGCGTGCTTCTGGAAAATGTGCGGAGTTTGTACAACGTGGGTTCTTTTTTTCGGACCGGGGACGCGGTATCGCTGGAGATGCTGTATCTCGGCGGGATCACCGGGTTTCCTCCACAGAAGATGATTTCGAAGACGGCGCTGGGGGCGGAAGACTCTTTGCCCTGGGAGCGTGCTGTTGATCCGGCTGGCTGTGTGGCTGGATTGCGTGTCCGCGGGTATGAGATTGCCGCCATTGAAACCAGCGTTCATGCGGTGGATTTGTTCGACTGGCAGCCGGCGTTTCCGGTTTGCGTGCTGTTTGGGCATGAGACGGATGGATTGACGCCGGAGTTGGGGGCGCAGGCGGATACGCATGTGCGGATTCCGATGCTGGGACGGAAGCATTCGCTGAATGTGGCAACTGCCGGCGGGGTGGTGTTGTATGAGTTGCTGCGGAAATATCGGGCGCGATTTTCGTGATATGCTCCGGGGATCAATGTCTCACTTCCGGCAATGTGAGGTTGTATTTTCTGCGTTCCTGATGGTGGCTACGCTGGCTGCGCAGAGGACGCGGCCTGCATTTGAAGTGGCATCGGTCAAGCCGGTTCGCTCGGAAGCTCACGGGGGCGCGGTTGTGATGCGGGAGTTTGTAAACGGGCGGGCGAACGTGGAAGCGCCTGTCTGTTCACTCATCCAGTCCGCCTACGGACTCAGATGGGACCAGATGTTGGGGTGTGCCGGGTGGCCTCAATATGACTATTACAACGTTGTCGCGAAGGCCGCTGGCCCGGCCAGCGCGTCTGAGATGTGGCCCATGATGGCCACGCTGCTGGAAGACCGCTTTCACCTGAGATATCACAGAGAGAAGCGACAGATGCAGGTTTATAAACTTTCCGTGGCAAATGGAGGTCTGAAGGTTCGGCAAGGCGGCTGTTCTACGTGGGACGAGCATGCCTCCGCGCCAAAGCCCGTTGCCGGCGCGGCATTTGCGCTTCCGTGCGGACGACTGATTGCGTATGTAATCGAACGGGGAACTGCCCTGGAGTTTGTTGGGGGCAGGGTCTCTATGCCCTTGCTGGCGGAATTCCTGACGCGGCAGTTAGGTCATCCCGTGCTGGATGAGAGCGGCTATCAGGGGAGTTTTGACGTGGACGTAAAGGTCTCCAGCGATGAAATGTGGCACCGGGTATCATCGGAAGCCGATCCTAATGGGTTGCCGAATGTTGCGGGGGGCCTGCGGGCGCTCGGAATCAAGCTGGAGCTGACCAAGGGTCCCGTCGAGACATTCGTGGTCGATTCGGTCGACAAGCCCAGTCCGAACTAAAGGGTGGGGATTTGCTGCAGAAGCGGAAGACTCGCCTGCTGAGTAGCGCCGCTGTCGCGCTCACCTGCGTTTCCCTCGCTGGTGCGCAGATACCCGAGCCACCGCAGCAGCACACCCCCTGGCTGGTGAAGGCAGCGACGGGTGTGCCCGCCTATGTTCCTCAACTTGTCGCCGAGTTGTTTAACGCCGGTGTGGCGGATCCGCGCGGCGGCGAGTATCGGGAACTTGACGCACGTTTTCCTTCGCCAACCGGTCGCTTGACGATTCACGGATGGTACTTTCCCCAGGGTTTCGCTATTGGCTGGGATGGATTGGTTCATCGGGTGCTGCGGGTTGGGGGCAAACTCGACCTCGAGGCTGATGTGCTCGACCCGAGGAACGACTTTAACCCTCAGGGAGCCGCCCGCCCCGGAATTCGCTTGACGACGGGTCAATCCGTAGACCCTGTCGTAATTGCGCTCTTGCTGCGTCTGGGCGAATTTGAACTTGTCGCGCGAGTTTGGTCGTTGGCGCCGAACCTCGCCATGCCGCCGTTTGCCCAGCGATCTCCCGCGTCCGATTGGTTCGCCGCAGCCGGAAAATCGTGGTTGAGCGCGGCGTTCCACGACGCAATTGAAGCGCATTACGCCGGTGACGACCAGCTCACGGTGGACCTCGCGGGGCTCATCCTTCGGTCTCGCGCGCTTTTCGAATCGGCCCTGAGAGATATGAGCCCGGATGCTTCGAAAACCGCACCGTCGCCGGTGGCATTTCTGGAGCCTGCAGGCGGACTGATGGCCGATTCCGAGCGGCGGTTGAAAGAGCCTCCGCGTCCGCCCTTCGATCCGGTTGCTTTGCGCAGAATGGATCAACGGACGCGGATCGCTGAACTGATCCTACGTCTGGAAGACGTGAACGAACGCCAGTTTAGCGAACCAGGCAGTGTTCCTCTGCTGTTTTCACCCATCTGCGAAATGCTCGTTGAGGAGGGCGCGGCCGCCGTTGAACCTCTGATAGCGGTGCTTGATCATGACCAGCGCCTCACGCGCTCGTTCAGCGCTTTTCGCAGTTGGGTTCCTCCACGCACTCCGATCTCGGTCTCCCGTGCGGCAGAGGCGATCCTGCTGAAATACTATGGCCTGAATTCCTTCCGTTGGGAGGATCCCGCTCTGCGAAACGCATGGCTGATTGCCAATAAGCATACTTCGCAGCCCGAACGTTTTTTCAACCTTCTGGCGGAAGATGCCGGCGGCGAATCGGCGTGGCTGGATGCCGCCGAGGCGCTGGCGGACAGGCCATATGAGGAATTGCGGGCACAAACGAATCCTTCGGTTTCGGAACTGCTGGCTAAGCGGATTTTCCAGATGAAGACAACATCGGCAGACCGCGTCGCACTGTTCTTATATAGGTGGGATCCCACGGCGGCTCTGCCAGCCCTTCAGCACGTCACCCGCGCTTCGTATCCTGGCGATCTTTTCGGTAGAATCATATCCGCGCGGGCAGAAGCCGGAGACGGAACTGCAATACCGCAGTGGGTCGATATTCTGAAAGGGCTGACGGCGCCGGCTGCGGAATTTCTTACGCCAATGTGGACCGCCGTTAATGACCCTGAAGTTCAGGCGGTTGCGACCAGACTTTTCGTTGGCTCGAATGCGGCGATGGATCCGGCGCGCCTGATCATTGCCGGCCGCGACGGAAACCTGCTCCGTTCCCCACTTCTGATCCAGCCAGTCTTCCGGGAGGCAGTGAGCTCGGCGCTCAGTCGAAAGGAAGTCATTGGCTCCATTGAGCGGCATGCCGATGGGAGCGTGAACCTGAAGGTGCCGGCGCTTCAGATGAATTGCATAAGCGGGAGTTGCGGTATGGGTTTTCGCGGGCAATTGCCCATGGGCACACGGGACATTCGGGTCTGTGACTATGTTGCGTGGTCACTGAGCAGGATCGACGGTTTTCCGGCCTTCGACCTTGAGGCGACAGCGGAGGAAAAGGATAAGGCGGCTAAGCTCATGGCCGACTTCCTGCGGTCCCGTGCCGCGGACCTGCGTGCACCTCCAATCGCTCCCGCCTCGTATGGCGATCTAATGGTTTCGCTGGCGCGGAGATAGATCGTGACTAGAAAGTCCGGCGGGGCGGAGGCTGGTCGAGACCGGTGCAGCCGGTCGCGACGTCGGCTACGTAATAATTTTCACCCGGAGCCGGGCAGCCAGCGAGGCGGCGGAGCATGGCCAGTTGGCCGGTGTGGGTAAGAGCGTCGGCGATTGGCCCCTGGAACAGGCGGCTCTCGGTTTCGGGCGCCAGCGTGGTCCCTGCTACGGCGCGGTCGAGCGCCTGAAGGGCGTCGAAAAAGCGCTTCACTTCGTTGTTCCATGGCAGGGGATTGGCTTCGTTCCACTTCTGATTGCCTTCTACCAGCGAGATGGCCCAATCCATCAGGTCTCCCATGTGCGCCAGGATACGCAATGGTGTTCGACCAGCACCGGCGAACTCCGCGAATTCGGGGGATGCTCCCGTCACGGCCCGGCTGGCGCGGTAGGCAAGGGTGGCTAGAGTGTGGCGGAAATCCATGCCAATCATGATGCCACCGAAAGTTTCGCAAACCAAACTACTCTCGCGTTCGTCAAATCGTTGCATGAGCCGGCGGCTTTCCGGTCCGAATATGCAAACCTTTACGTGGCAGGATGTTGCGCCCGCTGCCTCGTTGGGGAGATGATTGCGACGGGTATACACTACTCGATACCCGGTTGAATACGACGCACCATGTTTGAATTGCTCTTCAAATACCCGCCCGCAATCTTTTCCAAAGGCAAGCTGGTGCTGCTTTCGCCGTGGCCCGTTTGGGTAATGGCACTGCTCGTGATTGCGGCCGGAGCGGGTTTGGCCTGGTACCTGCGGGAACGGCGCGGCATGCTGAGCGCAGTGCGGCTGGCGGCGATCGGAGTGGCGCAGACAGCGATGATCGCCATTATCCTATTTATGTTGTGGCACCCGGCGATCAGTGTGGCACGATTGCGGCCCCAGCAGAACGTGATTGCGGTACTGGTGGATAACTCCCGGAGCATGGGCCTGGTGGATGGGGGAGGCGACGGCAAGAGCAGACTGCAGAATGCCGAGGATGTTCTTAATAATGACCTGCTGCCGGAGCTGAGCAAGAAGTTTCAGATCCGGCTTTATAGTTTTGGGCACGACGCGGCGCGGGTAGATTCGGCGAAGAATCTGGTTGCTGACGACAACGCCACGCGTATGGGCGACAGCCTGAAACATCTTGTGGGCGAAGCCAGTACGATGCCGCTGGGCGCCGTCGTGATGCTGACCGATGGTGGGGATAACACCGGCGGGGTGGATCGCGAGACGCTGACGCAAGTGCGTCAATTGCATCTGCCGCTGCACACCGTTGGATTCGGCCCGGATCACTTCGCGAAAGATGTGGAGATTGTGGATGCTGACGTCCCAGCGCGCGTGCTCGCGAATTCGCGGGTCAGCGCGCATTTAAATTTCCGGCAGCACGGGTTTGAAGGACAGAAGGTCTCGGTAACTGTGCGGGAGAACGGGCATCCTCTGGCAAAAGAAGAGATTACGCTGAAGCCGGAGGCGGATCAGTCGGACACAATTTTGTTCAATGCGGGTCCGGCGGGTGCTCATAGCTTTCAGATCGGGATCGATCCGGTGCCGGGTGAGCAGAATAGCGCGAACAACGTGGTGGTTCGGCTGGTGAACGTGACGCAGAAGAAGCTGCGGGTGCTGTATTTCGAGGGCGAACCGAAGTGGGAGTACAAGTTCATGCGGCGCGCGCTCGACGATGATCCGTCGATCGACCTGGTCAGTATGGTGCGCACTACGGAGAACAAGACCTACCGGCAGGGGATTTCCAATGGAGATGAGCTAAAAGGTGGGTTCCCCGATAAGCCTGAGGAGTTGTTTGCTTACGACGGTCTGATTATCGGCAGTGAAGAGGCGAACTATTTTTCGCCTGCGCAGCAAGCTGCGATTCGCGACTTCGCGGATCGACGCGGTGGCGGCGTGATGTTCCTGGCGGGTCGTTTCGCGCTGAGTGATGGCGGCTATGCGAATACTCCGATGGCGGAGATGATGCCCCTGCATCTGGCGCCGGAGAAAAGCTTTTCCCGGAACTTTGCGGTGCCGTCGCTGACAGAGGCCGGGAAGGCCAGCCCGATTCTGCGCCTGGCGGATACCAGCGAAGCCAGTGAAGCGCGTTGGAAGAAGATGCCGCAGGTGGCGAATTATGCCGTGATGGGCGCGCCGAAGCCTGGAGCCGTGGTTCTGATGACCGTGGCAGAGAACGGCAAGCGATCGACTCCGTTACTGGCGATTCAGAACTATGGACACGGGCGAACCGCCGTGCTGGCGACATCGGGTACATGGCGCTGGCGGATGCTGCAGGACCACACCGATACAACCGATGCGACTTTCTGGCAGCAACTGCTGCGGTGGCTGGTGACGGAGACCCCGGGGCAGGTGACTGCGTCGGTTCCCCACCAGATGCTGCACGACGACGGTCAGGTTCATCTGCGTGCGGTGGTTCGCGATAAGGCGTATATGCCTGTTGCGGGGGCAGCGGTGGACGCGAATATCAATCGTCCTGATGGAACGATGGAGACGGTGACGCTGAAGGCCGATCCTCTGGAGCCGGGTGCTTATGTTGGCGACTACTCCGCGGACAAGGCCGGCGCTTACGTGGCCGAAGTGATTGCGCGCGATGACAAACAGGAAGTTGGGCGCGATTCACTGACGTTCCGGCGCGAGGACGGCGTGGCGGAGAACTTCAACGCGGCGCAAAACAAGGATCTGTTGATGAGGCTTTCGGCGGATACCGGCGGGAACTACTACACACCTTCCAGCGTGAAGCGTCTCAATGATGAGATTGCCGTTTCTGAAGCAGGAATTTCGGGACACGACAGTCTGGATATCTGGGACATGCCTGTGCTGTTCCTGCTGTTGATTCTGATTCGCGGGGCTGAGTGGCTGCTGCGCCGCAAGTGGGGTGTTGTATGAGAAGCCTGAAGATGGGCTGTCTTTTGGCGGCGCTGGCGCTTGGCCAAAGCGCGTATGGCGCCACGTACTTCCTTACCGTGGCAGGACTTGGCGGCGAGCCCGATTACGAGCAGCGCTTTCAGATGCTGGCTGCCGATACGGATAAGATGCTGCGCGAGTCGCCGGGCGCGGACAAAGTTGTTGAGACGCTGAAAGGCGCGGATGCGACTCGCGTGAAACTGGAGGCGGCGCTGGGCAAGATTGCGTCGCAGGCGAAACCGGCGGATGCGTTTGTGCTCATGATGATCGGGCACGGGACGTTCGACGGCGCGGAGTATAAGTTCAATCTGCCGGGTCCGGACATATCAGCGCCGGAACTGGCAGTGCTGCTGAACCGGATTCCGGCATCGCGCCAGCTTGTGGTGGATATGACGAGCGCCAGCGGCGGTGCAGTGGATGCGCTTAAGAAGGACGGTCGCGTATTGATTACCGCGACGAAGTCCGGCACGGAGAAGAATGCCACAGTGTTTTCGCGGTTTTGGGTAGAGGCGTTGCGCGATCCGGCCGCGGACGTGGATAAGAACCAGGCAGTTACGGCGCTTGAAGCATATAAATATGCACAGGCGAAGACCACGGCATTCTTTACCGATTCGAAGCATCTGGCTACGGAGCATTCCCAATTGGGCGATGAGCAGCACGCCGGTGCGTTTACGCTCGTGCGGTTCGGCGCGGCGGGCGCGGCAGTATCCGATCCGGCGAAGCGCGGTTTGGTTGCCACGAAGGAGGAGATTGAAAACAAGATCGACGCGCTGAAGTATCAGAAGGATTTGATGGATCCTGCCGATTATCGGCGGCAGTTGACCGCATTGTTGCTGCAACTGGCGCAGACGCAGGAGGCGATCGAGAAGTAGTATGCGCGCAATCCGTCTGGCCGCGTTTGGAGCGATTTGTCTGTGCCTTGGCGCGCAGACGAATGCTTCGCGCGTCACCCTGGCGCAGGCCGAGACGTTGTGGAAGGCGGGGAATTATTCTGCGGCGGGCAGCGCGTTCGAAGTGCTGCTGAAGCAGGAACCGAAGAATCCGCAGTATCGGGTTCGTTATGCCGATCTTCTGGAAGAACGGTTTAACACGGAAGACGCCGAAAAGCTTTATCAGGAAGCGATCGAGCTGGATTCGAAGTATGCGCCCGCGTACATGGGGCTGGCCGAGATTTACTCTGATTCGTTCGATCATCTGGGTTCCCAGATGGCGCTGACGGCGCTCGATCTTGATCCGAAGCTCTATCACGCGCATGAACTTCTGGCGAAAATTGCGCTGGAAGATGACGATCGCGTTCATGCGGCCGAAGCTGCGGATAAGGCGCTGGCGATCAATCCGAATGCGCTGGAGGCGATTGCGATTCATGCCACAATCGACCTGCTGAATGATAAGCCATCGCAATGGATCGCGAAGATCGGAAATCGCGGCGAGGGGTATGCGGATATTGCGAAGGCGCTCACGAACAACCGCCGATATGAAGATGCCATCGCGTATTACCGGAAAGCCGTGGCGGCGAAGCCCGATCTCTGGAGTGCGCATTCGCAACTGGGTTTGAATCTGATGCGCCTGGGACGGGAGCAGGAGGCCCGCGAGCAGCTGGAACTGGCGCACAACAACGGATACAGGGATGCGGTCACGACGAACGGCCTCATCCTGATGGATACGTATAAGGACTACGATACCTATTACTGGCCGAGCAAGGAAGCGCCGCAGGGAATTCTGAAGGTGGATAAAAAGGAAGCCGCCATCGAGCCTTATTACGAGGCTGAGATGAAGCGAGCCATGGCCACTTACGAAAAGAAGTACGGGTACAAGATGAAGGTCCCCGTGCAGGTGGAAGTCTTCCGCAAGGTGGATGACTTCGCGGTGCGTGTAATGGGTTTGGCAGGGATCGGGCTGCTGGGTGTAACGTTTGACAACGTGGTCGCGATGGATGGTCCTTATTCCCGCGCGAAGCAGGAAGACTATCACTGGGCGAGTGTGATGTGGCATGAACTGAGCCACGTGTACATCATTTCGATGACGAACGAACGTGTGCCGCGCTGGTTTACGGAAGGCGTGGCAGTGCATGAGGAGTCGGCTACTACGCCGGATTGGGGCGATCGCCTTAGTCCGAACATTCTTTCGTCGCTCAAAGAAACATTTGACGGAAAAAAGCCGGCCGCCCCGGGTCCTGTTGCGGCTGCTCATGGGGGCGCGATGGAGGGAGCGGACGTATCGAAGGCGCTGCTGCCGATCTCGAAGATGGATCGCGGGTTTGTGCATCCGGAATACCCGGGACAGGTGATTGTTTCGTATTTTGAGGGTGGCAAGATCTGCGACTACATTGCGAAGCGCTGGGGCGAAGGCAAACTCGTCGAGATGGCGCGTGCTTTCGCGGGGAATCGCGAGACGGTCGACGTGATTCGGGAAGTGCTGAAGATTGAGCCCGAGGCTTTCGATAAGGATTTCGTCGCCGATCTGAAGGAGCAGACGGGGAAGACGGTTGAGAACTTCGAATCCTGGACCAAGGATCTGCGGGAACTGAACGCGCAGATCAAAGATGACAAGGCTCCCGCAAATGTGCTGGAACGGGCGCGGAAGCTGGAAGACATCTATCCGGAGTTCGTGGAACCCGGCAATCCTTATGTGATTGCGGCGGATGCTTGTCTGAAGTCCGGCAACAAACCCTGCGCGCTTTCCGAGTTCGGCAAGTACTCGCGGATCGGCGGGCGCGACCTTGCGGTGATGGAACGGTATGCGGATCTCCTGAAGGAAATGGGTTCCGGGAAGGAAGCCGCCGCCGCTCTTGGCCGCATGATTTATGTGTTTCCGTTTGATACCGGTTTGCATGAAAAGCTGGGCAACCTGTATCTGGAAGCGGGCGATGCGCCGGGCGCCGTGCGCGAATTCCAGGTGCTGGTCAACCTGAATCCCGGCGATAAAGCCGGCAGCCATTACGATCTTGCAAGGGCCTTCAGGGCCGACGGTCAGAACGATAAAGCCAGAGAGGAAGCAATCACCGCGCTTGAAACCGCGCCTGAATTCAGGCCCGCCCAGAAGCTGCTGCTCGAACTGAGCGGCGATGCCGGTAAAAAATAACGCTCATGTCCACAACTCCCCAGATTGATACGGATGTTCTGAAGTCCAGAGTCGCGCGCTTTCGCGAGGTTGATAACGAGATCGTGAAGCAGGTGAAGCGCGTGATCGTGGGTCAGGATGAGGTGCTGGAACAGGTGCGAATCGGCCTGTTCGTGGGAGGCCACTGCCTGCTGACCGGTCTGCCGGGCACTGCGAAAACGCTGCTGGTGAGGACGATGGCGGAGGTACTGGGGCTGGAGTTTAAGCGCATCCAGTTCACGCCCGATCTGATGCCGAGCGATATCACCGGTACGGACATTATTGAAGAGGACGAGCACGGGCATCGCGCGTGGACGTTTGTGAAGGGGCCGCTGTTTGCGAATGTGCTGCTGGCGGACGAAATTAACCGTACACCGCCGAAGACGCAGTCGGCGCTGCTCGAAGCGATGCAGGAACGCGCCTGCACGGTGCGTGGGAATAATTACACGCTGCCTGCGCCGTTCTTTGTTCTTGCCACTCAGAATCCGATTGAACTGGAAGGTACGTATCCACTGCCGGAAGCGCAGCTGGATCGCTTTCTGTTCAACATCATGCTGGATTATTTGTCCGCGGATGAAGAACTAAAGGTAGTGGATCTGACTACGACTACACATGTGTCTAAGGCTGACCCCATTACCACCGCGGCAGAGATTCTGGACTTCCAGCAACTGGTTCGCATGACTCCGATTGCGGAGACCGTGGCGCGGCACGCGGTTGAACTGGTGCGCGCGACTCGTCTGAAGGATCCTTCGTGCCCCGAAATCGTGAAGAAGTATGTGAATTACGGCGCCAGCGTGCGCGCCGCCCAATTCCTGGTGCTGGGATCTAAGGCTCGTGCACTGATGAAGGGCCGTTATCACGTGAGCTTTGAGGATGTGAGGGCGCTGTTTGTGCCGATCCTGCGGCATCGCGTGCTGCTGAACTTCCATGCGGAGTCGGAGAAGGTGACGACTGACGACGTGCTCAACGGCATTCTGCAGGCGAAGCCGGCTCCGCGCGACTAGGCGCGGACGGACAGAACAGGAGTCTGGTCCCTCAAAATGCTGCAGCGTTTTCTCGATCCGAACGTGCTGGCGTCCATCTCTTCGCTGGATCTTGTGGCGAAGACGGTGGTGGATGGCTTTGTCGCGGGTCTGCACCGGTCGCCGACGTTTGGTTTCAGTCAGGAGTTCGCGGAGTATCGCCAGTATGTGGACGGCGACGATTTGCGGCATGTGGACTGGAACGTATTTGCGCGGACGGATCGTGTGTATCTGAAGCGGTTCCGCGGCGAGACGAATTCGCAGTTGCTGATTCTGCTCGACACCAGTGCGTCGATGGGTTATTCGTCGGGGAAGATTACGAAGCTCGATTACGGGCGGTATCTTTCGGCTTCGATTGCGTATCTGGCTTCGCAGCAGCGCGATGCAACGGGGTTGATTGTGTTCGATGAGGATGTGATCAATTACGTGCCGCCCTCCACGAGGCAGGGGCAGTTGATGCGCAACCTGCATGCGATTGAGAAGGCGGAGGCGGGTTCGCGTACCGATTTCGGCAAGCCGTTTTCGCATTTCCAGCAGTATCTGCGGCGGCGTGGGATCGTGATTGTGATCTCGGATTTTTATGAAGATCCGAAGACGATCTGCAAAGTTGTGGAGCCGCTGCGGTTTCACGGCAATGAAGTCGTGTTGTTCCATCTGCTCGATCCGCAGGAGATCGCGCCGAAGTTCAAAGACCCGGTGCTCCTTCTGGATGTGGAGAGCAACGTTGCGATGGAAGTGACGCCCGACTACGCGAAGAACGAATACAAACCCAAAATGGACGCGCATATCAAGGGGCTGGCCGAAGAGGCGGCGCGCTCGGGACTGGAACACGTTTTCATGGATACGTCAAAGCCGCTGGATTCGGGATTGCGGAATTATCTTGCGATCCGCCAGAGGAGGATGTAGGTGGGATTTCTCGCGCCGTGGTTTCTGGGCGGACTCGCGGTTCTGGGTCTGCCTCTTTATATCCACCTGCTGCGGCAGTATAAGCAGACGCCGATGCCGTTCAGTTCGCTTATGTTCTTCGAGCGAAGGACGCAAAGTTCCATTAAGCATCGCCGCCTGAAGTATCTGCTCTTGTTCGCGTTGCGGTGTTTGTTTGTTCTGTTGCTGGCGCTGGCATTTGCGCGTCCTTATATTGCGAGCAGCGCGGCGCGGTCGGCGTTTGGCGGGAAGAAGGTTGTGATCGCGCTTGATAACTCGTTCAGCATGCGGCAGGACGGGCATTTCGATGCGGCGAAGAAGGATGCGGTGTCCGCCGTGAATTCTCTGGGCGACGGAGATCGCGGTCAGGTAATTACGTTTGGTGGAGCGGCGAAGCTGCTGACGGAGATGACTGCCGATAAGCAGGCGCTGCGGGCTGCAGTCGAAGGTATTGAGCCGGGCGACGATGCCAGTTCATATGCCGAGCTCTCGCGGGTGCTGCGATCCGCGTCTGAGACGCAAAAGAGCGATATTACGGCCGAGGTATTTACCGATCTTCAGAAGTCGTCATGGCCTGCGAGTTTTGCGGATTCTCGACTGGATAACGGGACTACGCTGAGCGTCCACACGTACGGCGGCAAAGCCCTGCCGAACTTCACCGTGGAGAACGTGGATGCGCCGCGGCGGGTATTCGATACGAAGAAGGTTCGGACTGTGGCTACGATTGCCGGATTCAATACCCCGGAAGCGACACGCACGGTCACTTTGGTTGCGAACGGCAAGACGCTGGAGACGAAGCAGGCGAAAGTTCCGGCCGGTGGTCGCGCCACGGTGGAATTTCTGACGCTGGATGCGCCTTATGGCATGACCAAGTGCGAAATTCGTATCGATGGTGCGGATGCGTTTCCGGATGACGATAAGTGGCTTTTTTCGGTGGAGCGCGCCGATCCGAAGCCCGCACTCCTGATTCATGCGCAGAACGACAGCTATAGCCCCGTGTACATCCGGACGGCGATGGAGTCGGCTACCGAAGCTGCGTTCACCGTTGATGTGCAAACGCCGGAGCAGGCTGCCGGCGCCACGTTATCGAAGTACGCGTTCGTGATTCTGTCGGATGCCGGGCCGCTGCCGGAGCGTTTGGCGCAATCGGTAGATCAGTATGTGCAGGGTGGCGGGTCGGTTTTGATTTCGCTTGGGAAGAATACCGTGGCTGGCGGGAAATTGCCGGTGGCGGGGATTCAGGTGCTGAACATCCGGACTTTGACGCTTGATCATGAGCATGCCCTCACGGTGGGACAGATCGATAACTCGTATTCGTCATTTGGCAGCGGGCAGAGCTGGGACGGTGTGGAATTTTATCAGATGGCGAAGCTGACCCTGCCGCAGGATGCCGATACGCGCGTAGCGGCGCGGCTGGCGGACGGGTCGCCGCTGCTGGTGGACCGCAGGAGCGGGGAAGGGCATGTGATCGTGTTCGCGTCGGCTTTCGACAATGTGGCCAATAATCTGCCGCTGAAGCCGGTATGGCTGCCGTTCCTCGAACAGACTACGCACGAGATGGGCGGAATTGGTGCGGCGCGCGCGAACTATCGCGTGGGTGGTTACGTTGACCTGCGCACGGTGAAAGAGAAGAATGTGCCGGTGGAGATCATCGGGCCGGATGGTTCGCGGGCGATGTCGCTTTCGGAGTCGGCGAAGGCCACGGCATTTCAATTTACGAAACAGGGATTTTACGATATCCGGCGCGCGAACGGGCGTGAAGAAATGGCGGCGGTGAATCCGGACCGGCGGGAATCGGACTTCACCCCGCTTACACAAGACACGCTGAATTTGTGGAAAAATACGGGTGTGGGTTCCGGTGCGGGAACCACGGCTGCGTCCGCCGGCAATACGGAAGAAAAGTCGGAATTATGGTGGTGGGTGCTGGCGTTGCTTGCGATGCTGGCGGTGGCTGAAACCGTGATTGGGAACCGGCACATTGAAACGGCCGGCAAGGAAGTGGCATGAATCCGATAACAGGTCTGGCGGAGTATCTGAATCAGCTGGAGCGGCGTTTGCGGCTGTTTGCATGGACGCGCGGTGCGGCGGCGGTTGTGGGTGTGGCCCTGCTGCTGACGGTGGCGATTGTGGGGGCGCTGATGGGCTCGGCGTTTACATCGACGTCGTTACTGTGGAGCCGCGTGCTGTTATTCCTCGGGATCGGGTCGGTTGTAGCGCTGGGTCTGATTGTGCCGCTGATGCGGATGAACCGGCGGCGAGCGGCGAATGAGGTGGAGCGCAAGCACCCCGGCTTCGATCAGCGCCTGCTGACATTTACGGAAAAGCAGAAGGCGAATGAGAACGATCCGTTTCTGCCGTTGCTGGCGGAAGATGCGCTTTCGATGGCGCGGGAAGTTCAGCCGGAAGTAGTGGTGGAGCCGCGGCGGCTGATCGGGTTCGCAGCCCTGGGCGCCACGGCGGCGGGAGTGCTGGCCTGGCTGCTGTTCTGGGGACCGGGCGTGTTTGGATATGGGACGCAGGTGCTGTGGGGCAGTTTGCCCAAGAACTCGGCGGCTGTTGGAACTTACAGCGTTGCGGTTGATCCTGGAACCCGGACCGTACGGCGGCGTTCCGACCTTCCGGTGACCGCGCATCTCACGGGGTTTACATCTTCCAAGGCGAGCCTCTGGGCGCGCTATGCGAGTTCGGGTAAGTGGGAAGAAGCGCCGATGGTGGCTGAGGATGGCGGGTCCGGATTTGGATTCACGTTCGTGGGGCTGCCGGAGGATGTGGAGTATTACGTGGAGGCTGGTGGGATCAAGTCGGCTTCGTTCAAGCTACACACCGTCGATCTGCCCGGCGTGAAGAACATCAAGGTTACCTATAACTATCCTTCGTGGACAGGGACGGCTTCGAATACGGAGGATCCGGGTGGCGATCTGCGGGCGGTGGAAGGTACGACCGCGCATTTGGAGATCGAGACGGATCGGCCACTGAGCGATGGACAAATCGTTTTTGAGGATGGCGCTCCGCTGAAGCTTGATGAGACGAAGGGCAATAAGACGAACGCCACTGTGACGATCGCGAAAGACGGCACTTATCACGTGGGCGTGCAGTATCAGGGCGAAGTGGTGCGCATTAGTGACGATTACTTCATCGAAGCTCGTAAGGTCATACCTCCGACGGTGCGGATTGTGAAGCCGGGGCGCGATGCGAAGGTGAGCCCGATCGAAGAAGTAGCGATTGAGGTTTCGGCGGAGAACGAGTATCCGCTGCAGGAGCTCAGCCTGCGGTATTCCGTGAATGGCGGCGCCGAAAAGACGCTCTCGCTGCTGAAGGATAAGGGCGTAAAGAAAGCGTATGGGACGTCCACGCTTTCGTTTGAGGACTTCAAGGCGGTACCGGGCGACATCGTCAGCATGTACGCCGTGGCACGCGATGGGAAAAACACGCAGAAGACGGACATGATGTTTGTTCAGGCGGTGCCGTTCGAATATAACTACACGCAGGGCCAGGGAGGTGGCGGCGGTGGTGGAGGCGGCGGGGGGCAGCAGCAGGAGCAGCAGATTTCCGAACGCGAGAAGGAAATCATCGCTGCCACGTTCAACCAGCTGAAGGGCGATGCGAAGGCCAAGGCAACTGCCGCCGATACGGCGAAGTACCTGGCTGAAGTGCAGGCAAAGCTGCGCGATCAGGCGAAGTCGCTTTCCGATCGTACGAAGGCGCGGCAGCTTGATGATACCGGCGCGGCGTTTACGCAGTTTGTGAAGGAGATGGATGCGGCCATAGCGTCGATGGGTCCGGCTTCCGAGAAGCTGAAGGCGCAGGCGTTCCAGGATGCGATCTCGCCGGAGCAGCAGACGCTGCAGCATTTGCTGCGCGCCGAGGCTACCTTCCGCGATATCCAGATTCAGATTACGCGCAATGGCGGGGGCGGTGGTGGTGGCGGAGGCGGCGGTGGAGCTGGCCGCGATCTGGCCAACCTGTTCGATCTGGAACTTGACAAGGAACAGAATCAGTACGAGACGAATTCCAAGGCCTCGGGTGGCGGTGGTGGCGATCAGAAGCAGCAGGCGATCGATGACACGATGAAGAAGCTCGATGAGCTGGCGCGTCGGCAGAAGGATCTGGCGCAGCAGCAACAAAGGGCAAATCCGGCGCAGCTCGCGCAGCAGCGGTGGCAGCAGGAGATGCTGCGGCGTGAAGCGGACAAGCTCATTCAGCAGATGGAAGATCTGAAGAATGGGCAGCAGGATCAGTCCGGTCAGCAGAGCTCGAACCAGCAGGGTCAACAGGGTGGACAACAGGGCCAGCAGAGTGGCCAGCAGCAGGCTGGTGGCCGGCAGGGTCAGCAGAACGGCCAGCAGGCTCGCGGTGGGCAGCAGGGAAGCCAACAACAGAGCGGCCAGCAGGGTGGTCAGCAGCAAGCTCAGAGTCTGTCGCGTCCCGGGCAGAACGGGCTGAGCCAGGCGCAGACCAGCCAACTCGAGCAGGCGATCCGCGATGTGCAACAGGCGGAGCGGCAGATGAGCGATGCAGCGTCGTCTCGTCAGCAAAATAATTCGCAATCGGCGGCGGATGCGCAGGCGGCGGCGGACCGGATGGGTCAGGCCGCCCAGCGCATGCAGCAAGCCCAACGGCAACAGGCGGGAACCCAGATGTCCGATCTGGCCAATCGCGCAGACCGTCTGGCGAATCAGCAGCAGGATTTCGAACAGCAGCTTCGAAAGGACTTTGGCACAGGCCAGAGCGATCAAAGGACCGCGCAGCAGATGGCGGACCGGCAGGCATCCATGCGGCAGGACTTCGCGCAGTTACAGAAAGACATGCAACAGGCGACACGGTCGATGGGTGGCACGCAGCCGGATGTGGCGAAGCAACTCCGCGATGCAGCCGGACATGCCCAGGAAGGCGAGATCGACAGCCGCATGCAGACTGCGGAGCAGTTGATTCGGCAGGGCATGGGCAACTACGCCGTGATGCGGGAGGCCCCAGTGACGCAGGGTTTGAATCAGCTTCGCGACGATCTGAAAACGGCGCAGCAGATGGCTTCGGCCGCCGGGCAGGGAGCGGATCGGAGCCAGCAGGCGCAGCAGGCCATCAACACGCTGCAGAATCTGAGGCAGCAGATGGCGACGTTGACGCAGGCACAGCAGAATCGGAATGGCGCTCGCGCGGGTGGTCAGCAGCAGGGTCAGGGCCAGCAGCAGGGTTCGAACGGCCAGCGACCGGGCCAGCAGGGGCAGGGCCAACAGGGTCAACAGCAGGGCCAGGGACAGCAAGGCGGCCAGCAGGGACAAGGTCAGGCTCAGGGCCAGGGGCAGGGCGGCGGACAGCAGGGGGGACAGGGTAATCGTCAGGGCCAGGGCCAGCAAGGTGGCGGGCAACAGGCGGGAAATCAGCCCGGCGGCGGTGGCGGCCCGTTTGGCGGCGGTCAGTTTAGCGGACTGCGGCAGGGTGGTGGATACGGTGGCAACCGCAACGAGATGGGTACCGGTCCGGACTTCATCAGCGCCCAGGGCGCACAGGGCGCGGCTCAGCAGAATGCGCCGGAGGTCCGCACGCCGGCTCAACAGCAGGCACTCTATAACCAGATTGTGCGGCAACTGGGACAGCTTCGTCCGGAAGTCGCCGGCGATCCGCAACTGACGAAAGATTATCAGGATCTGGTGCTCCGCTCGCAGAATCTTGATCCGGCGAAGTGGGCTACGCAGGATGCTGAATTGATGCAGCGCATTTCGAGTCAGGTGATGAATGAACTCGATCAGATCGAATTGCTTTTGCGGCGCAAGGCGGATGCGGATGGCAGCGTCCGAAGCGTGAGCCCCAGTCCGGTAACGCCGGGCTATGCCAATGCTGTGGCCGAGTACAACAAGCGCCTGAGCAAGCAGTAGCCACGTGTTCTACACAAGTCGAAGGCGGCGCATCCGGGGCGGGTGAAACCCGCTGCCATCCCCCCGCGTCTGAGCTACACTGGAGTAGTTGATTATTCACCCGAGGGCATGCCAGGTATGAGCAGCAGAATCCTTTTGATCCCCGCGGCGGGCCTGGCCCTGACGCTTGCGATTTCCCAGTCTTCGGCGCAAACGGGAGCGCAGAAAGCCGCCCCGGCTAAGCGCGAAACGAACGCCAAGGGGCTATCGGCAAAAGAGCTGAAGAAGAAGGAAGCGGCGCTCCGGAAAGAGCTGGAGACTCCGTGGAAGAAATGGCTCGATGAGGATGTGACCTTCATCATCTCGGATGAAGAGAAGAAGGCCTTTAAAGCTCTCAATACCGACGAAGAGCGCGAGCAGTTTGTAGAACAGTTCTGGCTGCGCCGCGATCCGACGCCGGATACCGACGAAAACGAGTTCAAAGAAGAACACTACCGCCGCATTGCATACGCCAACGAGCACTTTGCCTCGGGCATTCCGGGCTGGCGGACGGATCGTGGCCGTACATATATTCAGTGGGGTCCGCCGGATGAAATCGAGGCGCACTCTTCCGGTGGTTCGTACAATCGTCCGATGTCGGAAGGCGGCGGTGAAACACAGACTTTCCCGTTCGAGCAGTGGCGCTACCGCTATCTGGATGGCATTGGGCAGAACATCATTCTGGAATTCGTGGACACGTCAATGTCGGGCGAGTACCGGTTGACGATGGATCCTTCGGAGAAGGACGCGCTGCTGCATGTGCCGAATGCGGGACTGACGCTTTACGAGCAGCAGGGTCTTTCCACCAAGACCGACCGATTTAACCGTTCGGATGGAACACGACTCGGCGTGCCCGAGCAGTACATGAACCAGAGCATGAACGAGTTCACGCGCATGGAGACGTACTTTAAGGTGCAGCAGCCTCCACCGGTGAAATTCAAGGATCTGGAAGCGGAGTCGATCACTTCTCGCATTACTTATAACCGGCTACCGATGGATCTGGATATTCACTACGTGCGGGTAACGGATGCTTCGGTGATGGCGAACATCACGATGCTGTTCCAGAACAGCGATCTGCAGTTTACCCAGAAAGACGGTGTGGAGCGGGCCGCGATCAATGTGTTCGGCAATGTCACGACAATGATGCATCGCCGCGTGACGAAGTTCGAGCCGACGCTTGAGACTACGGCGCCGCCCAGCATGCTGCAGGCTTACGCGAAGAATAAGCAGATTCATCAGGAGTCGCTGAACCTCGCCCCTGGCCGCTACCGGCTGAATATTGTGGCGAAGGATGTGATGTCCGGCAATGTGGCGATTACCGAACAGGCCATCGACGTGCCCTACTTCCCGCAGGACAAACTGGCGGCGAGCAGTCTGATCATCGCGGATCAGATTGAGCCGCTGGCGACGCGAAAGATTGGCGCCGGCGATTTTGCGATTGGGGCGACCAAGGTACGGCCGCGTGTGGGCAAAGTACCGAAGTTCAACTCGGATGAAACCATGGGCTTCTACGTACAGTTCTACAACTTCGCGATCGATCCGAACGAGAAGGCGAGCAAGCCGAATGGGGAGATCGAGTACTCCATCTCAAAGGTGGGAGCGGATAAGCCAACCTACGACTTCACCGACGATCTTTCGACGGTACCGAACGCCTCGGCTTACCAGGCGACGTTTGAGAAGCGGCTGCCACTGAGCAAACTGGGTCCGGGAACATATACTCTGAAAGTGAAGGCCACGGATCGGCGGGCGAACCAGAGCGTGCAACAGCAGTCCGATTTTACGGTAAACTGACAGGTGCCGGATTCCGATCCGGCTGGTTTGAGGCGGTGAGTGAGTAAGATGCGCAAGGCCGGGAAAAATTCGGGCAACGCGGAAATCCAGTCACGCCGCCACCGATTGCGGACGCTGGCTCCCGCAGCAGTACTTTGTTCACTCTTTTTTGTGCCTGCCTTTCCGCTGCCCGCGGCGACGGTAATTCGATTTTCCGGTTCGCTCAGCGGGTTGGTTCTGGATAAGCTCGGCAAGCCTCAGCCGGGGGCGCTGGTTTCCCTTTTGAATCAACAGGAGCGTTTGCTGCAGCGGTCGTACACCGACCTAGCGGGGAACTTCTCTTTTGGCGATCTGCTGCCGGACCTCTATATGGTTCAGGTTTCTGCCGCCAGTTATGTTCCGGCGACAAGAGATCATTTGCAGGTGAGACCGGGCATGCGAAGTCTACTGCAGGTCAGCCTTTCGAAGATGTTTAGTTCGATTCAACTGGTCTCCACCGTGCCCGCGCCGGGTGGGCTGATGGGCGATGAATGGAAGTGGACGCTGCGTGCGGATTCGTCACTGCGTCCCATCGTGCGGTTGCTGCCTTCGGCGGCGCGATCGCCTTCGGTTCGGAATTCGGGTGATAGTGCGAAGGCAGCGGCATTCCACGATTCGCAGGGTTTGGTCCGAATCTCCACGAGCGAGGGCGCGCTCACCGCTGGCTCGGCCGATGAGGCCGACCTCGGGACTCAGTTTGCTTTTGCTACTTCGCTTTATGCGAACAACCGGGTGCGGGTGAGTGGTGATCTGGGTTATGCGTCAACCACCGGGCAGCCAGCTGCGGCGATTCGCACGACTTATAGCCGTAGAGTTGGGGCAGAGACGCCGTCTGTTTCGGTAACGATGCGGCAGATGAACGTGCCGACGCGGGTCGGGCAGGGAATATCGGGCAACCCGTCCGGTGATGCGCCGCTGCCGACAATGCGGACGTTGTCGGTCAGCCTGCGGGATCAGACTCAACTAAGTGAATCAGCGTGGCTGCAATATGGGTCTGAGTTCGACGTGATTTCATATCTTGACCGGATTCAGTATTTCAGCCCATGGGCGCGGTTGAGTTATGCCTTGCCACACGGGCGGCTCGACCTGGACTTCAGTTCGGGAAATGCGCGCCCGAATGTGGATGACCTGGATGGTCCGGATGCTGGTCTCCGCAGCGAACTTGCGGCTCTGGCGATGATGCCCCGGATGAGCGAGCGGGACGGCCGGGTTAAGGTGCAGCGCGGCGACAATTATGAGATTGGATATGCCACGGAGGCGGGGCCGATTCAGGTTCGGGTTTCCGGGCATATGCAGCATGTGGCAGATGCGGCGTTGACAATTGCAAGTCCGGGACAGGACTTGTTTGTGGGCGACCTGCTGCCATCGATGTTTGCATCGAGCGCTTTATTTGATGCAGGCAGTGTCTCGTCAGCCGGCTATTCGGTTTCGGCCACCCGGCGTCTGGGGCAGAACCACGATATTACCGTAGCGTACGGGACTGTGGGCGTCCTGACGCTGCCGGGCACTCCGTTTAGCGATGCGGCGGGTTTGCGCGACGCAGTCACTCCCGAAGAGCGATCGGCGTTTACGGTTCGATCAAAAGGTACGGTGCGGCATCTGGGGACAAAGTACAACGTTAGCTATCAGCGCTCGAATTTGCAGGGCGCCATGGCGATGGCCTCGTTTTCGACGCAGCCGGACCGGGCAGAGCCAGGGTTGAATATCTCGATTCGGCAGCCGATTCCGGTGCCGGGCATTCCGGGGCGCGTTGAAGCAACTGCCGAGATGCATAATGTCCTGGCCGATGGTTATTTGCCCGTATCGATGGTGGATGGGCGGCAGCTGCTGATTGTCAACACGCCGCGCGTTTTCCGCGGTGGCCTCGCTTTTGTTTTCTAATCGCAGCTATTTGACTCCGGTCGCCGGGATGGCGTTGGCCGGGCTGGGCTGCTTCTCAATGCTCGTCGCGCAGCAGAACAGGGCATCTGCGCCGTCGGTCACCTACAACGGCCAGATTGCTGCGATTCTGAATCAGAATTGCGTGGGGTGCCACCGGCCGGGCGAAGCGGCTCCGTTCTCCCTCCTCTCTTATCGCGATGCGGCGACCCATGGAGACCTGATTGGGGCCGCGACATCGGCGCGCATTATGCCGCCGTGGCGTGCGGAGCCTGGTTCGTACGCGTACCGCGACGAGCGGCGGCTTAGCGAGGCCGAGATTGCCTTGATCGGGAAGTGGGTGGATGGCGGAATGCCGGAAGGCCCAGGGGAGGCTCCGAAGCCTCCGCAGTTTGCATCGGGATGGCGGCTGGGTGAACCAGATCTCGTTGTTGAAATGCCGGCGGCGTATCACCTGAAGGCCGATGGCCCGGATGTTTATCGCAACATAGCCCTGCCGCTCGGGCTTGCGGAAGACAAATGGATTACCGCGATTGAGATGCGCCCGAGCGCACGTTCGGCGGTGCATCATGTTTTGTACTTTGCCGATCCGAACGGGCGTGCGCATTTGAGGCCCGATGATGGTGTTGAGCCCGGGTTTGGCGGAATGCGCGCGGGCGGCGCGACGCTGCCGCTGGGCGGTTGGGCCGTGGGAGCGCAACCGCAGTTCTTTCCGGCCGGCCTGGCGCTGCGGCTGCCGAAGGGATCGGATCTGGTGGTTCAGTATCACTTCCATCCCACGGGAAAGCCGGAGACGGAGAAGTCGGTCATTGGGCTGCATTTTGCGAAGCAGGCGCCGAGCCGAACTATGGTGTCGATCATGCTGCCGCCGGTGTATTCGCTGTTTGCCGGACTGGATATTCCCGCAGGCGAAAGGGATTTTGTGATTCGCGATTCGTTCACGCTGCCTGTGGATACGGATGCTGCAGGTGTCAGTGCGCACGCGCATTATCTGGCGAGCCGCATGAAGATGACGGCGACGCTTCCGGACGGGCAGGTGAAGACCCTGCTCTCCATTGGCGACTGGAACTTCAACTGGCAGGATCAGTATTACTTCAGGGATTTGGTTTCACTGCCCGCGGGTACGAAACTGGATGCCGAGATTCACTGGAATAACTCGATCGCAAATCCGAATAATCCAGCGAATCCGCCGGTTCGTGTGACGTGGGGTGAGCAGTCGAAGGATGAGATGGGTTCGCTTTCGCTAATCGCCGTGGCGCACCGGCAGGTGGATTCCCGAACGCTGCAGCGTGCTGTGGCGGAACGTCGCTCGGCGGCCGTGCAGCAGGGCATCCTGGCGAATCCGATGCTGCTGGTCAAAATTCAGGAGTTGCTCTCGCAATGAGCTCGCTCGCGTTGTTCGCGCTGGGTGTTTTGCTGCATCCTGGAATTATGTTGCGGGATGTGGACGGTGTGCGGCGCGAACCGCTGAAGGTGGAGAAGGGGCGCGCGGCGGCGCTGATATTTGTTACCAACGGCTGCCCGATTGCGAATTACTATGCGCATGAGATTCGGCGCGTTTGCGAAGAGTATGGGGCGCGCGGCGTCGCCTGCGCCCTGGTTTACACCGATCCGACGATGACCGATACCGCAGCCGCGGCGCATGCCCGTGAGTATGGGCACGGCGCTTATCCGAAGATTGTGGATCGGGACCGCGCGCTGGTGGCGGCTACAGGCGTGACAGTAACGCCGGAAGTTGCCGTGATTTCGGGCGGGGCGATCGCGTATCGCGGACGAATCGATAACTACTACGTCGCGCTCACGAGACCGCGTGCGGTGGTTACGGAGCACGATTGGCGGGATGCGCTGGAGGCGGTTGTCGCGGGCAAACCTGTAACGAAGCCGGAGGTTCCCGCAGTGGGCTGTACGATTCCCGATAATAAGTTTTATCGACGTTAGAACGGGAGGGCTTGATGCCAAATGAAGAAGATCTTGGTGTTCTGATCCGGACTGGCCTGACCAGTCAGGTTGCAATTGGCCTCGCGCGAAGCCTGCTGCAGGAAGCTCAGATCCCGTTTTTCACCATGGATCAAAATCTCGGGGCACGCCAGGAAAGCGGGAATCTCCTCGGGTGGTGGAGTGTTCGTGTGCCCCACGAGAGGGAAGACGAGGCGCGCGAGCTACTCCGAACCGTAGAGGAAGTGAAATAGCGCGTTGAGATAAAAGGGCTGCTAATTTACTGCTTCGTCTGGCGGGAATGGAGACCGGTTCAAAGAGATCTCGACGTTCAGCGCCATTTCCTTCTTGTTGCGAATGACGGTGAAAGAGACGACTTTCCGGCTCTGGCGAAGAATGGCCGAAATCTCACGCGGGCTCGATACCGGGAAGCCGTTGACCTTCGTGACGATATCGCCGGCTTTCATGCCGGCGCGTTCTGCCGGCGTTTTCTCATAGACGGTGAATACCAGCACGCCGTTTTGCACCCCGAAGAAGGCGGCCAGCTGTGGGCTGAGTTCCGCGCCATCGTACCCTGCGCGGGGCGCCGAGGCAGCGATCATCGCCTGCAGATCTTCCGGTGAGAGCGGAATCGCCGGAAAGACTCCACCAGGCGGCAGCGCGGAGAAAACCAGGTCCTGCGGACGCGGCTCAAGCGTGGCGGAAAGCGTGCGCGTGGCGCCAGCGCGCGAAATAGTCAGTGTGATTTTTGTTCCGGACGCTTTGCTGGAAATCACGTCCACAAACTGCTGCTGGCCGCCAACTTTCTGACCGCCGATTTCGAGGATGACGTCCTGCACCTGGATTCCCGCCTTCGCCGCGGGTGAGTTTTCGCGCACTCGAGTGACTTCGAGTCCGGCGGTTTCCTTCAGCTTCAGTGCCTTCGCCTTCTCCGCATCCACCAACTGGAAATCAATTCCCAGGTACACGGGCGGCATGGCCATCTGCATGTTCGCCGAGCTTCCATGCTGGCGGGTTTGTCCGTAGCCTGCGATGGCGATCGCGGTAAGGAGGATCGCCAGCAGTCCGAGTTTGCGAGATTCACTCATCTGTTCTTATTGACGGTTTCCAAATCAATACGTCCCGGCGGAGGCCTTGAGCGTGGTGAGCAGCTGCATCACCTGTCCACGTACATACGGGTTGTCCTCGCGTTGCACCGCAGTCTGCAGTGCGCCTACGATCGAATCGTCGTGATTCTTTGAGAGGAGATCA
Organism: Acidobacteriota bacterium; assembly: GCA_048498815.1. GTDB lineage: Bacteria > Acidobacteriota > Terriglobia > Bryobacterales > Bryobacteraceae > BOG-234. Next base: position 4,034 of record JBEHXG010000037.1, on the reverse strand, counting down.
ATGGCCTGAACGCGAACGGCGGCGTTGTCATCCTTCTGCAGAACATTGGCGAGCGCCATGCGAACCGAAGCATCGCCGGCAAACTGCTTCAAGCCTTCCAGCGCCTTGAGTCGAACCGCGGGCGCGGGATCGTGCTGCAGCGCGCCGAGCAGGGCGGTGCGAAGCTGATCGGAATCGGCGCCACTTTCCGCGGCGCTGTGCAGCACCTGAATCGATTTCAGCCGCACGTTGGGATTGGAACCCGCCGTGACGCCGCTGACCAGCAACGCCTGAATCTCCGGATCCTGCACGGCGCCGGAAACCATGTGGCGACGGACTTCATCCACCGCGATCTCAACTTCACCGGAAGGGCTGGGCTCAACCGAACGAACATTCGAAAACACCGGCTCGGCCAGCGCGGCGCGCACGCCGCCAAATTTCTCAGGAGTGTAACGGGCACCGAAAAATCCAATTGCGAGCAGCGCCATAGCGCCAACTGGAACGCGGAACGGAATGTGGACGCGGGAGAGCTCACGCAGGCGCTCCATGCCGTTGTGGAAGAAACGCCAGCCCGCGCCATGCGATGCGCCTGCCGCCGCTTCCTGACGCAGCGTGGCGCTCAACTGAGAGCGGCACTGCACGAGCAGACCGGCATCGGCCACGGCGGGGCGCTCGTCCAAAAGTTCGAGAAATTTGCGATGACGTTCCAGTTCGACCCGGCAATCGCCGCAATCCGCCAGATGCGACTCGAGCGCCTCTTCCGTTTCCGACGCAATTTCGCCGTAGCAGTAATTCGGGATTTCGAGTGTAACTTCCTGACACTTCATATAAACGATTCCAGACTCATTCTCATCTTCTGCGTCGCGCGGAACAGGCAGTTCTTCGCGGCCTCTTCCGTGGTACCGATCATTTCTCCGATGGCGCGCAGCCGTAATCCTTCATAATGCCGCAGCTCGAACACGGTGCGTTCGCGCGGCGTGAGCGCCGCCAGAGCTTGAGCGATGCCGCCCGATAATTCCTGATTCCAGGTCTGCCGTTCGGGATCCGCGTGAGGACCCTCTTCGCGGGCCTGGGTAATACGGTCCACCGTTCCGTCTGAGGTCTCAACCGACGTGGATTCTTCCTTGCGCACCTTCCGGCGCCGAAGGTGATCGAGACAGATGTTCGTCACGATGCGATAGAGCCAGGTGTGAAACGAACAATCAAAGCGAAACGAGTTCAGGTTTCGATAGACCTTGAGAAAGGCCTCCTGGTAGACGTCGCGGGCTTCATCGGGGGAGCGCAGGATATTAGTCGCGATCCGCAAGACGCTTTGGTCGTACTCCCGCACCAGACGCTCGAAAGCATCCTGATCGCCACCCTGCGCGGCCCGGATCAGGCCTGATTCGTCTAACGGCGCCGCCAATGTGGCCATCGATTCCGCGACCTGGTACATTTCCGAAATCCTCCCGCACCCGGTTTGAGAGGGAACCTGGGTTCCTCCTGAGATAATCGACGCGGCCCGGCGGAAAATGTCACGTTTCGGGACTCCATGCCCTGATACGGCATGCGGAGTCCGCATATATCTGATGGTACGGCAGTTTCGCGGGAAAAGCGAGTTCCGAAAGAGGTGCTAACGAGGGAGATCCACCAGAACGATTTCGCCATTGCGACCGCCCGCCGTACCTACCAGAACTTCCCGCCCATCCGGCGAAACGGAAAGACCGCGAGTCGCTTCATCGAAGCTCTTGGGGATCTTTGCCACCACGTGCGCCTTCCGTTCTCCGATCGGGAGGAAATTCAGGACTGGAGGCTGGTTTCCCGCAATGAAATAGATTCCATCTTTCCCCGCCGTCCAGAATCGCGTTGGCCACGGCCTGGCTGGCAGTAGTGAAGGCACGCCTGTGCCGTCCAGGGGAAAAAGCCAAACCCCGGAACCCACGGAGTCGCCATAGTATAGGAATTTCCCATCCTCCGACTCCACCGGATCGGCGCCATTTCCGGCGGTGAGCGCTTGCGGCGGCCCCGACCCATCCGCTGCGATGCGCCAAACTTTTCCGCTGCTGTAATAAATGGATTTTCCATCCCGCGACCATGACGGCATGTACCCGGATTCGCCACGCTGAAAGAGTCGCCTCGCGGGCCCCCCCAGGGCGTCGATCACCCATATCTCCGTCTTGCCACTGGCTTTCGAGTCATAGGCGATTCTCTGTCCGTCGGGTGACCAGGCCGGGCTTCCGCAAAATGCCCGCTGGGTCGTAAGGGGGTGAGCGCCGGAGCCATCCCGATTCGCTATCCAGATTTCGAACGCGCCGCCCCGGTTCGACGCAAAGGCGATTTTTGTTCCGTCGGGTGACAGGCGCGCGTCAGACTGCTGGCGCCTGCCCGCCAGTACCTTGCGCCATGAATTCGGGTGGGCGAGGTCCAGCCCGAACACCGCGGTGACCTTTTCCTCACGCACGAAGGCCAAACGATCTCCGACCCGTGAGATTGCAAGCGCGTTCACCCCACCAGCGAGTCCGGCGAACACTTTGCGGGGCGTGGCGTCGGAAATCGGGACCTCCCACAATTCGCCCGCTGCCGAATCCTCGGCGTAAGAGAGAAGCAGCGAAGCGCTGTCGGCGCGCCAGGCGAAGTTTCGGACGGACGCTGCCAGCGGCAATCTGGAAGGGTTATGGCCGTCGGCATCCGCTACGTAAAGATCGAAACGGGGGGCGTGACGGCAGATAAAAGCCAGACGTCTGCCGTCCGGCGAAAAGGACGGCGCCAGTACCGCACCATGGAGATCCGGAACCGGGAGGCGCGTTTTCTCACCGGTTGCAATGTTGAGCCGGAAAAGCTGCAGATTATCGCTTTCGCCTGGCGGATCGTCGGCGATCACCAGCGTACGGCCATCCGGAGACCACGTCATCAGAGGCAGCCGCAACCCGTAGTCTCCGACAAGGGAAGCAATTTTCTTCGCGGGGCCGCCGGATGCCGGGATCAGCATGACCTGCAGTCTAGTCTCTCTTGCACTGGATCGCAGGAAAGCCACAGTGCGGCCATCCGGCGACCATGACGGCTCGGCGGGACGGTCCTCTCCGACGGTCAATTGGCGCGTTTCGCCGCTTGCCATCTCCCGAACGAACAGATCGCCAAATGGCGCCTGGCCTTCCTGCGTCCACGAATAAATGAGATAGCGGCCATCGGGCGAAAACGACGGGTCGCCTTCCGCGCCAGGATTGCCGGTTAGCGGGACGGGGCGAACGATCGCCGGCTGCAACTTTGCGGCCGTGCGCGAGGCCAGTAGATGACCGCCGTACCACGCACCCGCAGCGATGGCCACGGCTCCTGCCGCAACCGCCCCGCGGCGAGTCGGCTGTGCGATCCGCGCTGATTCTCCGCTCCGCGGCGGCTCTGAGCTGCCAGACGACAGCCTATCCACAACATCCTGCATGGAGGGCCGCTCAGCGGGAAGTTTGCTCAACATCTCCATGACAATCGCGTCAATCGGCGGCGGAATGGCGGGGTTGACCTGTGTCGGACGCGGCGGAATTGTTCCGCACAGCAGATGAACAACGTCGAGAGAAGAGGCGGCGGCAAACGGGTGTCGCCCCGTCGCCAGTTCATACAAAACCACACCGAGCGAGAACACATCGCTGGCGGAAGTGAGCGGCTCGCCGCGGGTCTGCTCCGGGGACATGTAACGCAGTGTGCCCGCCGGTAAATGCGTGGTTCGTTCGTGTTGCGGGCCAAGGCTGTGCGCAAGTCCGAAATCGAGGACCTTAACGTAGCCATCGGCGCGCAGCATCAGGTTTTCCGGCTTGATATCGCGGTGCAAAATGCCGGCCCGATGCGTCGCGGCAAGCGCACCCGCGATCTGACGGCCAAAGCCGGCGAGAGCAGCCGCTGTCACGGGCCGTCCACACAACTCGCGGAATGGCTTGCCCGCGACCATCTCCATCACAATCACCGGTCCGCGATGCCAGTGGAATACTTCGTGGATGGTGACAATATTCGGATGATTCAGCGCCGAAGCGGCGCGGGCTTCATTAATGAACCGTTCCTGCGCGCCGGAAGCGTCCGCGTTCTCGGCG
>JBEHXG010000036.1:0-51488 GCA_048498815.1 Acidobacteriota bacterium | reverse complement strand
TGACGATGCTGGCGATTGCGCTCGAGCTCGCGAAGGACGATCCCGTATATGAGGATGTGGCTTCGAAGTTCTTTGAACACTTCATTGCGATTGCGGATGCGATGAATTCGCTGGGCGGGACCGGATTGTGGAGTGAGCCGGCGGGATTTTATTACGACCAGCTGCGGCTTGGGGAATCTACGACGCCGCTGGAGATTCGTTCGATGGTCGGTTTGATCCCGCTGCTTGCGGTGCAGGTTCTGGAGCAGGATCAGATCGATCGGCTGCCGGGATTTAAGCGGCGCATGGAGTGGTTTCTGAATAACCGCAAAGATCTGTATCACCTGATTTCGATGATGCAGCCCGCGGGATCGGACGTACATCGCCATCGGTTGCTGGCGATTCCCACCGAACAGAAACTGCGGCGTGTACTGGGACGGATGCTGAATGAAGCAGAGTTTCTTTCTCCATTCGGAATTCGGTCACTCTCGGCGCAGCATGGGCAGGAGCCTTATGTGCTTCGGCTGGATGGGCAGGAGTGGCGGGTGAAGTACGAGCCGGGGGAATCCGAGACGGGTCTGTTTGGGGGAAATTCGAACTGGCGCGGGCCGGTGTGGTTTCCCGCGAACTATTTATTGATTGAGGCGCTCGAACGGTATCACCATTTTTATGGTGATGCATTCCAGGTGGAGTGTCCCGTCGGCTCGGGGCGTTTTTTGAATTTGCGAGAGGTCGCCCGAGAAGTCAATCGGCGGCTTTGCGCGCTATTTGTTCCCGATGGTTCCGGATCCTGCGCGTGGCAGGGGGATGACAGGGTCTTTCGCGATGACCCCGCGTGGCGGGGATTAACGTGGTTCCACGAATACTTCCACGGCGACACGGGACGGGGATGCGGCGCATCGCATCAGACGGGCTGGACGGCGCTGATCGCGCGCTGCCTGGAAGACCGGCTTAGTGATGAAGGTTCGAGTACCAGTAAGGAATCCACGCAATCGCAAGGATGATGTCAAACAAATAGGCTTTGCGGTTTGCCGGATCGCGCCAGGCGAAGTATGCGGCGCGCGCGCCGAAGACTCCGAAGACGGCGACGGACACGGTGAACCACTGCAGGAAAAGGTTCAGAAACCACGGCGCGAACAGTCGTCCGCCACTGACACGGCCAAGGAATAGAGTCACCAGCGTTGCAGCAAGCAGAACCCTGAAGGCGAGGCGCATGAAAAGAGCATACTATTGCGCCGATGCCGTACTGACCGCGGACCTTGCCTGCAGCAGGCTGAGTGCGCGTTGCGCGTCCTTCGCCTGGCTGGAATCCGCGGGAGCGGCCGCTAAAGCGATGCGCAGGGAGGTCATTGCTCCTTCCGAATCGTTGCGCGCGATCAGGACAAGTCCCAGGAGATAGGGACCGCGGGCGTTGCCGGTCTGATCGGAGTGAATGTAAGTCCTCACGCTTTGTTCAGCTGCGCTGATGCGACCGAGCTTATAATTCGCCAATGCGTCGAAGTACCAGGAGGCGGATGAGCCCTCCGGATCGAGGCGTACGGCCTGATCGAGATCCCGGGCAGCTTCGTTCCAGTTCATTTCTTCGGAGGCCATAAAGCCGAGTTGCCGCCATGGATCGGAAGCCTTGTTATCGAGATTCATGGCCCTGGCAAACGATGCGCGCGCCCCGGCGTTCGCACCGAGGCGCCACTGCGCTTTGCCGAGAGCGATCCAGGCGTCCACGTAATCGGGATAACTCTGCACGGCTTTCGAGAATTCGGCAACAGCAGCGGGCACTTTATTCTCATTCATCAGGCGGGCGCCTTTCGCGAAACTCTTTTTCGCCTGCGCCGGAGCTTTGAATGAGAGAGCGCTGACCGTGGTGGTCTGAGGGGCGGAGTCCGCACGATGGAGAATAATTCTTCCGGCCTCAACGCTTTGCTGTCCAATGGCAGCATACAGATTGAGGCGGGTCGAGATGAAGCCGGGGAGTTTGGCGGAAATCTCGCAGTTCACAGCCGCGACGTCCATGGATGTCGGAATAGACTGATCGGCCAGATCCGTGGTGATCACCGTCGTTCCGGGTCGGGTCCACTGGAACTGGAACGAACCCTTTTGATCGGTGTATCCGACCGTGCTTGCGACGTTGGCGCAAACCGTCTGGATTTCGGCGATGGCGCTTAACTGCGATCCGTCGTCCATCGCCACGGAGCCGGAGATGTAGACGGTCTGACGGCCGGCGGCGAAGCTGCACCGCGCGAGTGCGATTACCAGCAGGAACTTCTGCAATCGGCGCATACCACCTCCGTTATGGGCACTGGCATTGACGCCTGGCGGTTCGCCGGACCGCGCCAGACGCATGAACCGAGCATACTATTTCACGGATGCGGTTTGCACGGTGAGCGCAGCGGCTTCGATCCGGCTGAGTATGTTCTGCGCGGCCTGAGCTTCTTTTGAATCGGCTCGAGAGGCTGCGATTGTGTTGCGAAGCGCAGGGGTCGCGCCCTCGAAATCTTTCCGCGCGATGAGGATCAGCGCAAGGAGATAGGAACTTCGCCCATCGCTCGTATGCGTGAGCCGAATCTGCGAATGCACACCGGCTTCGGCCTTTTCGAGATGGCCGAGTTTGTAGTTTGCGATGGCGTCAAAGTACCAGGAGGCTGGCGAGGCGGGATCGAGACGCACGGCCCGATCGAGATAGCGTGCCGCGTCCTCCCATTTCGATTCTTCGCAGGCGATAAAGCCAAGGTGCTGCCAGGGGACCGAAGCTTTGCTGTCGAGACCGATGGCGCGCGCGAACGAATTGCGCGCAGCATCGTTGTCGCCGAGCCGCCACTGCGTCTTGCCCAGCGCAATCCAGGCGTCTACGTACTGCGGGTAGATTTCCAAAGCTCGGGAAAATTCCGCAACAGCCTCCGCCATTTTATTCGCGGTCAGCAGCCGCTCTCCTTTGCCGAAGTTCTTCTTTGCCTGAGGCGGAGCTTTGAATGACAGGGCGTTGATCGTTGTCCGCCCGCTCGCTTCCATGCGGTGCAAAATAATGTTGCCAACGTCAAGGCTTTGCTGTCCCATGGGCCCGTCGATGTTGAGATGGCTGGAGCCGAAACCCGCGTACTTTGCAGAAAGCTCACAGCTGACGGGCGGGGCCGACGGCGCGAAGAACTCGCCGCTCTGATCCGCATCGAACCCGACGCTGGTCGGGTGATCCCACTGGAACCGGAACGCGCCCAGCAGATCGGTATGACCTACCGTTATCAGCGCGGAGCCACACATGGCCTGGATATCGGCAATGCCATTGAGGATCGACCCGTCATCAATGGATACAGTGCCGGAAAGATAGACGGCGCGAGAGGCGGCTATAACCGTCAGGGGCGCCAGTGCAGTAAAGAGGACGAACTTCCGAAGTCGGAACATCTCATCTCCGTTACCTCTTTACCTGACAACCCTGAAGCTGCCTGGTATAAAGCACACGAGATGCCAACCGACTTGTGCAGAATTCAGGCGGTGGCTTTCAGGGCGCCTTTACACAGATCGAGTACTTCCCGGCTCAGAACGGCGAACTGCGCGAGGTCCATGGGCTTTTGGCGGAAGATGGCGCCAAGACTCCCCACATCGGCGCGGTCACGTGGACTGGCGGAGCCGCTCAGTACGACTACCTGGATGTGAGTCAGGGCGGGGGTTTCGCGAATGGCTTGAAGGACAGCGAGACCGCTGTGGCGCGGCAGATTGAGATCCAGCAGGATGACGCAGGGTTCGTGCGCCCGCCTGCCATGCCGGTGATCGCTTACATATTCGAGAGCGGCTTCGCCATCGGGAAGAACTTCAAGCTCAAACTTTTCTCCGTAATCGTTCAGCGCGAAGCGAAGAAGCTCAACGTCAAACACACTATCATCAACAACAAGAATTCGTGCAGGGCTGCTCATCATGGCTCCTTACGCGTGACTGCGAGAAGAAGTTACCGGCGCTGCCGCACGAATGGACGATTTGACCCGCGTTCGGCCGGATACGTCTTCGAGATGTGGTCATGGAAGGCAAGGTTTTCTTCGTCCGCTAAACACCAGAGCAATCCAAGGCCCCCGGAACAGTAACTAAGCCACGCTGCGGCGAAACGGATGGTGCGATTTCGCCCATCGAGCGGCGAGCCATCAAAGGTGACCAGCTGAAGGCCTGTCAGATTCATTCCGGCAGTTTCGCGGCGGCCTATTGACCAGACCATTCCGTAAAAAAGAGAGATGAGAACGAAAGAGAGCGCGAGTGCGATCCAGACCGCTTTGCCGGAGCCGAATGCAGCTCCGCCGAATTTGACTGTGGTGGCGAAGATGCCGAAACCAATGACCACCATGGACGCGTCAATGGCTCCAGCGATGAGTCGTTGAACCGGAGGAGCTACTCGCGCGTTGCCTGAAACTTGTGCGGGAGCGCCCGTGGAAAGGATGCGGTCGCCTGATGCAGAGCGAAAATCGAGATTGCCCTGTTCGATTGCGGGCTGTTTGGCGCGCGACGCCGGACGCTGCGGCGCGGAAGGCTTCACGGCGGGAGCAGCTTTAGCGGGTGCGACGATCGGCTGACCTAAACGCGTGGCGCGCTGGCGCTGGACTTCTTCGAAGGGGATTACTACGCCCGGGTTGGCGCTTTGCTGCGGCGAAAAAAGATCAGGCTGAGCGGGTGCGGGGGAGGCTTCGGCCCGCTGATCGTGTCTTGCGCTTGGCGCAGGCGCCATTGCAAGAGCTGTTGCGCCAATATAGGATGTGGGCGCCGCGATGACAACTCCCGTGATCCTCCGGCCGCAGTTCAGGCAGCGGTGGTCGTCTTCTCCGTTTAGTTGTCCACAATACTGGCAATGCATTTCTTAATCTCTTGTGCGTGCGGGTCGCGCACTCGTTTCAGCCGCTCTTTTGAAGGCTCTTTGACACCGCGTCATGTCACGCAAATAATGCCGCGCTACAGTGACAGATTGAGAGTCTTCTCCGCGACAATCCCTTCTTTCCTGAGTAACACAATCCATCACGCTTGTCACGACAAATTGCTGTTTTCTCGCCGGTTTTTCGCGTTTTCTCTCATCCTCAGCCTATCGGCACTGTTACCTGAATTCTGTAGAGCGCAGGACGCGCCGGCTGCATCTGCCGACAGCGCGTCCGAAGACCTGATTGAACGGCCGGACTTCAGCGTTCACGTCGCAAGGCCAAACGCGCCGAAGGATAAAAAGAACATTCCCTACATCGCAGACTTCCGGGTGCAAAAGGACAAGCACGTTTATCACCTAAGCGGCAAAGTGGTTTTCGAAATGCCGGAGGCGACTCTTCGCGCAGACGAAGCGGACTACGACGAAGAAGCGGGCGTTGCGACGGCTACGGGTAACGTCTACTATCGCGACTACGAGCACGATGAGGTGGTCTATGCGGACACGGCCACATACAACACGGATACAGAGATCGGGGAGTTCCATCATGTGCGGGGCTACAACAAGGCCAAGATTGTTGCGCGGCCCGGCGTGCTCACTTCGCGCGATCCGTTTTACTTCGAAGCCGACTGGGTGGAACGGCTGCCCGGGAAATATCTGCTGCATGACGCATTCATGACCGACTGCGAGATGCCGAATCCATGGTGGACGATCAACAGCGACCTGATCGACTTCATACCGCACGAACGCGCTATCACCCATAACGCCGTGTACAGGCTGCGCGGCCTGCCGGTGTTTTACTTTCCGTACTTTCACAAGTCGCTGCGGACCGAGCCCCGCCAAAGCGGATTCCTTACACCGAATGTAGGGCACAGTTCCACGCGCGGATTTCTGTTTGGGCTGGGTTACTACCAGACGATGGGTCGGTCCATGGATGTCACTTATGTAATTCAGGACTTCACTTCGCGCGGGTATGCGCATCAGATAGATTTTCGCGGCCGTCCGACGCAGAAGTCCGATTTCAATATCAATTTCTATGGTGTGCAGGATCGCGGCATCAAACAGGGAGCAAATCTGCTGAAGGCTCCTGGCTTCAGTCTGACCGGCGCCGGGCGCGTGGAGTTCGGGAATGGCTGGGTGGCTCGCGGATCGCTGGATTATCTGAGTTCGTATCTGTTCCACCAGCAGTTCACCGACTCGTTTACTCAGGCGATTTTTTCCGAGACCCATTCGGTGGCGTTTGTCGAGAAGCATTTTGGAACGGCCACGTTCGATGTGTCGGCTTCGCGAACGGAGAATTTTCTGGATACAACGGCGGGCAACTCGGTGGAGATTCGGGCGCTGCCGGAGGCGGAGTTTCACGATAACTTCACTCCGATTCTTTCGGGCAAGGTGCCTTTGTGGTTTTCGCTCAACTCCAGCTGGGGATATTTTCATCGCGTAGAGCCGAAGCCCGTGGGGCAGCCCGATCCGGGGTTTTATCAGACCAGCCAGTTCAGCTCACGCGGCGATTTCGAGCCGACTCTGACTTCGGCGTTTCACTTCGGAGGATTCAGCTTTGTGCCCGAAGCGACTGCCCATGAAGTTTATTACGGCCAGACGCTGGTGAGTGGAGCGGTGACGAATCACAGCCTCGCACGGTCCGCTCCGGAGCTGAAGGCCGATCTTATCTTCCCTTCCCTGGCCCGCGTCTTCAATAAGAAGACGATCTTTGGCGACAAGCTGAAGCACGTGATCGAGCCGCGCGCGCGCATTGATTATGTTGGCGGCGTTTCGCAGTTCGGCAACACACTGCTGTTCGATTCGACCGATCTGCTGACCAATACGAAGGAAGCGGAGTTCGGAATCACCAACCGTTTTTATTCGAAGCGCGGGGACAATGTTACCGAGATTTTCACGTGGGACCTCAGCCAGAAGCACTACTTCGATCCGACGTTTGGCGGGGCTCTGACGCCGGGTCAGCGGAATGTTTTCGCGACCGAACTGAACCTCACCGGCTACACGTATCTGGATGGCGTGCGGCGGAATTCGCCGATTGTTTCGAGCATGAGCACGTCGCCGATTAACGGCCTGCATCTGGTCTGGCAGGCGGATTACGATCCGACGGTTCGGCGTATTGTGAACAGTTCGGTATCGGCGAACGTGCGGTTTCACCAGCGTTATTTTGTGAATGCGGGCAGCGATCAGATTCGTCCGAATTCCGTACTTGCTCCGCCTTCGAATCAGTTCCGGGCGACATTCGGTTATGGCGATGCGAACCGCAAGGGGTTCAACACGGCGTTTTCGATGGTATACGACTACCGGCTCGGTTTGCTCGAATACGGTATCGCGCAGGTGACTTACAACACGAGCTGTTGCGGCATCAGCGTGCAGGTGCGGCGGCTCGATTTCGGAACTGTTGTTGAGAATCAGTATCTGGCTTCGTTTTCCATTGCGAATGTGGCCTCGCTGGGTACGCTGAAAAAGCAGGAAAGGATCTTCTAGCTGTATCGGAGTTAATCTATGACCATGTCGCCGCGGCTGTTGCTCATTCCGTTTTTGTCTCTTGGATTGCTGGCGGATACCGCCGCCCCTGGCAAACCAACTACGTCAGTTAAGACTGATCAGTTCGACTTCGCGCCTGGCGGTACGATTCGGCTGAATAATTCTTTTGGCGATCTCGTGGTTGAAGGCTGGGATCAGCCTCGTGTGGAGATCACGGTTACGAAGTCGATGGGCTTCGATATTGGCAAGGCTGAGGCCGCACGCGGACTCGAGAGCGTCACGGTTGCGGCGAGCCATCCTTCGGCTACCGAGCTTGCGATCGACACGACGAAGGCCCGCATCCATAACCGGTTTACGCATTCGCTCGGGATTGGGCGGGACGCAGCGGTGGCATACCGGATTTTTGTGCCGCGTGATTCGCACCTGGTGATCAACCACCGGGGCGGGCAGATTTCGATCACCGGTGTGAGCGGCAGCATTGAGGCCGCCAATACGCGCGGCGATATTGTGCTGCTGTTGCCGAATCTGGCCGGGTATCAGATTAATGCGCATACGAAGCTGGGCGTGGTGACGTCCGACGTGGACGGCGCGAATCGTCGGAGCCGCGCGAAGACAGGCGAGTATTATGCGCACGGGGAGACCGCTTCGAATCGAAAGCTGGTGCTGCATGTGGGGTTCGGGGGGATTGCGATGAAGGACGTCGGCGCTCAATGAAGCCGGTGCGAATCGCGCTGGTGCTGGCAGTGGCGCTGAGCACGGCGAGCGCTCAGGTTGCGAAGGAACAAGCGACAGCCGATCGCCTGATTGACGCGGCTCTGAATGACAACACCGCGCTGCAGCGGCTGGAGTACCTTTGCGATCAGATCGGCAGCCGCCTGAGCGGCACGCCTGCTCTGGATCGTGCGGTGGAGTGGTCTGTGGATCAGATGACTCGCGCGGGGCTGGAGAATGTCCGAAAGATTCCGGTGAAGGTTCCGCACTGGGTTCGGGGCGAGGAATCGGCGGAGATGCTGGAGCCGGCGCGGAAGCCGTTGTTCATGCTGGGCCTCGGAAACAGTGTGGCGACTCCGGCAGGAGGCGTTACGGGCGACGTGGTGGCCGTTTCAAGCTTCGCGGAGCTGGAAAAGCTGGGACGCTCGGGCGTGGAAGGAAAGATCGTTCTTTACGATGCTCCCTTTGTTTCGTATTCGGAAACGGTGGCATACCGGTCGACGGGCGCTTCGCGGGCGGCGCATCTGGGCGCGATTGCCGCGCTGGTTCGTTCGGTGACACCGCGCAGTCTGCGCGATCCGCATACGGGATCGATGACCTATGCGGCAGGCGATCCGAAGATTCCGGCCGCGGCGATCAGCGTTGAGGATGCGGAGTGGATCCACAGGCTCGTCGCGTCGGGGCGGAAGGTCCGCGTACGCCTGAGCATGCAGGCTCAGTTCGAGCCCGATGCCGAATCCTTCGACGTGATGGGCGAGATTTCCGGCAGGATTCACCCGGAGGAAGTGGTAGTGATCGGGGGCCACCTGGATTCCTGGGACGTGGGACAGGGCGCACATGACGATGGCGGAGGTGTGATGGCGGCACTCGGCGCGGTAGCGCTGATGAAGCAACTGAATCTGCATCCGGCGCGAACGATCCGTGTGGTGTTCTGGACGAACGAAGAAAATGGCGCGCGAGGGGGCGCGGCTTACAAAGAGTGGGCCGGGAGCGCGGTCGGCAAACACGTTGCCGCGATTGAGATGGATGGCGGCGCGGAGAAGCCGGTGGGGTTCGATCTGCCCGCGAATGCACCCGCCGCGGTGAAGGCCAGGGCCGAAGCCGTGGCAAAGTTTTTGACGCGGATTGAGGCAGGCAGTATTCTGCCGGGCGGCGGCGAGACCGACATCGCACCACTGATGAATGCGGGTGTGCCGGCGTTTGGTCTTCGCACGGTGATGGCGCATTACTTCGACTATCACCATACGAATGCGGATACGTTCGACAAGATCGTGCCCGACGAGTTCCGGCGGTGTATGGCGGCAATGGCGGTGATGAGCTACGGTCTGGCGGATTGGACCGAATGAGCGAACCGCCACGGCCTTTGGGGCGTTTGCTGCTGGCGATGGCCGCATACGCCGCGCTGAGCGCGGCGGCGTGCTTCATGCTGACCGGCTCGGTGCGACTGGCGGTGTTGATCCTCTTTGGCTATTTCGTGGCGCGAACGCTGCTGGCGCACTTCCGTCCCCGGGAGTAATTAATTCGCCGCGCTCTGCAATTTTAATTCGCCGCGCTCAGCAATTGAGGATCAGACTTTGCGATGATTTGGCCGCCGGCTGACAGGTACTGAATCTGCAGCCAGTGGGCTCCCTGACGATCATCGACCTGAATCGCACAGGGCGATGTTGCGCCGCAGGAGTAGGTCTTTACCGCCCCTGATGGCGCAACGACCATCATCTGAGCCGAGGCGCCGGTCGACTGGCTGAAGCTCACATAGACCGTTCTCGGTTTCGGCGCGATGACGCCCCCGAGACGTACCGCAGGCCACTGGTGAGACATCCCCATTCCGAAGTGGAAGCCGGTCCATTTATAGCTGCGGAGATAGATATCATCCTGATTCGACCCCTGGTAATCATCGGTGTAGTATCCCGGCGCTGTGTAAGGGCGATAGCCCCAGAGACTGCCGTAGAGGGTATCGCCCCAGAGAAGGTTATCGGGAGTCGGATTATTCAGATAGAAAGCGGAGATGGCGGCGCTTGCTTCGGCCGTCAATGTTCTGGCCTGCTCCAGATAGCCCGGAATGAGGCCGTTGTTGCAGCCGGGAGTGCGGCTGTCAAACCAGGTCGCCGCCGGAGGCGTCGTGGCCGGTTCGCAGGCCTGGATGACGCGTCCGTAGAATAAGCCCTGCGTGACGGGGTCGTATCCACTGGAGTGCATCCAGTCCGCCGCCTGGGAAAGCAGGACAGCGAAGCCTGCAGGATCCACGGGGGTATCCGGGGATACCGGGGTGGTGAGCTGCGATGCCCAGCGCAGTTCGTTGGCCTTGATTCCCATCATGAACGGCTGTTGCGAATAGCCGGGGAGGATATCCTGCCACAGATAGGCGGATTCGGTCGGTCCATCCCAGGGGCGCGAAAGCGTCAGAGTGGTTGGAGAAGCGTATGTGCAGCCGAAGTTCTTCTGCAACTGCGTATCGTCGACAGTCTGTCCGATTGAAGTGAGCTTGTCGTTATTCTCGATCACGTACGGGAAGGTACCCGAATCGCCCGGCCACTGGACCGCGAGAGTCAGGCTGTTGGCGGACTTGACCAGGTAACGATAGAATCCGCTGAACGGTCCGCCGCCGGAGGTTCCTTCAATCACGATTTTGTTCGAGCTCACAAAACCCGAGCCAACCGCCTCCGCGGAACCGTGGGTGACGGTGATGGTTCCCGAAGCGATTCCAAAGCAGGTCTGCGGGTTGAAGCCCGTTCCCGTTGCGGTGGGGCTGCCCTTAACGAGATTGACCGCGGGCCCCTGGGCGGCCTTGAAGGCCGCATTTGCCCAGGAATTATCCGGGCGTTTGCAACTGTCTTCCCAGTCGTGAATGGTCTTGAGTTTTGCCTGCCATCTGAGACGGGATGCGTCCACAGGATCGAACTGCGCGCCAAGAGCCACCCAGGCAAATTGATATGCCAGGTCGCGAGTGTCGTCATCGTTGCAGTGGTCCGGCGATGGAACCCTGGCGCTTTCCATGAATCCCCGCAGGTTTGACCACGAGACACGATTGTCGATGACCGCGGCCGCAATCGCGCCGATCGCGCCGCCGCCAAGAGAGAGCGGATTGCCACCTGCATCGCCACCCGCGATATAAGGCGAGACGGCCCACTGGTCCGACATTGTGTTGGCCGCCGCCAGCGCGGGCGCCCAGCCGGAACGATAGTAGAGCGCGCGGTGCGCGAGATCCTCTCCGTAAAAATTCACGCCGGTGGCGCCGGCATAGCCGGCGATGGAGGCAACGGAATATTGTTTACCGCTTTGGATGGTTCCGTTGTCGGAAGGGATGTCATGGCTCAGCGTCAGGTATAGCTGGGTATCCGACTCACACCCGTTGCTGAACCAGAAGAGCTGAGCATCGGAACCGTCGGGACGGCTATAGTGCAGAGTCGGCAGCTGAATGTCGGCCGCGACAATCTGGTAGCTGTAAGTGCCATCGTCGGCGTCGGCCGGGAATACGCGATTCATCGTGATATCCGTTGCGGAATTCACCGTGTCGATGCGTGAAATAAAGGAGTATGGAGCGCCACCGTGAGTCGCCTGGATTCGGATTACATAGGCAGGATCGGAGGCGTGAGGAAGAGTCCAGTTGACGCCGACGCCGGTTGCAGCGCTCGAACCATGATGAACGGTGACGTTGCCGGCGGAGTACAGGACGGTCCCCATCGGGAAGGGCGCGACGCCGGATGCGCCGGAAGGGCAAAGGGTGCTCCGGAACGAAGTGCCGGCTCCGGTGACTTTCATCTGCCCGACGGGAGAGCCGTTGTCCCATGACCGCGCCGCGGTCCGATAACTGTCATTCGCGGGGCCCGGCGCAATACCGCGACCGTCATAGCACACGGTCAGCACGTTACCGGAAGCCGAACAGATGCGGATCTCCTCTCCGGGATAGTCTCCGATAATGATCCGTGTGGGGAGCACCGAGAGATCGAGTTTCGAGGCGTCGCATACGGTAATTGCCGATTGTTCAGGAGCCGCAACCGCAGCACAAAGTGCGGTTCCGCCGCCGGCAACGTGAGTGGCGCCGGCGAAGGTGTAAGTCACTGTCCCAGGCAGTGGTGTCGCCCAGGCAGGCGGATTAATTCCCTGGTCGTTGTACGCTGCAGCCCGCAGCGTGGTCGCCTTCAAGGCGCGCTCATCCATGTATCCCCAGGGATTTTTTCCGAAGGCGATCATGGGTCCGAAAATCGCATCCACCGCGGGGTTTGCGTTTACCACCACACCGTTGTTG
The DNA here is from genome assembly GCA_048498815.1 of Acidobacteriota bacterium. Lineage (GTDB taxonomy): Bacteria > Acidobacteriota > Terriglobia > Bryobacterales > Bryobacteraceae > BOG-234. Next base: position 39,189 of record JBEHXG010000036.1, on the reverse strand, counting down.
TCGGTGGCGACCGAACCCACCTCCAGGGATGTCGTAGCAGTGTTGCCCGCCGCATCCTGTACCCGAAGGGAAAATGTGTAGCTTCCGAAGGTGAGGCCGGTGATGGTCGGTTTCGCGCTTGTGCGATTCGTCCAGATGACCAGGCTGGGGCCTTTGAGCTGTTGCCAGAAGTATGTCACAGCCGACGTGGAATCGGCCATGGAGTAGCTGGCCGAACCATCCAGCTGCGCGGGAAACCCCGCGCGCAGAGAGACCCAGTTCGACCAGGAGGGTGCGCCCAGGGTTTTCGGGAGAGAGATGGGAATCTGATCCGGCGTTGTAACGAAGTTCGCCTGACCCGACGCGTTGTGACCGTGGTTACTGTAGTCTTTGAAATCGTTTTCGAACTTCAGTTCGGTCCAGTCGCCGGGATCGGCAGTGGTTGGCGGGCGCGATCCCGCGGCGACAATCGACGTAAAGATCCGGAAAAATCCGAGCTTCGCGGAAACGCCGTTTCCAATCGTGGCGCCATTTCCGGTGTAGCCGGACATTATCCTCACGGAATAACTCTGCTGCACGTAGCCGGTTCCGTCAACGTTCCACAGCTCGCAGGTGAGCCGGGCATTGATCAGGTCGATGGGCGTCCGCTGGACTCTGACCAGAACGTCGCTCATGCTCCCCGTGGGGACGCGGCAGGGAACGCCCCCATCGGACTGGTCGCGCACATCGGAGAAGTTGATCGACCCGTCAGTAAAGATATCCGCCTGAATTCCGGTTCCGCTGAGATAGAAGAGCTTGGCGTTGGCGAGCCTTGGTTTCACCAGATCGTGCATCTGGAATTCAATTCGCCAGGACTGCGAGGGGTCAAGCTGAGGATCGACGACATTCAGCGGGATAAAGGGATTCAGGACGACGGATTTGCCGGCGTTCAGCAACAGCGGCGAACTCGCGGCGAGAACCGCTGTAACAGCAAACCTGGTGAGATAACTCTTCATCGACTTTGCGAAAGATTCGGTTTTCCGTGGTGAGTTACATCAGGAAAGCACAGACTGCTACGCTTGCAAGCCCTCCGGTCGCACCCCACGTTGAGCCCCAGGAAGAGGGAAGCGTAAGAGCCGACCCGCTGCCTGTCGCCGCATTGCCCGCAATCCCGTCTCTGGTAAGAGCCACATCCATATTGAGTAGCTGATAAAGCGTCTGATTCGTATCACCGACAGCCTCAAGCGTAACCGTCGGATTATCGGCCGTCCATGCGAAGTAGTATGGCGTTCCCTGACTCAAAGTCACGGGCGAGTTCATCGCCACCAGAATTGGCGCAGGCTTGTCGAACGACCGCACGCCCTGGCCGATCAGATTGCCGGAGGCCGAGTACAGGCCGAGACCGACAGTGCACAGCGTTGTGGAGTTGCATGCCGTCGAATCTGCCTGTTTGACCATTACAGCGACGGAAGCCACAGTCATACTGACGCTCGGCACAAACATCACCAGCTTCACCTGTCCGGCTGATGTTAACCCGGTCGCACCTCCGCCGGTTGGTGTGCCAAAGGGGAGATAGTATCCCCCGGCCGCGATCGCGGCGCCCGCCGGTCCGGCTGGTCCAGCGGGTCCCGGAGCCCCGGCAGGTCCGACCTGACCCTGCGGACCGGTGGCTCCGCCGGATGCGCTCACACTTCCCCAGGTTACCCCGCCGGAAATGAAGCCGCCCATCATTCGAAAGACATTGCCGTCATACCAGAGCTGGTATAGCTGCCCGGAGGCGATATCGGAAGCGCCGGGATTCGTTGTCCCATCCGCGAGGGTGATGGGAAGTGGTCCAAATCCATCCGGACTCAGCGTGATCCCGCCACCCGCGCCGTTTCGATCCGGCTGCCAGCGAAGCACCATGCCGGTCGTCAAATTATTGAGGGTTGGGTTCATGGCGCAACTGTAAGCCGCGCCGGATGCCCCCCCCACGGCGGGTGTGCCGGAAGATGCGCAAAGAAGGGCCGCGCCGCTCTGCTCGCCGGCCTTGGTTTGGCTGGTCGCCGTATCAAGCCCGGCCTGCAGCGATATCGCCGAACCTGCGTCGCTCGCGGAGAAAAGGACGCCTCCGGTCGAGCTGACGTTGAGGACAGGGTTGGAGCCAACGGTGATGCCGGCATTCTGGATGGTGATGAAGTTGGTTCCCGCCGGGCCCGTCGCACCGGTTGCACCTTTGGCTCCCGTTGCGCCTGCGGCGCCGGCCGGTCCACCCAGCATGATTGACAGATAGGGCGGGTGGCTGGTAGCGGTATTTTCCTTGGAGTCGAAAACGACGTTTACGTTGCCGTCGGCGGGTTCCAGAATGAAGCCATTGTTGGAAGTCGGCGTTGCAATCCAGTCATTCACCGCGCCGGTTACATCCACAGCCATATAGCCGCCGGATATAGCTGGAACCGCTACTCCCGAGGCGACCGCCCCGCCGGCAACGGGGGTGCTGGTGGTTCCGTTGACCGTTGATTCGTTCCAGCTTCCGTTTGCTTTGGAAAAATTGATTGTTCCGCCGGTAGTTACGGTTCTGGCGTACAAAACAAGTATCGCCCGGGTAACCGTAATGGAGGGAGGCAGCGCAGACAAATCGAACCGGACCAGGCCCTTGTATACGGACGGACTCCCTACGGACAGGTTTGCCGCGGCTCCGAAATTGACGCTCGATCCTGGAACAAAGTGCGCGTCGTCGGTAAGAGGAACGGACTGTGCGGACGCAAGCAACGTAAGCGCAAATCCTGCCGAGAGCAACCGCATCCACAGCTCACTTAGTCTCATGAAGCCACACTCTCCTGCCGACCGATTTGAGGCCAGTACCGCCAGTACCACCGGAATCCTGATTTTAGACGCGCGAGCGGCCCACTTGCAAGCGCAATCTTGATCATTTCACAACGCTTAGACCAGGAGCCGAGCGTTGGGAGGCGAGCTTTTGATTTCCGCGTTATTACCGGCGATTCGCCCGTTTTGAAGAGTAAAGAGCTGAAATTCAGAGCCTGCGGGAGAGTAATTTAATTGGCTGATTCCAGATCAGAGACCGGAGAAATGCTCCACATTACGTCCGCCACCAGCCTGGCATAGCCCGGCGCCCGGTTGTAGGCGAGCAACTTCCCTTTCAGGTTCTTACCCCTATATGGCCGGGCAGTCTCGAGCGCTTCGGCAACGTGGTGGATTGCTTCGGTGGCCGTGGCGAATTTGCTCGCGCCGTTATCCCACCCGAAAGCGTTATTCTTCCGGTTATGAAGGCCCCCGCCGGATTCCACGATGGCGAGGCTGGGGAGCAGGCGCCAATCCAGATGATGGGAATCTGCCTCCGCTATTAAGGAAGATGCATAAGTTGCTAAAGGCGAATGACTTACACTCAGAAAGCGGCGCAGGATTGCCTCCCGACAATCGGTTTTCTGCTGGGTGGGAACAGCTTCATGATCCGCGTGCGCGGTGGCAGCAGCGGCTCCTAAAATGCCCGCTACCAGAACCAGTCCGGATTGCAAATAGAACTTCATCGAATGTCGATCTCCTCGTGCGACGTTGCAGGGGCGACGGCTCTCGGTGTTTTGAAGATGAGCGGCCTGACGCGAAGCGTTAATAACTGATGACGAATTTCGGTCAGAACCGGACCGGCTCCGGGGAACCCGGCTGGTCCAAATCCTATCTTTATTGTACCAAGCCACACCTTCGCCGTGGTGGCTGGTATCCCCTTCCGCCTTGCGCGCTTCCCTCCCCCGGCCCATACTAAAAACGGACCTGGACCGGATGAAGGTTTTGAGCTTATCGACACTTATCCTGCTGATGTTGAGCGCGGAATTGTGCATGGGTCAGGAGGCAGCAACTCCGGGGCCATTACCCCCGCCCGAAACACGAGTCCAGGCAATTCAGCAGGCTCGGCAGGCCCGAGCCCAGGGGCTGAAACAGGCGCGTACGCATCCCGTTATCAACGCTGCCGAGCAGTTTGTTTCCCACGGTTTGACTGTCTGGAACGCCCTTCAGTCCGGTACTCATGGACTGTCAGCCAACATCGGCGGACTGGCGGTAGGATCTCAGATCGCCATTGGACCGGAGTATGTTTACCGGTTCGGGGACTATTATCAGCCGACGGCCATTTCGGACACCTACGCTGTCGCCGCGGGCGATAAATCTTTCCGGCTTCAGACCGGCCTGCAGATGCCTCGGCTTGCCAGGGGTCATGCGTTCTTCGCGCTCGACACCTATCGCTATGAATACACACAGCTTCTGTATTTCGGGCCGGGCAGCAACTCTTCGCTTAGCGGCCGCTCGGACTACAGCCAGCGTGAATCGGGCGCTGACATTCGGATGGGGGTGGCGGTACGACGCCATCTGCGGGCGGGCATTCTCGGTAGCTTTCGCCAAATTGCCATTGGGCCGGGCAGCGCATCGGGCGCCCGGACTACGGACTCCGTCTATTCCGTGGGCCAGGCTCGCGGCCTGGATCGCCAGACCAGCTTTTTGACAGGCGGGCTGTTTGTGGAAGTGGAAAATCGCGATCAGCCCGGTGATCCGCGCAGCGGCCAGTATCTCTACGCCCGATTTCAGAACGTTAATGGCAGCCGCCGCGCGCTTGGCGGATTCGATGAGTATGACTTTGACGGCCAGGTCTACGTTCCCATCTGGAATCGCAGTCATACATTTGCCTTCCGTACGCGCGCTTCGTTTACCACGCCGCATGCGGGAACCTTTGTACCGTTTTATCTGGAACCTCGCCTCGGCGGCAGCGACGACCTGCGTGGATTTGAGAGTTTCCGATTTCACGACCAGAACAGCATTGTGGCAACAGCGGAGTACCGGTGGTCCGTCATTCCGGTAATGGACATGGCTTTGTTCGCCGATGCGGGCAAGGTTTATCACGACTCAGACCGCATGACTCTCAATAACTTCATGAGCGATGTCGGCGTGGGTCTCCGGGCGCGCACGGGAAAGTCGGTGCCCTTTCGGCTGGATATTGGCGTAAGCCGGGAAGGAGCCCAGGTTTGGCTGACCGTCGTCGATCTGTTTTGATTGCTGTGTCGGTCGCAGCGCTGGCGTCGGTTCCCGCGGCGGCAAGGCGGTTCTATCCGGATGATCCGATTGCAAAGGAGCCGCCGCCGTTGTCCGTGGGGGTACTGCGACGGGATGCCGCGGCCGATCCGGCGCGGATGATTCGCGATTCGCTGCACCAGACCGGTGGGCGCAGAAACGCGGAGCCGGCACTCGATACGAACACGATTGATGAGGTGCCCGATGGACCGTGGTTTACCAATCGGCACTACGTTCATCGGCTCAGCCCTGCCGAGTTGAAGAACGGACCCAATGGGGCGGAACCGCCATCGACGGATCAACCGTGGATGATCTACGAAGCTACCGAGGGGTTGTCGCCCGTGCTGCGAATTGAGGATTCGCAGGGCCGCCGGTATGGCCTGCGCTTTGATCCGAAAGACTGTATTGAACTCACCACCGGGGCAGACGTGGTGGGGTCAAAGATTTTCCACGCCCTCGGATACAACGTGCCGGATAACTACGCGATTCGATTCACTCGCGCGCAGGTGAAGGTGGCCCCGAACGTTCGCTTCGTGCGTTCGGGTGAGAAGGTTACGCTGCGGGAACGCGATCTGGATCATCTGCTTTCGCTTGCTCCTCGCTATTCCGATGGCTCGTGGCGTGCGTTGGCCAGCCGGCTGGTGGAGGGTTCCCTGCTTGGTCCCTTTGAATACTCCGGCACGCGGGCAGACGATCCGAACGATATCGTGCCGCATGAAATGCAGCGGGTTTTGCGCGGGCTGTATGTGTTCAGTCAGTGGCTTGATCTCACGGATACGCGGGCGCTCGGAACGCTGGATACGATTCAACCCCTGGACGGCGTTCCGGCCGTGCGGCATTATCTGACTGATTTTGGTTCGGCCTTTGGCGCCGGTGCACTGCGTCCGAAGGAGGCGTGGGAGGGCCACACATACGCGGTGGATTTTCGCTGGGGCCTGAAGGAGATGCTGACGCTTGGGGCGTATTCTCCGCGCTGGGAGCGGACTCATGCCACGGTCCCCGCCGCGGCGGGGCGCTACGATGGCGACGGATTCGATCCTCGGTTGTGGAAACCGGCTTTTCCGAATCCGGCGTTTGATAACCGAACGCCGGCGGATTGCTTTTGGGCGGCGAAACAGATCGCGGTGTTTACGGATGATGATATCCGGGCGCTGGTGGCAACAGGAAGTTATTCCGATCCGCGAGCGATTGAAGCGCTTGTGCGCGCTTTGATTGTGCGGCGAGATAAGATCGCCGGATATTACTTCACCCGCACACTTCCGCTTGATCGGTTCGAAGTGCGCGATGGCGAGCTCCATTTTGCGATTCAGGGGCCCGCCGGGAGGTACACGATTCACTGGGTTCGTTTCGATAACAATAGCCAGACGGAATCGCCCCTGGATGTGGCGGCCACGTTTCGTGTGCCGAACCTGGAGGGTTATTCGGCGGCTCATCTCAGCGATGGGACGCACAGCCTCACGGTCTATGTGATCGACGGACGCGTGGTCGGCATTTCCCGGAGCGAATAACGTAACAATCCGGTAACATGAGCCTTGTAGCCTCGGCTCATGATCATTCCACGCACATTCGTCGCTGTAATTGCTGCGCTGCTTCTGACGGGGGCGGCACAGGCTCAATCGGCGGCGGATCTTCTCCAAAAAGGCATTCACGCACAGGAAACGGTGGGCGATCTTGACGGCGCAATTCAGATCTTCCGTCAGGTGGCCTCATCACCCGCAACCAACAAGCAACTGGCCGCACAAGCTCAGTACCAACTCGTTCTCTGCGTTCTGCAAAAGGGGGATCGCCCTGGTGCGGAGCGGGAGCTTGCGCTTCTGGCGAGAAACTTCGCCGATCAGCCGGATCTGATTGGGAAAGCCCGTAAGCTGATTCCCGGAAGCAACAGCATGCTCCCGGCGCCGTGGCTGGATGGCGAACTGGAACAGCTCAACATTAAGCGAGATGGGGTATTCACCGGCGAGACGATTACGTATTCGGCCGATCTGTGGCGCAACACAGTGCCTGCAGGAATGCAATCTCGCGATGCGTCCTACCCGAATTCGGTTTATCTGCGATGGGAACTGACGACCACGAAATCGAAGCGCAGCATTCAGATGAGAGTGGATCGGGACACGCTGCAGGATCTGGACAAGGAACCGCAGCGACAATCCGATGATCTGTTGGGCGATGCCACAGCAACCTCGCTGATGGGTCCTGCGCTCGATCCGGAAGAATCTGTGTTTCTGATTCGCCGCATGCCGCTTGCAGTGGGTTATAAGACAACGATCCCGGTTACGTCGGGATTTCCAGTTGCTGTGCCCACGGAATTAACGGTCGCGGGGATTGAGAGCGTTCAGGTACCAGCCGGCAAGTTCAATTGCTTCAAAATCACGTTCGCCAAGTCAGGCCAGACGCTCTGGATCGCGGTGGACGGAACGAAGCCAGTGGTGAAGTTTCATTCCGACAGTGTGGATGCGGAACTTGTGAAGGTCTGGGATTCAACGAATCCGCTTGATCGCGGACTACAGTTTGTCAGAGATGCGGGATGGTTCGTTAGCGGCGTTGCCCAAGGCCCTGGGCCTGAGGGAGGCGCTTCGATTTACAGCAGGAAGGACGATTCTGGTCCTGGCTTCTCCGGATACCAGGCTGCGGTGACCTACCGCAGAGTTTACACACCGTCCTCAGAAATTGAACGGAGCTTGCGGCAGACGGTTGAAAGAGAAGCGCAGTCAAACTTTTGGGGTATCTCGGGCGGCTACAACGCCATCGGCTCGGTTCATCCGGACAGTCTGCAAATCCGCCTCATCAACGGGCAACAAGCTGCTGTCTTCGTGATTGATCGCGACTATGAAAAAGGGCGCGATGGCCTGGTCGTTAAGGATCAGGAAAAGCAGTACTGCGCGATCATTCAGACCGAAAACGGCATCATCGAATTTCGCACGCGCGATCAATATGTGCCGAACTTTCGCTGGCTGTTCGACCCCATTTTGGAAACCGCCCGGATTCCCTGAGGCCGCACTTTGAACCTCAGAGCGAAACTCGGCGTAGTTCTTCTGCTGCTGGTCGGTGTACTGGCCCCGGCGGCGTGCGTCCTCTGGTTTCTCAACGTCGCAGTGAATAACGATCGCGACGCTTCGCACCGCAAGCTCGAGGAAGCGTATCGGGGCCAGCTAAAACTGCTGCGGGGGCGCGTGGATTCCTGGTGGGATAAACGCGCCGCCGATCTGGAGCGCGAATCGCGCGAGGGCTCGGGTCAGGTGGTTTTCGAACGGTTGGTTTCTCAGGGACTCGCCGATTCGGTCATCGCTCCGGGTTACCCGTCGCTCAGCGCAGCCGCGGCGGCCGATCCTGTGGCTACGCGTCCGGACTGGATCGCAGCGCGGCTGCTGGAAAGCCAGTCGGCTTCGGCGGCGGCAGACTCGTACGCGGCGATTGCAAAAGCGGAGCCGTACGATTCCATCGCCGCCCGCGCGATGCAGGCGCGTATACGGTGTCTGGTGAAAGCGGGGAGCAAGGCGGATGCGCTAAGGGCCATCGGGGAGAGTTTCCTGAGTGGCCGGTTGATGCGCGGCCGGGACACGGGCGGGCGCCTCATCGCCCTCGACGAGCAACTCTTCGCGATCCGGATGATGGAGCCCGGCCCTGCCGCGGTGGCGACCCGACGACTACACGATCTGGTCGCAGACTATGCAAGGCTCCCGATACCTTCTGCGCAGCGTTTGTTCCTGATGGATGAACTTGGCGCCAGCGGTTTTCCGACCTACGCCGCCGAACGTCTCGCGGCACAATTTCTGGAGTCGGCACGAGTGCCTACCGGTGAAAGTGTGCTCCAGCCAGCAGGCATCCCCGGCGTCTGGAAGCTCACTCCGACGGGCAGCCACGTCATCGCTCTGTTCCGCACGTCCACCGCGATAGCCGGCATGCAATCGCTCGCCGCCGGACTGAACGTCAGACTCAACATCACACCGCCCGGCAGTTCCCTTCCGCAAGCGGATGAGTCCATGGCGGCGGGCACCGCTATGCCGGGTTGGCAAATTTCGCTGGTTATGCCGACCCAGAATTTCGAAGCCACCGCGCGCCGCAGAATCGCCTCGTATGTATGGTTCGGGCTGCTTGCAATCGCTGTGATCGCGATCAGCGCTCTGGTAGCCGGGCATCTGCTCCGCCGACAGTGGCAAATCGCCAGCCTGAAGACGGACCTCGTGTCCGCGGTATCGCACGAACTGAAGACGCCCGTTGCTTCCGTTCGTGTTCTGGTGGAAACGCTTCTCGAAGACGAACGCCCGGATACAGAAAAAACCCGCGACTACCTGGGGCTGATCGCACAGGAGAATCTGCGCCTCAGCCGCCTCATCGAAAACTTCCTCACGTTCTCACGCCTCGAACGTAACCGGCAAAGATTCGAATTTACAGACGTCCATCCCGCCCGCGTGGTTGAGGCCGCGATGACGGCGCATAATCAACCCGACGCCGGACTCAGCATCGCGGTCGCGCCCGGCCTTCCCTGCGTCCGCGCAGACGAGGACGCGCTCGTAACCGTGCTTCGCAATCTTCTCGACAATGCCTGGAAATATACTCCCGGCGATAAGCGAATCGCGGTGCGCGCATATCGTGAGAAGGGCCGCGTGGTGTTTGCGGTGGAAGATAACGGCATCGGCATTGCGGCCCGTGAACAGAAACGAATCTTTCGGCGGTTCTATCAGGTGGACCGGCGCCTTACGCGCAGCGCAGGGGGCTGCGGGCTGGGGTTGAGTATTGTGGCATTTATCGTTCAGGCTCACGGCGGAGCGGTCCGCGTGAAGAGCGAACCCGGCCAGGGGAGTACCTTTTTCGTAGCGATGCCGGAGGCATCATGATTGGCAGCCGGATTCTGATTGTGGAAGATGAAGCTGCGCTCATGCGCGGACTGACCGACGCTCTGACGGCGCAGGGCTGCAAGGTACTGAGTGCGCGGGATGGTCAGGAGGGGCTCGATCTGGCGCTTTCCTGCCAGCTCGATCTTATACTGCTGGACATCATGCTCCCGAAGGTCGATGGCTATGAGATTTGCCGCGCCGTTCGGGCGCAGGCGAACGATACTCCGATCATCATGCTGACCGCGCGCGGCCAGGAGGAGGATATTGTGCGCGGTCTCAATTCCGGCGCGGATGATTATGTAACGAAGCCATTCAGCGTCCGCGAGCTTATCGCGCGCGTGAATGCTTTCCTGCGCCGGCGGAATGCAACGCGTGAGTCGGTCTTCAAATTTGGCGAGTTTGCGCTCGATTCCACGACGCACAAGCTTTTCCGGAACGGCGCGGAGGTGGAACTCACCGCGAAGGAATTCCGCCTGCTGCAGTATCTGACCAGCCGCCCTGGCCGCGCTCTTACGCGCGACAGTATTCTGGATGCGGTGTGGGGCAGTTCCGTATTCGTGACTCCCCGCAGCATCGATCGCTGCGTCACCACGCTGCGCGCGAAGATTGAGCCGATGCCGCGGAGTCCTCGATATATTCAAACGGTGCGCGACATCGGATATCGATTTGAGCCGGAGTAATTTTAGGCCTGGTCTGAGAATGCCAGCTGAACGGCGTAGTCTCGAACATCCTCCGGCCATCCGGCGACGAGTTCGGTGAATTTGTGGCGGTCACAGGCGAACAACGCACGCGTTGCTTCCTCAAAGCCGGGAAGGTTGCCCGCGATTGCATACATGAACCGGTACGCCGCTTCCTGCGCGACGCGGTTCCGATTACGATCGCCGTTTGTGCGGCGTGCTTCGTCAACCAGCTTGCGCAATGCCACGGACGCGCCTCCGGGCTGGAGATTCAGCCAGTCCCAGTGCCTTGGCAGGAGTGTAACTTCCCGGGCGATTACTCCCAGTTTCGGACGACCGGGGCTACGCACTTCCGGCGCAGACAGTTGTTTTGCGGCGCTGTCCTTAAAAGGAAAGTCGACTTGTGTACCCGTTGAGTCTTCAAACACCAGGATCTGGCCCTGGGGAAGCGTTTGTAGAATGGCAGCGAGTTCTGTGGCGGTGCCGGAACCGATGCGCTGCCGATTTTGAAATGCAGTTAAGCCCATGCCGTAATTATATCCGGGTAAAACAGGGCCTGTCAATATTACCCGGATAAAACCAGGCCTCTGAAATGACGGTATGCTTGGGAGAACCATGCCTCATGCAGCCGATCGAACCCACGTTGAAAGGCACTTCCGCGCTACCGACACGGTTCGTGACGTAGTCATCGGTATGTCTGATGGACTCACTGTGCCATTTGCGCTGGCGGCCGGCCTTTCGGGCGCGCATGTCGGATCGTCGGTTGTCGTGCTGGCTGGCCTGGCGGAGATTGCAGCAGGGTCTATAGCTATGGGGCTCGGCGGTTACCTCGCCGCGCGCACTGACGCTGAGCACTATCGCAGCGAGCTGAATCGCGAAATCGTGGAAACCCGCGAGCTGCCTGCGAAGGAGCGCGCGGAGGTGGAAGAGGTTTTCGAAGGCTTCGGACTGACGCCCGAGCAGATTAAGCCGCTGGTCGACACGATCGCGTCGGATGAGAAGCGCTGGGTGGATTTCATGATGAAGTTCGAATTGGGCCTCGAAGCGCCCGATCCGGCCCGCGCGCTTTGGAGCGCGGTAACGATTGCTGCGTCTTATATTGTGGGCGGACTAATCCCGCTCGGCCCCTACTTCTTCACGCAGAACCTGGATGGGGCCCTGGTTGCTTCGGTATCCGTGACTCTGGGCGCGCTGTTTGTCTTCGGAGGAGTGAAGGCCCGGTTCACCGGAATTCCTGTCTGGCGGGGTGGACTCCAGACGACCGCCATCGGAGGCCTGGCTGCCGCGGCGGCGTTCTCCATCGCACGACTTTTCCGGTAACTCAATTTCAATCTCATTGCGTCAGGGCATCGTGCCCGTTAGACTGAGGGAGTAGTCATACTTTTCGCAGTCAGCACCACCTGTCATCAATACAACAGTCGCAAACAAGAGAAAAAGACCGTGAGCATCTGGAACAAAAGAGAAGAGCAGCCGGCGCCGCGTCCGGCCGCCGCCGCGCCGCCACCACCGCCGCCGCCCGCCGCAGCCCCAAAGCCGGAGATCAGGAAGGAGACCACCCCAGTGTCGTCAGTACCTCACAGAATGCCCGAGACAGAATCGCGCAATACCGCAACCATCGGCAAAGCCGTCAAGATTATCGGCCAGATTTATACGAAAGAAGACCTCAACGTCGATGGCGACGTGGAAGGCACGATTGAATCGCAGGACAACAAGGTGACCATCGGCGCCACCGGCCGCGTCCAGGCCGGACTGAAGGCGCGCGAAGTCGTGATCTTCGGTCAGGTGCAGGGTAACGTGGAAGCCAGCGACAAGGTGGATATCCGCCGCGAAGCGAAGCTGGTGGGTGACATCACTACAGCTCGTATCAGCATCGAAGATGGTGCGCTGTTCAAGGGCAGCATCGATATTCGCAAGCCGGAACCGAAGCCTGCCGCCACGCCTGCTGCTCCGGTCAGTGCAACGCCCGCCGCTTCGGCGCCCGCTGCGTCTTCGGCGTCCGCTTCTACCTCGTCCGCAACCCAATCGGGTCTGCCGGGCGTCCGCTAGTTAATCAGGGCTCGCGTTGCTGCCGGATAAACTTCGCTCTCTATTTCAACGAAACAGTGAATCGCGAATCCATGAATCCGGCGTGTCTGCGCGAGCCCACGCTTCCAACCCACCCGCAGTTCCCTTCCTCAAACCAGCACGAAATAAGGAAGTTCCTGTAGAGCGTCCGAGCCGCGGACTGGAGCAGTTCTTTTTCAATCTGCATGGGCAGGTTGGACTTTCCATTCTCGATCTGGCCGGCGCCAGTCAGCAGAATATTGATTTCCTTACCAGCCTGGGGCATAAGATTTACTCTGGCAGCGTGCTTCGAAGTATGGAAGAGTGCTTCGGGACCGATCCCTCCGGGCAGACAAACCCGGGGCGCATTGAGTACTTCCTCAAATCGAACTTCGATTATCCTTCGCGTACGTTTGACGGGATTCTGATGTGGGACGCAATGCAGTTCATGGGGCCTGCACTGCTGACGGCCACGGTGGATAGACTCGCGGACATTATGCGGCCGGAAGGGTATCTGCTGGCGTTTTTCACGGTGAACGATAAGGTGCAGGAAGTGCCTTCGTACGGGTTCCGGATTCAGGACAGCAAGACGCTGATTGTTACCGATCGCGGGATGCGTTCCACCGGGCACGTGTTTAATAACCGCAGTCTGGAAAAGCTGTTTCACGGATTTGACAGCGTGAAGTTCTTCCTGACGCGGGATAATCTGCGCGAAGTGATCGTGCGACGATGATCCCCCAACAATCAGTTGTCAGACGGATTTCGGTTAACCCGATCCAGGGCGATATACGGAGTGAGCAGCGTAGTTTTCCGCAATCTGAGCCCGAGTTGCTGCTCAATAGCGGCGTCGATCCCGATATGGCCCGGCTCAGCATTTGGGACCGGAATAGCGGAAGCCGGCAGCGCCATGTTGTAAACCAGATTGAAGTCGTATCTGCCGCGCAAGCCAGTCTGATCCATCACCCGCGCCGAGTTACGAATACTCATGCCTCCCAACTCGATCCCAATTCTGGATGCCAGCTCCGGCATTGAGACGCCAACTGATCGCGAATAGGTTAGCCCACCCGGCCCAAAGCGCATGGAGGTGCCACGAATTCCGGCGGGCAGGATCGGGAATCCGTCTCTGTCAGCCGGGAGATTCGCCAGTTCCCCGGGCACTGCGTCTTTCGGATCCGATTCGCCGGTCTCATGGATCTTCAGGTGATCCGAGGATGTAAGCTCATAACCTGTCACTTTCCGCTCTTCCACGCGATAGCTGAGATCGAACCGATCTCTGAGCAACTTGCGGAGCATGGCCGGAAGCTCGCTCGCGGCGGTCCCGGCGGGTAATCGCGCTTCGATATCGTACCGTTGCTCAGAAATCCACTTTGGGCCGGCAATCGCGTCTTCCCGAACGTCGAAGGCGCGCATGACCAACTGCGTCATCGATACGCGGACGAAGCGAAGAAACGTCGGATCGCCGGTACCGGGGCCACCGAGTTCTGCACCAGTGATTCCGCTTGCTGCGGGATTCGACAACTTAATCGAAACCGCCTCAAACTGGGCACAGGCCAGCGCTGCGAGGAAAAGCGGCGCGATGGCGACGCATGTTCGACCAGCCAGACGCTTCGTGGCGCTGTTCATAGGGCAAAGGATACCGCAATAAAGCCGACCGGTTCCTAGTGACTGCGGCTCATGTCGCTGGACGTTCCGCCTGCCGCCGGCACGTAGCACTTCAGCGTGTAATCCATTACCATGCGGTCGGCGTTGAAGCGCCAGCCGAGCGTTCGGATGGTGCGCTTCATGCGGCGGATCCAGCCACGCGGCAGGCCGTCGCGATCGCGCTCGTAATAGAGCGGGATCACTTCATCCCGCAGCACGCGGTAGAGGTCCTCACCATCGCGCCGGTCGTGGACATCCATGTTGGAATGCGTGCGTCCGGTGCCGATGGCGAATCCGTTCAGCCCGTCATACGCCTCAGCCCACCATCCATCGAGAACTGATAGATTGAGTCCGCCGTTGAGGACAACCTTCTGGCCGCTGGTGCCGGAAGCCTCAAGCGGGCGCCGCGGATTATTGAGCCACACATCTACGCCCTGCACCAGGTGACGGCCGACATTGATGTCGTAATCCTCAATGAACACCAGGCGATCGGCGAACTGCGAGTCACGCATCAGTTGCGCGATTTGCTGCAGGACACGCTTGCCGGGTTCATCGCGCGGATGCGCTTTGCCCGCAAAAACGAACTGCACAGGACGCTTGGGATCGCCCACCATCGACGCCAGCCGCTCGATATCGGTCAGCAGCAGATTGGCGCGCTTGTAAGTTGCGAAGCGGCGCGCGAAGCCAATCGTCAGCGTATCCGGACTCAGCACCTTGCCGAGACGGCTTACGGTCGACGCTGATTCATGGCGCGGCGCAGCCTGCTCGATGGCGCGGCGGCGGATGAAGTCGAGCATGCGCGCCTTCAGGCTCTGATGGGTTTCCCAGAGTTCGGCGTCGTCTATGTTTTCGATACCTTCCCAGATGCGCGATTCACCGGAGTGCCGGTGCCAGTCGGTTCCCAGGTGCCGGTCGTAGAGGCGGAACATCTGAGGCGCCAGCCAGCTTGGCACATGCACCCCGTTCGTGATGTGACCGATCGGCACGTCGTCTTCGGCGCGGCCCGGGAAGAGGCCTGTCCACATGGCGCGGGAAACTTCGCCGTGCAGGGATGACACCGCATTCGCGCGCCGCGACAGCTTCAGCCCCAGCACGGTCATGCAGAATTCGTGATGGTGGCCGGAATGCTCTGCCCCCAGTTCCATCAGCGTCTCATGCGAAATGCCCAGGTGCTCGCGCAGGGGTCCAAGATGCTCATCGATCAGGTCGGCGCCGAAGCGGTCGTGACCCGCCGGCACCGGTGTGTGCGTAGTGAAGGCCACTTCCCGCGCCACGATCGGAGACGCCTGCCAGAAGTTGATTCCTTCATCGGCCATGCGCAGACGGATCGCTTCGAGCACCGCGAAACCACTGTGCCCTTCGTTCATGTGATAAACGCCGGGATTGATTCCCATGGCGCGCAGAGCGCGAACACCCCCGACGCCGAGCAGCAGTTCCTGACGGATGCGCGTCCGGCCGTCGCCACCATAAAGCTGCGAGGTCAATTCGCGATCTTCGGGCAGGTTGCCTTCCACATTGGAATCGAGCAGCAGCAGATCGATGCGGCCGACCTTCATCCTCCAGACTTTGGCGCGAATGGGACCGCGGCGCGTATCCACCTGGATCGCTACCGCTGCGCCGTCGGCGCCGATTGCGAGTTCCATCGGCAGAGAGTTCACATCGGTAGGCAGGTAGTCTTCCTGCTGCCAGCCGGTGGAATCGAGACGCTGCCGGAAGTATCCGTGGCCGTAGAACAGGCCGATGGCAACAAGCGGGATATCGAGATCGGATGCGCTCTTGATGTGATCGCCCGCGAGCACTCCGAGGCCGCCGGAGTAAATAGGCACCGATTCGTGAATGCCGAACTCCGCGGAAAAATACGCCACCGGACGCGGCCGCAGAACGCCGGCGTGGGTTGCTCCCCAGGTTCGATCTGCACTCAGGTACTTCATCTGACGGCGGTAGGCATCGTTGATGCGGCTGTGCAGCATCAGTTCGCCGGCGCGGCGTTCGATGGTCGCAAGCGGCATCTCCGAAAGCAGCGAAATCGGATTGTGATTCAGCGCGCGGAAGCGCACAGGGTCAAGTTCGCGAAAGATGCTGGTGATTTCGTGGTCCCAGCTCCAGCCCAGGTTGCGGGCCAGCGCCCAGAGACGCTCCTGCGTGGGCGCGATGAAGCGGCCGATGGTGCGGGCTTCGCTGACCACCGGCCCGACTTCCGCCGCAACTTCGCCCAGCATGCGAATTTCGTCGCCGCCGAAGGCCCGGGCTTCCACCGTCTGAACGACCAGAACACCCTGAAGCGCCCCGCAATCGATGATCGGTACGCCGAGGAATGACTGATACGACTCTTCGCCCGACCCACCGAAAAACTTATAACGCGGATGCGTCAACACCCGTTCCACTGCCACTGGCTTTACCTCTTCGGCAACGAGGCCGGTCAGGCCTTCATGCAGAGCGAGACGCAGAACGCCGATGCTTTGGCGCCTTAGTCCCAGCGTCGCCGCCAGGACCAGATTCGCGCGATCGGGCTCCAGCAGATAGATGGAGCAAACTTCTGTCTGGAAGCGTCCTGCCACCAGCGCCACCAGATTCATGAGCGTTTCTTCGGGCTTGCCGCCCTCTTTGGTCAGGTTGGCGATTTCCTCCAGGGTGAGGACATGGTTATCGTTGCGTTCAGCTTCTGCGTACCGAGGGGTAGCGCTCATTTATCTCTCCAGGTTTGATCAAACAACCGGGGTTTTTAGACGCGACGGGGCGGGAATGCTCCATTGTACAGGGTCTCGCGCAAAAGTCTGGGGGGGGAGCCGAAGATCAGGATTCCATCAATTGCCTGACTGAGGGCGAGCGTCACACGCCTCGGCAAAGCCCGGCAGCTCACCAGGCGAAAAAGCCGAGTGGAGTGCAGTCGTGCGCCTCAGGAAAGCCCGTAACCTGCTGGCCACCGGCTACGCACCAGGCATGGGTGTTGAACCCACCGGCCTCCCCGCGTCCTGCACCGAAGAACATCTCGCCGTGGACTCCCCGACGGCGCAGCATTGCACGCGCCGCGATGGCGCGCGGAAGGCATACCAACTCCAGCGGTGAATAGGTGGCGACGCGATCGATTGCCCAGGCGATTTCCGCGACGTTGCCCCGCGGAGCACTGGTGCTTACGCTTTCCGGGTCAGGGTGGCGCATGCTTCCAAAGCGTTTTGAAATCCAGGGAAAAGGAACAAGAAGGATTAGAATTCGCGCCAGATGCAGTGCGAATGCCGCTTCAATCAGCAAAATTCGCCGCCGCCAGGGCTGCCCGAGCCAGCCGTTCAGAATCCGGTAGACTTTGCGCTGCGCTTTCATGCGGTCACGACGCGTTTCATTGCTTCAAAACAAGAGGCGCTTCAAAACAACAGGCCCGATCCTGCAGGAATGTCCTGCGGACCGGGCCATTGATTTTCAACTGGAAAAGGCCTTACAGCCCCTTCTTCACCATAAAGAGAACCAGATCGTTCACGCGGTTCGAATAGCCCCACTCATTGTCATACCAGGCCACGACCTTCAGGAAGTTGCCATCCATGATCTTCGTGAGCTGCGCGTCCACGATCGAGCTGTTCGGGTTGTGCAGCATGTCGCTGGAGACAACCGGATCTTCGGTGTAGCCAAGGATCCCCTTCAGTTCGCCTTCCGCCGCCGCCTGCAGCGCAGCGTTCACTTCCTTATCCGTGGTGTTCGTCTTCAGGATGCAGACCAGATCCACCACCGAAACGTCCGGCGTCGGCACGCGCATCGAATAACCATCCAGCTTGCCCTTCAGTTCCGGCAACACAAGGCCGATAGCCTTGGCGGCGCCGGTCGTTGTCGGAATCATGTTGATGGCGGCGGCGCGGGCGCGGCGAAGATCCTTGTGCGGAAAGTCAAGAACGTTCTGATCGTTAGTGTACGAGTGAATCGTCGTCATCGAACCCTTGTCGATGCCGAACTTCTGGTGCAGCGCTTTCGCCACCGGCGCAAGGCAATTCGTGGTGCACGAAGCATTTGAAACCACGTGATGCTTCGCGGGATCGTACGACGCGTCGTTCACACCCAGCACGATCGTGATGTCTTCATCTTTCGCCGGCGCTGAAATGATTACTTTCTTTACCGTGCCGCGCAGGTGCTTCGACGCGCTCGCCTTATCCACAAAGCGGCCGGTCGATTCCACCACGATCTCCGCCCCCACCGAACTCCAGTCGATCAGGGCCGGGTCCTTCTCGGCGAAAACTTTAATGCGGCGCGAACCAATCACAATGGTGTCGCCATCCACGCTCACCGGCTCCGACAGCGGACCGAGCAGCGAGTCGTACTTCGTCATGTGAGCGAGCGACTTCACGTCGGTCAGATCGTTCACCGCGACGAATTCGATCTCGGGATTGTTCAGAGCGGCGCGGACCACATTGCGGCCAATGCGCCCGAAGCCGTTAATTGCAACTTTCACGGACATGATGCGGGTGATTCTCCTTCAGGTTTAACGCAGGTTGCGTGGGATTAACCATCAGGATAACAAGCGCAAACGCGCCGTCAGCGCTTCGCGGCGGCCGTGGCCCAGTAGCCCAGGCGCGCCCGCGGCGTCGGATTCCCCGGCGCCTTCACCACAACCTTAATAGTGCGAAACGTCCCGTCGAGCTCCCCTCGCAGCGGGGTGTAGGCGATGGAATACTGATTGCGCAGATCGCGAGCCACCTCATGCGCAATCGCATCCACCTCGGTCACGTCCTTCGGATAAAAAACCTCGCCGCCCGTGCGCGAAGTCAGCAGATTCAGAGCGCGTTTCGCTTTTGCAGCCTCGGACCGCTCTTCCTCATTCAGCAGCCCGATTGCGTACACAAGGACGTCATTCTTTTCCGCGACCTGCACCAGTTTCTCGATCGTGTAGGTCGGATCGGTCTGGTTATCGTTTCCATCCGTCACCAGAATGACGACCTTCTTATCGCGTTTCGCCTTCTCATGCAGATGCTCGACCGCGAGTCTCACGGCCTCGCGCATCGCCGTGCCGCCGCGTGAATCGATCCGCTCAAGACCGCTCTTCACCGCGTTCAGATCACTGGAAAATTCCACATCGAGAAATGCTTCGTCATTGAAGTTGATGACGAAAGTTTCGTCGCGGGGATTCGAATCTCTGACCAGCGCCAGCGCGGCGGCTTCCACAGCTTCGCGCTTACCCCGCATGCTACCGCTGTTATCGATCACCAGTCCCATCGAGACCGGCACGTCTTCACGCTTGAAGACTTTGATCGGTTGCTGGACTTTGTCTTCGAAGATCGTGAACGCGCTCTGCGGAAGGTTCGTGACCAGGTGCCCGGCGTGATCGGTGACCGTCACGTTGACAGGTACCTCCCGAGTGTCGGCCGAGAATACCGGCGCATTCTGCCCGAACAAACGGCCCGCCGATGCCATTACGGCAAACGCCTCGCGGCGCGAAATTCGCATGACACCCTGATTCTAGCGCCGACGTCACTGGATGGTAAGCATCACGCCCGCGGGTGTGGAATTCCCGCTCACCGTAGCGATGAGGGCCTGATCGCCCGAAGATACGTTCGGTACCACAACGTTGAATTGATACATTCCGGCTCCGGTGATGCCTGCGAACAGTACCTGCGCCGCGACTCCGCCGATCGTGATGGAAACGGGATTCGCAGTGGGCGCCGCGCCGCTGAAAGCCTTCCCGGCGGCCACAGACGGATTCGTGGGACCGAAGCCAACACCGAATAACTCAATAGTCTCGCCAACCTTCACGGGTCGGGTCGCAAACGAAAACTTCCCCACTGGCGCGGCCAGATCGTAAGTGCCGCCACCGTAGGCGCCCCTCTTATTCGAAGTGAGAATCACACACGACGCATAGGAACTCCCGGGAAATAAACTCAGCGAAGGACCATACTGCGCAAGCGTCACCGTTGAAGTCAGCGTCTTGCCGCCCGAGGTCACAGCCACATTCACTGATCCCGTGGTTGTGTCGTCGGGAGCCTGCAGGTTAATCTGCGTCGGAGTCACCGCCCACAGATACGCTTTCTTGTTATTGATCGTGACAGTCACGCCGCCCAGCGTGGTCGGAAAATTCCCCGTCCATACAGCGGTCGAGGTGGCAAGCCCCGTCCCATAAATCGAGACCCACGATCCAGACTGAATCACCGGCGCAGCGCTGTAAATCGGCACCACGCCCCCGGCCGAGATCGAGGGCGGCACCACGGTAAACGTCACGGCGCTGGTAGTAGCGCCGGTATTCGCAACCGTCACGCCAAAACTGCCGCCTATGGCCGTCTGAGTGGCCGTGACCGCCGCCGTCAGTTGCGACGCATTCACGAATGTCGTCTTCAGCGGCGTTCCGTTCCACTGCACAACCGAAGACGAAACGAATCCGCTTCCATTCACGGTGAGCGTCAAAGCGCCGCCAACCGCTGCGCTGGCAGGGCTCAGACTGGAAATCGAAGGCGGCCCGTTTACCGTCAGCGTCACTCCATTCGAAGAGGCCCCACCCAGATTAACCTGCACCGTCACCGATGCAACACTCGCAACCATCGAAGCCGTAACCGCCGCGGTCAGTTGCGTAGCCGTTCCGAAAGTCGTCACCAGCGGATTGCCATTCCACTGTACCTGCGCACCCGAAGCGAATCCGGTACCCGTCACCGTCAGCGTAAATCCCGCACCGCCGGCCACCACCGCGGAAGGATTCAGACTCGTCACTGTCGGCGCCGCGTTAATTGTCAGTTTCGAAGACCCCGACGTCGCCGCCCCATCTGTCACCGTAACGGTGGCATTCCCCGCGCTCGCAATCAGTGACGAAGTTATGTAAGCCGTCAGCTGATTCGCATTCACGAAGGTCGTTAGCAGGGCCGATCCGTTCCAATTCACCTGCGAAGCCTGCGTGAATCCCGTGCCATTCACTGTCAACGTGAACGCCGTGCCGGTGGCGACGGCTGACGAAGGACTCAACCCGGCAATCGCCGGTGGCTGCGGCGTGATGGTAAAGCTGCACGCCACAGACGTGCCCCCGCCTGCAGTAACCGTGATCGAAGACGTCCCTGCCCCGCCTATCAGGCTCGCCGGGATCTGCACCGTAATCGTCGTGCTGTTCGACACCGTCGCGCTGAGCGAATTCCCGTCGAACTGCACAGTCGCGGGCGACACGAACCCGGTCCCTGTAATCGTCAGTTTCAACGCACCGCTATAAGCTACTGCCGACGACGGGCTCGTCGACACAATCGTCGGCACCGGCAACGTGACGGCGAGGGAAAGCGTCACCGACGCCGAAGCATTCGCCGAGTCCTTCACCGTGAAATGAGCCGATGAATTCCCTGCCGCTGTGGGAGTTCCCGCCAGCGCTCCGCCGGCACTCAGGGTCAGCCCTTTCGGCAGCCCGGTCGCAGTCCAGGAGTATCCACCGGCGCCTCCTGTCGCAGTCATCGAAGCTCCAGTATAGGCAGCCCCGACAACGCCGCCCGGCAACGAAGGAGGGCCCGAAACCGCCAGCGCCACAGGACTCAGCATCCGAATCCGATTGTTCCCCGAATCCGCTACATATATATTGCCCACCGAATCGCTGGTCAGACCCTGCGGCGCAGACAAAGTCGCCGCGGTAGCCAGGCCGCCATCGCCGAGCGACCGGCCCCCGCCCGCAATCGTGGAAATCGTTCCACCAGCAATCCGCCGCACACGGTCATTCCCGGTATCGGCAATCAAAATCGCACCCGCAGCATTCACCGAAATTCCAGCCGGCCCACTCAGCTGCGCCGATAACGGCGCGCCACCATCGCCCCCAAACCCCGCCGGTCCCAGTCCCGCGATCGTCGAGATCATCCCATTGGATATCCTGCGCACGCGATTGTTCCCGGTGTCCGCGATATATAGGTTCCCGCTGGAATCCAGAGCCACCGCGCCAGGCGAACTCAGCTGCGCGCTCAATGCCGGGCCACCATCGCCGCTGAACCCGGGAATGCCGGTGCCTGCAACCGTGCTCACTGCGTTACCGGAGACCTTGCGAACCAGGTTATTCCCCGCATCCGCCACATAAACATTCCCCGAGCTATCCAAAGCCACACCCATCGGCCCACCGAGGCCATTCGCGAACGTATTAATGGCGCCGCTGGTGACCCTGCGAATTCGATTATTCCCGGAGTCCGCAATAAAGATATTTCCCGAAGCATCGAGCGCCACGCCGGCAGGCTGACTCAGTTGAGCCAGGCTCGCCGCTGCCCCATCGCCGCTGAATCCGGCGGATCCGTTTCCCGCCGCGCTCGAAATCGTTCCGGATGTAACCTTGCGAACCCGGTTATTCCGCATGTCCGAGATATACAGGGCGCCGGCGGCATCCAGCGCCAGTCCCGAAGGCCGATTCAATTGCGCTCCGGCGGCCGTGCCGCCATCGCCGCTAAAGCCGGCCGAACCATTGCCGGCCACGGTGTCAATCAACCCGCCGGCAATCCGACGAATCCGATTATTCCCGCTATCCGCGAAGTAGACATTCCCCGCCCCATCCACTGCAATCGCGAGCGGCCCGCGAATCTGCGCCTTCGAAGCCAGTCCCTTGTCGCCACCAAACCCGCCCGCGCCACTGCCTGCTACCGTGGAAATCACTCCACCGGAGACCGCACGAATCCGGTTATTGAAGTAGTCAGCAATATACAAATTCCCGGCGGCATCCACGGCGACCCCAAACGGAGTATTCACCTGCGCGCTCGAAGCCGCGCCGCCATCGCCGCTGAAGCCCGCCAGTCCGGTGCCTGCGACCGTAGAAATCGATCCGCCCGAGACCTTCCGAATCCGATTCCCGAAATAATCTCCAATAAAGAGGTTTCCCGCGCCATCCACGGCAACACTGTCGGGAGCCAGCAACTGTGCGCTCGTTGCCGCGGCCCCGTCCCCGCTGAACCCCGGCAGGCCCGTGCCGGCGACGGTAGAAATCACTCCGCCCGAAATCTCGCGAACGCGGCTATTCCCCGAATCCGCAATGAACACGTTCCCGGAAGTATCCACCGCAATCCCATAAGGACCATTCAGCGCCGCCCCGGTGGCCAACCCGCCATCGCCCGAATACCCCGCACTCCCGTTGCCCGCAATAGTGGAAATCACCCCACCGGAAACCTTACGAATCACGTGATCCGCAAACGAAGCCACATACACGTTCCCTGCAGCATCCACCGCCACGCCACGCGGATCGTTCAGCTGCGCCGCGGTCGCCAACCCGCCATCGCCCGAATACCCCGCGGTTCCATTCCCCGCCACCAGGCTCAACATCCCGGTGGAAATATCCAGCCGCAGCACCGTATTTCCATCTGCGAAATACAGATTTCCCACCGTATCCACGGCCATCGCGGCCTGCGGACCCGCCAGACTCGAGCTCGTCGCCGCCACATTCACTGGCAGTCCCCCGCCCGCAAACGTGGAGATACTCCAGGTCTGACCCACCGCTAAACCCGCAAAGATAAGAACACCGAGCGCGATCTTCACTGTTTGCAAACTTATCGGCAAAAACCGCCCCGTGCATAAGACCCAGGCGTATACTGAATCGTCAAATGAAGGCCATGAAAACAAGGATCACTCCCACACTCGCGGCCCTCATCCTCGCCATCGCGCCCCTCCGCGCAGCCGACCCCGTTTTTGACGCCATGCAGGCCGAGCTCACCCGCTCGATGACTCTCTCCCTGCGCCAGCTCGATACACCCTACTTCATCTCCTACACAATCGACGACGTTCAAGCCTGGTCCGCTTCCGCCTCCCTTGGCGGCATCACCGCCGCCACCCCCAGCCGCACCCGCCGCCCTTCGGTGCAGGTTCGCGTCGGCGATTACCAGTTCGACAACACCAACTCCGCCGGCGGCCGGGGACGCGGCGCCTCCTACAACCTCTCCGGTTTCCCGCTCGACGACGATCCCCTCGTCATCCGCCAATATCTCTGGCTCGAAACCGATTCGGCATACAAGGGCGCCGTGCAGTCCATCGCCCAGAAACGCGCCGCCCAAAGCAGCATGAACCTCGGCGCGCAACTTCCCGATTTCGCCCCCGCCGAGCCCTTCACCCTGGTGGAAGACCACCCGCCGCTCGCCTTCAACCCCGCGCCGTGGAACGACCGCATCAAACGCGTCTCCGCGGTCTTCAGCGGGTTCCCGAACGTGCGCGACTCCGTCGTCGGCTATAACGTGACCGGCGGACTCCACCGTTACATCAACAGCGAAGGCACCCGCATCCGCCAGAGTCAGAACGATGGCTGGGTCCAGATCAGAGCCGCCGCACAGGCACCCGACGGCATGTCCCTCCGGGACTTCACCTCCTTCTACACGCAGGACATCGCCCGGTTCCCGTCGGAAGAAATCCTGGCCGCCGCCGCGCGGAGCCTCGGAACGCAGCTCACGAATCTCGCCGCCGCGCCGATTGGCGAGCCGTACTCCGGCCCCATCCTCTTTGAAGGACAAGCCGCGCCGCAGCTCATGGCGGAACTTCTCGCGCGCAATCTCCACCAGACCCGCCCGGTTACCGGCGGACGCGGAGGGCGCGGAGGCCCTCCCGGCCGCGGTGGCGCCGGTGGGCGTGGAGGACAAACCGAACTTGAAGGGCGCCGCGGCGTCCGCATCATGCCGGACCTGTTCAACGTGATCGACGACCCCACACTGCCGTATTTCGGCCATACGGAAGTGGATGACGAAGGCGTACCGTCAAAGCCGATTTCGCTCGTGGAAAAGGGAGTGTTGAAAGACTTCTTCCGCACCCGTCTGCCGATGCAGGGTTTCGCCACGTCGAACGGAAGAGCAGTTGTCGGTGACTCGCCTGGCCCGACGAACCTGATCGTCACGACAACGGAGAAAACGCCGCTGGCGACGATGCGTCAGAACCTGATCGATCTCTGCAGGCAGCGGGGCCTGGCCTACGGAATCGTAATTCGCAAGCTTGACTTCCCGTTGACCGGGGGAGGCGCCGGTCAGGTTGCCAACCCGCTTTACATCTATCGCGTCTATCCCGACGGACGCGAGCAGATGATTCGTGGCGTGCGCCTGCGAAGCGTAAACGCTCGCTCGCTGAAGGACATCCTCCTGGCGGGCGACGACGCAGCCACGCTCGATTACGTAGAAGGCGGCAGCGCTGACGTAACGGTCGTCTCCCCCTCCATCCTGATAGACGATTTGGAGCTCGAAAAGGCGACCGACACACTGCCGAAGCTGCCAATAGCGCCGTCGCCCCTGGCGCGAAATTAGTCCGTTCAGAGCCGTCTTAGCTGAATCGGCGCGAACAGTCGTGACCGAAACGTGCAGACGTATCGACACGTACGGCCGGAATCGGGAACCGCCCCTGCATAACGATCACCTCTCTGGCGCGGCACTCCTGGCGTACGCTCTTATCAACTGCGGCAAAATCACCTTTGCCATCACCGTATTCGGAGGCGTGGACTCCGCGTTGTATCCACCCGCCGTAAACACAGCCACCAGATCGTATTGCGGCACGAGATAGATCTTTTGCCCGCCATTACCCTGAGCGGCCACAATATCCACGCGCCGGGCACCGTCGGGCATCGCAACGTCCATCCAGGGACGCCACCAGAAGTAGCCGTAGCTGGTGTTGTCCACGTGGCTGTGTTCCGCAACCACAGTCTTCGCCCAGGCGGACGGAATCACCTGCCGTCCGTGCCAGCGGCCCCCGTCCGCGTAGAGAATACCCAGCTTGAGCATGTCGCGCGACCGCAGGTGAATCTGAGAGTATTCCTTGTCCGCGTTCGTCAGATCGTAATTCCAGACCCAATCCGCTCGCGAAATCCCAAGTGGCTCAAACAGGTTCTTCCGGGCAAATTCGGGCAGTGGCATATGTACCGCATTCTCGATGAGACGCCCAACCACCGACACACCGCCCGAACAGTAATAGGCCTGCTTCCCCGGATCGCCGATCATTGGAAGATCGAGTGTAGCCTTTACCCAGTCGGGCGCCTCGTCAATCACGGTTTCGCGCCCGGGCGACGTTGAGCTGTGATCGTTGCAGTCGAGCCCTGGACTCATGGAGAGGAAATTATCGAGCGTTATGCCGGCCTTGCGCGGATCGGGGTTCGCATAGGATGCGTACTTCATCCGCGGCACCACCCGCTCATCAACACTGGAAATCGCGCCTTGTGCGATCGCGATTCCGGCAAGCGTACTCACAAGGGACTTGGTCGCGGATCGCAATTGATGCCGGCGCTGCACCCCGTAGCCATAGAAATACTCCTCCATCACCAGCTTGCCGCGCTGATAGAGCAGAACACTGTGGACATCTTTGTAGCTACCGTCCAGAACGCCCTGCACAATCGCCTCGGCAGTAGCAACGCTGAGGGCGGAACGGCGGATATCGCCGACAGCAATGCCGTCATGCAGGTCAGCAGGCGGACGATAGTGGTAACCCTTGTCCTGGCCTTTAGGACGGGGGTAGGCCAGCGCCGCGGATTCCGGCGTCACCTTAACGGAGACACGCGGATGGAACTTGCCGTCCTGTTCGTATCCGGTTACCTTCCCGCCGACATCGCGGGGAAACACCACTGTTTGACCGGAGATCGTGGCGAAGCGGTCCACTCCCGAAGGTCGCAACGGATACTGGCCTTCATCGACGACGGCAAAGAGACCGACGCCTTCCACAATTTCCAAAGTGTGGCCGGGGGAGTCTGCGTAGGTCCCCACGTAGTCCGAAAGATGGAGAGAAGAGGCCTGTTGCGCCGCAGCGGCGGCCAGAAAAAGCAGATGAAGGAGAGAAACGCGCGGAGACCGTCTGGACGAAAAGGGCATCAGCACGCCATTTTCGCATCCATCGCAGATCAGTGCGGGGAGCGCCGCAGTCAGCGGGGATCGGCGACCATCTGCTGGGGCGGGCTTAGCCTCACGGTCGCAGTCTCCATCACCGGCCCCGCGATCAATGTCGCAATGACCTTCCCCGGCCGACACTCATACACCATCCACCCCGACCATAACGCTTTCCTGTTCAGCACCGCAGTATGCAACACCCCGGCCCCGTCATCCACGATCAGCGTCGCATGATCCCGCTCAGGCTCAATCGCTTCCACATTCCAGAGGAACAGCACACGCCCCGAGGGCCCAGGCGCTGCAATTAAGTCCAGAGCTGCAGCCGGACGCCAATAGTCGCGCGTAAAGAACGCCGCCGCCCCGAGTACGGTAGCCGCGACGATCAACAGCGCAGTCGCAGTCAGAATCCGGAGTGCCCCGCTTTTCCTGCCCGGCCGCTCCGGCGGCGCCGCATAGACGGGAACGCCTGGTTCGTCCGGCGTTGGTTCAGGCGCGAGTTCAGGCTGCGCAATTGGTTCCGGCGCAAGTTCAGGTCCCGGCTCGACAGCCAGTTCCAGGAATTCAAACGGGGCCAGTTCCTGCCAGGCCAGTTCATGGCGTGCCCCGACCACAAACCCATCCTTCCCCCGGAACCCAAACGCACCGACCGTCGGCTGAGTCCGGCTCGGCCAGATCATCAGCCCCGCCTGCCACTCACCGGGACACAGCGACTCAAACAGTGCCCGCTCCCCCTCACTCAACCCGGCCTGTCCGCCCGTCTTCGAGCAGTACCACCCCACCACCTCGAGGGTGCCGCAAAGCTCCGGCAGTCTGGCCACGACGCTCGCCAGTTCCTCGGCCGTCAACCCAAACCCCGGACCGGCGGCATGGGAGCAGGAAACCTCCACCGTGCGCAAAATCCCGACCCGCCCGCTGGATCGCCGCCCCAGCAACAGCCCGCCGACCCCCAGTCCAACCCGGGGCATCGCCAGCAGGCCATCTACAGCCGCCATCTCGAGTTGGCTCAGCACACCGGTCGCGCAGCAGATCTCGAGCGGTAGTCCTGCATCCGGCCACCGGATCACGGGATTCATCTCAGGCCAACCCCGAGCGATCCGTTCCAACCAAAGTTTTCATGAAGAAAAAGGGACTTAGCCATTCCACCGGCAAAAGTCCAGACTATAATGAAACCGTGTCGAAGGCAAAAAATGTCGAAGAGCGGCTGGAGCGCATTGAGCAGCAGCTACGTCTCTTTCAACGAGTGAGCCGCTTCATGGTCCGCGAGATGAGCCTGTTTGAGGTTCTGCAGGGAATCGTTTCCCTGGTCGTGGAATTCACCCAGTGTGACTCCTGTCTCGTCTACCTGACCGATGGCGAAGACCTTGTACTCTGCGCCTCCAACACGCACCATGAGGCGGAAATCGGAAAGGTCCGGCTCAAACTGAACGAAGGTCTAACTGGTTGGGTAGCCCGTGAACGACGTCTTCTGGCCATCTCTCGTGAAGCGTATAAAGACCCCAGATTCAAGTACTTCGGCGAGCTTCCTGAAGATAGTTTCGAGGCCTTCCTCTCGGCGCCGGTAATTGCCCGGAACCGGGTGGTGGGCGTCATCAACGTACAGCATCGCGCTGCCCATCAGCATACCGGCGGCGAGATGGAAGTGTTGACCACTCTCGGAGAGCAGGTGGGTTGCGCCATCGCGCTGGCGCGCATGTCGCCCGAGGCGATCGAATCGGTCCGGCACGCGGATCTGGTTCTGAGCGCGGGACCCGTCCGTCCCCAGCCCGCGCGGGTCGGAGTCTGAAAATTGGGTTTGTTTTTTCGTTTTTCAAAATTTGCCGGCACCATCGCCGCAGCATCTCTGCTGGTTCCGATTTGCGCTTTTTCCGAGGAGCGCTGGGACATCCAATACCGTTACCGTCAAGTAGATAGCACACTAACCTTAAACGATTTCTCGTTCCCCGATGAGAAACACGGAATCGCCTGTGGTTTCTCCACGGATCGTAAGGATCACGTAAAGTCTCTATTACTCCTGACCAGCGACGGCGGTGAAAACTGGAGCGAAGTACCGGCGAAAGAGACATGTCTATCCTTGTTCTTTCTCCCGGACGCTACCGGCTGGATGGTAACCGACACGGGGATCTGGACTTCTTCCGAAGCGGGCCGCAACTGGGTCAAACTGAAATCTTCGCCCGGCAACATCCTCCGGATCTGGTTCCTCGATCATCAACACGGCTTCGCCGCCGGACGCGAAAAGCACGTCTATGAAACGAAAGATGGCGGAGTAACCTGGACTCCGCTGGCGATTGCCAGTTCCGCTCCCGGCGATCCGGTTTATACCACCTATGGCGAGATCGCGTTCAGTGGATTGAAAGGAATCATCTCCGGCTGGAACGTGCCTCCCACTGCAGGCGGTCCTGGCTGGATGGAACCCGAGCGTGAGAAGCGAACCCAGGTTCCCCACCTCTCCATCCTGCTCCAGACGCGATCGGGCGGAGAGGCATGGTCTCAGGTGGAAGCATCCCTTTTTGGCCAGATTACCAGAATCAGTCTTTCCCCACAGAATGAAGGACTTGGGCTGATTGAGTTCAAGGATCAGTTCGACTACCCAAGTGAGGTTTACCGCATGAACCTTACGAACGGGAAGAACGAGCTCGCCTACCGGGCAAAGGATCGAGCGATCACGGATATTCGCCTTTTCGACAACTCGCCGCGCGCCTACCTGGCAGGGTATGAAACAGTGGGTAAGGTCTACCGGAGCCCGATTCCGGGTAAGTTGAAAGTCCTGATGAGCGACGACCTGCAGAACTGGACCGAGATGACGGTTGATTATCGCGCTGTTGCCCACAGTGCCCTGATTACCGGACCCGATGCCAAACACGTCTGGATCGGCACTGACACCGGCATGATTCTGAAGCTGGTGCAGTAACGGTGCCTGCGCTGGCTCCGTTTCTGGTGGGCGGTCTCAAGATCGTCCTGATCGATCTCACCCTGGGCGGTGATAACGCCCTCGTGATCGCGATGGCGGTCCGGGCGCTCCCTGCGAAACAGCGCCGCATCGCGATCATGACCGGCGCCGCCGCCGCCGTCATCCTGCGAGTCGCTGCTACATTTGTCGCGGCTCAGATTTTGACGATTGAGTTCCTGAAGCTCATCGGAGGAGCGTTGGTCGCGTGGCTGGCCGTCAAAGTCCTGGCCGATGCCGGCTCCGAACCGGATGAAGTCGCCGCCAGTGGCAATCTGCTGCGAGCCATCTGGATGATTGTCTTCGCAGACATCACCATGTCGATCGACAATATTCTTGCGGTTGCCGGAGCAGCCCGGGGTAGCTGGGGGCTGATCATCTTCGGACTACTGCTCAGTATTCCCTTCGTAGTATTCGCGAGCACGATGATCGCGACCCTGATGGATCGTTACCCGATCATCGTCTACCTCGGCGCCGCCATCCTCGGCCAGGTGGGCGGCGAGATGATGCTGACAGATCCCTTCATCACCCGCACCCTTCACCCTGCTGAGTGGGCGATATGGACGGCGGAAGTGGTTCTGATTGCGGGCATCATCATTCTCGGCCGAAGACTGTGCCGCAAAAAACCTTCCGCGAAGCCGCCCTCAGCGAACGTGGGGTAGAGCCGGGTTCCGCTCGGTACCGAACTTTTGCTGGTGCCAGTACGGATAAGGCAGCGGGAGCGCGCTGACCTCGTCAAGCCGGGTGACTTCGGCATCGCTGAGCGAGAATGAAGCCGCCGCCAGGTTGTCCCGAAGCTGAGATTCGTTGCGCGAGCCGACAATCACCGTATCCACGCAAGGCTTACGAATAAGCCAGTTCAGAGCTACCTGCGCAACCGAAACGTTACGCTCTTTCGCGATCGCATCCAGGACGTCAACGATCCGGTAAAGGCGTTCGAAATCGATGGCGCCCGGAAGGTCAAGCGTATTGAGCCGAGACTGCGAAGGCCGCTCCTGTCCGCGCCGGAATTTGCCTGACAGCAACCCGGCCTGCAATGGACTCCACACCATGATCCCGGTCTTCTGATCCAGACCAACACCAACAAGATCGTACTCGGCCTCACGTGCCAGAAGGGAATAATTGATCTGCTGAGACACATATCGCGAACTGCCGAGCCGGTCGGCCGCGGCATGAGTCTTCATCAACTGCCACCCGGAGTGATTCGAACAACCCGCGTAACGGATTTTGCCCTGCCGGATCAGGTCCTCAAACGTCCGCATCGTCTCCTCAACAGGTGTCAATGAGTCGAAGGTGTGGGATTGATAAAGATCGATGTAATCGGTCTTCAGTCGCCGCAAACTCGCTTCGCAGGCTTCCATCAGCTGACGGCGCGATAGCCCTGCCTTGTTCGTACCCGGCCCCAGGCGGTTGTAGCCCTTGGTGGCAAGCACGATATCCCGGCGCCGCGAACCAAGCGCTTCGCCGAGTACTTCTTCGGACTTCCCGTTTGAGTAAATATCGGCGGTATCGAAGAAATTGACGCCGGCATCCAGACAGATATCGACGTGCTTCTTCGCCTCCTCTACCTGAACGTTGCCCATCGCGGCGAAACGTCCTTCGCCGCCGAGTGTCATCGTGCCGTAACAAAGAACGGAAACTTCCAGACCGCTTGAACCAAGGATTTGATATTCCATTACCGTCCAGAATAACCCGCGCCGCATAAAAAAAGCAGCCGATCTGCTCAAGGCTGACCGGCTGCCGAAAGGACTAATGCTTCTGTACAGCTTTACCGTTCCAGCGCGTGTTCCGTCTGACCGACCTTCGACTGGATCTTACCTGCGATTTTTTCATCGTGCCCCCGATCCTGCAGGTCACGATTGCCGGTCATCTGTCCCGTCTTCTCTTTCACCGCCCCTTTTGCTTCGTGGGCCTTGCCTTCGAATCGGTCTTTTGTGCTCTGTTTCACGGCAGGTTCTCCTTTGCGCCCGTTATCGATGCACGGAGACGGCCATGGTGGCAGATTTTACACACTGGAAATTGGCCCGCCACGTGCTTTAACACCTTCTGAAATCGATGATGATTCAGACCTGCAGGAGCGCACTCCTTGCGAAGCAGCAACAAGTTGGAGACCATCCACTGATCTCTGAAGCGCTTCGCCGTGTCGAGACTTCGACGTTCGGAATGTGTGCAGCATGCCACGAACCGATTGGTGAGCGGCGACTGGCCGCGCTTCCATGGGCGAAGTACTGCATCGATTGTCAGGATAGCGGCGCAACCGCCGGAAATTTCGTCACTGAATCAAGGAGCCAAAACATATGACCGGATGGATGATCATCTTCGCAGTGACCTCAACGGCAAGCGGTGCTCTTGGCAGTGTTCTGGCGTCAAGTCTGTTCGGAACGTTGTTCGTGCTGGCCCTGTGTGCGAAAGCCGTCCGAGGCGCTGAGTGACGGCTGACGGAAAAACCACTTCTCACTCTTCGCGCAAATCAAGATATGTTCTGGCCTTTTTCTCCACTTCCGATTCCGGAAGTGAGCTCGCCGCTGTGCGCGTTGGGAAATCGGGCGTCAGGACCAACCTATCGGATCAGCATCCGGACGCCCCGCCAAAACTGAAGCACTACGCGGAACTGCGTCTGCCTGGCGAGCGGCTGCTGGTTTTCGAAACCGCGCCCGCGGAATCTCAACATCTGCTTGACGTGATCCGAAGGCAACAGCCTTCCGGGCTGTTCCTGTTGCCCGAGGTATTCCGTAATCCCACGGAGCCACTTCCTTTCGATGATCGCAGTCTCGAATGGGCGCATCAGGCCGCGCGAAGCGAGCACCCGATTGTCAACTCTCCGGTACATCTCACGGAGCGGAGCCTGCAGGCGCTCGGTTCCAGTTTTGAGGATGCGGTGGGAGATCTTGCAGCAAGTACGGTGCTTGGCCACGTTGCAGGGCCTTCCGCCAACTGGATTCTCGAAAACGGATATCTGGTTCGCAATGAAGTGGAAGAAATGCGACGCGGCCTTGAGGGCAGCGGACGCAAAGCCGACCGGCGAGCCAATTTCGCGCAGGTCCACGCGCTCGCACATGGACTGCTGCTGCATCACGATCACGAAGTAACGGCCGAGGCGATTGACGAGGCGCTCCGCGAATTTCAGACGGTACGCACTCTTTCGACGGCGGAGCTTTGGAGCTTCGCGCTCATGTTGCGACTGGCGCTCCTTGAAGAGTTAGCGCGACTTGCGGCGGATTCAGCAAGAGTCCAGCAGCACAGAGAAGCCGCTTACCTGTGGGCGGACCGTTTAATAACCGCTTCCCGGAAAGACGTCGACGGACCACGCAGGATTCTGCCACTGATGGCGAACGAGCCTTACGCGACCAAAGGCGCATTTCTCGCAGCCATGACGGAGCTGCTGCAGGGAGACGAGGACGTTTTCCCGGCGTTCCAGACGCAGGCCGAACACAACGGGCAGACACTGACGGAGATCGTTCGGGCGGAGAATGCGCAGGAGGCCACGCGTTCGCGCGCGGCGTCGCGCGCATTCGGCAGCCTTAGGGCTTTGGGGCGCCTGGATATTCGGAAGGTCTTCGAGAAGATCAGCGTTGTAGACGCCGAGCTCCGTCACGATCCGACTGGCGTTTACGCGGCTAGCGACTTCGAAACGCGGGACCGGTGCCGGCAGGCGGTGGAACGAATCGCACGCTGGAGCGATAAGAGTGAACAGGAGATCGCGCGGCTAGCGGTAGCTCTTGCCGAAGAACAAACCGATCAGGACCGGAGGCAGGTCCCGTGGTTCCTCGTTTCCGGCGGCATCGAAGAACTCGAACGCAGGTCGGGCGCGCGGTTGCCGATGCGGGTTCGAACGGTTCGCGCAATTCGCAGGAGTCCGGTCTTCCTGTACATGCTGATGCTGGCGCTGCTAATTGCCGGCTTTGAAACAATCACGCTGGAAATCGCATATAGGGCGGGTGTCGCCGGTATTCTGCTGCTGTCGATTCTGGGCGCGCTGGCTTTGTTTCCACTGAGCGAACTGGCAATCCAGATCGTTCACGCGCTGATCATTGCTACGTTTCCTCCATCGCGACTGCCGCGGATGGATTACGAAAACGGAATTCCGGATAACTGCGCCACGCTCGTGGTTGTTCCGATGATGCTTGTCGATGAAGCTTCATCGCGCAGTGAACTGGAAAAGCTGGAAGTGCGTTACCTGGGCAATCGCGACCGCAATATGTGGTTCGCGCTTTTCGCCGATTTTCTGGATGCACCCGAACAGCATCAGCCCGGTGACGCGGCGCTCGTCGAAACGGTTTGTTCGGGAATCGCAGAGCTGAATCAGCGCTATCCTGGCGGGAGCTTTGCACTATTCCACAGGGATCGGCAGTATTCCGAAGGCGAGCAGAACTGGATTGGGCGCGAGCGCAAGCGCGGCAAGATTGAAGACCTGAATCGCTTCCTGACAGGCCACGGCTCTTCGGAAATCCTGATCGAAGGCCAACTCCCGCGCGAGATCCATTACGTGATTACGCTCGACGCTGACACGGCTCTGCCACCCAGCAGCGGCAGGCGGCTCGTTGAGACTATCGCGCATCCCTGCAATCGCGTGCGTGTGGACCAGACCGCCAAGGTCCGAACGAGCGGCTATACCATCATTCAGCCAAGAGTCGCGATTGCGCTTCCCGGCGCGACGGCAACGCGATTTACTCGCGCTTTCGCGGATACCACCGGGCTCGATCCCTATTGCCGTTCCGTATCGGATATTCAGCAGGACTACTTCAACGAAGGCTCCTATCACGGTAAGGCGATCTATGAAGTTGCAGCCTTTGAAACGATCCTCGGTGGACGCTTCCCAGAAGAGACGCTACTCAGCCATGACCTGATTGAGGGCGCGCATGCGGGCGTAGGCCTGGCCACCGACATCGAACTGCTCGAGAGCATTCCGCTCGATTACCCGGCGTTCAGCAGACGTCAGCACCGGTGGATTCGCGGCGACTGGCAGATTGCGCCATGGCTATTCGCAAACGTTCCGGGCCCGAACGGGCCGATTCCGAATCCACTGGGCGCCGTCAGCCGCTGGAAGATTTTCGATAATCTGCGCCGTAGCCTGGTTCCGGTCGCTTCGCTGCTATTGCTGCTGTTCGGCTGGATAGTCTCGGTAGCGCCTACTGTGTGGAGTGTGGTGGTGGCTCTCGCCATCGCAATTCCGGCGCTCGCGCCCCTCCTTGATCGCTGGGCGCGCCATTTGGAGGGAAGCGTTCACGGCAGGCAGGGCGCGATGGATGAGCTGATTCGCTCCGCCGTCATGACTGCGTTCCTGCCGCATCAGGCATGGCTGGCGGTTGACGCGATCGCACGGGTGTTCTATCGGAGTCGCGTAAGTCATCGCCACATGCTGGAGTGGGTGACGGCGGAAGCGGCCGGACGCACCGCGCATATCCACGGCAACCTGGCGCGGCAGCAGATGTACATCATCGCCGGGGTCTCGGCGGTCATGATGCCCATGCTGCATCACTGGGGGCGGCTCGCTGCCACCGCTCCGTTTCTGCTGCTCTGGATGGCGTCGCCGCTGTTACTGCTCTGGCTCAACAGAACGGCCAAAGGGCCCCGCTCCGGAAGCGTCACGGACAATGACCGCGAGTATCTGGTGCAGGCGGCAAGGCTCGGCTGGCGGTTCTTCGACGATCTGGTGAGCGAGGAAAATAACTGGCTGCCACCGGACAACACGCAGCTCGCACTCAGAATCGAAGTTGCGCCGCGAACGTCTCCCACGAATATCGGGCTATGGCTGACCTCGGCACTGACGGCCCTGGATTTCGGCTGGCTCACGCCAATCCGATTTACGGCGCGATGCCTCGACACCTTCTCAACGCTGGATAAGCTGGAACGGCAGGACGGCCACCTTTACAACTGGTACGACATACATTCGCTGCAGCCGCTGAATCCGCACTACATCTCCACCGCAGATAGCGGAAATTTTCTGGCTTGTCTGTGGGTGATGGATCGGGCCGTGGGAGAGATTGTGGATGCACCGTTGCTCGACCGGCGCTGTTTATCCGGATTGCTTCATACCCTGGGCCTGGTCACGGAAACGGCAGGCGAAGATCCGTACTTGAGCGTGCCCTGCCGCGCCGCCTCGAGGCTGCTGCGGGCTGAACTTCGCGACCACGAACTCATCGTGCGGTTGCGTCTGGTCTCCCACTCCGCACAGCCTTTCCGCGATGCCGCCAGATGGAGCTCGGGATCGGACAATGGCGCCGGCTATTGGGCCGCGCGTTTCGCCGATGAGGTGACCGCGTGGGCCGAACTCGTTGACACACATCTGAAGTGGGTAGAAACGCTGTCGCGCCCGGCTGACGCATGGCTCCTCGATTTCGGCCGCGACGTGCCCGACCTCCGCCGCGAAGTGCTTAGCGCGATGCCTTCACTGCGCGCGCTTGCGGCAGGAATACCGGCATTACGCGCGATTCTCGATCGCCCCAGATCGCCGGAGATGTCGCCGGAGACCACGGCGTGGCTTTCACAGCTTGCCCAGGAAGTGGAAGAAGCGGAAAAGAACGCCGCAGCGGCGATGGCACGCCTGGACACTCTGCAGGATTCCATCAGGCATTTCGCCGATGCGATGAACATGCGCAGTCTCTACGATGAAGACCGGAGACACTTCGCAGTTGGATACATCGCGAACGGTCCGCGCGCACTGACCAGTCATTACGACCTGCTGGCCAGCGAAGCGCGTCTTGCGAGCTTCGTTTCGATCGCCAAGGGAGATGTGCCACTCGAACACTGGTTCGCGCTGGGACGGCCGATGCGAACTGAGCCACAGGGCCGGCAGTTGCTTTCCTGGAGTGGCACCATGTTCGAGTTCCTGATGCCGCTGATGTTCACCAACAGCTACGAGAACTCGCAGCTTGATCTCGCCTGCAGCAATGCGGTAAAGGGGCAGATCGCGTTCGGCGACCGAAATGGCGTGCCGTGGGGGCTCTCCGAATCCGCCTACAGCGCGCTCGATAACCGGCAGACGTATCAGTACCGCGCATTCGGCGTGCAGGGCCTGGCGCAGAATCCGGACGCTGACGATCGCCTGGTGATCTCGCCCTACTCAACGATGCTGGCGCTGATGGTGGATGTGCGGGCCGGCGTCAATAATCTGCGCCGTCTGGAAGGCCGGGGTATGAAAGGCCCGATGGGCTTTTATGAGGCCATCGATTACTCGCGCAGTTCTTCACGTGAAGGTGAGAAGGGCATCACCATATACGCCTATATGGCGCATCACCAGGGGATGTCACTGGCGGCACTGAATAACGTGCTGAACGGAAATATTCTGCGTCGTCGATTTCACAGCGATCCCCGGATTCGCGCAGTGGAGTCGCTCTTATTCGAACGCATCCCGCTCGCTCGCCTGAGAGTTCACGAGCGCGCGCCGGCGCCACTGGCCCCGACTCAGATCGACGAGCCGCCAGCGGAACGTACGCTTCCGCCAGTCACTGTGTTGCCACAGACGCTGCTGCTCGGCAACGGTCGCTATTCCGTGATGATGACGAACTCCGGATCGGGCTACAGCCGCTGGAAGGGTAACGATGTGACTCGCTGGCGCGCGGATGCCTCTCTCGATTCGCAAGGCACGTTTGTCTTCCTGCGCGAGAGGCCCTCACCTGTGGTCTGGTCAGCTGCATGGCAGCCCGCGCGCGGCGATCACGGCGAATGCTCCGTCACATTCTCGGCGAATCGTGCGGAATTTCGAAGGTCGCATTCCGGCATCGAATCGGCGTTGAGGGTGGCAGTGAGCGCGGACGACGACGTGGAAGTTCGGCGGCTAACGCTTTCCAACCATACACGGCGTCGTCGCCCGATGGAGATCACCTCGTTTGCCGAACTTGCGATGGCACCGCATGCGGCAGATGCCGGACATCCGGCGTTCAGCAAGTTGTTTGTGGAGACGGAGTCGGCGGGCGAAGGCGTGATAGTGGCGCATCGCAGACCGCGTTCCCCCGAAGAGCCACCCATATGGGTTGCGCATCTTATTGTCGGCGCGAGCGGACACATCGAGTGCGAAACCAGCCGCAAGACATTTCTGGGACGCGCACGACGGATTGGCGATGCCGAGGCGCTGAATCGCAAACTCAACGGCACGACCGGCGCCGTGCTGGATGCTGTGGCTGCGCTGCGTTGCCGTGAAGTGCTGGAACCGCTGAGCAGGATCGAGCTTTCCTTTCTCACGATGGCGGCACCTTCGCGCGAAGAACTGATGAAGATGGTGGCGCGGTACAGTCATCAGGAATCTCCCACACGCGTGCTGGAACTGGCGTGGACTCACGCGCAACTGGAATTTCGTCATCTGCAGATTGACGCGAATGTGGCCCATAGCTATCAGCGGCTGGCATCGTATCTGATCTATCCGGCATCGCCACTGCGAAATCTCGGATTCCGGCAGGCGCCCGCGGGTCCTGGTCAGCGCGATCTTTGGGCACTCGGGATCTCCGGCGACCTTCCGATCGTAACCGTGACTCTGCGCGAAGAGGCCGGTCTGAATCTGGTGCGCGAGGTCCTGGGGGCGCATGCGTACTGGCGGGCGCGCGGGTTCATGGCTGACCTGGTGATCCTGAATCAGGAAGCGGCGGGATATGACCGCCCGCTGAACTTCCAGTTGCAGCGAATACTCGATGCCCACGCACGGGAAGTCGGTCTGGATAAGCCGGGTGGCGTTTTTCTGCGGGACACTTCGGTAATTTCGGATGCGCAGCGTTTGCTGATCCTCAGCAGTTCGCGCGCGGTTCTGGCGGGTGCGCGCGGGCCGCTGGAGCGGCAACTTCCGGCAGTGCGCGAACCTGCGGCGCCCGCAAACGCCTTCGTGCCGGTGATGGCGCGGGTGGAGGAGCCATCACCGTCTTTGCCGTTTCTGGAACTGAATTACTTCAACGGCACCGGAGGCTTTTCACAGGATGGACGCGAATACTGCATCTATCTGGGTCCCGGCACGGTAACGCCCACGCCATGGGTGAACGTGATTGCGACGCCGGATTTCGGCTGCATGGTGACAGAGAGCGGACTCGGGTTTACCTGGCATGGCAACAGCCAGCAGAGGAGATTGACCACATGGCAGAACGACCCGGTTTGCGATCCGCAATCGGAAGCGATCTATCTGCGGGATGAGGATACAGGTTCGCTATGGACCCCCACGGCTCTGCCGATCCGTGAAGACGACGCGTACCGCGCCCGGCACGGGCACGGCTATTCTGTGTTCGATGCCTGACTTTCAGATATCAGCATATGCAACATGGGAAGCAGATATATGGCACAAGCTGCACAACGCAAAAAAGGCGGCCGTGAACAGA
>JBEHXG010000035.1:0-54355 GCA_048498815.1 Acidobacteriota bacterium | reverse complement strand
AAGCCAGCGTCGCTTCGCTCCGACCTCGCTGATCGGGACCAGGAGAATACTGATCGGAATCAGAGGAGAACGGTGATCGGAATCGCGAGAATCCCCACTCTTTTACCGAGCTTCTATCTCAGGTTCCTGCTTCTCATAGTCGTTGATTTCAGTTCTGCGATAGTACACTGGACGCGCATGAGGTTTATTGTTGTGTTTTCAAGTCGTTACCAATAACGGTCGATACTGAACCCATCAACAAATGCAAATGCAACGATATGTCAGACATTTTCTCTTGCGTAACACTCTGTCTGACATGGGCTTAGGGTGCGGTGTCGCAGAACCGCTGGGCGTTGTGTCTGCTATCCTGTGGTGGTGCTAATTTCTATAAAACGTACTTTGTGCTATAATTCCACTATGACCCGTGAAGAGCTCATAGCGACAGTTACCAGAATTACGGAACTGCGGGCTGAGATTGCCCGCTTGGCTGGGCTGCAAAAGGAACTTAAGACTTTGGAGGCATCGCTCGACAATGTAACGGGCGTGACGCCTTCTTCGCCTCCTTCGGCAACTCGCCATCGTGAAGGCCTCAGCATCGAAGAGAAGATCGGACAATTTCTGGAGGCAAACCCAGAAAGGGATTGGACAGCAGAGGAGATTTCAGATCAGGTAGCGGCAAAATTGCCGACGACGAGAGCTGCCTTGTCTAAGTTGCGCAAAGCTAATCGCCTAGTTGACACGCGCCGGGGCTACGTGAGAGCCACTAAAGCGACGGCGGCCTCAGCCGGAGATACCCTAATGCAGGAGGAAGATAGCACAATTGCTGCGGCCTAAGTCTACAATTACTCCGTCGGTGCCGAGGAGCTGCGATCGTCGGACTGGTGCCAGTCGGTGCCGCATCAATCGGGGCCCGCCGATTTTGTCCGAATAAAAAAGCCCAAGAAAAACGTCTGAACACGTTTCCTTGAGCTCTTTTTTTCGGTTTCGAGCGCTGGAAAATCCAGCTCAGCGAAATTAAGACCGACCCTGCTGGGGTGGCCTGCCTATTGGTCAGACAAACACAGCTTAACACTGTGACACCAAAAAACAAGCCCCGCTGAAAAATCGGGTCGGTACAGGGATTCAAATTTGAGTACAGTACCGTTTCCGGCTCCGCCGGGCTATCAATGGATTTTTTGTCCACGTTTCTATCATTGGCGCGCCAAGCGCTATCTCTATGCAAAAGACTACGGGCTTAAGGCCTGGCGTTTTCTCGTTCGCCTCCGTAAGTAGCTTTAAATCAAGCATGTAGTGCGATTGGTGGGGTGCTCGAAAAGCGAGCATCCCCAATATCGCTATCTTATAGATGTAGTAGCCCCGTAGAAAGTTTCAGCGCTCTCGGATTCACACCTTTAAAACACGCAGGTTAGGTTTTGGCACGAGCGATTCCGTTGCTCATCAGCCCCTTCTCCATATTTTCGAACCGCTCCCAGAATTGTTCCCGAACATATTGCCGCGTCGGCGTGTCGCCCTGTTTTCCGGCCCGCACGTCACGCTGTGCGTCTATTAATTCTTGAGCGATCCCGACGCACCAATCCAGTGCGTATTCCGTTTCGTCGTGAAGGACAGGATGTGTTCGCTGATTGTTATACGCGTCGCAAGCTTGGTGCCACCAGCGGCGGACACGCTTCCATTCTTCGATAAATGGCTCTTCGATCATATATTGCTCGTTGTAGCTTCCGGTGTGGAGTACGGATATGGCTACCTCTCGCCGTTGGTGTCGTATCGTCTCCTCGTCAATATGCTGCTGGCATAAGCCGCCAGGCGATGCGGACGGACGATAGCAGTGCAGCTTACGGCAATTCTTGGATTTTCTCGCCACCACGCCATTCTCCCACCAAAATGTTCTTGACGGGCCAAAGGCCCTTCGTTATGGTTCTCCCGCGCATGGGCAATCAAGCCCGGCGAATTGACGGAGAAGTTTATGGGTACAAGGGGTGTGACCGGATTTAGAGTGGATGGCGTTGACAAGATTGGCTACCAACAGTTTGATAGCTACCCCTCGGGTGTGGGGACAACGGTAATCAAGGAACTTCATGATCTGCTGAAAGACTGCGCGCTCACCGAGAGGCTTGTCCGCGATCTGACCGTCGTTACGAACGCAACGCCCCCGACACAGGAGCAGGTCGATAAGCTCGCCACCTACACGGACCTCCGCGTTAGCGAGCAAAAAGTTACCGACTGGTACTGTCTGCTGCGCGAGACGCAAGGGTCGCCAGCCCGAATCCTAAAGGCCGGGTACATTCAGGATCACTCCGGCTTCATGGCGGATTCACTCTTCAACGAATGGGGCTACATTGCCAATTTCGACGAGAGCCTTCTTGAAGTCTATAGCGGCTTCCAAAAGTCGCCGCATGATAAAGGCCGCTACGCCCACATGCCCGTGGCGAAGGAAGATCGTGGCTACTGGCCCGTAGCACTCGTCGGAACAATCTCTTTTGATGTAATCATCGGCGATCTCGCGTCGGCTGGAGCCGCGATGGAAGCCTTTGAGAAGCGCGAAGAAGCCGCGTGACACCTTCCGAACTCCGCCGCATCGGTGAATCCCTGTACGGCCCGCGCTGGCAGACGAAGCTCGCGCGGGCTTTACCGGCGAACCCGCGAACAGTCCGCCGCTGGCTATCCGGGCAACGAGCTATTCGCAAACTGGTTGCCGAGCGGATCAAGAGCCTACCGAACAATGCGAAATCAGCGAAACCTCGTTAACCGGAAAGGCGCCGTCATGAAGCCCGTACCAACTTCCAACACCACAACGGTTCTTGGTGCCCCGCGCGACTGGGACGCGAGCCGATATGGCCCGTGTGAAGGCTTGCCTGTCACGAAGAGTGACGGCGTTTTCTACTCGTGGTGGAAGCCCAGTCTCCGGGAGCGCCTTGCGTTGCTTTTCGGTTGCAACGTGCGCCTGTGCTTGACCGGCGTGTCCCATCCTCCCGTGATACTGGATACGCAGCCATGACCCGGAAAGATGACGGAGGCTGCGCATTCCCGCTTGCCGAGCAGAGTGGCCCATACAACATGCTCGTTGCATCGAGCTATGGTTTGTCGATCCGCGACTACTTCGCTGCGGCAGCGCTGACCGGGCTGGTATCGAGCAACGTCCGCGATTGCCAGAACGGCACGCAGCATCCTGACAGGTATGCCGAGGATGCATACGCGATTGCGGATTCCATGATCGAAGCGAGGAAATCATGACTCCGGAACATAGAGAAGAAATATGCGACGAGCTTTCGCGCGAGTTCGCATCGTCGATCATTGAACATCCACGAGTCACCGGATTCCACGGGCTTGGCTGGCGGAAATATTCTGATCTCGAAAATGCCATTTATGGCTGGTTGCTCGACCACGCTCGATTTAGCGAGGATGCATGACCCCGCAGGAACTCATCGAGGCATGGAAACGCCTGACACTGAGCTGGAAGCAAGACTGTCAGCGATATGAGGGTGCGCTGAAGAGGATTCGGGAGTTTGCCGACCGCAAGGCCAAAACCGCACCACACCCACACAACATGGACTGGAGTGACATCTCCCACGCGATCACGCTGGAATTGCGGATGGACGATGATTGCCTGATTTGCGGCGAACCGCACGCCGAGCACGTCCCGATCGGGTGCCAGACCGGGGATGGCGTATGAAGCACCACGACATCGTCGAAATGTCAGCAGAGCTGCTTTATGAGACTGACAAGGCGTATTGCTTCGATTCCGGCACAATCGATGAGCATCGGCGCGCCATAGGCATATGGATTCCGAAAAGCCAATGCGAGTACAACAAGGACGATCTATGCCTACAGCTTCCCGAATGGCTGGCGGAAAGGTTCATATGCTGACACTCTCCAGCCGTTGTTTGTCCCGCATGCCTAGCGAAAACCGCCGCTCAGGCCCGCAAACAGCTTCCGCCCATTCTCGCTACGCTACGAACGGTTCCCCGCGAAGCCGTGTTGCGGGCGCGCCGGTTCACGCTTTAACGGCAAGCACAAACAACAGAGGAGATTGAACCATGACATCTGCCATTTCGCCCAACCCATTCGTACTTCCGGCCTCATGGGAAGCGCTTCCCTATGGCGATCACTGGAGCTTCGCCTACACCACGGAACGCGGCGACCGAGAGGACTACGACTTTCGTATCGAGTTCAACGAGGGTGTGCCCGAAGCGGAAGAGCGGGCGATTATTGCCCTGATTGAGTTCGCTCCAAGTCTCCTAAAGGCGCTAGAGATTCTTGTTGATGGCGGGTACGTAGACGACTGTTATCACCCAACATTAAAGCTTGTGCGCGATACGCTTGCGAGCGCCAAGGGAGGCCAGCCGTGACCAACTTCTACGATGCCGCAGTCCGCGATG
The DNA here is from genome assembly GCA_048498815.1 of Acidobacteriota bacterium. Taxonomy (GTDB): domain Bacteria; phylum Acidobacteriota; class Terriglobia; order Bryobacterales; family Bryobacteraceae; genus BOG-234. The sequence continues at coordinate 50,000 of JBEHXG010000035.1, read as the reverse complement.
GACTGAACAAAGCAGCTGAGAATCTCGCAAGCGGCGAGGCATGCCACGGCCACCTCTCGAACATGGAGATTCTCTGTTTTGTTCTGGGTTGGCAGGGCGGGACAATCCATCAGGTCGCCCAGCTACTCGACGTCACGAACCAACTGATCCTCGATGCCGACTACGAAGTCATGCAATGGCTGTGCAGATTGGCGCAACTTCGGAGGCCGTCATGAGACGCGATCAAATCCAAGAGCTTGCTGCGATGATGTACGGAGACTTTCCCGAATGGTCACCCCTCAAATGTCAGTTCCTCGCAATCGAAGTCGATGGATGGCTTAGGCGGCTATCGTTGCCCAGTCAACAGGCCGATGCATCCAAGTCGGTCGGTGAAACGGATAGGACTTCGCGTATCGGATAGTCAAGCCATCTTCTTGACTGCGCCCAGATCAATAGGCTCCCGTCCAGCCTTTGCCAACTCATGCCACCACTTCGGCTTGTTGCCGGTGCCGAGGCATTGAAGGGTCGGATTGTCGGGGTGCTGGTATGTGTGGCCGGATTTCGGCCTGAAACTGACGGAAGCGGCTCTTGAAGCCTTCTTTCCCGCAATGTCCTTGAAGCTCAACCCTGCCGCCGCCAGAAGCGTTCGTGCCTTTTCGATAGCGTCATCCTTGCGTTGCCGGTCTCTCATGATGAGGAGCTCATTCGACCGGGCAATGACCTCGGTCAGTTGCGCGTCGGTCAGGGTATCAAGCATTTCAACTTTCATCGGGTTCTCCTTTTAGGTGGTCAAGCAGTTGGTCGAACGTGGGGTGGCTTTCGGCGGAGCAGACAATCCGCTTCAGGTCTTTTCCACCACGGTTGTGTTCCTCGCAAGCGGCGATCTCCGTCTTGCTCAGAACCTGAATCTCTTTGCATTTCTCATCGTTGATGTCGTCCATCAGGCCCTTCAAATGGCGGCCTGTAATCGTAAGAATCCGGCTCGTGAAAACGAGTGTCAGGATTTCCTCTCGACTGTCCTGCCTCCACTCGAAGAACGAAAACCACGACCATGAAAAACCCTCGGCGCTTCGCCCATCCGCCTGCAGTACACGCAGCACGTACGAGCGGCCGGTGTGTTGGATTTCGCGCTTCGAGGCGTCCCGCTGATCTTGCATCAGCGATTCGGCGAATAGTTTTTGCGGTTCAGCCACGGCGGAGTTGCCTTTCGGGTTGGACTTCGGGCTGACGCTTTCTATAGCGGGTAATCCGCCGACGGTCTACATCGGATTGCTTCACCAGTTCGACGGCTGACATGCGCTTGCCTGTGCGGGCGATGGCTTCGCGAATCTCGTCCTTTGAGTCGCAATAGACCTTGCAGCTTTCCTTTCCGCGGCTCACGCTCACGTACCATTGCTGCGAATTGACGGCGAGCACTGATGCCGTCCCCGCCGCTATATAGACGCGGTCAACAGTTTTCCCTTGGCTGGCGTAACTCGTATCCACATATCCGGGGGCCAGATGGCCGTAGGATTTTGGAAGCACCTGCCCGTTGGGGAGGCTGATATTGCCCTCAGCCGTGAATCCGCAGACGGTGACGATTTCGCCATTGTTAACCCGCTTGCCGCCTAGCGTCCTGCCATTCTTCGTAATGCGGACGCGCTCCCCCTTGGCGATCAGCATTTCGTGAACTGAATAGACCTGATAACGGTCGGCATTCTCGATGGGCAGCGAACGGCGAGTGCCATCCGTCTTTAACGCAGTCGTCCCGCTTTCGAGAACCACCGCTTCGCCGCGTTTGAATCCAGTGCAGTTTTGGTGGAACTCGACTACAAGGCCAGGCCGGTAATTCCGTGGATCCCGCTTTTCCGCCTCGGTCCAATTAGTCGAGTGACGAGCCATGAATGCTCGCTCATCCACCAGCCGACCATCCGCCTTGAGGGCTGCGCGAAGGCTATCTGTGAGCCGCTCGCCCTCGGCGTGGGTCGGACACACGATAAGTGCGCTCCCACCACCGCGAGCCTCGCCCACATAGTCAGCAACGAGTCGCTCATGTCGATCACTTGCGGCCTCAATGATTGCGCCCGATTTATCGAGGGCATCGAATCCCTGAAGCACACCGGCAGGCGTTCCTTTCGCGATTGAATCCACGGCCATCTTATAGGCTGCATTTTTCTGTCGCCGGTTCGTTTGTAATTTCGCATAGCGTACCCCTGCCTCCTGTTCCAACAACCTGAAACTATCCCCGGCCTTAACGCTGGAATGCTGCATGTAGTCGCCGGAGAGAATGACACGGCAACCGTGTTTCTCAGCCACATCGAACAGTCTTTGCATGTCCCGGCAACCCACCATTCCCGCTTCATCAACCCAGAGAACGCCTCCGCGCACCATGCGCTGCATCTCGCCATCGATGAGGAAGCGTTCCAGCGTTTCGGCACTATCGAATCCCTCGCTCTTAAGAACACCGCGTGATGCTTGCGCCGACGGCGCGAAGACATGAACATGCTGGCCGCTCTTTTCCAACGCGCCGACGATCCCCTTCATGCCGTGAGTCTTTCCTGTACCGGCCGCGCCGCGGATTCCAGTAACGAGGTCGGTGCTGTGCAGGATGTGAGCCGCCGCTGCACCTTGCTCAGCGTTCAGGTTGTCCGGCAGAAACTCGACCCGGCCCAGCTCGGGGTGTTTCCCGTGTCCATTCCGGGCGAATCGCAACATCTTAGTTTCGGCATCCAACACCGGCTGCGTCGTCACCAAAATCTGCCCATTCATTCGCCGCTTGATGAACTGCTGGCCTTCCATCAGTCGGTCGATGTCTTCGGGCATGACAGAGCCCACTCCGTACCGGAGCGCTTCAGCTTTCAATCGCTTTTCCGAGATGGCTGAAACGCGCTCGAACGAGTGATCGACCGCGTATTGAAGTGCCTGTTCCGCCGTGACGGCTCTGCCCTTTTGTCTCCCCGCGTCTTTGAGGGCTTCGGCCTCGGCGGGCGTGAGTCGGCTGCGCCATTCCTCACGCAGGTCTCCCATCCCGAGATTCGACTTCTTGTGCTCCCGGTTGTGATAGCCAATGGCGTGCTTTCCGTCGCTATCAGTGATTCCACGCTCAGCGGCCTTCTCCTCAATAGAATTGCGACGACGTGAGAACTTGTCGATCACGGATTGGGGCACGCCCGTGATCTCGAACCCAAAGTCCGCGCGTTTCTCTGTGCCATAGCCGAGAGCGTTCAGCTTGGCGGCAAACCGGGTATGCCACATCGATTCCCAATACGTCGCGTCGCGCTTCAGGTCGCCGAACTGTCCAGCCTTCCAACGGCCTTCCGTTTCATCCCATGTGGTGTTGAATACGAACACGTGAGTATGGAGTGCTGGGTCAGGGACGCCGCCTACCGGGCGGGCGGTGAAATGAGTGAAGTCGGCCCAGACCATATTGCCCGTCACGCGATCCTCATTGGCTCCATTCCCTCGGACACGGGTTTTCATCTCCGTCTCGGCGTCGCGCATCGTTTCCAGTAGCGAGTCCCGGTGGGCCTGCAGGATATGCGGGTCATCCACGAGGGAGTAAACCACCGACACTGACTTCGGCGCATTGAACGTGAAGTCGTATCCCGTTCGGCGGTCGTCCTTCATGCGCGGCGTGAGCTGCTCACCGGTTTGGGGATGACGGTTCTCACAGAGCGCGAAGTAGTCGGCTTTCGTCACGTCACCGGAAAGGCTCAGCATCTCAGCAGCCCGGCCACCCCACCGCCCAGGAATCTCCTGCCCATCGATGTAGTAATCCTGACGGCTCAGCCCTTCCACCAGATATGACTTGGCGGCCGCACTGTTACCGCTCGCCGTTATTCGCAGCATCGCGGAAAACTACCCCCGTTCCGGGTTCCCCACAAGCAAATAAAGTCCTTCATACGGCCTCCCCTAAGCTGTGCTTACGATTCAACGGCTGATGCTGGTAGACCGCTCCGGCGGTGACTTGGCCCGCTGATCTTCTCGATCCGCCAGTGCTTTGACGGCGGCGTTCTGGGCCACGGCCTTCGCCTCATCGAGTGTCGGCATCGGTGGCCCATACGCGACGCCGAACGGCCTTCCCGGCTCGGCTCGATTCAGGCCCGCGTGATAGCCCTCAGCGCTCCGGCCCACGAACGCTTGGACCTTATTCGGATCGCCGCCTGTTGATAGCCACGCGCTTTGCCAGACGGTATTGACTTTCGGTGTCTTCACCCGTTCGCTCTGGTGCGCCGTCGCTTGTTCCAACCGCCATTTGGTTCCTGTTTGGTCCATGGCTATCGCTCCATGCTGAACCGGGGATAGATGCGATGCACCCTGTCACCGATGCGGGGATTATGAGCACGCTGTCGTTCCGGCGCTTCTTTTCGGGGTACGTGCTGTGTCGCCTTCGTCAGTCGATCAATCAGGCTATTGAACGCTTCGGCGTGGTGTTTTGAGAACGCCTCGCAGTTAAACGGATCGACGTACTTCACCGTGACCATCCATTGCCCCGTGCGGGCGCATTCGGAGTCCGGGCTGGGGTCTGAACGCTCTGGGTTGCGGCTCGTCCTGCCGTTTGATCGGTTGGGCTTAATGAGGGTTGCTGTTTGCTCTGGTGGTTCGCCAACTGCCGCCCGGCTGAATTGCTGCCTGGGTCGTTCGATGACGTGAGAGAAGCGGCGGGGCGGTGCTGGGTTGCCGTTCGGAGACGGGATGCAATGGCATCCACCCTCGAAAGCGTTTCGGGCGAGAGGTTCTTGATTGAACTCATGCCTCCGATTGTGGCCAAACACAGGCGTCAATCGGCAGAGGGTAATAGGTTAAACGGAGCGCTTGGGGATAGGAATTAACGAAGGAACGTCTGTCAGCTTATGTTTCTCGCTTATTTCTCTTTTTGCCTCATCTGACAGTTCGCCAAACCCGGCTTTGAGAATCCTCCCATAATTGCTGGCGACAAAGGGTTTCTCATCCCGAATCTTCCGGCCCAAGGCGATGAAACGCCTCAACGGGAGTTCTAAATAACAATAGTGCGAATCGCCGGCGGGATTCACTCCCTCAATCAGAACAACCACAACCTCATTGAGTTCAATCTCGGTAAACTGCGATTCCGCATATCCGGGTGCCTCATCCTCGTCCGCCGCGACGACTGGCTGAACATATTCGGAGCGCTGAATAATCTCAACAGACATACGCGCTGGCGTATTTTGTGTTGCCGGTATTCGAAATACTCTCACGATGACATCGTCCACGTCCTCCACGTCCACGGTTACTCTCCTCTCGCTTCTCTCAGTCATCGGAGGTATCCCAGCAGTTGATGGCGCGGAACGTAAGATTGCCCTTTCATTCCTCGTGAATGTCGGAACAAACCCTCCTTCTTTCGGGAACGAAATGCGGATTGGATCGTCCTTTCCGTCGCTCTTGTAATATTCCGCAAGCCAGTCTACCAATATTGATTTTTGCTGTCTTACATTCCCGGTTCCCTTCGGGGTCTTCCAGACATCAACTGCGATGGTCTTCTGGTGAAGTTCATGCTCATTGCCAGCAAGTTTGGCCTCCACGCAGTGGGCTAGGAGCTGCATCGCACGGTGCTTATTGATCCCTGTTGGGTGTGTGCTGATCTTGAGTACCGCTTTCCGTATTTCTTCGGGGGTCATTGAAAACCGTCAATTATCCCATAGACCTCTGCCGTTTGACCGGTCTGTAGCAGCACACTACCCACATGAAGAAAACGCGATCAGGAAACCCACTCAACGAAATATTCTTTCCCCTGTCTCGTTACGAGGTGATGAAGGGGAGGGACATCGTCAACGGCAGCTTAATTACTGCAGCAATTGGAGCGGGCAAGACGGCAAACATCGGTCGCCAGATAGCCCTCTCCCTCCTCCGAGCAGGGTGCGGAGGCCTCATTCTGACGACCAAGGCCGAAGAGATCGAGATGTGGCAACGTTATGCCGCAGAGACAGGACGGAGCAGCGACGTTGTCGTCTTCTCGGCTGATTCGGCAGAGAAATTCGATCCCTTCCACTGGGAGTTTACCCGCGACGGGAAAGGGGCTGGCGATTCCGAGGTCGTTATCGACATGCTCACAACCCTCGTCCAGATCGGGCGCAATGTTTCGAGTAGTAGCGCTGACCAGTTCTTCGAGCGCGGTAACGAGATGCTCATGCGGGCAGGCATTCATGGCTTGGCTTTGGCCCAGGAGACAATCTCCATTCCCAATATCAGCAGGTTCGTCAACGGACTGCCATCATCCCCCGGTGAGTACACGACAGAAACCTGGCAGCGCGGGAGTTATTGTGCCGAACTGTTGAGCCGAATTCGCGACCGGAAGGAGCGCCTTTCCCCGCAGGACTGGAACAACCTCGACATGGTGTCGCGTTTCATCTGCAACGTCTGGCCGTGTATGGATGAGCGTCCTCGTAGCTCGATCATGATGACGTTCGCTGGAATGGCGGACAAGCTTCTCTACAGCCCCATCTATGACGCGTTCTGTTCGGGTTCCTGCACTTTCAATCCTCGCGACGTAGCAGAGAAGGGAAAGATCATTGTCAGCGGATTCCCGATGCTTGAGTACGGCTACGAAACAGGCCGTCTCGTTTCAGCGATGCTGAAGCTCTCGTTCCAACAGGACTTCCTTCGCAGGGCCATTACCGAAGACTCGCCAATCGCATTCATTTGGCAGGATGAGTTTCAATATCACATCCTGCCACGGGGCCGGGATAATGCCTTCCTCCAGACCAGCCGCAGCTACCGTATCGCGACTGTGGCCATTACCCAAACGGTGAATAACATCGCCGCCGAGTTGAATGAGAATCAGGCCGGGGCGAAGACCAAAGCTCTCTGCGCCAATCTCGCAAACAAGTTTTTCGGGCAGAGCGGTTGCCCGGAGAACAACAAGTTCGCAGCCGACATCATCGGGAAAGAGTACCGTTATCTCAATTCCGTCAACATGAGCGCCGGTGATACGAGCCTCGGTAGGAATGAGCAGTATCTGTACAAAGTCGATCCCGACGCTTTCTCACAACTCATGCGGCCTGATGGCGACAACCCCATTGCGGGTTGCATTGTCTTCGCTGGCGGCAGGACGTTCAACGACACTCGGACTTCCGATTGTCCCGAAGGCCGCAACTGGCTTTTAACAGGTTTCTCCCGGTAGCACCGGGCGAATAGCACCACCAATCCAAAAGAACGAATAGAAAGGACGCTACAAGTGTCTCCAGAAATGAATGAATCAGTCGAGGGCACCGTAGGCAACCTCATCCACAACTCGGTCTTCAGTCCGGACGAGTTTTTTAAGGGGTGCGTCGCCTTCATCGCGGGGCTCGTCGGAATGCCGGCGGCCCCACTTGAGATGGGGCTTCGTCCCAACTTCGGGACTTGCTTCATCAATCCCATCACCATGTTGGTCTCGCTGATCCTGTTCAACACCATGGCGTTCTTTAGCGCCACCACGGAATTGCCAGGCCATCATCACCTCATCGGTCCGGGTTTCTCAACGGGCCTGCTGATAGCCGCGTTCTGGGGCGGGTGCGTGTATCACGCCATCCGTCTCTGGGGGCGCGTCCAAAACATGAACCGCGAGAATGACAGCGAAATCGAAGGGCCGCCGCTGGCGTTTTTCGGTCTCCTCCCGCATGGTGACAGCTACGGATACGTCCGGGTGTTTTACGAACCTGGGTTCGCTTTCTTCGGCAGCATTTTGCTCTACTTCATCGGCATTCTGCCTATCGTGGCAACGGGATATTTCTGCGTCTCCGCGATTTGCCTGTCACTGAAGTCGTCAATCATGTGGTTTGGAGAGTGGAAGCATCAGCGTGTAGTTCTGGATCGCAAGAACCGGCTCCCCTACATGCAGAAGCTGACCGGGACGAGCGCGCCAGCAATGATCTCCGCCACGCCCTTCGTTGTAAGCAATGCCAGTTAGAAAGGAGAAGCAATGGAGCACAATACAAAGCCGCCCTTATGGGCAAGAGTCGGGTGGATGATCGGCAAGCGGATTTTCTATTACTCCGTTATGGGGCCGATTTTGGGCGAAGTTTTCAGCTCACTCGGCGACGCGGTCGAAGTCGTTAGCACCATATCAGACGGCTTCGATAACTAGATGGGAACAACAGGGCAGAGGGCCTCAAGCCCTCTGCCGTTTCAGGAAAGGATCATCATGGACGACACCAACGAAAGAAAGACACCATGGTGGGCATACCTCGCGGGAGCAGCGGTCGTTGTAGTTCTTGCGCCCTTTGCTCTCGATAGCGCCGGGGAAATATTCGACGCAGTGACAGAAGCAATGACCTCTGGTTTGCCGCACGACTAAAAGGAGACCGGGCGGGGGCACTGAGGTCTTGCCCGGTTTACGATATGCCTATACCTGACTGCACGCCCTTCGAAAAGCACTACCGCATCAGCGAGCTTGCGCACATTTGGGGATTGGGCCGCGAGACGATCCGCAGAATCATCAAGGACGATCCCGGCGTCATCAAGATTCGTATGGGCCGGAAGAAGTCCCACACGGTTTACAGCGTTCCCGAATCAATAGCCAGGCGCATCCACACCCGCCTCTTGAACGGGAACCTCTAATGTCCCATCCAGTTTCGGCGTAGGCTTCTCTTCAAAGGCATCCCGCAGCAATTTCGTCAGACGAGCTTGGCGCTCGTTCACCCACGCTGAATAGTGCTTGAGAACCATCGCTTCGGTGTCACCCATGAGCTCCGCAACATCGCGGACAGTCACACCCTCCTTCTGCAACAGGATTCTTGCGAAGGTATGGCGGAATCGATGTGGCGTCGGTTTCTGCGGCCATGGCCCGCAAAGGCTCCAGAGGCGATTAAGCTTCCGGCGCCAGATGTCCGTCACTACATTCATGTTCGTGGTCTGATGCGCCCCGAAGATCAACGGGCCGTGTTCCGCCACCCGCGCGCGGATTCGATCCTGCAGCCACTGCGGAATCCACGTGTAGACCTTGCGACCCGTCTTCGTCGTCCGAATGTGGCATTCACCAGAATCCTGAAGTCGGTCGATGTGGAAGGTGCAAACGTCAGAGATTCTCAGTCCCGTATAGACCGACACGGAAATGAAGTCCGCCATATCCCGGCCAGTCCAACGGTACTTGTAGTTGGCGGTGACACCTGAAACCGGACGATGATGAACGTCGCGGGACCACTTGATCTCCCTCATTCCGTACTTCGTTTCGCAGGCTTCAAACATCCGCTTCAGCTCATCGTCGCTAAACGGTATGCGCTCGATGTTTCGACCGTCCGACCGGCTGCGAATTTCCTTTACCAAGGCGGCAGGGCTGCGCTCCAGCCATTCGTTGCTCACGCAGAACTGGAAGAACGACCGGACGACGGTCATATTCTTCGATGCCGTGTTTGCCCCTACCGACCATGACGCCCGGAATTCTCGAACATCGATCGGCGTCCACTGGCTTAGCAGGACGTAGCCTTTGGATTCCGAATAGGAGGTGAGCTTTTTCAGGATGAGCTTGAATTTGAGCTGCGTATTGGGAGCCGATACCTTTGTGCGATCTGCCAGAAAAGCCGCCACCGCCCGTTCAACGGTGACCACGGATCGTGCCGGGGCATCCGCTTGGGCGGGCGGAGGGGAAACCTCTCCATCCCAAGAGTTGGCCGACTCCCAGCAGGCGGTTACGACCTTCGCCTCATCCCAAGTATTCTTGCCGGTCTGCCGTCGCTTGAATTTTCCACCGAGCGTGCCGGAGACGAAGATCACGCAGCCGCACTTCTTCCAACCCTTGGCGCGCTCCTCGAATTCACCGGTGCGGGATTCCTCGGGGCGTTTGGCTTCGCATTCCAAACGATGACGACGGTACAAGTTGAGGGCCATGGAGGGTATTCTATACCCTGCGTTGCCCGCTATTGCCCGCTGGAATCTTGTTTTTCCTGTATATTGTTGAAAATAAAGGTGGCGGAGAGAGTGGGATTCGAACCCACGTTAGAGTTTCCCCTAAACACGCTTTCCAAGCGTGCGCCTTCAACCACTCGGCCATCTCTCCGGATCGGGAAGCTTCGCGGGCTGTCGAAACGGCTCGCGAAAACTCAGGATATCACGCGGAAGAGATTCTAGCGGCGTCCGGCCGCGACTCTTGAAACTCCCGCTGCAGGTGCGGAGGGAGCAGCCATGGGGGCTGACACAGGCGCCGCTGCCGGCATCGGCGCGCTCATTGGCGCATTCGGAGCGCTATTGAATGTCGGATTCGCCGCTGCGGGGTTACGCATAGCCAGTGGGGATGTTGCCGAGTTGTTGAAACCCGGACGGGTGCCTGGTGCCGCCGCTGAAAGCGTGGGTCTGGTGCTGGCTGTCGCGCCCAGACGGGGCAGGGAGGGACGCGCGGTGGATCCATTCGGGGTCAACGTGGAAAGCGGGAGGCCAGTGGTTGTTCCGGTACGCGCTCCTCCGGAGCCGGTCCAGTAATAAGTCGGGGTGTAAACGTCGGCGATAGTCACCGGATTGTAGATACCGTAGCCGAACGGGCTATATACCGTGCCTGCAAACGGCAGGTAGGAGTACATGTTCAGGTAGGAGTTGTAATACCAGCCGCCGCTAAAGCCGTTCCACATTGCGGGGTTGAAACCCGCATAGGCGTAACCGCCCCCGTAGCCTAAGGCGCTGTTGCCATACCCTGATGCCGAGAGCGCGCGGGCCGACGCCATATTACCGGCAGAGAGATACGCGGAGCGATCACGAGCCCAGAGATAGAGGTCATCGCCTGTCTTGGCGTCGAACTTTGATGTCGCCATCAATGGAGCGAGGCTAACCAGATTTCCATCTTTAACGGTTACGGTGTTGCCGCCGGCACCGGTGACTTTGGCTTCACCTTTAAAGACACGCAGATCGCCGGTTTCCGAGGAGACCTCGAAAATGCCGGAGCGCACGGGGCGGGCCTGGAAGTCTTTAAAGATGATCGTTACCGCAGGGTCCTTCACAGAACTTCCGGCGTCGTCCGTTTCGAGCATCGCGGTTCCCGAAACGAGCTCGACACGGGTGCTGATGAGGCGGCTATCCAGCATTTTCACCGAACTGTTCTCAGCCACGCGAAGGATGACCCCGGGGGTGAGCAGAATCTCCGCCCGTCCCTGGCCAGTAGTCAGGGTGCTCTGATCCTTCAGATCCGTGAAGCGCGCGACCTGGGAAACCAGCTTTGTACCATCAACGTTGACGTCACCTTCGAAGTAATGAATGGTGCCGGAGTGCGCAGGAGCAATGTTCTGCGCTAATGCTCCCAGTGAGCTTACAGCGAGCAACGCGATTGTGGTTACTACCTGGCGGCCTGTGGACATGGATTTCGCCTCTTAATAGAGATGATGAGCCCAGCCGCCTCCAAAGTCAACCGCCCCAAGGAGTTCCTTCTGTGCCGGATACTACAGACGGACGATATTGGGGGAATCGAGGCCCTTCAGAGCGTTACGGGTATCGACCAGCAGCCTGGCGCGAGAAGGCAGCGATTTATAGTCGAACGCCTTGTGATCGGTCACGATCAAGACGCAATCAGCTTCGGTCAGATCTTTATCTGAACCCGCAGTGAGGGTTTCGCCATCGAGGCGGACCTCGGGGACGTACGGGTCTGAATACGAGATGATGGCGCCGCGCTTCGTGAGCAAGTGAATGATATCGAGCGCAGGGGATTCGCGAACATCGTCGATGTCTCGCTTGTAAGCGACTCCAAGGATGTGGATTTTGGAGCCGCGAATCGGCTTCGAGACGTCGTTCAGAGCGTTTTGGACCTTATCGACTACGAAGTGCGGCATGTTGCCGTTGATGTATCCAGCCAACTCGATGAAGCGGGCTTCGATGCCGGCCTGCTTCGTCTTCCACGAGAGATAGAAGGGGTCGATCGGGATGCAATGGCCGCCAAGGCCGGGCCCGGGATAGAAGGGCATAAAGCCGAAGGGCTTTGTGGCAGCGGCGTCGATTACTTCCCAGACGTTTATACCCATGCCGTCGCACATCAGCGCGATTTCGTTCACCATGCCGATGTTGATCATGCGAAAGGTATTTTCGAGGAGCTTGACCATTTCGGCTACTTGGGTAGAACCGACGGGGATTACGTGTTCGAGTGCCTGGGAGTAAAAGAGCTTTCCCATCTCAGTGCAGGTCGGCGTGTAGCCGCCGACGACTTTGGGGATGTTCTTGGTCTGGAACTTCGGGTTACCGGGGTCTACACGTTCGGGCGAAAAGCAGAGAAAGAAATCCACGCCAGCTTTGAGACCGGCCTTCTCGAGGATGGGGCGAACGAGCTCATCGGTAGTGCCAGGATAAGTGGTCGACTCCAGAATAACGAGCATGCCGGCGTGGAAGTACTTCGCGATTTCCTCGCAGGCATCCACGATGTAACTCATGTCGGGATCTTTCGTCTTGCGAAGGGGCGTGGGAACGCATATATTGATGGTGTCGAGATCGCGAACGACCGAGAAATCAGTGGTTGCCTTCAGCTTGCCGTTCTTGACAAGCGGGGCCATGGTTGCGGACGAGACGTCTCCGACGTAAGAATCGCCTGCGTTGACACGGTTGGTCTTGCCGGCGTTCAGGTCGATGCCGGTGACGGTGTAACCTTCCGCTGCGTATTCCACAGCCAGTGGAAGGCCAACGTAGCCGAGGCCGACGACGCCCACTCTGGCCGATTTGTTCCGAATCTTCGCTGCGAGCGCCTCGCTGGTTGCCGCAGCCTGCTGATTCATGTCACCCGATAAATGAGAAATAAGTTCCCTCCGCGGCTAGTACCGCTGGACCCTTTAGAAACAACTGTTTACCTTCACTGCGAAGAACCAATATACCAGCGGGCGTGCGGACGTGGACGGGGTCTGCCACGATGCCGCGAGCGAGCATAGCGGCAGCTGCGCCGGTCGACCCGGTGCCGGAGCTATTGGTGAGTCCGGCTCCCCGCTCCCAAAATCGGACCTCGATCGTGTTAGCGTCTATCGAGCGCACAAAGGAAACATTCGTTCGGTTCGGGAAACGGGAATCGGTCTCTGTCATGGAGCCAACAGCCGGCCAGTCGAACTCGAAATCAGGGACAGGCATTACGCATTGGGGGTTGCCGACGTCGACGAGGATGGCGTCGCGCCCCTGGACATTGGCTGCGAGTTCCACGATTCGGGGTTCGCCCATGTTCATTTCGAACTCGAAGGTATTTTCGCTTCGCGCGAGGAGACGCAGGGACTTGATTCCCGCGCCGGTCCTGATTCGGAATGTCTCCTTTGAAACGTTGTCGATCGCGAGGAGTGCCGCAGCGCAGCGAGTACCATTGCCTGAGAGTTCGGGCTCGCTGCCATCGGAATTGAAAAGACGGATGGTGGCGTCAAAATCGGCACCCGGTCTAGAGTCGATGAGCATCCAGCCATCGGCTCCGACGCCGGTGTGGCGGTTACAAATTTCCACCGCGATCTCCGGGAGGTTTGCGACCGGAGCGTCGCTCAGCTTGGTAAGAAGGAAGTCGTTTTTATCGCCGTGCAGTTTATGGAAGGGGATCGTCATTTTGTTACGGCAACTCCGGTGCGTCGTAGATGCGCTTATAGATTTCGAGCGCGGGTTCTCCCTTTACCGTGATGCGCTGTTTCAGTTCATAGCGCGGGCCGGTGCGGCGCGCGCGGTCAAGTACGGTTTGGATGGGATCGCCGCTGATGGTGATCGCCCAATCCGTGTGGAGGAAAACTGATGGGTTCTCCATTGCCATGTTGTACTCGACGTCATTATCGCCGGTGAGCGTGTTGCGGAGCGGGATGCCGAGCGTTCGGTAGATCGCCGTCATGTCGTTAAAGCTGGTGAGGAATGTTTCGTTCCGGCCGATGTTGGGCTGGAGCCAGTGCACTGTTTCGGAGATCCATTTGCGGCGGGCCTTGGAATTAGTGTCGGATTCCTGGACGGTTATCGGATTCACTGTGGGATGGAGGAGCACGGGGGCGAAGGCAATCAGAACGGCGGCCAGGGCGGGGATACGCCCATAGCGTGCGAGGGCGGCTACGCCGAAGGCTGCCAGGGGGAGCCAGGCCATGGCGTAGCGCGTATTGTAAAAGCTGTTTGGCCAGAGCGTTGGAACGAAGATTGGCGTAGAGGAAGAGTGAATGCTCCAGATGTAGAAAGCCGGAGCGAGCGCGAGCAGGACGATCGGCCAGATAGTGCGGCGGGTGGTGAGGGCGATCGCGACGATGCACCCGATTGCTCCGAGGGTGAGGGCCGGCAGACCCGCGACGAGGCGTCCTGCTTCGTAGAAGTAATGGAGTGCAAGAGCCCAGCTGCCGCGGCCTGGGTAGTATGTGTCGCCCTGAATCGCGGCCGCCGACCAGGGACCCCGATAGAAGTAGAGGGGGTCGCCGAAGAACCAGCGGTTGTGGGTCAACCACATGGCCGGGCCGATCGCTGCGATGGCGCAGAAGAGGATGAGTGTCGCGGTCCGGCGGATGTAGCCTTTGCCGACTATTACGAGGTAAAGAGCCGCGAAGGGAATCAGGAACCAGCCTTCGTACCGCGTGGAGGCGGCGGCATCGGCTGCGATGGCAGCGCCGAGAAGCGCGCCCCATCCTTTCGTATCGCTGAATCTTACTGTGAAATAGAGCAGGGCGAAGAGCGATGCGAAGTAATACGGCTCGGACATGGGGATTGAGCCGAGATAGAGCGTGTTCGGGTTGAGGAGAAAGACCGCGGTCGCCGCCGCGGCGGCGACGGTGCTTTCGAAGATGCGGCGTACCGCTGCGAAGAGGAACGTTCCGGCGAGCGACATTGCGATGGCAGAGGGGATCACTCCGGCGAGGCCCGTTTTCCATAGTTCGTCATTGCGGACGAACGGGATCATCAACAGATGCGGCAATGGCAGCCACGTGGTGCCAATCTGCGAGATGCCCGGAGTGCGGGAGTCGATGATACGGCGCGCGATGTTCAGGTGTGCTTCGGCGTCGCCGTACCAGAGAACGACTCCGCTTGTGTAGAAGTAGTGCGCGGCGAGCGCCATGATGGCCGCGCATGCGATAGCACAGAGTCCGACGGCCGCGGCGGGCGATGCCAGGAAGGCTTTAGAACGCCGTGAATTCCTGGAATTCTTCGAAGCGCCCATCGATCTCTGCACGGGTCAGCGTGCGGAACCTTTCAACGCCGAAGCGCTCGCAGCAGTAGCTGCCCATGACGGAGCCGTAGATTACGGCGCGGCGGATTTCGTTGTGGTCGACGCGGTCGGCATGGAAGTCGATGCCTTGTCCGGCGAGATAGCCCATGAAGCCTCCGGCGAAGCAGTCGCCTGCGCCAGTGGGGTCGAAGACGTCGCGCAGGAGGTAGCCGGGGGCCATGAAGTGGCCATCGCGACGCCAGAGGATTGCGCCGTATTCGCCGCGCTTGATGACGAGCGTTGAGGGGCCCATATCGAGAATCTTCGCCGCAGCCTTCTTCAGGTTGTATTCACCGGAGAGCATGCGGGCTTCGCCGTCGTTGATGAGAAGGAAATCCCACTCGGCGATGGTGGCGAGGAGTTGCTCGCGGAAGTCGGCGATCCAGTAGTTCATGGTGTCGCCGCCGACGATCTTCTGGGCACCGTTCATCTGAGCGCGCACGGATTTCTGGAGCGCGGGCTGGATGTTGCCGAGCAGCACGTAGGGCGATGTTTTGTAGGATTCCGGGAGCTTGGGTTCGAAATCGGCGAAGACGTTGAGATCTGTGACCAGAGTTTCGCGGTCGTTCATATCGGGCGAATACTTGCCGGCCCAGAAGAACGTCTTGCCGGGTACGCGCTCAAGACCCGTCAGGTCGATGCCCCTGTTTGAGAGCAGGTCGGCATCTTCCTTTGCGAAATCTTCGCCAACTACCGCGACGATTTTGGGGGCGGTAAAAAAGCTGGCGGAGAGCGCTACGTAGGTGCAGGAACCGCCCAGCATTCGATCCACTTTCCCGTGTGGAGTCTCTACTCCGTCGTAGGCGACGGAACCAACAACGACCATTGACATTCGTTTGATTGTAACGGGTGGGTTAAGATTCGAAGCGAAATGGCGGATGAACTTCAAGGCAGAGTGGCGCTGGTGACGGGTTCGAGCCGGGGGATCGGGAGGGCTTCGGCGCTTGCGCTCGCTCGTGCGGGGGCGGATGTGGCGGTGAATTACCTTGCGCGGGAAGATGCGGCTCGCGAGGTGGCGGATTCGGTACGGGCGCTGGGGCGTCGTTGCGTTTGTGTTCGGGCGGATGTTTCGCGATCGAGCGAGGTTTCGCGGCTGGTGCGGGAGGTTGAGGACGGGCTGGGGCCGGTGAATGTTCTGGTGAATAACGCCGGGATGATTCGTCCTCAGGCAATTGCCGATGTTGGGGAGAGCGATTGGGATGCGGTTTTGGCGGCGAATCTGAAGTCTTGCTTTTTGACTACGCAGGCAGTGCTGCCGGGGATGCGTTCGAGGCGTTGGGGCCGCGTGATTAATTTGTCATCCGTGGCGGCGCAGCTGGGCGGGATTGTGGGGCCGCACTATGCGGCTTCGAAGGCGGGGCTGCATGGGCTTACGCACTACTATGCGCGGCACCTGGCGAAGGAGGGGATTACGGTGAACACGATTGCGCCTGCGCTGATTGCCACCGAGATGGTGACTTCGAATCCCAATGCGAATGCGGAGTTGATTCCGGTGGGGCGGTTTGGTGAGGCGGATGAAGTGGCGGAAGTGGTGGTGATGCTGGCTTCGAATGGTTACATTACGGGCCAGACGATCAATGTTAATGGCGGCTGGTATATGAGCTGATGACCTGTCCAAAATGCCGCGTGGCCATGCAGGAATTGAAGGGGCATATCTATCACGGGCAACGAAAGTGGCGGTGCGAGCGATGCGGGAAAGTCCGGATGCAGGCGCCGAAGAAGAAAGTGGCTGGCAGGTGATTAGAAGCTTCGGAGTTCGGCGAGCAGCGCGTCGATTTCGCCGGGAGCGATGTAGAAGTGGGGGGCTAAACGAACCCAGCCCTGGCGGGGCGCGGCGATGTATCCGGCTTGTTTCAGTTTGGCGACGATGAACTGGGCTTCTACGCCTGGTTTTCGGATGCTGACTATGCCTGCCGCGGTTTCCGGCGTTCTGATTCCCAGGGTTTCGTAGCCGAGTTGTTTTGCTCCGTTCCAGATTTGATCGCCGAGCGATTGCACTGCCGGCGCGATTCTTTCGATACCTGCTTCAAGAAGTAGTTCGAAGGCGGCTCTGAGTCCGAAGCATCCGATTGTGTTCAGCGTTCCGCCTTCGTAGCGGCCCGCGTCGGATCGGAGGGTCATGTCGCGGGATGCGTAGTCGGCGTAGTTTGCTACGTTGGTCCAGCCCAGTTCGACGGGTTCGATTTCGGGCTGGCGGTCTTTGCGGACGTACAGGATTCCGCAGCCTTCGGGGCCGAGGAGCCACTTGTGTCCGTCGGCTGCGAGGGCGTCGATCTGAGCGGCTTCTACGTCGAGGGGGAAGGCGCCGAGTCCCTGGATTGCGTCGACGAAGAAGAAGCAGTTGCGGCGGCGGCAGATTTCTCCGATTTTGATCAGGTCGGCACGGAAGCCGCTTAGGTATTGCACGTAGCTGATGGCGAGTAGTCGCGCGCCTTTGGCGGCTTCGTCGATTCGGTCGAGCGGGTCGAAGATGGAGAGCCAGCGGATTTGCACGCCCAGGGATTCGAGTCTTCGCCAGGGGTACATGTTGGCGGGGAATTCTTCTTTAAAAGCCACGACGATGTCGCCGGGTTTCCACGCGATGCCGATGGCGACTGTCGCGATGCCTTCGGAAGTGTTTTTTACGATCGCGATTTCGCCTGGTTTCGCATTGATGAGCCGGGCCGTCGCTTCTCGCAGTCCGGCGTAGCAGGCCATCCACTGCTGGTAGTTGTTGCTGCCGTTTTCGAGCGCGTCCTGCGCCAGATCCTGCATGGCTTTCGCCGCGCAGTGTGGAAGCGGCGCCACAGCTGCGTGGTTCAGGTAGACCAGCTTTTTCGTTACGGGAAATTCTTCGCGATATTGCTGCCAGAGTTCCATTTACAGAACTCCTCCCATCAAACGCTTCATCGGGCGCAACAGGAGGACAAGCGCCAGCCCGACCACGATGCAGAACCCGGCCACGAGCCCGAAGAGCTGAGGCAGCGGAAACGTTTCATAGACGGACGCGAGTCGCCCGCCGATGTAATCACCTACTGAGAGGGAGAGCATCCAGACGCCCATCATGAGGCTCGCGATTCGCGCCGGCGCCAACTTCGTTGTGACGCTGAGGCCCACCGGACTCAGGCAGAGTTCGCCGATGGTATGGAGCAGGTAAGTGATTGTGAGCCACCACGGGCTGACCGCCGAGCCCGATGCTACGGGGACGAGAATGGCGAAACCCAGACCTACAAATACCAGGCCTATGGAAAACTTTGCCGGACTGGAGGGCTCGTGGCGACGGAGGGCAATCCAAAGCCACGCGAAGACGGGCGCCAGCGCGATGATGAAGATCGAGTTCAGTGACTGAAAGTAGCTGGCGCGGAAGAGTCCCCACAACCGGAAGTCCCAGGCGTGGAGATTTGTGTTACGTTCGGCGAAGAGGTTGAGCGTTGAGCCCGCCTGTTCAAACGCGGACCAAAACAGGGACGATGCGATGAAGAGAATCAGAACGGCTTTGAATCGGCTGCGCTCCTCGCGTGTGTAACCTCCGGCATTCAGGAGCCAGGCGAAGAACGCGACTACGATGGCGGTGAGCAGAATTCCGAAGGCGTTCGAAATTTGCTCTGCCGTCATGACGAGCGCGCCGCTCGCAGTTGCCGACAGGACGGCGATTGCAAAGACTGCAAGGGCGATCAGTCCGATGCGGAAGGTTCGGACGTCGGATGGAGTGCCTGCGATTTGCGTCCCGATGGTGCCGAGGTAGCGCTGGCCGTATGAGTATTGAATGATGCCGAGCGTCATTCCGATGCCCGCCGCCCCGAAGCCGTAATGCCAGTTGATGTTTTCGCCCAGGTACCCGCAGATCAACGGTGAAATCATTGCTCCGAGATTGATTCCCATGTAGAAGATGGAGAAGCCGGCGTCGCGGCGGGCGTCGGTTTCGCTGTAGAGGCCGCCGACCATGGTGCTGACGTTCGGCTTCAGCAGGCCGGTGCCGATGACGATGAGAACGAGGCCGAGATAAAACGTGTCGAGCCGCGGTATCGCCATCGAAAAGTGGCCGGCGGCGATGATGATGCCCCCCAGGAGGATGGCTTTGCGTTGTCCGCAGATCCGATCGGCAATCCAGCCGCCGGGCAGACTCAGCAGGAAGACCATGGCGGTGTAGAGGCCGTAGATGGAGCCGGCTTTCGAGGTCGGGAATCCAAGTCCGCCGTTTTGCACCTTCGCAGTCATGAAAAGGATGAGCAGCGCGCGCATGCCGTAGTAGCTGAAGCGCTCCCACATCTCGGTGAAAAACAGCGTGGAGAGGCCGCGGGGATGGCCGAAGAATGCGCGGTCCCACTTCGGATTCGCTTGCGGCGTTTCAGGCATTGCTCTATATTCTCCCAACGGCACGTTAATCTGAAAGTGTATGCCGCAACTCGTTACGGACCTCGTTCAGATTGACCGGCTCGGCACGAAAAAAGTTGCGGAGAATGAGCGCTTCCGCAAACACATGAAGCGGCATAACTTTTCCGACCTGCGCTTCCGGCGGGTGGCGGAGGAGATCGAAGAAAAGATCGATTGCCGCACGTGTGCGAACTGCTGCAAGGTGGCCGAGACGGACATCACGGCGCGCGACGCCGCGCGGATCGCCCGGTACATGGGCATGACTGAGAAGCAGTTCGTGGAAAAATACACGACTACTTCTGCGTTTGAAGATTCCCTGATTCTGCGACGCACTGAGAGCGGGTGCGTCTTCCTCAATGGGAACGACTGCACCATATATGAGGAGCGGCCCGACACATGCCGGAACTTTCCGCATCTGGTGCGCGGGCGCGGATCGATTGAGAGCCGGATGTGGCAGATGATCGATCGGGCTACTTATTGCCCCATTGTTTACAACACGCTTGAAGAGTACAAGGATTTGATGCACTTCCAGCGCGACGGCGGCAAGTAGCGGCTAAGGATTTTTCTTTTCGTAATCCTTCTTCAGAGCACGGATCTTTTGCTTTAGTTCCTCCGTGGCGTCATTCATGTGATTTGTGTCGTAGATGACGTGCGGAGTCATGAAAATGATCAGCTCGGTGCGCGCCTTCGTGTAAGACTTTCCGCCGAATATTGCGCCGAGGTACGGGATGCGATCCAGCACGGGAATACCGGAGGACGTCACGCTTTGGGTTTCGTCGATGATGCCTCCGATGGCGATGGTGTCGCCATCGTTAACCGTGACCTGAGTGCTCACGTTGCGCTGCGAGAAAGATGGCGAATTGATAGTGCTGCTGGTTGTTGATGTCGGCGAAGTGACGCTCTGGTCGATCACCATGGTTACGATGCCGCTTGGGTTGATGCGAGCGAGGATGTTGAGTCCCACGCCGGTGCTCACGTTCGAGATGGTATTGGTGAACAGCGAGTTGCCGCCGGACGTTACTCCCGGGTTGACTCCTTGCGAACTCAGCGTGGGAACCGAGTCGCCAACTGTAATCGACGCGGGAATACTGTCCGTGGCGATGATGCTGGGCGCGGAGAGGACCTTTGATTTCGAGCTGAGCTCGCTGGCTTGTAATGTCGCCAGCAGTTCGCGCGCCTGACCCACCATCGTACCCGCGGAAAACAGAGTCCCTGCGTTTCCGGCGACGGTGGCGAGAGAGCCGGTGAGCTGGTGCTGCGTGACTCCGCCGGCATTGGTTGCGCCACGCTTCTGTAGATAAGCCTGCACGCCGGCCGAGAGTGCCCCACTCAGACTGACTTCGTAAATTTTGGCATCAATGAGAACCTGGCGCGGCGGGACGTCGATCGTTTGCAGAAGCGATTCGATCTGATCCCATTGCTCCGGAGTGCTCTGGATGATAAGGGTGTTGTCGAAAGGGTTCGCCACGATGCGCGGACGGCCGGCTCCCTGCGCGCCCGAGGCGCTGGCTGTCAAATAGGTGCCGGTTTGGTCAGGTGTTGCGCCGGTTGTTCCCGCCGCAGCCGCTGCCGCTCCCGCATTGAACGGATTCAGCGTGTTGGCCGGCTGCTGTTGTTGCGTCTGGCCGTACTGGTTGTAGCCAGTGTTGTTTTGCTGGTTGCCGAATACGCCTCCGTTATTGAAACCACCGCCCATGCCGCCGCCACCGTATCCACCACCGCCAAACCCGCCACCTCCAAACCCACCGCCCATGCCGCCGTTGATACCGCCCTGCGCGGGATAGCTGGAATTGCCGGGCATGCCTCCATAAAGGCCGCTGGTTCCGCTGCCGAAGGGGTTGCTGATCGGAATTCCATAGACGGAGCCGAGAACGGAACCGAGAACTTCCGCGCGTCCGTATTTCAGTTTGTAGACGTGGTTGCCTACAGAGCCTGCCGTGGTCTTTGGAGGAATATCAAGCTTGCCGAGCCAGGTTTCGACATCAGTGAAGACACCCGGATTCGGCGCCACCGCGAGTACGGTATTGATGAGGTCGAGCGGGATGAACTGCACCGCGCTGTTACCTTTTGTTCCGGAGAGTGAATAGGCTTTGAAAACGGTATCGAGTTCTTTCGCGACATCGGTGGGGCGGGCGTTTTTTACTTCATACGCGCGCACACGCTGTCCGGCAAAGCTTTCGCTGTCGAACATGGCAATCAGATCGAGCGTACGCTTCATGTTCCGACTGTTGTCGAGAATGATCAGAAGATTCGCGCCGTCGTAGCTGCTGATCTGCGCCCCGTCGCCTTTGAAGGGCTCGAGGATCTTGGCCATCTCGGCTGAAGTCATGTAGTGCAGAAAAACCAGGTTCAGCACGAAGTGTTCATCGTCGGCGAGTTTCGACGAGTCGGATTGTGAGATTGGCGGGATTGGCTGATGCGAAATGTTGGCGATCGGGACGATGCGATAGACGTTGCCTGCCTCCACCATCGCCAGGTTATTCATACGAAGGATGGTGTCGAGCAGAGGCCTGAGGTCGACGTCACGAACCGTGCCGTACGTGTTTACAGTGACCGATCCGCCTTTGATGCTGGCGTCCAGCACGTAGTTGATCTTTAGCTCGCCGGCGAGCAGGTTAATAACTTCGAGCAGGGGAGCGTTCGTCAGATTATGGCCGCCCACCGGAGTGCCTTGGGGAGTGGCAGCCTGCTGCGCGTAGGTCACGACGGGCGCTTCAACAAGCGCAAACGCCATCAGCGCCGCGGTCGCGCGACAGAAAAAACCGGCACTTCGAGGGGAGATCGGCATAATCGATTATTCCTGCTTCGCGGCCTGTTTGGCGACGAGAGCTTTCTCCTCGTCATTGAGATCGGCTTTGCTTTTCTCCATTGTGATTGGTCCGAACGGCGTCTGCCGGACGAAGCGGACTTTATCGCCAGCGTCGATCGCCTTGACGGCGGATTCGGATTTCTCCGCGACCGGAACCACGGCCGCGGTTGCTTCGGAGCGCATCACGCCGAAAGGCGTTTTCACATACTTCCACTGCTTGCCATCTTTGTCTGTGTACGAGTATGTCCCGTCGGGATTGGCTGCTGCGCCCGAAGGAATTGTCAGGGCCACCGGCGCGGAGGCTTTCGACGCTGCCTTGCCCGCGGCTTTGACCGGCGCCGCCGGACGAGTTTGTGCCGCCAGCGAGGCAGCAGCGATAACGATGATTGCGAATGTGTTGATCATATGAATATTCCTTCTTATTTCGACTGGACCCAGCGGCATCCCATCAGGCCAAATGGCGTTTCGGCACCGACTTTTTTATAGCCATCGACCACTGTTCCGACCGGAGACTTGTCGTCGCCCTTGCACTCCCGGGATGGCGACTCGGCGCCCTTAATCTCGTTTCCCATCGAAGCCGAGCTCGGGGTCTGCGCTGCTGCCGCTTGCTGCGGTGGTGGCGCGGCCGGTCCTGATGATGCTGCGTTCGTCGGTGTTGTACCGCCGGAGCGATCGAGCAGATCGTCGATATTACGTTCGATCTGTTTGCCTTCCCACTCGAAGGTCACTTTGCGCGTGTCCAGTGCCGCGATTTTAAAATCGCCAACGGTGTCACCGCTGTGGACAGACTTGCTTAATCCCCCCGCGCGATCCGACATGATCGCTTTGATTCCACTTGGCAGCGAGAGCACGCCGTAAACGACCGGAAGCGGCGGCATCGGCTTCGGCGCTTCCACCTTCGGCGCTTCCACAATCACCGTGGGGTTACGATCTTTCGCGAATAGGTCTTTCGCCGCCACATCCGCGTATTTTGCCGCCTGCACTGCGTCGGGCTTCTGCGCGGCGATGGATGGAGGCGGCACTACGGGTTTCACCGGAACGTTCAGGCTGGACTGCCGTTCCGCCTGCGCTTCCCGCCATTTCGCTCGTCCCTGCCAAATAATGACGAGGAGCCCCGCCAGCAGACACAGATTCAGCGCTACCAGCTTTGGTTTTACCGCCATCAGAACTGCCCCAGGCCCTTCTTTTCGGGGATCAGTTTCTTAGGCACAACGCCGGACAGCACCATCCGAACCGACATCAGCTTTTCCTTTGCATTCCCGGACGTGATGTGCTCTTCCGAAGGCACGATCAGCGCGGATTCGCGCGTGAGATCGGCCAGGAAGTTGAGCAGTTGCTCGATGTGGCAATCGAAGGTCACTGTTGCATAGACGAGTCCATAGTCCCCAAAAGTTTTAGGAGGCGGAAAATCGTTACTGCGAACGTCGAGTTGGCTCAGCTTTCCTACGCGGCGCGCGATCTCTACGAGCGTTGCCTGCGCCTGGGCTGAGGTATCGGCCTGAATGACACCACGTTCGCGATCGGTGAGGTCCGAGTCGGTCTGTTTGCTGAGGGACTCCCGCACAGGCAGGGTAGCCGCAGTCTGCCGCAGTAAGGTGAGGCGTTGCCTGAGTTGCGGGGAACTCACCTGCGTGGCGCCGGCAGTCGATGGCCCGTTGTCAGGCAGGATGACGAATTCCAGCAGAGCGAATACCGCGAGCGCGCCCGCGAGGATCATGAGCATGCGCTTGTCGCGCTCGGAGATATTCATGCTTTGACCTTCATGGGGTAGTCCTTCCGGCGCGTCCGCGGCGTGTGGTGGTGATGCGGAACTGGTCGGCTTGCCCGTTGCGGGTCACGGCCATGCCGAACTGGGAGTTCTGGAAGAACGGCGAGGAGTCGAGAATCTTCAGCAGCGGTGCGGATTCCTCGGCTTCGCCGGTTATGACGACGGAGTCCGGGAGTATCTCAATCGAACTGGTCCACGCCTTTTCGGGAAGGATGCGGACCAGTTCGTTGAGCAGGTCGAGATCGGCTTGCGGGCGGCGGCGGAAATCGTCGAGAGCGGCCACACGCGCGCGGTGGGCGGCGGCCGTCTTATCGAGCGATTGAACGCGCAGGGCGAGAGGCTGCAGGCGGCGAATCTCGGCGGTTAAATCGGCAGCGTAGCGGCGTTCGTTGAGCCAGGGGAAGACGGCGAGCACTGCGATCAGTCCGATCACCAGAAGCGCGCCGAGTGCGGCCGGGATGATGTATTGCGCTCTGGCGTGCGAGGCGCGTCGATCGGCCGGAAGCAAATTTGCAAAGGATGCGGAGAACGGTGCGGAGGCGGCCAGCGCGGCCGCGTAACTGAGCGCGGGCGTCCCGGTGGGAATTGCCAGTGCCTGGGTCAATTCCGTTGCAGTGGTTTCTGCGGGGAGACGAAGCTCGGATCGCGCAACCGCGAGGGCTCGCTCGGCGGGGAGGGAGTAACCCGCGGAGTAGCAGGCGCGTGCTGTACTCTCGCCGTAGATCTCGATCTTTCCGGGCGACGCCTGCAGATAACACAGAATGCCGGATGTGCCTCCCTGGTGAAGTCTCAGTGCCGCGTAGAGAACCGCTGCGGAGAACGTGACCGCAGCGAGTGGAATGCCCGCTTCGGAGAACAGCGTTTCGTAATGTGCGAGGGTCTTCTGGCGAACTACGCCAGCTACCGCATCCGTTTCATTTGCGCGCCACCAGGCCCATTCGACCGGCTCTTCATCCCAGGGATGGATTGCATCCAGCTGGAGTTCGATCGCGGATGCCGTGTCTTTCGGCGCAACGCCGGGCAGATGGACCGTGCGGACGATGACCTCTTCGCGGGGCAGGATTACGGTTGCAGCCAGATGCGGTTCGCCGGCGCCGGCGAGAAATTGCAGTAACTCCGTGCCCCACTCGGCGGCGGGTCGCGCTGCATAATTCCGAATTGTCGCTGATGCGACGACTGATGAGCCCGAAGGTCGCGAGCGAACGATTGTCGCTTCGAGCGCACCGTTTACGAGAGACACGCCGAGGCCGGTTCCGAACATTCGCGCGCGATGCCAGGTGGAGACTGCGGCAGGCGACGGGGTACCCCCGCTCGTTTCGGATGCCGTCATCGATCGAACCACCGCAGCACTTCAAAGCCGTTGCCATTGACTGGCTGGAACGTCACCAGCGCAGCGACGGTGCGGCGGAGATCGGAGAGTTTGCCATCCGCAAGTTTGAGTCGCGCGGTCGCACGCAGAGTAAACATCGCGTGTCCGCCAAGCATCAGGCGCTGCCCGGACGGGCCGAGCGCGAGTTGTAGGCGCTGCATTTCGTTGAAATCCTGAATGGGATGTTCAGCGCGACGCTGCACAAGAGCGCGCGCATCCTCGTTGCTGAGTCCGGCGGCCACCAAGGTGGGGTATTGCGCGGTATTGACGTCCAGGTATGCCTGGCTCCCGTAGATGCTGAGGCAGTCGCGCAGGCCGGGGCGGGAGTTATCGAGCGAATTGCCATAGTACAGGCCGGGCGTAACTCCCTGTGTCAGCAAGAGTTCCTCATTCTCTCTGTAAGACGCATGCGTGGGCAAAAAAGACGGAGACTGCGCGAGATAAAAAGCGTCGAACTGACTTGGGTGGAGCGGATCTACGGGCGTTCGCCAGTCCACGATAGCGGATGTGATTGCCGTGGCACGGTCGATCGGCACACCGAGCGCCGCGATCAGACGGAGAATATCCTCCGGCCTTGTGGTGTTGAGATTGAGTTTCGAGGTTTCCGGAATGATTTCGACGACGGCCTGTGCGGCGGGGAAGTCGAGCGCCATGGTGTTCTGGCCTTGCTGGTAGTAAAGGGAATGGCCGGCGGTGTCGGTGAATCCGCGCCAGAGGATGTGCAGAGCGGCGCGTTCGATTGCTCCGCGTGCGGCGAAGTACGATTTCGTTTCGTCGACGCCCGTTGAGGCGCGCTCCGTTTCGCCGCGCACCTGACTGGCTACGGCGAGCCCAATAGCGGAGAGCGCGGCGGTCAGCCAGAGTACGGTCAGCAGCGCAGAGCCGCGTCTACTGGTCGACATAAGTTCCGCCTGGGCTGAGATTGATTTTCACCGGCACAGTCACGGTTTCCACGTGCAGACCGGCGCCGGTAGTATCGAGCGGCTGCATCTCGATACGGATGCCGCGCGGGAGCTGGAGGGGATGAGTCCAATCGGCTCGCCAGCGCTGGAACGGAGGTTCGTAGAGCGGCTCGAGATAACTGAAGCGGCAGTAGGCGAGGCGGTCAGCGAGGACGAAAGACTGGGCGCCGGCGGCGGTTGGTACGTAGTGAACGGTGGCGTCGGGGTCAATGGCTGCGATTGTGGCGCCTGCCTGGGCCGGGCCGGTGTAGGGAGTTTCGTTGACAATGAGACGGACGCCGCGACCTTCCGCGCCCGGGATAACCTGAAGCACTGCGATTTGCGGCCTGCCACGGGCGGCATCCTGCAGGGAGTAGCTGGTGACGAAGCGCATCGTCTGCGGCTGCCATTCATTGAACGGGACACGCTGGAAGATTTCGGGCCGGGGATGCCATTCGGCCTGCGTGTAGATGAAGCCGTTGAGTTCGTTCTCAATGATGCGCCGAGAGTAAGATACGCGGCGATTGCCGACGAGTCGGTTATCGACCGTTTCCATCGTATTGAAGCCGATGCGCATGGCGATGAGCACGCCTACCGATAGCAGGCTGAGCAGAGAAACGGCAATCAGGATTTCGATCAGCGTGACGCCCGCGTGGCTGTTGAGACGCTTGTTCATGGTGTTGCGGGGCGGGGGATTCGGGTTTGACGGTAGCTCTGAAGAGTTAGCTCCCGCCGACCGCCTGAAGCTGGTTCCCACCAGACGTCGAGGGCGATTTCCTGCAGGATTACGGTGCCGGGAGCGGCGTTGGGCGGGAGTTCGAAGGGCTTCGTTGTGGCAATCCAGCCGCTGGGGATGCCGCCGGTTGCGTCTCCGGAGAAATCGCCTTTGATGCCGCCTTCAAAGGGGAGGTTGACGTCAAGCAGGAGCTCGTTCATTTGAGTGCGGGCGAGCATGGCGGCGCGATCGTAATCTCCAAGGCGGGTGGCGTTTTTTACGGATTGGGTCAGGCCCACGATCAGACCTGTCACTGCGACGCCCATGATTACAGTGGCTACGAGTACTTCGAGAAGTGTAAAACCAGCCCGAGAGGATTTCATAAGGGCCGCTCCTCAAGGCGGCGAACCTGAGGCACGCCGGTTACAGGATCAATTGCGACTTCGCGGCGTGCGCCTTTTTCATTCCGCAGGACCATGGCTATGCGCGGAAACGTACCTCCGGGAAACAGGAGATAGCGATGCGGATCTTCGCCTTCAAAGTAGACCCCTTCCGGCGGCTGCCAGGTTGTGGCAGGCTTTTCACCTGACGCCGCGGTGAACACGTCGAGGCGATTCTCTTTGGGTGTGAACACGATTGCGGCGGCCTGTTCGCGGCGTTCCACGTTATTCATGGTTGAAGTGAGGAAGCTTGCCGCTGCGCTGGACGAAGATGCAAGGCGCACTCCCGCCAGACCCGAGGTGAGTGCGGGAAACGACAGGCTGACGATTGTGCCGATAATCACGACCACGATCAGCATTTCCAGCAAGGTAACGCCGGACCGGTCGGATTGCATGAGCTTACTTCCAGCTCACAACGTCGGTGTTGAGATCGGATCCGCCGGGCTGACCGTCGGCGCCGAGGCTGAGGATGTCGGGCTCATCGCCATGCTCGCCCGGGTACTTGTAGACGTACGGGTGCGCCCAGGGATCGTTGGCGAGATCGCGGGTCAGATAAGGGCCGTGCCATTGTTCAAGACCCTGGGGTTGCTGGCGAAGTGCGGCCAGTCCCTGTTCGGTGGAGGGGTAGGAGCCGGTATCAAGCTTATATTGGCCGAGCGCCAGTTGGAAGGCGGAGATTTGTTCCTTCGCCGCGACTACGCGTGCCTGATCGCCGCGATGCAGCAGGCGCGGACCTACAATCGCGGCGAACAGCGCGATGATTGTCACCACGACCAGCATTTCGATCAGCGTCACACCCGCCCGGGCGTCAAATCGGTAATTCAGTTCTTTCTCGTCCATTGTAGTTCGCGTCTCCTATATCGCGACATCGTTAATACTTGTAATTGCAATCAGCATGCTCAGCACGAGTGCTCCCACGATCAAACCCATTGTCAGAATCACCAGCGGCTCGAACGCCGAAGTGAAGCGCTTGATTGCGGATCGCGTTTCCTCTTCATAGATCTGCGCCATGCGCGCAAACATCTGATCGAGTTTGCCAGTCTCTTCGCCGATGGTCAGCAGATGCGATGCGAGCGGCGGAAACATGCCGGTTCGCGCCAGAGGCTGTGCGATGCCTTCGCCGCGCTTCACTCCCTGGGCTACATCTTTGAGCGCATTGGCCATTCCCGTGTTGAATAGAATGCCTGCCGCGATATGCAATGACTGTACGAGAGGTACGGAATTACCTACGAGCGTCGCCATGGCGCGCGCGAAGCGCGACGTCTCCGCCTTGCGTAACGCTTCTCCGAGCAGTGGAATCCGCAGACGCAGTGCATCCCACTGCGCGCGGCCCGCTTCTGTGCGGGTATAGAGCCGGAACGAAACGAAGCCGGCGATGAGGATCAGTGCGACCAGCCAGGTCCAGTCCTGCACGATTTTGCTGACGTCGAGCATGATCTTCGTAGGCACCGGGATTTGCATGTGGCCGTCTTCAAAGATGCTGGCGAAGCGCGGTACGACGAAATCCAGCAGGATGAAGATCGAACCGGCTCCGACTACCGCGAGTACCGCAGGATAAATCATGGACGACACGATGTAGCCGCGCAGTTCATCACGCGATCGCTCAAATTCAGCAAGCCTTTCGAAGATGCCCCCGAGGCTGCCGGAGGCCTCGCCCGCCCGCACCATATTGATGAACAGATTTGAGAAGAAAAGCGGATGCATCGCGAGCGAATCGGCGAGCGATTTGCCGCCCTTGATTGAGCGCAGAATTTCGAGAACTAACGCACGGAAGGGAGGATGCGAGGTCAGTTCGGCCGTGATGGTGAGCGCCCGGTCCAGCGGCACACCGGAATTCAGCAGTGTGGAAAGCTCCTGAGTAAAGAACAGAACGTCCTTACGGCGGCTGCCGCCGAAGGTTGGCAGCCTGATGGAAATCGCCTTCTTCTCTTCCGCTCCCACGTATACCGGTGTGAGGCCCTGCTGGCGCAGTTCGCGGGCGACAGCGGCGGTGGTGCCCGCGTTGATGACGCCGGAGCGAACTTTGCCGTCGCGGCCCACCGCGCGGTAATGGAAGGCGGACGAGGTCATCAGAATTCCTGAGTTACCCGCGTGACTTCTTCCGGTGTAGTGACACCCAGGCCGATCTTCTGCCAGCCGTCTTCGCGCAACTGGTGCATTCCGTTGCGGCGCGCGGCTGCGGTGAGGCGTCCCGCGTCCGCACCCGCCATCACGAGTTGGCGAAGCTCCTCGTTCATTTCCATGAGTTCAAAGATGCCGGCGCGTCCTTTATAACCGGAACCATTGCAGGCCGGGCAGCCGGCGCCACGCCACGTGGGAACGTGCTCGCCCCAGGGGTTGAGCGTGCGCTCGGCGGCCGCTTTACATTCCGCGCAGATGGTACGCACCAGGCGCTGCGCAAGAACCGCAACCACCGAGGACGTGATGAGATAGTTTTCCACGCCCATATCTGTCAGGCGTGTTACGGCGCTCGGCGCATCGTTTGTGTGCAGGGTTGAGAAGACGAAGTGGCCGGTGAGCGCGGAGCGGATCGCGATATCCGCCGTTTCGCGATCGCGAATTTCGCCGATCATGATGACGTCTGGATCCTGACGCACGATATGACGAATACCGGCTGCGAAGGTGAGTCCAATCTGCGGATTGACGTGGATCTGGTTGATCCCATCCATCTGATATTCCACCGGGTCTTCGATGGTGATGATCTTCTTGTCAGGCAGATTGATGCGCTTCAGCGCGGAATACAGCGTTGTAGATTTGCCGCTACCTGTAGGGCCGGTAACGAGGAAAATTCCATGGGGCAGGGAAGTGTAGTGCTCCATGCGGTCCAGCATGGAATCGTCGAAGCCGAGGCGTCGCAGATCGTAGAAATCGCCCGCGGATCGGTCAAGCAGACGCATAACCACGCTTTCGCCATAGAGCGTGGGCAGTGTGGAGACGCGAAGATCGACTTCGCGGCCCAGGATGCGGAGTTTGATGCGGCCATCCTGCGGAAGGCGGCGCTCTGCGATGTTGAGTTTCGCCATCAGCTTCAGGCGGGAGATGATGGCCGCCTTGAGTTCGCGCGGGGGCTGCTCCTGATTGAACAGAACGCCGTCGACACGGAAACGGATGCGGAATTCCTTTTCGAAGGGTTCAATGTGGATGTCACTGGCGCGCTTTTCGATAGCTTGCGCGATCATCGCGTTTACCAGACGAATGACGGGAGCTTCGCTCGCCATGTCGCGCAGGTGTTCGAGATCGTCTTCGTCACCGGTGGCCAGTCCTGCGGTTTCGGCCTGACGGGCCACATCTGAGTAGCCGCGTTCGAGGGCGTCGACGATATCCTGTTCGGCGGCAATCTGTGGCCGGACTTCCAGTTTTGAGAACGCCTGCACCGCATTGATAGCTTCGAAATCAAGCGGATCGGCCATCGCGAGCGTGAGCACGCCCTCTTCGATTCCTGTCGGAAAGATCAGAGATTGACGAAGGAAGCGCGGCGAAAGACCTTCCAGTTCCGGTGCCGAGGGCAGGGTGCCGAGCGTTGCGAGCGGCAGGCCGAGCTGAGCGGAGAGGGCCAGCAGGAGATCGCGCTGGGCGAGATAACCCATGTCAACGAGGATGCGGCCAAGCTTATCGCCGCGCTCCCGCTGCAGCTCAAGCGCGCGGTCGAGATCTTCCTGGCCGATGAGTCCTCGCTGGATCAGGAGTTCGCCAAGCCGGACCGGCATACTCTGATCGAGGCCGGATTCGATACTGCCGGGTTGCGTGGCCACTATTCTTCCCGCTCCTCAATCAGAGCGGCAATCGCGGAGCGTGAGGCATTGTTCGCTACCGCATCCAGCAGCTTCTGTTTGTTGGCGGTCATCGTTACGCGCCAGGGAAGGTTGCTGTGGTCTTCAAAACTCTGGCTTAGCAGATGGGCGTCGAAAACAATGTTTTCGCCCGCAGGCAGCGTCTTCAGGGTCTGGGCGGAACGTACAAGCAGATCCTGGAGAGCGTTTCGGAGTACCGAAATCTGCTTCAGTTTCCGATCATGAATTGCTTTGACTTCCTGCGGCGTGATGGTGGCATTGAAAGGCGTGAGCGGAGCTACTCGCGCGAGCGTCATTTCAAAGGTAAAAACCACTCCATACCCGTGCAGATAGGTGCCGCGGGTGTTTCCGAGCCAATCCCAATCGCCGGTCGCGAATTGAGAATCGGTTATCTTCTCGACTTCTTTCAGAACCGTGATGGTCACCCGCGAGTCAGCGCCGGTGGCGAGCGTTGCGGCGAGTGAAACACCTGCGAGCGCCAGCAAAAGGAGAGGCTTCACTGCCCGGCTCCGGGGGCGTCCGAGTATTGCAGACGGGCGGACTGCTGATAGCGCTTCTGCAGGAATTCGGCATTGGTCTGGAAGGCCACCATGAGATTCCTCTGCTTCTCTTCATAGCGGGTTTCCACGGCTTCGAGAGCGGTCTGCGTCATTTTGGCCTCTTCCGATCTCACTTTGTCGACGGCCAAAGCCACGGCTTTGGTGACAGCCGCGTCGAGTTCGGGCTGAGAAACCGCGGCGGTTTGCACCACGGTTCGCACTTCTGATGCCGGCTTATTCCATGCGACGGCGCAAAGTCCGGCTGTCAGCACACAGGCAGACGCGAAGCCAAGCCGTGCGGCGGAGTTCCAGAATCCGTTTAGCCATCCCGCGCCCGCAGGGGCCGGCTCGCCGGCAAATACGATACGCTGAGGCACGTCGTGATCCGGCAGGATTCGCAGCGCGGCGGCGGTTACTCGAAGACGGCCAACCTCGGATGAGCACTCCGCGCACGAAGCGAGGTGTGCCTCCACGGAGGGCCGCTCGTTCGGCACTACTTCATCGAAAACGTAGTCGCGAACCTGGTCCGCAAAGCCGCAATCCGATTTGTCGCTGTTTTTCATCGCATACCTCCCGCGGGCGCCAATTCCGTTTTCAATAGTTCCAGCGCTGTGTAGAGTCTTGACTTGATGGTGGAGACCGGGCATTCCAGAATTTCCGCCATTTCATCAAACTTGAAGCCCTGATAGACCTTGAGCACCACGGCTTCACGCTGTTCCGGAGTAAGCAGGTCGAGTGCGTCGTTCACGGCCAGCGCCAGATCGGGTGAGACTCCCGGCGCCGTCTGCCGATCGAAGAACTGCTCTTCGGGACTCACCTCGGACTTGCGCTTCCGAAACTGCGAATACGCTTCGTTATGGGCAATGCGGAACAGCCACGGGCCGAATCGAGTGGCATCGTCCAGCTTGCGAATGTTCCGATAGGCTTTCAAAAACACGTCCTGGCTCAGATCCAGGGAGTCGTCTGGATTACCGGTAAGCCGCAATAAGTAATTGAAAACACGCTTCTCCCAACGCGAAACGAGGAGATTGAACCCCTCGATGTCGCCCTTTCGCACACGTGCAATCAGGTCCTTATCTTCAGCTCCCCGGATCCCCGTTGCTTCCGGGGTGCCATCCGGGCTCGCCCGAAAGATCAATTTTCGGCTCCCGGAGTGAAGACGCCCGGCGGCTGCAAAAAGTCGAAGAGGAGTCGCGAATTAATACCCTTGATTCTACTGCAAACGTCGGGTGGTCGGCCCCGAAGTCTCAGGCAAGCCCAGTTTCCCGCCGAGGGGCACAAAGGCGAGTCCGATCCCATTTTGCTTGTTCCAAAATAGAACAGTATTGAATCGTACTTGTCGGAATTGGCATACTGTAAAAATATCCGTAAGATAAAGAATTATAAAGAAATGAAGGCACTTCGCCGCTATTTGCGGGCACATTGGGGACTACTAGCAGCAGCTTTGTGTCTTGCCGCACTTAATCAGGGGTTATTAATGGCGGATCCGTTGATTCTGCAACGGATAATCGATGGATACGTCCGCAGACTGGACCATATGACTGCGGCTGAGTTCCTAAAAGGAATCTCGGGCGGCGTGGGATTGATGATAGCGGCGGCCTTGGCATCGCGAGTGGCGAAAAACTGCCAGGAGTACTTCGTGAATCTCATTACGCAGCGGGTCGGCGTGCGGCTGTATAACGACGGTCTGCGTCACTCGATGCAGCTTCCGTATGAAGATTTCGAAGACCTGAGCAGTGGCGAGGCGCTGGAAAAGCTTCAAAAGGCCCGATTGGATGTCGAACGTCTGCTAACGCTGGCGGTTGGCCTCGTATTCACGACGATCGTTGCGATTGGGTTCGTGCTGTTTTATGCGGCGCGTATCCACTGGGCTATCGGTCCGGCCTATCTGCTCACAATGCCCGTTTTGGGTTGGCTCAGTTCTCTGCTCACGCGCAGAGTTCGCTCGATGCGCAGGAAGATACTGGCGGAAACCACCGCTTTGGCTGGTACTACAACCGAATCGCTGCGAAACATCGAACTTGTGAAGGGACTCGGCCTTGCGCGACAGGAAATAGAGCGGCTGGAGTCAACCACAGAAAAGATCATGGAACTCGAGCTCTCGAAAATGCGATTCCTGCGCCGTCAGGGATTCATTCAGGGTGCGATTCTCACGCTGGTACGAAGCAGCATCATTTTTCTGATGATGTGCCTGATGTTCCTGCACCGCGTCAGCCTCGGCGAATTTACTTCGCTCTTCATTTACTCGTTTCTCATTTTTGGGCCTTTACAGGAGATGGGCTACGTGCTGGTCTCATACCATGAGGCGGAGGCATCGCTTGCAAGTTTCGAGGAGCTGATGGCGATGAGGACCGAGCGTGCTCCCGCAAACGCCGTGACGGTTTCGGATCTGGCCAGTCTGGAATTTCAGGATGTTGTGTTCCGGCACAAGACCGCCAGCAAGCCCGCGCTAAGGGGCGTCTCATTTCAGGCCAGGCGCGGCGAGACAATCGCGTTTGCGGGTCCATCCGGCGCGGGTAAGTCCACGCTGGTAAAGGTGCTGGTAGGACTTTATCAGCCGGGCTCGGGCGAGGTCCGCTACAACGGAACGCCGGGCGCGCGAATCGATTTCGACGATCTGCGTTCTCGCCTGGGCCTGGTGACTCAGGAGACACAGCTGTTTGCAGCGTCAATCCGTGAGAACCTCCTGTTCGGTCGCCACGATGCAAGCGATGACGAGTGTCTGCGCGTGCTGCGCCAGGCTGCGGGAAGCACGTTGCTGGATCGCGGCGGGCAGGGGCTCGACACACTGATAGGCGAGGGTGGCGTAAAGGTCTCTGGCGGAGAGAAGCAGCGCCTTTCGATTGCCAGGGCGCTTTTACGACAGCCGCAGATGCTTGTGTTCGATGAAGCAACGTCGTCTCTCGATTCACAGACGGAAGAAGAGATTAGTCATACAATCCGCACCATCGGAAGCGGGCGGGATGCGATTACGGTTCTGGTCGCGCATCGGTTGTCGACGCTGATGCATGCGGATCGGATCTATGTCATGGATCAGGGGCTTATTGTGGAGTCCGGCAGGCATGAGAACCTCGTAGAGCGGGGCGGGCTCTACGCCGCGATGTGGCGGCAACAGGTTGGCGACACGACAGCCGTCGCGGTCTGAGGGAGTTAATCTTCCGGGGGCAGATCGCCCAGATCTTCGGCCCGGTTTTCGAACCTGGTCTGCGAGTGCAGGAATACCAGGTCCACTTTCCCTACGGGCCCGTTACGTTGCTTCGCTACGATCAGTTCCGCAAGCCCCTTGAGGTCCTCACGATCCCGTTGATACACTTCCGGGCGGAAGATGAAGCCCACAACGTCCGCGTCCTGTTCGATTGACCCCGACTCACGCAGATCGCTCAATTGCGGACGATGATCACCCTGCCGCGTTTCCGTGGCGCGACTTAGCTGTGAGAGCACAAGGAACGGGCAATCCAGTTCCTTGGACATCAGCTTGAGCCCGCGGGATAACTGGCTGACTTCCTGGTTGCGGTTCTCAGTGCGGCCGCGAATGCTCATCAGCTGAAGATAATCCACAACGACGAGCCCCAGACTCCCGTGCGTCTGCTTCAGCTTACGCAGCTTCGCGTGCATATCCATGAGGTTGGCGCCGGACGTGTCATCGATAAACAGCGGTGCCTCCACCATTTGATTTGCCGCGGCGCGCAGCTTCTGGCGCTCCTGTTCGTTCAGGTATCCGGCGCGGAAACGCTGGCTATCCACGCGTGCCGCCGCACACAACATACGAGTCAGCAGTGACTCCTGCGACATTTCGAGCGAAAAGACCGCCACCGGCTGGAACAGCCGCGATGCAATATGCCAGGCGATATTCAGCGCAAAGGCCGTCTTTCCCATCGAAGGGCGCGCAGCAAGGATAATGAGTTCGCCGGGGTGCAGGCCGCTCGTCATCTCATCCAGCTTTGTGAAGCCGGTGCTGATGCCCTTGATGCGCTTACTGGGGTCGAGAAACGCATTCAGTCCGCCTTCATACGCCCGGATCACGTCGAGCGGGCTCATCAGCCCCTTCTCGCTGCGATCTTCGCCGAGGCGCAACAGCGTTTCTTCCGCACCCGCAAGGATCGTGGTGGGATCCTCCTCGCCCAGGATCGCGCGGTTCATCATGTGCTGCGAGGCAATCGCGATCCGGCGCAACGTCGATTTATCCCGGACAATACGGACGTAAGCATCCAGGTTGGAGATACGCGGAAGGCCGTCATCAAGGGAGATGACGTAGCTGATGCCATCGACCGAATCCAGTTCCCCACGCCGATTCAGTTCGTTTACGACGGTTACACGATCGATCTTCTCGCCACGAGCATGCAACTCCGACATGCGCTGATAAATGCGGCGGTGCTTTTCAAGCGCGAAATCGTCATCCCGCAGGGTTCCACCGATCTCAATGAACCGCGCGTCGTCCAGAAGCAGCGAGCCCAGAATAAAACGCTCAGCATCGATATTCGAGGGCAGACCTTTGTCGGAGGCCAGACTTGCGGGCAGGTTCATACCGGAGGAATTCAGCATACCTGCGTTGCCCTGTGGATAGGTACCGTGAATATTAAGAGTGCGTCGCCACCTCGTATTTGCAAGGGCGCGGGCGACGAATTCCACACCACCAGGCAGGCGATATCCACAGCTACATTGTACTGCGAAAATGTTTTAGACCTGCGCGGCGGCGCGTCCTGATAGAATCGCTTGGAGGGTCCTGATCCATGTATAGAAATTTCGCGCTTTCCCTGATCGTTGCCGCATTCGCCACGGGCGTGGTGATTGCGCAGCAGGATGAACTCCTGCAGCCGCAGATGGAGCCCACCGGAGGCTGGACGTCGTCCGCCAACCTGGGCAAACCGGGCGACTGGTCTGCAACTTCTGTAGCTGCCGGCGTGGCGCAGAAGCCACTGGCGGGCAAGCAGGTGACCGTTGTCGGCGAGATTATCGACCTTTCCTGCTACCTCCAGCTCGGCAAGCACGGCGCGGCGCATGCTCCGTGCGGGAGCAAGTGCATCGCCGCGGGAGAAGGCATTGGAATTCTGACCAAGACCGGGCAGGTTTATCTTGCGATGGCGGAAGAGCACGACCCGCGCCGCGACGGCAAGACCAGCTTCCGTAAGGCTGCCGCCGACAACTTCGCCAAAGTCGTGACGGTGACTGGCACGCAGACCACGGTTAACGGCATCAAGACAATTTACGTCCAGGGCTACACGCTCTAAAGAGCCTGTTCCGCGAGAACTAAAGCTCCGCATACACCCGCCCGGTCACCCAGTCCAGGCGCGACGATGGGTGGTGTTTTTACATAGCCATTCAGCAATTTTGCAGCTTCGGCACGTACCATGGCCAGAAGTGCAGGCTGATGCATTACTCCCCCGCCCAGAATTACGATCTCAGGCGCCAGTGTACAGATGAAGCTTGCGACTGCGTGCGCGAGGTATCGGACTTCGGCGCCCCACGCTGGATGGTCCGGTGGCAATTTGTGCGCAGACTGTCCCCAGCGCGCCTCGATTGCGGGCCCGGAAGCCAGACCTTCGAGACAGTTTCCGTGCCAGGGGCAGTTGCCCGCCCAGTCACCCGGAATCCGGATATGTCCCATCTCCGGATTCGACGTGCCGTGAATAATGCGGCCACCCGCCATCGCGCCGCCTCCGATGCCGGTGCCGACGGTGAGATAGAGTGCGTCTTTGAAATCCTGAGCAGCGCCCCAGCGGGCTTCGCCGAGCAGTGCCGCGTTCACGTCCGTATCAAATCCAATCGGCACGCCAAGCGCTTTGGCGAGCGGACCGGCGAGGTCGCAGTTCTGCCATGCAGTCTTGGGCGTGGAGGTGATATGGCCCCATTTCGCAGAGGTGCGGTTTGTCTCGATCGGGCCAAACGAACCGATTCCGAGCGCCGCGATGGGTTCGTTTCTGAAAAATTCGATGACGGACGAAATCGTCTGCTCGGGTGTGGTTGTAGGAATCCGGACAGTTCGAAGGCTGTCTGGATCGGTCCCGACGCCGCACACAAACTTGGTGCCACCTGCTTCAACTGCCCCGTAAGCGTGCATCATGTTTGAAGCAAGTGTACAGCAGCGATGACGATTCCTGACAAATTCGCATCGGCCGAATCACGTCGGTGAGACAAGATAAGGGAAGGGAGAAATCGCAAGCAATGAGATGTGTAGCGGTGTTTGCACTGGCCGTCGCGGGGGTGACGGCTGGTTTCGCACAACAGGGGCCGGGCGGCCCCGGAGGAATGTCATTCGTCAAAATGAGTCCAATTCTCAACGGACTGGACACCAACCAGGACGGCATTGTATCGGCGGCGGAATTGGCCGATGCACCTGCGCAACTGAAAAAACTCGATAAGAACGGCGACGGCAAGCTCTCAAGGGACGAGGCCGGACTGCAGATGGTGGCACCGGGCGGGCGGGGCGGGGAAGGTGGGCGGGGCGGGGGCGATGAGCCGCCCGCTCCCGCGCCCAGTGCCGCCGAGCTTACCGAGACGCTCATGGCGTTTGATCGGAATCACAACGGACAACTCGAAAAGAGCGAAGTTCCCGAACGCATGCAGGGCATGTTCGATCGGGGGGACACGAATGACGATGGCATTCTGACTCACGACGAGATTGCGTCGCTCGCCGAAGCCAACCGCCAGCAGGGCGGCAACGGCGGACGTGGCGCTGGTCGTGGTCCAGGTGGGCCGGGGGGATTCGATCTGGCGTTCACTGCGCTCGATACGAACAAAGATGGCGAGATTTCCACCAGCGAGATCGCCGGCTCGGTGGCCACCCTGAAGACGCTCGATAAGAACGGCGACGGTCAGATTACTGCGGACGAAGCTGCACCCACATTCGGAGGCCGTGGGTTTGGCGGCCGCGGACCCGGGGGCGGGGATCGTTAACCGGCGCGTCTCATTCATGTCGCTCATACCGGAACAGATTGGAAAAATTCATATGAGAATACTGTCTACTTTCTCGGCCGGGGCACTTCTGCTCGCGCTGGCTACCGCCGGAAGCTCTTCAACGAGTCCTTCGCCGCGCATCTACACCTTCAATTACGAGAATGTGCTGGGAACGTCTCTCGAACTCAAGGTCGGCTCCCAGTCGCTTCCGCAGGCGCAGCGCGCCGAATCAGCGGTGCTGAATGAGATCTCGCGCGAATCGAAGATTCTGAGTTCCTGGGATTCCACGAGTGAATTCAGCCGCTGGGCCCGAACCCACAATCAGGCCGTACACATTTCGCACGATCTGGCCCGCGTGCTGGGGCTGTACGACGAGTGGAGAATGCGCACGAAGGGCGCACTTGACGCTGCCGCCGGAACCGTAATCGACGCGTGGAAGACTGCGGCTAAGCTAAACCGCGTACCCACGCAGGCTGAGCTTTCCCTGGCAGTCTCGAAGGCTTCCCGGCAGCAGTGGACCCTCGACGCCACCGCCCATACCGCAACCCACACCGGCGACGCGAATCTCGTTCTCGCGTCCTTCACCAAGAGCTACATCATTGATCGCGCCGCTAAGGCGGCAATGGCGACAGGCGCACGATCCGTAGTCGTGAATATCGGAGGCGATATCGCCGTGCGCGGCGAGGTTGCCGAGCCGGTCGATATCGCCGATCCACGCGCGGCAGAGGAAAATGGCACACCGATTTCAAGCATTCTCGTCCACAACCTCGCAGTTGCCACGAGCGGCGATTACCGCCGCGGCGTGGAAATCGCCGGTCGGCATTATTCGCACATCGTCGATCCACGCACGGGTCAAACGGCCGAAAATATCATCAGTTCCACAGTGGTCGCGCCGAACCCGGCCGATGCTGGCGCGCTCGCCACCGCATTCTCAATCCTCACTCCGGAAGAAAGCGCGAAGCTTGCAGCGCAGACGCCGGGAGTCGCTTACCTCCTGGTTCGCAAAGATGGGCAGAAGGTGAAGAGCGACAACTGGGGAGCGCTCGAATCCGAGGGCGCTCGCTACCAGATGGCTGCGGTAACGAAGCCGGCTGCGGTTCGTGCGAATATGACAGCGGCGCCCGCCGCCGGGGCCGCATGGGATCCCTCCATGGAACTCACCATCGAGTTCGAAATCGCGCAGCCGCGCGGAATGGCAAAGCGTCCGTTTGTCGCCGCCTGGATCGAAGATGCCGATCGTTTCCAGGTGAAGACTATCGCGCTTTGGTATCACGAAGACCGCTACCTCACGGAAATGAAGGCCTGGTATCGTTCCGATCGGGTGCGCGCCATGGCCGAAGGAAAGGAGATTGTGCGCAGCGTTTCGAGCGCCACTCGCGGACCGGGCAAATACTCACTCAAGTGGGATGGTAAGGATAACGACGGGAAACTGGTGAAGCCGGGCAGGTACACCGTATTCCTGGAAGTCGCGCGCGAGCACGGCACCTATCAGATCATGAAACAGGAGATGGACTTCAGCGGCACGCCGAAGCAGGTCCAGTTCCCCGCGAATACGGAGGTCGCGGCGTCGTCTTTTGACTACCACAAACTCGCCGGAAAGTAAGGCGGCCAAAGTAACGAATCCGCTGTGGAAGCGGAGGACTGCCGCATGGTCTCGCTGGCTGCACACTTATCTCTCGATGGTGAGTTTTACCATCCTGCTGTTCTTTGCGCTCACGGGAATCACGTTGAACCATCAGGCCGCACTGACCGGCGAGCCGAAGCCCCATCTGTTCAAAGGCTCGCTCGATCCCGCGTGGATGAAGGATCCGAACGTGCACAAAGACGATTTCGTCTCAGCGTTTCGGTTGCGGCATGGCGTGAAAGCCGCACTCAGCGATTTCCGCGCCGATGACGATCAGGTCCAGATTTCGTTCAAAGGCCCCGGCTATTCCGCCGACGGATTCGTGGACCGCCACAGCGGCAAATACGAACTCAACGAAAGCCGCCTGGGCTTCGTCGCGGTAATCAACGACCTGCACAAAGGCCGAGATACAGGCGCGGCATGGTCGGGAGTCATCGACGTCTCGGCTTTTCTGATGACGCTCGTGTCGCTGACCGGACTAATTCTGATTTTCTTTCTATATAAGAAACTGCGCGCCGGGCTGATTGCGCTCGCCATTGGAACTGTCCTCTGCTACGTCGTCTATCTGGTCTGGGTACCGTGATTCAAGTGGCGCGGGGCTTGCTATGAATAATGCATGGCCTCCCGTAGATTCCCGATTGGTCGGGTGAGTTCCAGCGGTATTCAACAAACCGATGATTCCATCGCGATTGAAGAACCGCTGCAGATCGTAGTCAATGCCCGCAAGCTTTCGATAACGATGCGAACTCCGGGAGCCGATGAGGAACTGGCAATTGGGTTTCTATTCACGGAGGGCCTGATTTCCGAACCTCATTCGATCCGCTCAGTATCTTCATCGGGCAATGAAGTTCATATCGAGCTGAATACGCCGGTCGCGGCACGGGAAGAGCGGAACTTCGCTGTCACATCGGCGTGCGGCGTGTGCGGAAAGTCATCCGTCGACGCTATCTTCAACACGCCGTCCGTTCGGATGGGCGACCTTACCATTGAATCCGAACTATTACGCGCGCTGCCCGCGAAGCTTCGCCTCTCGCAATGCGTCTTTGAACAAACCGGTGGAATTCACGCAGCAGGGCTCTTCGATTCCGCGGGAGATCTTCGCATCGTCCGCGAGGACGTGGGCCGTCATAACGCTGTCGATAAAGTGATTGGCTGCATGGTGCAGTCAAATGCGCTCTCACCAAACGGCGTGCTCCTGGTGAGTGGACGAGCCAGCTTCGAACTCGTGCAAAAAGCGGCGATGGCGGGAATCCCGATTCTCGCCGCAGTTGGCGCCCCCTCCACGCTCGCAATCGAAACAGCGAAACGCTTCGGCATGGCGCTCGCGGGTTTCGTCAGCACCGAACGGTTCAATCTGTATACAGGCGCTGGACGTGTTCAGTCCGCCCTCACGCTACAATGAAATGACACCGATGATCCCTAACGTGATCCCCGAAGGTCTCACCTTCGACGATGTCCTCCTCGTACCAGCCCACAGTGAACTACTCCCCGGTGAAGCCGATCCCAGAACGCGTCTGACGCGCGGCATCCCGCTCAATATCCCCATCGTCAGTTCCGCGATGGACACCGTGACCGAATCCCATTTGGCCATCGCCCTTGCGCAGCAGGGCGGCGTCGGGTTCGTTCATCGCAACATGTCGATTGAAAAACAGGCCGAAGAGGTCGATCGCGTCAAGCGTAGTGAAAGCGGCATGATTGTCGATCCTGTGACCATCGGCCCGGAAAAGAAGATTTCCGATGCGCTCGATCTGATGCAACGCTATCGCATCTCGGGCGTACCGGTCACGCAGGCGGACGGACGTCTTGTCGGCATTCTCACTAATCGCGATCTGCGCTTTGAAAACCGCTCGGATCTGCCAATCGCCGATGTGATGACGAAGGATAACCTCATCACCGTTCCTGTCGGTACCACTCTTGAAGAAGCCGAGACAATCCTTCACCAGCACCGCGTAGAGAAACTGCTCGTCGTTGACGATCACTACATACTCAAAGGTCTCATCACCGTCAAGGACATCCAGAAAAAGCTGAAATACCCCAACGCAGCGAAGGACGCGCAGGGACGCCTTCGCTGCGGTGCGGCAATCGGCGCAACGGGCGATTACTTCGAGCGCGCTTCGGAGCTGGTGGCGAAGAAGGCCGACGTTCTCGCCATCGATACGGCCCACGCTCACAGTATCCGCGTCCTCGAAGCCGTGAAGACGATTAAGAAGAAGATGCCCGAAGTACAGCTCATCGCGGGCAACGTGGGTACCTACGAAGGCGCGAAGGCGTTGATCGATCTCGGCGTGGATGGCATCAAGGTAGGCATCGGTCCGGGTTCCATCTGCACTACGCGAATTGTATCCGGCGCCGGCGTACCGCAGATTACGGCGATCGCCGAATGCAGCCGCGCCGCGCGGGAAGGCGGCGTGCCGCTGATTGCCGATGGCGGCGTGAAGTTTTCGGGCGACATCACCAAAGCGATTGCCGCAGGTGCAGACGTGGTTATGATTGGCAGCCTGCTCGCAGGTACCGACGAAAGCCCTGGTGAAACCATCCTCTATCAGGGGCGTACCTTTAAGACCTATCGCGGCATGGGCTCGCTTGGCGCGATGGCTTCCGGTAAGACCGATCGCTACGGACTCGACCCCACCCAGAAACTGGTTCCCGAAGGAATCGAAGGACGCGTGGCATCGAAGGGTCCGCTGTCGGATCTGGTCTATCAACTCGTGGGCGGTCTCCGCGCAGGCATGGGCTACTGCGGCTGCTGGACGATCCAGGAGCTTCAGCAGAAGGCCCGATTCGTGCGGGTGTCACCTGCCGGTCTCCGCGAGAGTCACGTACACGACGTCATCATCACCAAGGAAGCGCCGAACTACCGGGTGGAATGACCGTCCGCAATTTGACACGCGGGACCCTGATCGGCGACCGAATCGATGTTGCAGGCACAAGCGCGGAACGAACCCGCGGCCTGCTGAAGCGCGCAGGACTCTCCGAGGGAGAAGGATTGTGGATCGTTCCCTGCGAAGGCGTCCACACGTTCTTCATGAAGTTTCCACTCGATCTGATCTACATCGACAGGAAGCACCTCGTGCGAAAAGCCGTTGCCAACGTTCGGCCGTGGCGCCTGTCAATGTGCATCATGGCGCACTCGATCCTGGAGCTGCCTGCCGGCACGATTGAGCGGTCGGGTACGAAGTGCCGCGACCAGCTCGCGCTCGAATAGCCTCTCTTTGGTTAACCGCTAACCAACGCTAACTTGTCGGCCGCCGCGGATTGGCCCAAAATCGTTTCGTGGGCCACTCTGTAAACCTTTCCGAACTCCAGCAGGTCGTCGGCAAGTACGTCGATCAGTATCAGCTACTCGTTGCGGGAGGGCCGCTCGCCGCAGCGGGTGTTCTTCGCCTCTTTGCCGGCAAGAACAAACTTGCCAGCCTGGCCATTGGAGGCAGCGCCACATGGTTCGCAGTGAAAGAACTCTCCGGTCCGATGCTCCGCCTCATGACCGAACAGTTCGGCTACCTGCAATCTTTGCTGGGGAGTGCGCGGTGATGGAGCGCCGGTTCATCCGCATCCACAACAAGCTGATCCATCTGGACTCGATCGCCTACGTCGACTTCCTGGAGTCTGGCCGTTCCATGATCTTCATGCGCGGACTGACTGCCGAGAAGCAGAACATTACCGTTGATCCCGCGGAAACCGCGAGACTCCGCTCGATTCTGGAAGATGAAGTCGGCGAGAGCCGGCCGCATCCCGAGCCGGCGCTTAAATTCCCAGATAATCGGCGATGGTCTTAGTCGCCTCAAGGAAGAATGTCTTGCGGCCTTCCCGGCCAAGCCACCAGTAACCGTCATGCCACACCGGATCGAATGAACCTACCAGGTGGAATTCCATGTCCGGCGCCAGGCGGCGATAGATGCGGCCCGCCCGTGCGGTATGCCAAACCGTGGTAACTATCAGAACTTTGTGCGCGCCGCGCCGTCGCAGTTCCTCAATTGCGCGCTGACCCTCATCGAGCGTGCTGTATGCCTTCCACTTCGCTGAAAAGAACAGGTCTGGCGAATATCCGTGCTGCACTGCGAAATCGGTGGCGAGCTCCGACTCCCGGTGCCCGTACGCGTTCCCGCCATTGCTCACAATCACGACCGGCGCATATCCGAGCCGCGCCAGTTCGGCGCCTTTCGTGATGCGGTAACCGAGGCCGTCGCCCGCCAGAACAACAATTGCATCCGCCTTCAGGGGTGGTTCTTCGGCGACCATCCGCATGCCAAGTCCACGCAGAATCGGCACGCGGAAAAACCAAAATACGCAAAACAGGCAAAGGGGAATGACAAGAAGCCAGAATTTCCAACCCGGCACGGAACGGCTCAGCGCTCTTCACCGGAGTTGCGGGGATCGATATGACCAACCGTCTTCAGCAGGAAATATAGCCGTTCGACTTCTTCTTCGTCTTCCGGGCGCAGTACGCGCTGGCGCGTCTGCAAAGGCTGCGAAGTATCGTCTACCAGACCGAGCATCTCACCCCAGTACTGGCGGTAGGGAATTCCATCGATCATCGCCGCAGTTGCCATCTGGCGCATCGTCCGTAAAACATGCTTGCAGCAGTCTACTTCACCGGGGTAGATGACTGTTAC
This sequence comes from Acidobacteriota bacterium, assembly GCA_048498815.1. Classification (GTDB taxonomy): domain Bacteria; phylum Acidobacteriota; class Terriglobia; order Bryobacterales; family Bryobacteraceae; genus BOG-234. The sequence continues at coordinate 5,095 of JBEHXG010000035.1, read as the reverse complement.
CGTCTCATCGTCGAAAAGCGTGAGGCGAACCACCAGAGGAGAAATCCAGCCCGTACGATCCACCCGCTGGATGTCCTGCCACGGAATTACACGCCTGCCGATTTCGATATGAGCGTCATAGACGCGAATTGCCGGCCGCAGAGCAAGAGCCAGAAGCAATACAGCTGTGGCCAGAAACAAGCCGGAAGGGAAAAGCAAACCTCGGGTGAGGCTAAAGCCGAGCCACGCGCAAAACCCGGCAAGTCCAAGGGCGACAACGCCAAAGGAAACGTAGTGGCGGGCTGGGACGTATCGCGTCATGCGTAAAATGGAGCGGTAGCTCCCTGGTACTAGCCTACTCCGCCGTTCTCGCTGGTGCAAGCCCTGCGCGATCGAAGCCAAAACCGCACGCCGCGCGCAGTGTAATCCGAAGCACTGATTGCAGCCAGGGCCACCACCGCCCATACCAGCCATCCCGCAATTCTGCCGAACGCGGCGTTTTGGTATGCATGAGCGGCCGTTATTCCGACAACCGTCATAATCTGGGCGAAAGTACTGGCTTTGCCCCAGACGCTCGGCTTCAGCTCTCGGAAGCCCGTGAATTTCAGTGCAACCGCCGAAAGCATCAGAATCCAGAGATCGCGCGCAAAAACCACGGCTACGACCCAGCCGGCGATGGCATGCCCCAGCGTCAAACCGATGTATATGCTGCTCAGCAGCATTTTATCCGCAATCGGATCAAGGTACTGCCCCACTCTTGACTCGGAGCCAAACCGTCGCGCGATCGTTCCGTCGAGCGTGTCCGTGAATGCGGCCACACCAAATGTCCAGCCCGCAATCAAATATTGGCCTCGGGCCAGTTCAATCAGGATATACGGCGTCATCGCGACGCGCAGCAGAGTGAACAGATTGGGAAGCGTAAACCACATGCCCGGAGTTCACATGATAACTATTAGTAGATGGGATTCGCGCTCTGGATCGATTCGGAATCGCAACTTGCCTGGGCGCAGGGCACGCATGAATACCGTCCCATGGGAACAGCCGTCGTTTCCCGCGGGGATCAGTTTCGGCCCAAAGATTTCCGATCCACCCGACGCAGGCCAAGCCGCCTCGAACACTCCTTCGCCGGCTTTTACGGTTCGCTCGAAGAAGTGAATGTCGGTTTGAGAACCCGAGAGAAATGGCGGCTGGTTTGGACGCCCGCTCACCTGCGCTGACCAGAGGCAAATGAATCTCGGGGATCCATTTGTCCCCGCCCACTACAGGGAATGCCGGTAGCTGATAAAAGGAGCTACGCGGCCTTCTGAACTTTGCCGTTACGGATGCAGGAAGTGCAGGCGCGAACGCGCTTGCTCGCGCCGCTCACCACTGCGCGCACCGTCTGCAAATTGACGTTCCAGCGCCGGTTGGTCACATTGTGGGCGTGGCTGACCTTATGCCCGAACTGCGGCCCTTTGCCGCAAACATCGCAAACTCTCGCCATGGTGGTACTGACTCCTCGGAAGTAGGCGTTACCGGTGGTCCGGCACGCGAACTCCAAGTGTAGCAGATTACTTGCAGTGAAGTGAGACCGCGATCTGCGACGCTCCGCCGGAAACCCCTAAGTTCCCGTTGGTTACGCCGAAGTCCGCCGCCTGCAAAGCCACCAGCTGGCCTGCCGCAATGGATACGCTCTGGCCGGTGACATTTCCGGCCACCGTGCCTCCGACGCCCGATCCGCTGGTTGCGCTGACAGCAAGCGAAGTCGCGGAAAATACGACGCCGTTACTGCCTGTGTAGAGCGTGATCGTCATCTTACCGCCCTGGCCGTATCCATTGGGCACCGGAGCCGGGTAGACATACATGGAGTCGAACGTGCATGCCGTCGGCATTGGCGTTGCCATAAGTCCGAAAGTGGCGTTGCTTCCGCCTGATGTTGCATCGCCACTGCCGTTAACCGGGAAGAAGAATGACGTTGCTCCGTTGCCCGGGTTCGTCACATTCGCATTAAAAATCGTGCCTGTGCTCGAGCCAGTGGCTCCGGTTGCCCCGGTTGCTCCAGGGAGACCGATAGCGCCAGCCGCGCCCGTAGCTCCTGCCGGGCCGACGGTCCCGGCAGGACCCGTCGCACCTGCGGGGCCCTGGACTCCCTGCGGGCCGGTTGGGCCTGCAACTCCCTGAGTTCCCTGCGCGCCTGTTGCACCGGCAGGGCCGACGGAGCCAGCCACGCCCGTGGGGCCAATCGCCCCTTGCGAACCAGTAGAGCCGACAGCTCCCTGAATTCCCTGCGGTCCTGTCGGGCCGGCAGTTCCTTGAATTCCCTGAGCCCCAGTTGGACCCACGGGCCCGGCGGCGCCCACCGCGCCAGTTGGACCAATCAGACCCTGAGCGCCAGTCGCGCCCGTTATTCCCTGAATTCCTTGTGCCCCGGTTGCGCCGACTGCACCGGTTGCGCCCGGAATTCCCTGAGCACCGGTTGTACCCACAATTCCCTGGATACCTTGACTACCAGTTGCGCCGACGGCCCCCGTTGCACCTTGGATACCCTGAGCGCCAGTCGCGCCAACTGCACCCGTCGCCCCCTGAATCCCCTGCGTTCCGGTTGCGCCAACTGCGCCTGTAGCTCCCTGAATCCCCTGTGCTCCGGTCGCGCCAACTGCACCCGTCGCACCCTGAATTCCCTGCGCTCCGGTTGCGCCAACTGCGCCTGTAGCTCCCTGAATTCCCTGAGCTCCGGTTGCGCCGGTAGCTCCCTGTATGCCCTGAGCCCCAGTCGGACCCATTGGGCCTGTAGCGCCAACGGTCCCGGTCGGACCTGTTGCACCTACGGCGCCCGTCGCGCCAACTGGTCCGATTGGCCCGGCCTGCACAATCTGAAGCAAGGGTTGATGGCTGGTCGTCACGCTCTCTTTGCTATCGAAGAAAACCGCGACCGACCCGTCTCCAGGATCGACGACAAAGCCCTGATTGAGCGAAGGCGTCGCAATCCACTTCTGAAAACTCGCCGTCACATCAAAACTCACAAATGCCCCACCAGCGGCGACGGTCTGCGTTCCAAGCACTGATCCAATCGCGGGCTGGTTGCTCGACGTGACCGTGCCTTCCGTCCAGGGATCGGTCACTTCGGATATTTGAATCGAACCGGCAGTACCCAGGCGATTTACCCACAGCACCAGATTTACTCGGGAAATCTGTGTAACGGCCGCAGGAATTGTAGACAAATCGAACCGGATAAACGTCCGCGTCGATCCGCCCGCCGCCGCGCCGACCTGAAGTTGCGGAGAAGTGCCGAAATTGACCGCCGGAAATCCGCTACTGACATGCGCGTCAGCGGAAGGCGACAACGTTTGGGCCACGCCACATGCCGGAATCAGTAGCAACGCCAGGAGGCCGTGCCGAACTTTTCCCTTCGGGGCACAAATAGATAGTGCTCGCGCCAAAGACATCTGAATGATCAATAGTAATACATATTTGGGAATTGTGGTGATGGAACGCTCATTTTCGCTATGATGGACGACAAGGCTTGTTGATGGCTCAACTGGATACGTCTTTGGACGGCCGCGGCGTCACATGTATCCGCAGGGTGTTGCGCGCACATTTGTTTCTCGGACTCGCGTTCCTCTGTTCTTTCAGTAGCGCCTTTGCCGATCCGGCGCCCGCAACATCTTACACCGGCATCCTGACGTCTGACGACGCCACGCAAATGTTCTCTGCGACACTTACGGCAGCCGGACAATTGCGTGTTCGAACATTTTCTTATGCGGGCGGAACGAATCGCGCCGGTACCGTCATACCGGCGGGCGGGTTCGACCCCACTATCTCGGTTTTCGACTCGCAGGGGAACCTTCTCGTCACGAATCGCGACGGCGGCTGCGGCGCGGTTGGCTCCGACCCCACCACCCATTTCTGCTGGGATGCGTCCTTAACGCTATCGCTGCCTGCCGGAACCTATAGTGTCGTGCTGACGCAATCGGAAAATCTGCCCAACGGCCCGACTCTCGCCGACGGCTTCGTCTACACCGGGCAGACGAATTTCACCACTCCGAACGGCCAGTCGAGCCAGGGCTTCTGGGATATGTTTCCCAGCAAGCGCACGGGCGCGTACGCACTGGATATCTCCGGAGGCGTCTCAACGGTCACCAGCATCACCAATCCACAGTCGCTGACGTTCGGCGTTACGGGGGTTGCCTACACGCCGGTCACGTTCGCGGCGCAGACGGCCACCGGTGCAACACTCAATTGGTCCCTCGCCTCGGGCTCATTGCCTAATGGAATGGGGCTCGATCCCGCCACCGGCATTCTCTCCGGGACTCCACTGACTGCGGGGACGTTCCCGATTACCGTTGAGGTTTCCGACGGTGCGCTGCCGGCTGTCACGAAAAGCTTCACCCTGGTCATTTATGCGCCCATGGCCATTACCAGCGGAGCACTTCCATCCGGTGTGGGCGGCCAGGCATATGGACCAGCGGCACTCACAGCCACCGGCGGAGCGGGGAACTATTCATGGAGCGCAACGGGCTTGCCTGCCGGGCTGTCGCTCTCAGGTTCGGGACTCGTTACCGGCACACCGGCTCAGGGCGGAACATTTCTTTTTTCCGCCACCGTCACTGACGTTCCGAGCGGACTGCACACCACGGCACAGGTCGGGCTCACGATTACGATTACGCCCCTCACTGTTTCCGGCCCAACGGACCTTGGTGTTTCGCTGCCAGGCACATTCCTCTCGGGCACTGCGAAGGCCGCCGGAGGCATCCCGCCGTATAACTTTTCCGCCACTGGTCTGCCTGCGGGTCTGAATCTCAACCCCACGACCGGGGCATTCAGCGGAACCTCAGGCGATCCGGGTCTCCACGCTTTTACGATTCAGGTCAGCGACGCGGAAACACCACCGCTTACTGCCAATCTGGCGGTCTTTTATTCGGCCCTTGGCATCACCACGACCGCGGTCGCGCCAGGTACGATTTCCAAACCGTACAGCGCAACGCTGTCCGCAATCGGCGGAGGTAGCGCCGGTTACACGTGGTCCATCGCGAGTGTGTTGCCAACGGGAATAACGCTCTCTTCGGCCGGGGTACTGAGCGGAACGCCGACGGTCTCCGGCACTTTTTTGGTTTCAGCAAAGGTGACGGCTGCAGGA
>JBEHXG010000034.1:0-54429 GCA_048498815.1 Acidobacteriota bacterium | reverse complement strand
ACAGGCCATAGCCTGGGACGCCTGGCGTCTCGACCGCATCCGAGCCACCGAAATGAACATCCATGCCCACGGCATAGCCACCTTCCTGGAAAACGACGAAGAAGAACCCGATGCCGGCAACGAGGAAGATCCCCTCCTGACCGCCTTCGCCGAAGCCCACACCTTCCTCACCCACTCCCGCCGCCTCGAACTCCTCAGTCTCTACGAAACCCGGTTAACCCGAAACCTCCACCGCAACCGCGAGCTGCTCCGCGCCCTCCAAACCGATCGCCAGACCCGCCAAACCCGGCAACGTGAAGAAGAAATCCTGCTGGCCCGCTTCCACGAAATCAAAGAAACCAAATACGAAGCACCACCCGCCCCAACGCCCAATGGCTTCGTTTTTTCAACCCACGAAATCACCAGCGCCGCCGAACGCCAGCGCAACCTGGAAGCCGCCGCCTACACCCTGAACACCTGGGAACCCTGGCGCAAATTCGGCCACACCGGAGCCGGCAACCCCGACCTCTTCGTCGATATCCCCCGATACCCCCCACCCTCGAATGCCCCAAAGAAAATCCACGGCATCTCAAAGGAATCGGTAGCCATCCGCCGCCACTACCACCCCGAAGAATTCGAAAAGAAACGAGCTTAAGCCGCTGCTACCATGAGATTTCCACCTCATCTCTATGCACCTGCGTCTCTACAACACGCTGACTCAGGAGGTGCAGCCCTTCGCGCCTCTCGCCGATAACACCGTCCGCATGTACACCTGCGGCCCCACCGTCTACGACTTCGCCCACATCGGCAACTTCCGCACGTTCGTCTTCTACGACCTGCTGCGCCGCTGGCTCCGCGCGTCCGGCTTCCAGCTCAACCACGTCATGAATATCACCGACGTGGACGACAAAATCATCCGCAACGCCGTAGCCCAAAACAAATCGCTCGACGAATACACCGCCATCTACACGAAAGCCTTCCTCGACGACTGCGCCGCGCTCCGTCTCGAACAGCCCGAGCGTCTGGTCCGAGCCACCGAGCACATTAAAGAAATGGCCGACGCCATCCACAAGCTCGAAGACGGCGGCTTCACCTACAAGAGCGACGGCTCCACCTACTTCCGCATCGCAAAGTTCAAAGATTACGGCAAACTCTCGCACAACGATTTCAGCGGCATGGTGGCAGGCGCGCGCGTCGACGTAGATAACTACGACAAAGCCGATGCCCGCGACTTCGCCCTCTGGAAAGCCGCCAAGCCCGGCGAGCCTGCCTGGGACACCGAAGCCGGGCACGGCCGCCCCGGCTGGCATATCGAGTGCTCCGTCATGGCTATCGAGTATCTCGGGGAAACGCTCGACCTCCACGCCGGCGGCATCGATCTCATCTTCCCGCATCACGAAAACGAGATCGCCCAGGCCGAAGCTCTCACCGGCAAGCCTTTTGCGCGATTCTGGGTTCACTCCGAATTCCTTCTCGTGGAAGGACAGAAGATGTCGAAGTCGCTCGGCAACTTCTATACCCTGCGCGATATCTTTGCGCGCGGCCACTCTCCCGAAGCCGTACGCTATCTCCTCGCGTCGGTTCCCTATCGCAAGGCCCTGAACTTTACCTTTGACGGGCTCGCATCGGCGAAGACCGCCATCGAACGCCTGCGCAACTTTAACTTCCGTCTCCGGAACTCAAAGCTCGCCGAAGGTCAGAACGAGCGCATCGAAACTCACGCCGTAAAAGCTCTGGCCGGATTCCGTGCAGCGCTTGACGACGATCTCAATACCGCCGAAGCCCTCGCCTTCGTCTTCGAATTCCTGCGCGACGCCAACACGGCGCTCGATTCGGGCGAATTCCTCGCGGGCAATCTCGCGGGCGCCAACGCGCTCCTCGCGCAGTTTGACGCAGTCTTCGAAGTGCTCACGCCAACGGCAGCGGAAGGCGGATTGGCTGACGCCGCCATCGAAGAGCTCGTAGCCGAGCGTACCGCCGCGAAAAAATCCCGCAACTTCGCCCGTTCCGATGAAATCCGCGCCAAACTCCTTGCAGCCGGTGTCATCATCGAAGATACGAAGGATGGAGTGAGATGGAAAAGAAAGTAAGCCTCCACTCGGCCGCCGTTCACGCCGGAGATCGCAAGCGCCCGGAGCCGGGCAAGCCTGGCCCAGGCTGGGTGCCGGTTACCGTTCCCATCAGCACCGCGGCCAGCTATTTCTATAACGACATCGAAGATCTCGATCGCGTCTTCTCCAACGAAATGCCCGGCCAGAGCTATGGCCGCTACAGCAACCCGACCAACGACGCGCTCGAAGAACTCGTTACCACTCTGGAGGGCGGCGCCGGATCGCTGGCCTGTTCCACCGGCATGGCTGCCATTCACATGGCGATCAGCACCGCGCTGATGGATCGCCGCCGCACCATCCTCGCCGGACATCTTCTCTACGGCGCCACGCTGGGTATGCTCGCCAAAGTCTTCGAGCCCACGGGTGTTGAAGTGGCGTATGTCGATCTCTGCGACGAAGCGGCAGTCGCCACGGCAATCGCGAAACACAAACCCGGCGCGATCGTCATGGAGACAATCTGCAATCCGCTCCTCCGCGTGCCCGCCCTCGATCAGATCGGGGCGCTGGCGAAAGCATCGGACATCCCGCTGATCGTAGACAACACCTTCGCCACGCCGCTGATTCTGCGCCCCTTCGAACACGGCGCAAGCTTCGTCGTCCACAGTCTGACCAAATACCTGTCGGGTCACGGCGACACAATCGGGGGCATTGTCGTGGCTGACGAAGCCAACTTCGCCCAGCTGCGCGCACTGTCGCGAACGGTCGGCTTCACGCTTGGACCCTTCGAATCCTATCTCGCCATGCGAGGCGTGAAGACGTTCCCGCTCCGTATGGAGCGCCAGTGCGCCAACGCGCGAAAGATCGCCATCTGGCTGCAGAACCATTCAGCCATCGAGCGAGTCTACTTCCCGGAAGATCCGAAACACCCGGATGCCGCCGTCATCAAGCGCCTTTTCCCGCCGAGCCTCTACGGAGGTATGGTGAGCTTCGAAGTAAAAGGCGCCGACCGCGAACGCATCTTCAGGGTCATGAATGCGCTGAAGCTCGTCGTTCCGGCTACATCGCTGGGCGACGTACACAGCATGATGCTCTACCCGGCCATGGCCTCGCACCGCGACATCGCTCCCAAACACCGCGCGCGTCTCGGTATCCATGACAATCTTCTGCGTTTCTCCGCCGGCATCGAAGCCGTCGAAGACATCATCGCCGATCTCGACCAGGCTCTTCAGGTGTAAATTGTGTGGGGTAGGTGTATATGGATCGAAGAACGTTCATCGTCAATTCCGCGGTAGCTGCCGCGAGTATCAACGCGGCGCACGCTGCAGGCCCGAATGACACCATTCGCATCGCAACCATCGGCCTGCGCGGGCGAGGGAAGTCGCACATCGACGCATGGACGAAAATGTCGGGCGTCGAACTCGTGGCGCTCTGCGACATCGATCAATCGGTGCTCGATACCGCCGTTGCCTCCGTCGAAACCAAAACCGGCAAAAAACCGGCAGCCTACAAAGATCTCCGCAAGCTCCTCGAAGACAAATCCATTGATGTAGTCTCGATCGCCACGCCCAACCACCAGCACACCATGCAGGCGATTTGGGCGATGCAGGCCGGAAAAGACGTCTACATCGAAAAGCCCTGCGCCCACGACATGTGGGAGGCAAAACAGATCGTAGCCGCCGCGCGAAAGCACAACAGGCTCGTCCAGCAGGGAAGTCAGAGCCGTTCCGATTCCGCCCTGATCGAAGCGGTGCAAAAGATGCGCGAAGGAGCCATTGGCGATCTCTACATGGCTCGCGGTCTGTGCTACAAGTGGCGCGACACCATCGGCAAAGCCCAGCCAGAACCGGTTCCCGCGGGCGTGGACTACGATCTCTGGGTCGGCCCCGCACCCATGAAGCCGTTCACGAAGAATCGCTTTCACTACAACTGGCACTGGCAGTGGGACTACGGCAATGGCGACCTCGGCAACCAGGGCATCCACGAAGTTGATATCGCACGTTGGGGTTTAGGCGTGAAATATCCAACGAAGATCTCCGCCATCGGCGGACACTTCATGTTTGACGACGATCAGGAAACGCCTAACACCCTGACCGTGGCCTACGAATTCGCCGAGCCGGGCAAGCCGAAGAAGATGATGACCTTCGAAGTCCGCCACTGGATCACCAACCACGAAGCCGACATCAAAGAGTTCGACCTCAAAATCAAGAGCACCACAGTCGGCAACATCTTCTATGGATCGAACGGCTATCTTGCAATCGATGGCTACGACAAATACTACTCGTTCATCGGAAAAGAGCAGGAACCAGGCCCGGCCCGCAAGGACAAGGGCGACCACTTCGCCAACTTCATCACGGCGGTCCGCAGTCGCAATCGTGGCGAACTAAACGCCGAGATTGAAGAGGGGGCGATTTCCACGACGCTCGTTCACCTCGCCAACATCTCTTACCGTCTCGGGCGCACGCTCGATTTCGACGCTGCCACGTATTCGGTAAAGAACGACAAAGAGGCCAACGCGATGTTCCGCCGCCAATATCGTGCGCCCTTCGTAGTCCCGCAAATCGTATAGCGGAAGTACCGGGAAGCGCTCTTTCGCGTCATAGTTGCTCTATTGACAAAAACTAAACACGTGTTTTAATCTGTTGTTTAGTACAGTGAGCGGCACTTCTCCACAACTCGAGACACAGGACGCCACCCGCGCTCGCCTGATCGAAGCCGCCAGCCAGGTTTTCGCCGAGTACGGGTTCCAGGGCGCCACCGTCCGCGATATCTGCACCCGGGCCGGAGCCAACGTCGCGGCGGTGAACTATCACTTCCGCGATAAAGCCGGCCTCTACATGGCCGTTCTCCGCCATTCGCTCAGCGCCGGAGGCCAGCAGGAACCGCGCGAAGCAGCGCTTGCGGCCAAAACGCCGGAGGGCGCTCTGCGGCTCATGATCGCAGCCATGCTGCGCCGCATGCACAACCCGCGAACCGGTCGCGCCTGTCACCTCCGCATCATGGTCCACGAGATGGCGCAGCCAACGGAGGCGTTACCGCGCGTCGTGGAAGAAATCATCGGCCCGAACTACGCGGCTATGCGCGAAATCCTCTCGCGCCTGCTCAACCGTCCGGCCGGAGCCGACCTCACCCGGCGCTGCGCCCACAGCATCATCGGACAGGTAGTCCACTATGCTCAGTGCGGTCCCGTGCTCAACCTGCTCTGGCCTGAACTGAAAATGACGCCCGAAACGCTGGACGTCCTCGCGCAGCACATCGCCGATTTTTCTCTCTTCGCTATTCAAAAATTCAAGGAAAAAGACGCAAATGAGTGATTCCGCCAATCCCCCGGCTCCCGCACCGGCCAAACGCCGTGGACCACCGAAGTTCCTGATCATCCTGATTATTCTCGGAGTCGCCGGTTATTTCGTCTGGAAGAAGGTTCTGCAGCCCGCGCCCGTACCCGAAGGCGTAGTGCAGCTCAGCGGACGCATTGAAGGCGACGATTCCGCCATCGCGCCCAAAGTCGCCGGACGCATCGCGGAGATTCGTTTCCGCGAAGGCGATCAGGTAAAGGCTGGCGACATCATCGCCATCCTCGACGACACGCAAAACAAGTCCCGGGAAGATCAGGCTCGCTCTGCCGTGGCTCAGGCTGAAACACGCGTGAACATCGCGCAGCAGCAGATCGCCATCCTGCAGGAACAACTGCGCGAGAACGATCTGCAGAAAGAGCAGTCGAAGGTCGATGCCGATGGCCGCGTTCACCAGGCCGAAGCCGATCTCGCCGCCGCTCAGGCGCAACTCGCCCAGCAGGAAGCATCGCTTCAGATTGCCGCGTTCGATCGCGCCGCCTACACAAAGCTCGCGAAAGACGGGGCCGTGCCCGAACGTCAGGGACAGCAGGCCGCATCGGCCGCCGCCGCCCAGGAAGCGCAAGTCGCCGCGGCCAGGCGCAAGGTGGAGGCCGCACAGGGTTCTCTCAATGTGGCGAAAGCAAGTCTTGCGAATCCTGGTATTCGCGAAGCGGCGGCGGATACGATCCGCAAACAGATCGCACAGCAGCAGCTTCAGATTGCCGGCGCCCGCCAGGAAGAAGAGCGCATCCGTCAGCAGTTGACCGAAGCCCAGGCGAATCGCGCCGACCTTACCGTTGTTGCTCCCTTCGATGGCTCCATCGCTACGCGCACTGCCGAGCCGGGCGAAGTAGTACAGGCCGGCACGCCCATCGTGACGCTGCTCGATATGTCGAAGGTTTACCTGCGCGGGTTCGTTCCGGAAGGCAATATCGGCAAGGTGAAAACCGGGCAAACCGCCCGTATCTACCTGGATTCCAACCCATCCGCGCCACTCGAAGCCTACGTTTCGCGCATTGATCCGCAGGCGACCTTCACGCCGGAAAACACCTACTTCCGCGAGGATCGCGTGAAGCAGGTAGTCGGTGTGAAGCTGCAGCTCAAGTCCGGTATTGGTTACGCGAAGCCGGGCATGCCCGCCGATGGCGAAATCCTCGTCTCCGGCGATTCGTGGCCTGCAGAGACTCGGAAGTGACCCCTGTCGCCATCGACGTAAAGGCCCTCCGGAAGACGTACGCGCCATCCGTGGAAGCGGTGCGCGGCATCGACGTTGCCGTGAAGAAGGGCGAGATCTTCGGTCTCATCGGCCCCGATGGCGCGGGCAAGACCACCACGTTCCAGATTATGGCGGGCGTCATGGAAGCCACCTCCGGCACGGTGGATATCTACGGTCAGGCTGCGCGCGATGCGCGCTTTCATACGGGCTACCTCACCCAGACTTTCAGTCTGTATCCCGACCTGACTGTTTGGGAAAACATCCTTTATCTGGGCGATCTGCGCCAGGTCTCGCGCGCTGAAATCAACGAGCGCGGCCATCGCTACCTCAGCATGTTTGACATGGACCGCTTCACTGATCGCCTCGCTGGCAAGCTGAGCGGCGGCATGAAGCAGAAGCTGTCGCTCGCATGCGCGCTTGTTGCGCAGCCGCAGGTGCTGCTGCTCGATGAGCCAACCACTGGCGTCGATCCCGTATCGCGGCGCGAATTCTGGGACACGCTGGCGCATCTGGCATCGGACGGCCTCACCATCATGATCGCAACGCCCTATCTGGATGAAGCCGAACGCTGCCATCGCGTCGCGCTGATGCACCTGGGCGAGATTCGCGAGATCGGGACGCCGAACGAACTGCGCGAGCACCTGGGCGCGCGGCGGCTGGAAGTCCACACAGATAACCTGGGCCGCGCGGAAGACCTGCTCCAGGATGTGAAAGAAATCATCGACGTGCAGCGCTTCGGCGATCGCCTCGACGTGATTGCGCCCGATCCGGTCGCCGGTCGGGCAGCGGTAAACACAACTCTGAGCGCAGCCGGTCTCACGTCCGATGTTTTCCGCGAAGATCAGCCCACGCTCGAAAACACCTTCGTGGCAACGCTCCGGCGTGCAGGTTATGAACTCAAGGCGCCGGTCTATCCGGGAGTTCATGACCACGCCGGTCTCAAAGGACGCAGTGCGATTACCGCGAAGAACCTAACCCGTCAGTTCGGCAGCTTTACCGCGGTAAAGAACGTCAGTCTCGACGTGAAGTATGGCGAGATTTATGGCCTGCTTGGAGCGAACGGAGCAGGGAAGACCACTACGATCAAAATGCTCTGCGGCCTGCTGGAACCGACCACGGGCGACATGGTGCTGACCGGCGAAAGCGGCAGCCTCCGTTCGCCGGAAGTGCGCCAGCGCATCGGCTACATGTCGCAAAAATTCTCGCTCTATGACGATCTTTCGATCGGTGAGAACCTGGATTTTTTCGCGGGCGTCTATGGAGTGCCGCGCCACGAGCGCGAAGACAAAAAACGCTGGGTGATGGCGTTTTCCGGCCTGGAAGGCAAACTCGATCTGATCACCGGCAGCCTCCCCGGCGGCTGGAAGCAGCGCGTCGCCTTTGGTGCTTCGATCATGCACGAGCCGGAAGTTCTGTTTCTGGATGAGCCAACCTCCGGCGTGGACCCTCTTGCGCGCCGCGCCTTTTGGCGCATGATTAACAAGCTGGCCGACATGGGAACCGCAATTCTGGTGACCACGCACTACCTCGAAGAAGCCGAACAGTGCAATCGCCTGGGCTTCATGGTTGCCGGTGAACTGGCGGCCGAAGGTACGCCAACCGGCGTGAAAGCCCAGCAGGAAGGCACATTGTGGGAGTTCATCGTCGATCAGCCGCAGAAAGCATCCGATCTGCTGCGCGTGGGCGATGAGCGCTGGCGCGTCTCACTCTTCGGCGATCGACTGCATGTGATTGCGGACAACAGCAAAGAGACGGAAGCAAAGCTGAAGGCGGCGGGTATTGGCGTGAATTCGGTTGTCGAAGACCAGTACTCACTCGAGGACGTTTTCATTTCCGTGGTGGAAAAAGCGCGCAGGCAGGGGAAGGTGGCAAGTGAAGACTAGCTCAATACAAGACGGAAGGAGGCTGAAATGAGGCGAATCCTTTCGCAGGCGGAGAAGGAACTGAAGCAGATCATCCGCGATCCGCTGGCGCTGGCGCTGGCGCTGGCGCTGCCGATGGCGTTGCTGATCCTTCTGAGTACGGCAATTTCGCTTACCGTGACAGGCATGCCGATCGTGGTTCAGGATCTGGATGGATCGCCCGCTTCGCGCGAATTCATCAATGCCTTCCGCGCGTCGAGCACCTTTCACGTCGTTTCGTGGGCCACAAATCGTGAGCCTGCTGAAGCCTTTCGCACCAACACCGCGCGCGGCGCGCTGATCATTCCTTTTCACTTCGGTCAGGATCTGGCGCGCGGAGCCAACACCCAAGTTCAGATGCTCGTAGATGCAGCCGACGCAAACACCGCCAAGCTGGTGCAGGGTTACTCGGGTGAAATCGTGGCCGCATGGAATGCTCGGCAGGGCGGATCGAGCCATCCGGTTGCTGTTACTGCCGACGTGCGTCTCTGGTTCAACCCCGGGCGCGATTCGAAGAAGTTCTACGGACCCGGGATCTTCGTGCTCGGAATCTCGATGTTCCCGCCGCTGCTCGCAACGCTGGCGTCGGCAAAAGAAGGCGAACTGAAGACGATTCTTCAGGTCTATGTTTCGAACATTCCGGCGCATGAGTTTCTGCTCGGCAAAATCCTGGCGTTCATGGCAATTGCGATCTGCGAAGCGCTGCTCGAATTGATTCTTTTGTTCACTTACTTCGGTATGCACTTCGCGGGCGACCCCACGCCGTTCTTCGTCGCGACCATTCTTTACGCGTTCTGCGTGGCGACGTTCGGAACCATGATCGGGTGTGCGGTTCCGAACCAGGCGGCCGCAATTCAGGCGGTCGCGCTGGGTGGATTCCTGCTGGTCTTTCTGCTCTCCGGCCTGCTGTTCCCGGTCTCGAACATTCCGATTCAGATTCGCTGGATCTCCGGCATCGTCTGGGGCAAGTACTACATCGAGATTGTGCGCGATGCGCTGCTGACCGGCGGCGGCTGGCCCGCCATGTGGTCTTCCGTCATGGCTATCGGAATCATCGGCATGGCTTTCTTTGTGATGGTGTGGCGCAGAATGCGGAGGATGCAACTGGCTGTATGAATTTCCTTCAATCGCTTCTGCCCACACAGCGCGTACGCGCGCTAATCGGTAAAGAGTTCGCACAGATTCGCCGCGACCGGCGTCTCGCGATTTCGCTCACCATTCCGCCGGTGATTCAACTGGTGCTCTTCGGCTTCGCGCTGAACGCCACTGTCAGCCATCTGCAACTCGGCGTGGTGGACGACAGTCACTCCGTACACAGCCGCGACCTGATCGCCACCATGACCCAGAGCGGGAGCTTCGATCTGGCCCGCACTTATGGGTCGGTTCGGGAACTGGGCGATGCTTTGGCGCGTGGCGAACTGGATGCCGGGCTCGCAGTACCAACGGACTTTGAAAAAGACCTGCAGCGCGGACGCCCGACCGAAGTGCAGATTCTGCTCAATGCCATGAATGCCAATACGGCAGCGATCGGCCAGGGCTACGCCGAGGGCGTGATTCAAAGCTGGAATCGCACGATGGCGCAGGACGGCCTGCACGCCCGCTTCACCCAGGTCGCATCGAATGCGGTCACCAGACGGGGCTCAGCATTGCTGCATCCGGCGTTTCTTTTCAATCCGGCACTGAATACGACGTGGTTTACGGTGACCGGTACCTTTGGCGTGTTGCTGATGCTGAACGGTTCGCTCGTGTCGTCCGCGGCCATGATTAAGGAGCGGGAGCGCGGCACGGTGGAGCAACTGCTCATGACGCCCGCGACGACAAGCGAGATCATACTCGCGAAAATCCTGCCGCTGTTTAGCCTGTTGTGTCTGCCGGTGCTCTTTGCAGCGACGCTGCTGAAGGTTATCTTCGATGTGCCGTTCCGGGGCAACACATTTCTCGTGCTCTCCGGCGGCGCGCTTTGCGTGCTGTGTGGAATTGGCGTCGGCACGTTCATTGCGACTTACACGAAGTCCGCGCAACAGGCGCAATTGATGGCGTTCTTCATCAATCCGCCGCTGTCGTCGCTCTCCGGATCGCTGACGCCTGTGGAGGCGATGCCGAGCTGGCTGCAGCCGGTGACGCTGCTGAATCCGATCCGGCATTTCTCGATCATTACGCGCTCCTGCCTTCTGAAAGGCAGCGGTATGGATACCTTGTGGCCGAATTACGTGGCGCTGATTTGCTTCGCCACGCTGTTGCTGGCGCTGAGCGTCCGGCGATTCCGAAATCAACTGGGGTAAGCATGAATAGCAGATCATTCATCAGAGTTTTCCTATTGGCGGGCGCTGCGTGCGGACCAGCACTGGCGCAGTTTGGCGCGCCGGCTCCCGGGGGCGGCGGTGGTCCCGTGGCGGTGCAGGTTCCTCTATCGGGACGCGCCAGCCAGCCCGGATCGGTGACCGCCGCACAGTCGCCTGTACCGGGTACGACCGCCAGCGTAAATACGCTGAACACGAACATCTCTGTGCAGGGAAGTTACGCGGGTAGTACGGACAGCACGGCCGGAATGCCTTTCTCCGGCAGGCTGTCACTGCACGAAGCTATTCAGCGCGGGCTTGCGAGCAATATGAGCGCGATTGGCCTCACCGCGGTTCTGAAGCAGGCGGAAGGGCAGGCGATTGTTGCCCGCTCGGCGCTGATGCCTAACATCAACGGCAGTTTCCGCGAGAACGATCTCGAAAACGATCTGCAGGCTTTCGGCCTGCGTCTTCCCGGAATTCCGGCGGTTGTCGGCCCGTTCGCCTATTTCGATCTGCGTGCTTCGGTTACGCAGACAATCGCCGACCTCACTTCGTTTAACAACATGAAAGCCGCGCGCGAAGGGATTACTGCGCAAAAGCAGACGATGCAGGATGCGCGCGACGCCATTGTGCTCGCTGTCGGCGGAGCTTATTTGCAGACGATCGCCGCGAAGGCGCGAGTGGTGGCCGCCCAGGCTCAGGTGCAGACCGCTGCGACGCTGCTGAAACAAACCCAGCAGAATCGGGAATCGGGCGTCGCGGCTCAGATCGATGTGAACCGCAGCGATGTGCAGCATCGCGTTCAGTTGCAGCGGCTGGCTACGCTTCAAAACGATCTTTCGAGACAGAAGATTAATCTTGCACGGCTGACTGGCCTGCCTCCCAACGACAAATTCGAACTCACGGACGACATTCCCTACACTCCCGCACCGCAGGTTGCAGTGGACGATGCCGTGAAGCAGTCGCTCGAAGGGCGCTTCGATCTGAAGGCCGCCGAGACGCAGGTTCGTGTGGCTGAGCGCGTGCGCACGGCAGCGAAGGATGAGCGGCTGCCCTCACTCGCAGTATCAGCCGACTGGGGTGTGATCGGACCGCGCTTCAATGAAGGACGTCGCACGTTCACCCTTGGCGCGAGTCTCAAGGTTCCGATCTGGCAGGGCGGGCGCGTTGCAGGCGATATCGAACAGGCCAACGCGGCGCTCGATCAGAGACGCGCCGAAGTGACCGATCTGCGCGGACGCATTGAAAGTGAGATCCGCAATTCGTATCTCGATCTGCAGGCGGCCGCCAGTCAGGTGGACCTGGCGACCGAGAATCAGAAGCTGGCGCGCGAAAATCTGCGCCTTACCCGCGAGAAGCAGGAACTTGGCGTTTCCACTCCGGTTGAGGTGACGCAGGCTGAGAACGATGTCGCGTCAGCGGACTTAGACTACATCACCAGCCTGTTTGCGCATAATCTGGCGAAGCTGAGCCTGGCTCGCGAGATGGGCAATGCGGAGCAGAAGGTCGACACGTACCTGAAGGTTCAGTGAGTCCGTTTGGCGGGAGTGATCAGAACCTGCCGCACGCAGGCGCCATTGTCCGCGTGAAAAGCGCGCGCGACTTCCACCACGCGCGGGCCCGGCGGAAACCCGGTTGCGACCAGTGATAGCGTGTAATCTCCCGCTTGCAGACCATCGAAGGCGAAGCGTCCGTCGGCATCCGACTGCGTGTATCGACGGACGTCACCGGCCTCCAGTTCGAGTGTCGCGCCCTTTGATGGCGCAGTGATGCTGTCTTCATAGCGCGGCAGATTGAGGTCGGTGTAGCTGGAACTGACGAAACCTTCCAGCCTCGCCGACTCCTCCGGCGCATTCTTCAGGAAGTGGAGATAGCCGAGATCACCGCGTTCGTCGGTTAATCGCGTGGTGCGCATGCAGATGCTGGTTTCGAGGCGACCGGAATCTTCGTCCTGCGTAGCGTAAACGAGATAGGTTTCACCGGGGTGAAACGAGATGCCGCATTCGCCGCCGCCGCTCCAGACATCGAGCGCGGCCGGCGGCTTCCTGTCATCGTCGTCGTCTTTATTGTCGTCATCGCCGAGTTTATAAAGGGTGCGGACGCGGAATCGCGCGTAGCGTCCGGCGGATTGCAGCGATTCGTATACGGCTTCCAGATCGTGGGCTGTCTGCGCCGCATCGATGCGTGCGATGGAGTATTCCGGCAGGCCTTCAAATAACTGCCGGTACAGCTTCTTCAATTTCGCGAGCGATTCGGGCGTTGACTCCGACTGCAGGCGGGCAATCTCCGCGGCGGGGAAGTCGGCACGCGCCCAGGGATTGAGATATTTTGGCGCGATCGATTCGACGGTACCGATGAACACGGCATCGGCGTGCTTCACTTCATCGCAAAGCCCGAAATGCACCAGGCAGGGGCATGCGGCGCTCAGCCGAAGCGAGGCGGCTATGGCCGCGACAAAGAGCCGGGCAGGCGTCTTCATGGCCTCATGCTAGCAGGGTGGTTCGATATGATGAATGGCGGAAACATGGCGTCTTACCCGATTTCGGCAAGGCTGGCCCCCGCAGCGGTCCTGATTTCCCTCGTATTCGTTTCCTGCGGCGATAAATCCAAAGTGGTGGAACAGCCTGCTAAACCGGTGGGCACGCCCATCTCGATTCAAACTCCGCTGGGGTTGCCGCCGGTGCCGATCCCGGCCGATAATCCGCCGACAGAAGACATGATCGCGCTGGGGCGAATGCTGTATTACGACAAGCATCTCTCAGCGGACGACACGGTTGCGTGCTCCAACTGCCATAATCCCGACCTCTATTTCACTGACGGGAGGCCGGTTTCTCTTGGCGTGGGTGGCAAGACCGGCACGCGGAACGCTCCCACGGTTCTGAATGCGGCATACCAACCGGTGCAGTTCTGGGATGGACGCGCTACCAGCCTGGAGGATCAGGCGGGCGGTCCGATTCAAAATCCGGTGGAGATGAATCAGGCGCACGATGTAATGGTGGCGAAGATCGGCAAGCTGACCGATTATCATTCCTCGTTTGTGAAGTCGTTCGGTCCGGGTCCGATCAGCGTTACGAAGGTTGAGAAGGCGATCGCCAGTTTTGAACGAACGCTGGTCAGCGGCAATTCGCCGTTCGACAAATATCAATATGGCGGCGATAAGACGGCGATGTCCGAATCCGCCATTCGAGGGCTCGCGATCTTCTCCGATAAGACGCGCGCCAACTGCATCAAGTGCCACACGATTGAAGACAAGTTCGCGCTGTTCTCCGATGGCAAGTTTCACAACATTGGAGTGGGCATGGATGCCAATGGCGATCCTAAAGACCAGGGCCGTTTCAATGAGACGCATCTCGATGCCGATCGCGGCGCATTCCGGACTCCCACGCTCCGCAACGTGGCGAAGACGGCGCCGTATATGCATGACGGCAGCCTGAAGACGCTCAAGGATGTGGTCGATTTCTACGTGGGTGGAGGCACTTCCAACGCGCATCTCGATAAAGATATTAAAGAGATCAAGCTGAATGGCCAGGAGCGAGCCGATCTGGTGGCGTTCCTCGGATCCCTTACAGGCGAAATGCCCGCCAACGCCGGGCCCACTAACAAATAGCCATGAAAATCTTAGTCTGGGCACTCGCCCCGGTGTTTGCGGTTCTGGCGGGATGCTCGGCTCCGCAGCCGGCTGCGCAGAAGGCTGAAGCGCCGAAACCGGCGGAGAAGCCGGTATATTTCCACGTCGATCCTGCTACTGCGGGAACGGTCACCGGAAAGATCAGCTTCACGGGCAAGGCGCCTGCCGCGTGGCACAAGAAGATCGACATGGACGAGGATCCGCAGTGCGCCAAACTGCACCAGTCGGTGGTCTACGATAACGCCGTTGAGTTGGGACGCAGGGGTGCGGTGGCAAGTGCATTCGTCTATATCAAGAGCGGACTCGACGGAAAGAAGTTTGAGCCGCCTTCCGAGCCCGTGGTGATCGATCAGCATGGGTGCTGGTTTGTGCCGCGCGTGATCGGCATGCAGACGGGGCAGGAACTGAAAGCTACGAACTCAGACCCGGTGACGCATAATATTCATCCGCGCGCAAAGGTGAATCGTGAGTGGAATCAGAATCAGCCGGAAGGCGCCGAGCCCGCTATCCGCAGGTTTGCGCTGCCGGAAGTAATGATTCGGGTGAAGTGCAACATCCACGCGTGGATGAAGGCGTGGATCGGCGTGGTGGATAATCCGTACTTCGCGGTGACCGGAGCCGACGGCAGTTTCACATTCAAAAACGTTCCGCCGGGCGTTTATACTATCGAAGCGTGGCAGGAAGAGCTGGGGACGCAGGATCAGCAGGTCACGATCGCGGAGTCCGGAAAAGCGTCCGCCGATTTTACGTTTAAGGGAGAGTGAAGTTCATGGGTCCACACAAGTACCTGCCGGTCGCAGCCGGCCTCGCGCTGCTGACGATGGCGTGCAGTCAGAAGCCCGCGGAACCTGCCGGGTATCGGGTTTACGTGACAGACGAAACGTCGGGCGATCTGACGATTATCGACTCTTCGAACTTCGAAGCTACCAGCCGCGTACACCTGGGTAAGCGCCCGCGCGGCATTCATGCGAGTCCGGACGGGAAGCTGATCTACATCGCGCTGAGCGGTTCTCCTATTGGCGGACCCGGCGTGGATGAGAGCACGCTGCCGCCGCCGGATAAGAGCGCCGACGCCATCGGCGTGTTCGACGTGGCGCAGGGTAAGATCACGCGGCTGATTCAGGGCGGATCGGACCCGGAGAACTTCGCCGTCAGCAAGGATGGCAAGTGGATTTTCGTTTCGAACGAAGATGACGATGGCGTCAGCTTCATCGACCTGGAGCAGGGCAAGCTTACGCAGACGATCAAGACGGGCGAAGAGCCGGAAGGGGTGTCGCTCACCCCTGACGGCAAGACGATCTACGCAACCGCCGAGGCCGACGGCACCGTCTCAGTAATTGACGTGGATAGCCGGAAGCTGCTGAAGACGTTTAAGGTTGGCCGCCGCCCGCGCAATGTTGTCTTTCTCGGCGACGGCAAGCATGCGTATGTGAACGCGGAAAACGACGGCACCGTGTGCCTGATTGACATGACGACCAACGAGATGACCGGTACGGTTCAGCTGGGCGCGCCGGGTGTGGTGAAGCCGATGGGTATGGTTCTCTCGCAGGATGCGAAGAAGCTCTACGTCACGACGGGTAAGGGCAAGATGGTTTTCGTGATCGACACGGCTACGAATCAGGTTGTTTCCTCGGTGGAAGCCGGTACGCGTCCGTGGGGAATTGCGCTGTCGCCGGACGGAAAAACGCTGTTTACGGCGAACGGGCAGGGACAGGATGTTTCGGTCATCGATACCGCCACGCTTACGGTGACGAAGAAGGTGAAATCCGATGGCGGGCCGTGGGGCATTCAGATTTTGAGCAAGTAGAGGAACCATGATCCGCAACTTCTGGCGCGGCGCGGCTGCCGGCGCGGTAATTCTGCTGAGTCCTGCTCTGTATGGGCAGGAGAATGCGTGGACGATCTCCACACTTGACAGCTTCGCCAATTTTACGGTGAAGCACCTGATGGTGAGCACCGTCCACGGGTCTATGGGCGGGATGAAGGGATCGGTGGTTTACGATCCCAAAGATCCTTCAAAGGATTCGGTGGATGCCACAATCGAGGTGAATACGCTGAACACGGGCGTTGCCAAGCGCGATGAGCAGGTAAAGACCGATTACTTCGATGCGGCGAAGTTTGGCACGATCTCGTTCAAATCGACGAGAGTGGTGAAGAGCGGCGATCACCTGCGAATGACGGGTAATCTCACGATCAAGGGAACCACGAAGTCGGTGACTCTTGATGTTGAGGGACCTTCACAGGTGGTGAAGGACGCGCAGGGGCGTTCCAAGGTTGGTCTATCGGCGACGACGAAGATCAGCCGCAAGGATTTCGGGATCGTTGGGACTGCGCTTGACGGCGCGGTGGAAGCGGGCGGAATTATCGTGTCGGATGAGGTATCGATCGAACTCGATATCGAAATGACGCCGGGAACGGTAGCGCCTCCGACGGGCCCGCCGCCTGGAAAAGCGAAGTAAGCGCCCCCAAAAAAAAAACGGAACCCCGAAGGGTTCCGTTGTAAGGAGCGGATGTTATGTACTCCGCGCCGCGTCGATCAGATTTAAACCTGTAACTGTAATTTCCTGGTCCCCTTCTAATCGGGGTAAGTCCATCTTATCAGGCTGGTACTCTTAGCCGATCGTTGCGGGAGTAACGCCGGCAGGGGCTCCGCATCCCTGACAGAAACGTGCCTCAGATGACACGGCGCGTCCGCAATGCGAACAGAATGGACCATGCGCGGGGATCGCCGCCGGGACGGTTGCGAACACCACAGCCGGTTTCACCGGTTCGGCCTCCACGGTACAGGCCCAGACCAGCGCCACTATCCAGCCGACGATCGTCCAGCCGAGCAGAAAATTCAGGACGAAGATCGCTCCTGAGTTTGCCTTGTTGCGGCCCACAATGGCGGGCAGAAAATAGAGTGCAATGGAGAGCAGGATAAACAGCAAGAGATTCCCTCCGGAACTGACTCCAATATCTTACTGCGGGCTCAGTCTTTCGGCAATCGACTTCCCCTGCAGGAACAACAGAAGGTAATCCGGTCCGCCGGCTTTGGAATCCGTGCCTGACATGTTGAAGCCACCGAATGGATGGGCTCCCACCATCGCGCCCGTACACTTGCGGTTGATATAGAGATTGCCGACAAAGAATTCGTCGCGCGCGCGGGCAATGTGATCTTTGTTGTTGGAGAAGATCGCGCCGGTCAGCCCGTACGGGGAATCATTGGCCATTGCGAGCGCATGGTCGAAATCGGCTGCTTTTGCCAATGCGAGCACGGGTCCGAAAATTTCTTCCTGAAAGATTCTGGCGCCTGGTTCAACGTCGGCGATCACGGTGGGCGAAATGAAGTGGCCAGATGTGGGAACATCTCCGCCGCCGATGAGAAGCCGGCCCTCCGTCTGACCAGTCTCGATGTAGCCCAGAATGGTCTTTTTCGCCCCAGCGCTGATCACCGGTCCCATGTAGAACGCCGGATCTTCCGGCGAGCCGACCTGTATGTTCGCTACGCGGGCCTTCAGTTTTTCGAGGAAGGAATCGTAGGCGCGCGCGTGGACAATTGCCCGCGAGCACGCGGAACACTTTTGCCCCTGATAGCCGAAGGCTGATACTGCGACTCCCTCCACTGCTGCATCCAGATCGCAGTCATCGTCGACGACGATTGCGTCCTTGCCACCCATCTCGGCAACTATGCGTTTCATCCAGATCTGGCTTTTGCGCGGGCGCGCGGCCAGTTCGTTGATTCGCAGTCCAACATCGCGGGAGCCGGTGAAGGAAATGAAGCGCGTCTTCGGGTGCTCCACGAGGACGTCGCCAATCGCCGATCCGCTGCCCGGCAGAAATGTGATTGCCCACGAGGGGAAGCCGGCTTCGAGGAGGGTGGCAACCAGGATTGCGCCGATGGTGGGCGTTTCGCTCGAAGGCTTGATGACTACGGTGTTACCGGTTACCAGCGCGGCAACGGTCATGCCGCACAGGATGGCCAGCGGAAAGTTCCAGGGCGGGATAATTACGCCTGCTCCAAGGGGCAGATAGCGAAATTCGTCCACTTCACCGGTGAGCTGGATCAGTGGCTGAGGCGCGGCGAGCCGGATCATCTCACGCGCGTAAAACTCGCAGAAGTCGATTGCTTCCGCAGTCTCCGCTTCGGCTTCGTTCCAGGACTTGCCGGCTTCGAACACCAGCCAGGCGTTGAATTCGAATTTACGCTCCCGAATCAGATGCGCGGCGCGCACCAGCATCTCAATGCGTTCGGCGGCCGGTGTACGACTCCAGCGCGGGAAGTTGGCGTGCGCGGTTTCGATGGCGCGCGCCGCCAGGTCCGGCGTTGCCGTGGCGTGGGTCGCGACGGTCTCCGCTGTCCGAGCCGGATTTGTGGAAATCAATCGTCCTTCCGCATCTGCCGGCTCGCCTGCGATAATCAGCGGATATTCACGACCCAGCCGGGCGCGCACACGTTCCAGCGCCGCGGCCATTTCCCTGCGGTTTCCGGAGAGCGAGAAATCCGTGTACGGCTCGTTGCGGAAGGGGGGGAGATTCACGCCTCCATCATCCCATCTCACCCTGCCATTTCACCCTGTCATTTCACCGGCAACCTCGCCCGGCCCTTATTCCGGCAGCGCCCGCTCGATTGCGGTCATCAGTACCGTCACCTGAGCGCGGGGCACGGCGGTCCACTGTGTCACCACGAGATAGCGGCCCTTCTGTATGCGTACTTCGTCGGGGCCGGGATTCATTCTCTGCAGGGCATCGAAGGCGCCGCTCTGCGAGGTATAGCCACAAACCCAGACTGAAGCGGAACCGCCCTCATTTCCGTAGCTCGCCTTCCAGCACGGCGGAGGCGGGGACGCTGCGGGCAACCGCGCGGGCGCGGGTGACGATTCCATGGAAGTTAGCTTCCAGCCTGGTGAAATGGAGGCCGGCAGGTCAGGCTTCACCGCTTCCGAAGCGCCGCATGCGGTAAGGATACCGGCCAGCAACAGCGCAAATAGTAGACTGTAATTTCTCCTGCCGGGGTTCACGTCCATCAGCGTAGCAATCGGCCGCGCATTCCCGGCTTAACGAACTGAATGTCCAAATATAAAGCCGCTAAGAAGAAGCAGGATCTGCCGCCGCAGATGAAGCCCGGCATGCCATGCCTGGTAATCGTTTTCGGGGCAATGATTGTCATTGTTCTGGCGATGTACTTTGCGATGAAAAATGCGGGCTGATTCCAGACAAAACAACGAACTACGATCCGTCACCATTGTGCCGGGCTACCTGAAGACCGCCGAGGGTTCGGCGCTGATTTCCGTAGGCAATACGCAGGTGCTGTGCGCGGCCAGCGTGGAGAATTCGGTGCCGCCGTTCCTGCGCAATTCCGGCAAAGGCTGGGTCACAGCGGAGTACGCCATGCTGCCGCGCGCCACGGGTACGCGTACCCCGCGCGAGGTTACCAAGGGCCGGGCGAGCGGACGTACGCACGAAATCCAGCGCCTCATCGGCCGCTCGCTGCGCGCCGTCATCGATCTGCAGGCGCTCGGCGAGCGCTCCATTTTCATCGACTGCGACGTACTGCAGGCCGATGGCGGTACGCGGGTGGCTTCCATTACCGGCGCTTATGTGGCACTGGCTCTGGCGGCAAAGCAGATGGTGGCGTTTAAGATGATCCCGAAATCGCCAATCACCGGAATGGTGGCCGCGATCAGCGTGGGTATTCTTAAAGGCGAGGCGATTCTCGATTTGAACTACGAAGAGGATTCGCGCGCCGAGGTTGACGCCAATGTTGTCATGACCGATGGCGGACGTTTCGTTGAGTTTCAGGCTACTGCCGAAAACAAGAGCTTCGATGACGCGCAGATGGATACGATGCGGTCGCTTGCGCGGCACGGCATTGCGCAGATCATTCAAACCCAAAAGGCCATCATTGGCGCATGAAGCTCTGGTGCGCCACGGGCAATCCCGGCAAGCTGCGCGAATTCCGTCTTGCGGGTGAAGTTCTCGGTGTTGAGATTGAGGCGCTGCCAGGGTTGAGATCGGTTCAGGCGCCCGAAGAAACGGGAAGCACGTTCGAAGAGAACGCCGGAATTAAAGCTGCTTACTACAGCCGGCTGGCGCCCGGGCTTCTCTTCGCCGACGATTCGGGACTCGTGGTGGACGCACTTAACGGCGAGCCTGGAGTCTATTCGGCGCGATATGCGGGTGAGCATGCTTCGGACGAGGCGAACAATCAGCTCGTCCTGCAGCGGCTCGGTGATAACAAACATCGGACGTCCCGCTTCGTGTGCGCTGTGGCGCTGGCTCGGGGCGGGGAAGTGGTTGCGACCTTTCGCGGCGAAGTGGAGGGTGAACTCCTTCGCGAAGCGCGCGGGCCGGGCGGATTTGGCTACGACCCGCTTTTCTATTACCCGCCCTTCGGTTGCTCTTTCGGCGAGGTGGAGGGCGAGCGGAAGTTCGCTGTCAGCCATCGCGGAAACGCTATCCGCGCGATGCTTCGTTACCTGACCAGCCCGCCGCGCTAGTCTATTCAAATGCAGCCGGAGCGTTGGAGAGCGAAACAGCGCGCGGAACAGTACTTCGAGTTCGCGGCGCTCGGCACGTCCTGGCGGACGGAGATTCTGGCAGGAATCACGACCTTCATGACGATGGCGTACATCGTCTTTGTGAATCCGTCGATTCTGCACGAAGCCGGCATGCCGGTGGCGGCTGTGACCGCGGCAACCTGCCTGGCTGCCGCGGTGGGAAGTCTGCTGATGGGCTTCGTTGCGCGCTACCCGATCGCCCTCGCCCCGGGCATGGGACTGAATGCCTACTTCACGTACTCCGTTGTGAAAGGCATGGGTGTGGACTGGCGCACGGCTCTGGGCGCCGTATTTATTTCGGGTGTTGTCTTTTTGCTGCTCACCGCCTTCGGCGTGCGGCAGATGATCGTCAACTCGATTCCGAGTGAACTTTACTCCGCGGTCGCCGCGGGCGTGGGGCTTTTCATTGCGTTCATCGGCCTGCGCAATGCGGGAATCGTGGCGCCCGACAGCGCGACTATGGTGACGCTGGGGAATCTGCGGGCGCCCGCTACGCTGCTGTCACTGTTGGGACTGGTTCTGATGGGTGCGTTGCTGTGTCTGCGGGTTCGCGCCGCGATTCTGATCGGAGTGCTCTCTGTGTGGGCGCTGGCAGCCATCGGGGGAGTGATCGCGTGGCATCCACAGCCTTACAGCGCCTCCGGGATTGCAGCTACGGCGTTTCAGCTCAACATCCGGGGAGCGCTGGGACGCGGCCTGCTCGAAATCGTATTTGTCTTTCTTTTTGTGGATCTGTTCGACAATGTCGGCACGCTGGTCGCTGTGGGCAAGAAGGCGCGGCTATTCGATAAGACGAATCAGATTCCGCGGGTGAATCGAATCCTGTTCAGCGACGCGCTGGCAACCATTACGGGCTCGCTTGCCGGAACCTCAACAGTCGTCAGCTACATCGAAAGCTCAGCCGGCGTGGCCGCGGGCGGACGTTCCGGCGTCACCGCGATAACCACGGGCCTGCTTTTCCTTGTTGCTTTGTTTGTTGCGCCGCTGGCGGGCGCAATCCCCGAAGCTGCAACGGCGCCTGCGCTGATCGTGGTGGGGAGCATGATGATGTCGAGCGCGGCGGAAATCGACTGGTCCGATACGGGTATTGCGATTCCGGCGTTTCTCACCATGATCGGAATCCCGCTGACGTTCAGCATCGCCAACGGGCTTGCCTTCGGATTCATTGCCTACACGCTGATTAAAGCGGCGCGCGGGCGCTTCCGCGAAGTGAGTCCGATGGTTTACGCGCTTACCGCATTGTTCGTGGCCCGCTTCTGGTGGCTGGGGAAATAGACTACTTCGCGTTCACAAAATCCTGCATCACGGCTTTTCGGAGAATTGCCGGTGGCAGCAGGCCCTGCGACAGGATGAAATCGTGGAACCGCATCACATCGAACTTCGCGCCCATTGCCTTCTCCGCTGCCTGGCGAATCTCCAGCAGGCGCGTATATCCGTCGAAATAAGAGACGGCCTGGCCCGGACTCAGAAATGTGTAGCGGTCCACTTCTTCTTTGGCGAATGCCTTGGACAGGCCGACTTCCTCCTGGAGAATCCGCATCGCCTCAGCGGGCGTTACCTTGCCCTGCTGCAGTTCCGGATCGAGGAAGGCCCGCGCCGCGCGGAGCATTCGCAACTGCAGAGAAATCAGCTTGCCTTCGTCCGGCATGTAGGGCAGCATGAACCATTCCGCGTAGAGTCCCCAGCCTTCCGCGTTCGTGCTGTTAAAGGCATAGAGCGCGCGGGCCTGCGAGACGCCGCGCTCCACCATGGAATCGAACTGCAGTTCGTGGCCGGGCCGGGCTTCATGCGAAATCAGAGTCCACGACGCGGCGTCGAAGGTGAAGTCGTCGTACTTGAGCGCTACGCCGCCTTCGCCGGAGGTTCCCATCGGCAATACGAACTGCCCTTTTTCTCCGTGATTGTTCAGCAGTGGCGGGGGCACCATGTGGGGCGCCGGTTGCCGGGCGGTCTCAGCCGCCGATGCCAGCCGAATAATCGCCGGGCGCGAAGGGAGTGTGACCAGTTTGTTCTTCCGCACGATATCTTCGATCTCACCGAGACGCTTCTGATACACCGGCATGATCTGATCGCCTTCAAGCTGCGCCTTCTTCAGTTCACGGATCACATCAGGGTAGTTCGAAGAGGGGAGTTTGCGGGCGGCCGCAATTCGGGCGGCGATCGGCTTCATTTCCGCTTCGATTGAGGCGAAGCCTTCATGGCCGAGCTTGATCAGCTCATCGGGTGTGTAATCCACGCCGGCGTTCTCAAGGCGCATCTGATAAATCGCGGGAGGCAGACGGAAATCCGTTCGCGCCCTGGGCAGAACTTCCTTCCGCAGAAACGCGTCGTATTCGGTGAGCTCTTCCTTCAGCCGTGCCAGCGCCGGCTGGTAATCCTTCTGGTTGTACTTCTCCAGCATCAGGCCGATGCCGGTGATGTAGGTATTGGTGTCGTTGAGATCTTTCTCGACCTGTTCCTTCGCCGGTCCCAGCAGGCCTGGCGTCTGCAGCCGCTCGCGAAAACGCGCTTCGGCCATCTCCGTCATCGGCGTAAAGCCCTGCGCGGCGCCTGTGTATTTTTTCAGGCGAACTACGGCGGCGGGACGTCTGGCGTCTGCGATCTGGTCATCGAGCAGCGCCTTCATGCCGGAAAAAATGATGCGGGCAACGCCGGTGTAAGGCAGGAAAGTCCGGCGGTTCACGTCGCCGCTGCGAATGTCGCTGTCGTTGGAGTTGATGAGGATCTGAAGATCCTGTTTCACCAGCGGGTCTTTTTCGGCAGCCAGCCGGGCGCGCAGCGTCTCGCCGGCCTTCACCATATCGGCACGGGCCTTATCGAAGCGATCGGCGGAGAGTACGGTAACCTGATCGTCGATTCCGGTTACGCCCTCTTCCGCGGCGCCTTCGGGCGAATACTTCGCATCGAGATCGACCAGGATTTTCGTGTTCTCGTTACTGCGCGCCACCCAGTCCGGCTCGGTGGGGGACTGTGCCACAACGGTGGCCGCAATCAGGAGAGCGAGAGTAACGGAAGTGCGCATAGTACTGAGGATAGCGTTTGCGCGTCTGCTGCCGCTATCGCCCATCACGATGAAAGCGTACTATTCTATTGAGACCGTGCCGCGCCGCCTTTTTATTCTTTTCCCGATATTGGCGCTCCCGGTGACCCTGGCTGCCGGCGTGGACGACATGTGGAAAGACGTTTGCAGTCAGGCCCGTCAGGCTTCCGCTATTAAGGATTTCGCGAAAGCCGAAAGCCTGTGGAGCCGGGCTATGGTGCAGGCAGAGCGGTTCGGAAAAGAAGACCAGCGCGTAGCCGTCACTTCTCAGGGAATTGCATCATTGCTGCGCCAGCAGAAAAAGCTGCCGGAAGCGGAGGAGGCTATTCGGCGCGCGGTCCAGATTTTCGCCGTCACTCCGGGTGAAGGCAGCATTGAGCTTGCGCAGGCGGATTTCGACCTGGCCGTAATTCTGGTGGACGAAGGAAAGTACGATCTCGCGCTGCGATCTTTGAAGCGTCTGCTTCCGGCATACGATCAGAACTTCGGTCCGGGCGACGCGCATATGGCGGATGCACTGTGTCTGCAGGGTGACTCCTTCCGCATGATGAAACTCTACTCAAGCGCGGAAGGATCACTAAAACGGTGCGCCGATGTCCGGTCTGAGGACGGTGGGGTGGGGACTCCGGAATTCGGCGAAGCCGCGAACAGTCTCGCCCTCGTCTATCAGAAGCTGGGTAAGACGGCCGATGCGGACCGTTACTTCAGCCTTGCGGAGAAGATTCGAGAGAATGTTCTGGGAATCACCAGCCCGGAATTTGCGGAAACGCTGGAGGCCCATGCGGCGCTGCTACGTCAGTTAGGTCGCACGGATGAGGCGAAAAAGAAAGAGAAGATGGCGGACATCGTGCGGCGAATGTCGCACAAGTGAAACCGTTCGCTATCCTGAGCATCGAGTGTCATTTCGCACGATTAGACTGATTCTGCTGGCCATGGCACCGGGTTTCGTGTGGGCTGCCGGTTCCGACGATGTATGGCGCGGCCTCATTACGGAAGCCGTTCGCGCCGGAATGTCGCATAATCTGCCGAAGGCTGAGCAACTGTTCCTGCAGGCCGTCAGGGAGGCTGACCGGTTTCCCGCGGGCGATCCCCGAAGCGGAACTACGTGGAACAGTCTGGGGCTGATTTATCGTGAAGAAAAAAAGTACGCGGATGCGGAGAAAGCGTTCGAAAAAGCGCTGACAATTCTGGAGAAAGCGTACGGAGCGGCGAGCCTTGATGCTGGCAACGTGGGATTCAACATTGCCACCACGATGATGTCCGGAGGTCACTATGAGGCCTCGCTCCCTTATATTACGCGTGCCCGGTCGATTTATGAGAAGCTGCTTGGGAATTCGAGCCTGAAGACCGCCTCCACCTGGTGCATGGAGGGGGATGTTGACGTTGCGCTGCAGCGGTACGGTGTGGCTGAGGTTCCTCTGAAGCGCTGCGCGGATATGCGAGAGGATGCCAGCGGGCTCGAAAGCGCGGAACTGGCTGACGCTTTGCAGAGCCTGGCGAAGGTTTATGAGGCTCAGGGGAAGCTGAACGTGGCGGAACCGCGCCTGAAGATGGCGGAAAAGATCAGGGAACTGACCAACGGCGTGATGAGTCCGGAATTCGCCGGTGCGCTGGAAGCGCATGGAGCGATGCTTCGGAAGATGGGCCGGGAGAAAGAAGCGGCGAAAGACGAAGCGATGGCTGCCGCGATTCGCCGGACGAATCCGACGAAGCAGTAGGCCCGGATCATTGCGGAACCCCACCCCCTGGGAGATAATTAAAGTCAGGATCCGGCAGGTAAGGAGATAGGGTTGAAGCGCACAGGCACCGACGACACACTTCGCTGTTCCTTTTGTCACAAAAGCCAGGACGTAGTCGGCAAGCTGATCTCTTCTCCGAGCGAATATCCCCGCGCTTATATCTGCGATGAGTGCATCGCCGTCTGCAATTCGATTCTCGACGACGATAAGCCTGAACCCACCACTTCCAGTCCCAATAAGATTCCGCGACCGCTCGAAATCAAGGACTTCCTCGATCAATACGTCATCGGGCAGGAAGCGCCGAAGCGGAAGCTCGCTGTAGCGGTCTATAACCACTCCAAGCGTATCCATATGAACCGGATGCGCAATTCGGAAATCGAGCTCGCCAAGTCAAACATCCTGCTTATCGGACCCACCGGCACCGGTAAGACGCTGATGGCCCAGACGCTCGCGAAGATTCTGGATGTTCCGTTCGCCATCGTGGATGCCACCACGCTGACGGAAGCGGGGTATGTGGGTGAGGATGTGGAGAACATCATCCTCAAGCTGCTCCAGGCGGCTGATGGCGACGTGCAGCGGTGCCAGCAGGGCATTATCTATATCGACGAGATCGATAAGATCTGCCGCAAGGACGAAAACCCGTCCATCACGCGCGATGTGTCGGGTGAGGGGGTCCAGCAGGCGCTGCTGAAGATTCTTGAGGGCACGATCGCAAACGTTCCCCCGCAGGGCGGCCGCAAGCATCCCCATCAGGAATTCACACCGATCGATACCACGAATATTCTGTTCATTTGCGGCGGCGCATTCGTTGGGCTCGAAAAGATCATTGCCCGGCGCACCGGCAAGAAGTCGATGGGCTTCCTGCAGGAAGAGGGCGCGCAGCGTGAGCCGGTCAAGACCGTCGGCATCAGTGAGCGGCGCGATGTGGATCTGTTGAAGAATCTGCAGCCGCAGGATCTGATTCGCTATGGGTTTATTCCGGAATTCATTGGCCGCCTGCCGGTAGTGGCCACGCTGGAAGATCTGGACAAAGCCGCGCTCGTGCAGATTCTTTCGAAGCCGAAGAACGCCATTATCAAGCAGTATCAGCGGCTGTTCGAATATGAGAACGTCCGGCTGCGCTTCACGGACGACGCGCTCGACGCCATTGCCGGCCAGGCGCTGGAACGCAAAGTCGGCGCGCGCGGGCTGCGCATGATCATCGAGGATATGATGCTCGATCTGATGTATTTCCTGCCTTCTTACAAGAAGGTCAAGGAGTTTCAGGTTACCCGTGAGATGGTGGTTTCCCAGAAGATCGCGCTCAATCTGCTTGAAAAAGCGGGCTAGATTCTCAAGATAGGCCCCCCCGGTCCGTTGTCGAAGAGTCGCCGGCGAACCTGGCACGCAAACTGCTACAAAGCGAAACCATGATCCGGGAAATCGCCTTCCTGACCCTCATCCTCTTCGCTTACCGCCGGGTTCTCATCAGTTGACCGAAGCGTTCGGCGCACCCGGCATCGCCCCCCGCTGGACTCATGGCGGCAAAGACGGCGTGGGAACCGCGTACTCCTCCTCAAGCCGCGTCTGGTTCACTCTCTGGAACGGCATCGTCACCGAAACTTACTTCCCCTCTGTCGATCGGCCCCAGGTCCGTGATCTCCAGCTCCTTATCTCGGACGGCAAAACGTTTTTCCACGAAGAGAAGCGTCACCTTGCCACATCTTTCGAACGCATGGCCGGGCACGGCCTTGGTTACCGCGCCGTTAACTCTGACCCTGACGGCCGTTACACTATCCGCAAGGAAATAATTGCAGACCCGCACGTAGCCTGCGTTCTCCAGCACACGACGATCACCGGCCAGGAAGGCCTCGATTTCTACGTACTTTGCGCCCCCCATCTCGAGGTTGCCGGATGGGGGAATAGTGGATTTGTCATCCTGGTCTCCGGCCGTACCGTCCTGCTGGCCGAACGCAAAGGAACGTGGCTCGCGCTCGGCTCGACGGCGCCATTCTTAAAAGCTTCCTGCGGCTATACAGGAGCAAGCGACGGCTGGACCGATCTCGCCTCCAACTTTCAAATGGACTGGCAGTTCGATTCGGCGCCAAACGGTAACATCGCGCTCACCGGCCAGCTCGATCTCTCGCAGACCCGCGAATTCACTCTCGCCCTGGCGTTTGGCGTCAGCCGCCACAGCGCGATCACACGACTGCTTCAGTCGCTCGCCACCCCGTTCGAAACACACCTGCAGCGGTTCACCGAACAGTGGGACCGATCCGGTCAGCACCTGCTTCCCCTGTCATCCCGAAGCGGCGATAGCGGCCAGCTCTATCGATCCAGCCTCGATTTGCTTCGCGCTCATGAAGACAAATCGTTCCCGGGCGCGTTCATTGCCTCGCTCTCCATCCCCTGGGGCGAAGCCGTAGGCGACGAAGATCAGGGCGGCTACCACCTTGTCTGGACCCGCGACATGATCAGCAGCGCCACCGCCATGCTCGCCGCGGGTGACACGGCAACGCCACTGCGCGCGCTCATCTATCTCAGCGTCTGCCAGCAGGACGACGGAGGCTTCGCGCAAAACTTCTGGATCGACGGCGTGCCTTACTGGACCGGCGTTCAGCTGGACGAAACCGCCTTTCCCATACATCTTGCCTGGCGTCTCTACCGCGCCAAAGCTCTGCAGGATTTCGATCCGTATCCACTGGTTATGCGCGCTGCGGGGTATCTGGTGCGTCACGGCCCACTTACGCCGCAGGACCGCTGGGAAGAAGTCAGCGGTTACTCGCCTTCCACGCTGGCGGCCACGATCACGGCATTGGTTTGTGCCGCGGCCTTCGCGCGCGGGCGCGGAGAGGAGGGCACCGCGAGGTACCTGGAAGAGTACGCCGACTTTCTCGAGTGCCACGTCGAACGCTGGACCGTCACTACGGCGGGAACTCTGCTTCCAGGTGTTCCGCGGCACTATATTCGCGTTCATCCCGTCAATCCGGAAGATGAAGCGCCCGATGAGGATCCCAACCACGGGACCATTCGTCTCGCGAACCGTCCACCGGGCCAGCCGTCCGAATTTCCTGCGAAGGAAATTGTGGATGCGGGTTTTCTGGAACTGGTTCGCTATGGAATCCGTGGTGCATCTGATGCGGTCATTGTGGATTCGCTGAAAGTTGTGGATGCCGTTCTGAAGTCCGAAACTCCGCACGGCGTTTCATGGCATCGCTATAACCACGATGGCTACGGACAGCGGCCCGATGGGGGTCCTTATGAGGGCTGGGGCATGGGCGGTGTCTGGCCGCTCCTTACCGGCGAGCGCGGCCATTACGAAGTGGCGGCGGGGCATGATCCGACGCCGTACATCCGCGACATGGAAACGCTCGCTTCAAAGACCGGTCTGCTTCCCGAACAGTGCTGGGACGCTCCCGATCTCCCGGAAGCCTTCCTGTGGCGCGGGCGACCGACGGGATCCGCCATGCCGCTGATGTGGGCCCACGCCGAATACGTGAAGCTTCTGCGGTCCGCGCAGGATGGCAAAGTATTCGACTGCATTCCCGAAGTCGCAGCACGCTATCTGGGCGATCGTTCGGCGGTTCGCCCGCTGGAAATCTGGAAGCCTATGCGCAGGATTTCCGAGGTGCGTTACGGCTACACTTTCCGGATACAGCGACCGTCGGCGTTTCGGCTGCGCTGGTCAGTCGATGAATGGAAGACCGTCAACGACACCGACTCCACATCCACCAGGCTCGGCGTCGAATTCGTCGATATTGCCGTTCCATTCTCACTCGCCGGGCCCATTCGTTTCACGTTTTTCTACCCCGCCACCAGCAATTGGGAAGGCCGCGACTATGCGGTTTCGCCGGTGGCGGAGAAGTGAGGTGTTCCAATAAAGAAGACGGCACCCCGGCATGACACAACCACCCGACGATCCCAGATCCGACGCCCTTGTCTTCTTTGGCGCCACCGGCGACCTCGCTTTCAAACAGATCTTTCCCGCCCTGCAGGCGCTTGTAAAACGGCACAATCTCGATATCCCCATCGTTGGCGTAGCTCGCGCGGGCTGGAATCTGGAGCGCCTGAAAGAGCGTGCGAAGGACAGCATCTCGCAGCATGGGGGCGTTGACGATGAGGCTTTTCCCAAGCTCCTCAGCCTCCTCCGGTATGTTGACGGAGATTACTCCGAAGCCGAAACTTTTAGGCGTCTGCGCAGCGAGCTGGGTAGCGCCAAAGCACCGCTTCATTACCTTGCCATTCCGCCATCCATGTTCGGACCGGTGGCAGAAGGTCTGGCTAAATCGGGCTGCGCCGATAACGCGCGCGTGGTTGTTGAAAAGCCGTTTGGACGCGATCTGATCTCTGCCCGCAAGCTGCACGGCATCATTCACCAGTTCTTTCCGGAAGACGCGATCTTTCGCATCGATCACTTCCTCGGCAAGGAACCGGTGCAGAACATTCTTTATACGCGCTTCGCCAATCTGTTTCTTGAGCCGCTGTGGAACGCCAACTACATCTCGTCGGTTCACATCACCATGGCGGAAAACTTCGGTGTGCAGGGTCGCGGGGCGTTCTACGAAGAAGCGGGGGCGATTCGCGACGTGATTCAGAATCACCTGTTCCAGATTCTGGCATGCCTGGCGATGGACCCTCCGAATAACTGCGCACCCGATCCGGTGCGGGATGAGAAGTCGCGCATCCTCAAAGCCGTTCGACCGCTGACATCGAACGATGTTGTGCGGGGGCAGTTCAACGGCTACAAGAAGGAGAAAGGCGTTGCGTGCGATTCCACGGTGGAAACGTTCGCGGCGCTGCGGCTTTACATCGATACGTGGCGCTGGGCGGGCGTGCCGTTCTACATTCGCGCGGGCAAGTCCCTGCCGATGACCTGCACGGAAGTGATTGTGAAGTTCAAGCGTCCTCCGCTGGAGGCCTTTTCAGAGAAGCCGCCAGGCCTTGCCAATCAGTTACGACTGCGTCTGAGTCCGGAAGTTGTAATCGCGCTTGGCGTCAACGTGAAGCTGCCCGGTGAAAAGATGAACGGCGAGCGCACTGAGCTTGTCGCCATCCATCAGCATGCCGATGAGATGGCGCCGTACGAGCGCCTGTTAAGCGACGCGCTGCATGGCGACCAGGCCCTGTTTGCGCGGGAAGATGCGATTGAAGCGCAGTGGAAGATCGTTGAGAAGGTACTCGATAATGCCACGCCCGTACATTCGTACGAACCCGGCACCTGGGGACCGGCCATCGCCGACTCGCTCATCGAGCGTGACGGAGGCTGGATTAACCCGGTGAATGCATGAAGGTTCTGGTCATCGACGTTGGCGGAACTCACGTAAAGATACTGGCGACCGGAGAGAAAGAGCCGCGCCGCTTCGATTCCGGCCCGAAGATGACGCCGGCGCAGATGGTGGCAGGCGTGAAGAAGGCCGCGAAGGGATGGAAGTTCAATGCGATTTCGATGGGCTATCCCGGTCTGGTTCTGCACAATCGACCAATCGCGGAGCCGCATAATCTGTGCCGTGGCTGGGTCGGTTTTGGCTTTGAGAAAGCCTTCGGTCATCCGGTAAAGATTGTGAACGATGCCGCCATGCAGGCGCTGGGCAGTTATGAAGGTGGCAAGATGCTGTTCCTCGGACTCGGCACCGGATTAGGCTCGGCACTCGTCGTTGAGGGTATTGTGGAGCCCATGGAGTTGGGGCACCTGCCGTATCGCAAGGGCACCTATGAAGACTACGTGGGCGAGCGCGGGCTCAATCGCCTGGGAAAAAAGAAGTGGCGCAGGCATGTGCGGGAAGTGGTGACGCTGCTTGCCGCGGCGCTGGAGCCGGAAGATATTGTTTTGGGCGGAGGCAACGTGCGACTTCTGCACACGCTGCCCGCCGGATGCAGCGAAGGCGATAACGCCAACGCATTTAAGGGAGGCTTTCGCCTCTGGAGGAAGAAATAGGGATGCAACTCGGAATGATCGGTCTTGGGCGCATGGGTTCGAACATGGTGCGCCGCCTGATGAGAGGCGGGCATGAATGCGTCGTCTTTGACCGTTCGCAGAAGGCTGTTGAGGATCTCACAAAGGATAAGGCCGTTGGCGCATCATCGCTCGGCGAATTCGTTCAGAAGTTATCGAAGCCGCGAGCGATCTGGCTCATGGTGCCGGCAGCGGTGGTTGACGGCACGATCACGGAACTACTTAAACATCTGGAACCGGAAGACATTCTGATCGACGGTGGGAACTCCTGGTATGGTGACGACCTGCGCCGCGCCAAAGAACTGAAGGATCGCGGGATTCACTACGCTGATGTAGGCACCAGCGGTGGTGTGTGGGGAGCGGAACGCGGCTACTGCATGATGATCGGCGGCGAGCAGGAAGTTGTAACTCGTCTCGACCCGATCTTTAAGACACTCGCCCCGGGCAAGGGAGAAGTTGCGCCCACGCCGGGCCGCCAGAACATTCCCGGCACGGCGGATCAGGGCTACCTGCACTGCGGGCCCAACGGCGCGGGCCATTTCGTGAAGATGGTCCATAACGGGATTGAGTACGGGGTGATGGCCGCATATGCCGAAGGGCTTGGCATCCTGCGTTCCGCGAATGTCGGCAAACAATCGCATGAAGCCGACGCCGAGACGACGCCGCTTCGCAACCCGGAGCACTATCAATACGACTTCAACCTGGGCGACGTAACCGAGGTGTGGCGCCGTGGCAGCGTCATCGCTTCCTGGCTGCTGGACCTCACTGCTGCCGCGCTGGTGGACGACCAGGACCTTTCGAAGTTCTCCGGCCGCGTCTCCGATTCCGGTGAGGGCCGCTGGACCTTGCAGGCGGCAATCGACGAAGCCGTCCCCGCACCCGTGCTCTCGTCCGCTTTGTTCTCTCGCTTCAGTTCACGCGGCGAGGCCGACTACCAGAACCGAATCCTGTCAGCGATGCGCTTTCAATTTGGCGGACACGTTGAGAAGCCGCACTAACGCACAATAAGCCTGCAGCCGGTCGCCTGCTGCACCTGCTCTGCCGATACGTCCGGCATGAGTTCTTCCAGCAGCAGGCCGTCCGGTTTAATTCTCATTACCGCGAGTTCGGTGATGATCGTATCGACCACGTGCGCGCCGGTCAGGGGAAGCGTGCAGGAGGTGAGGATTTTCGGTTTGCCGTCGCGCGTGGTGTGCTCCATCGCGACTACGACCCGACGGGCGCCAGCCACCAGATCCATGGCGCCACCCATGCCCTTCACCATTTTGCCGGGCACCATCCAGTTGGCGAGGTTGCCGCGCTCGTCCACTTCGAGAGCGCCCAGGATGCTGAGATCGATGTGGCGTCCGCGGATCATGGCGAAGGATTCTGCGCTTGAGAAGTATGCGGTTCCGGGTACTTCGGAAACGGTCTCTTTGCCGGCGTTAATCAGGTCGGGATCTTCGTCGCCTTCGATGGGATAAGGGCCCACGCCCAGCATGCCGTTCTCGGATTGGAGGGTTACATCCATTCCATCGGGCACGTAGTTCGCGACCATGGTGGGAATGCCGATGCCGAGGTTCACATAGAACCCGTCGCGGAGTTCCATTGCCGCGCGGCGCGCGATTCGTTCTCTGGGGTCCATGCTACGATGCCCTCCGCTGTACGGTTCTGCGCTCGATGCGCTTTTCAAAGGCAGCGCCTTTCACAATCCGGTGAACATAGACGGCCGGAGTGACAATCTGCTCCGGGTCAAGCGCGCCCGCTTCCACGATCTCTTCCACTTCCGCGATGGTGGTTCTTCCGGCGGTGGCCATCATCGGATTGAAGTTTCGGGCCGTCTTGCGATAGATGAGATTGCCGGTGCGATCCGCCTTCCACGCCTTGACCAGGGAGAAGTCGGCGGTGAGCGCGCGCTCCATAACATAGCTGCGACCGTCGAATTCACGCACCTCTTTGCCTTCGGCAACCACAGTGCCTGCGCCCGTAGCGGTAAAGAACGCCGGGATTCCGGCGCCTCCCGCACGAATGCGTTCGGCCAGGGTACCCTGCGGGACGAGCGTAAGATCAAGCTTTCCTTCGATCACCATCTTTTCGAGGAGCTTGTTCTCGCCTACGTAGCTGCCAACGTGGGAGGCGATCATGCCGGCCTCCAGCATGAGCCCCATGCCGAAGCCGTCTACGCCCATGTTGTTGCTGATGGTGTGGAGTCGGCGGCAGCCTTTGCGCACGAGCGCGGCGATGAGGTTTTCCGGAATGCCGCACAGACCGAAGCCGCCGAGCATGATAGTTGCGCCATCGTGTATGTCGGCGATGGCATCGTCAATGCTGTCAAATACTTTACGCATAGGTCTTTCCTATCCTGCCGGACCACTCGATTAGCCGGGTCAGCGCGTCAGTCTGAAGGTTGAGCGCCTCCAACACGCGTTCGGTGGGAAGATTGCCCACGCGGTTATCCTGCGCGAAGGGACAGCCGCCCAGACCGCCAATTGCGGCATCAAAACGCCGGCAGCCTGCATTGTATGCGGCTGAGATCAGTGGGGAGGTTTGTTCCGGCCGGCCGTGAAGATGGACACCGACTTCGAGATCGGGATAGCCGTCAATTGTGGCCCGTACGATTTCGGCGAGGGCTGAAGGTTCCGCGCTGCCGACAGTATCGGCGAGGGAGATCACCTTCACACCGGCCCGCGATACGTTTCCGATCGAGTCAATCAGGAGGTCGACGCTCCATGGATCGCCGTAGGGATTGCCAAACGCCATGGAGAGGTAGGCGATCGTGTCGAGTCCGCCGGCAGATGCAATTTCGCGGATGGCAGAGAGTTCGTC
Organism: Acidobacteriota bacterium; assembly: GCA_048498815.1. Taxonomy (GTDB): domain Bacteria; phylum Acidobacteriota; class Terriglobia; order Bryobacterales; family Bryobacteraceae; genus BOG-234. The sequence continues at coordinate 19,985 of JBEHXG010000034.1, read as the reverse complement.
AAGTGACTGTTCCGGTGTCTGCCGCTGATTGCGCATCGCGAAGGTGGGAGAAACGGAGAAGGGAAACCCTACGGTGGAAACGGCACCGGTGGCTCGGGCCCGTTCGGCCCCTTTACCGTTGGCAACGATACCGATGATCTCAACACCGGGATGCGGTCCCAGCAGTGTTAGCACCTCTTCGGAGTCGGCCATCTGCGGGACGGCTTTCGGGGACACGAACGACACTGCGTCGATGTGCCGGAATCCCGCGTCTATGAGCGCGCGAAGGTAGCCCGCCTTCTCGCCGGCCGGGATCTGCCTGCTCATGCCCTGCCAGGCATCCCTCGGACACTCGATGATCTTAATTCCGCCAGTCACAATCCGCAGGGTACCCCATACGCGAACCGCCGCACAATTCGCAAACCCTAATCACAGTTTGCAGTATCCGCGCGCTACTGACTGCGGCGCCGGGTCATGCGAAGCGCCTCGGCGACCGCTATCCAGATGTTGAGCAATCCGAGGCCGGTGACGGCTCCGCGCACGTAACCGCTGATCCAGATGGCGTGCCAGTGACGCTGGAAAGTCAGGGGACCGATCCAGGAAAAGTAGTTGCCGGTCCACGCTTCGGTCCACGGAAAGATGAGGAGGAACAGACCGAGCTCCAGGCAGAACACAATGAACAGCACCAGACCTACGCGCTGCAGCCAGGTCGTGCTCATTACGCGGCGAACATCTCCATCTGATGGCCTTCAGGCGGCGCGGGAGGATGCAGGGCAAGCAGACGAACGGGCTCAAAGCTGAAGCGATGCTGCGGAGTGGGTCCATGCTCACGCAGCGCCGCGAGGTGTTGGGGGGTCTGGTAACCCTTGTGGTTTGCGAGTCCGTACTCAGGATAAAAGCGGTCCCACTCGCGCATCATCCTGTCGCGATAGACCTTTGCGATGATGGACGCGGCGGCGATTGCGTGGCAGCGCTCGTCACCCTGAATCAGAGGCTGCTGAGGGACGCGGATATCGAGAGGCACAGCGTCAACGAGAACGAAGTCGGATGCGGGGTTTAGCTGCATCACCGCTGTCTTCATCGCGAGGCGTGAGGCCTGGTAGATGTTGATGCGATCGATCTGAGTGGAGTCCACCGCGGCGATTGACCACGCAACCGCTCTGGCTTTAATGCGTTCGGCCAGCACTTCGCGGCGTTCGGGATCGAGCTTCTTGGAATCGTTGAGGCCGCGGATGGGAGCGTCGCGCGAAAGGATGACGGCGGCGGCAACCACGGAGCCAAAAAGAGAACCGCGGCCAACCTCGTCAGCGCCCGCTATGAACCGGAAACCGCGCGCACGAAGTTCTTCTTCGGTACGTGACTGGCACTTCCAGCGGGGAGACTTCGGCATGGCCGCGGTCCCGAATTACTTACTAAGCGGTGCGTTCCTTGAGGCGGGCCGCTTTGCCCTTGAGGCCACGCAGGTAGTACAGTTTCGCGCGGCGAACCTTACCAGTGCGAACGAAATCGATGTGGTCGATGATGCTGGCGTGGAGGGGAAAGATGCGCTCGACACCCTGGCCGAAGCTGATCTTGCGGACGGTAATCGTCTCGCTGACGCCGGAGTTGTTGCGGGCAATCAGGACGCCCTCAAATGCCTGGAGACGCTCTTTGTCGCCTTCCTTGATCTTCACGTGTACGCGGATGGTGTCACCCGGACGGAATGAGGTCGGCTGGGCGCGCAAATTCTTATCGATGTACTTCTGTAACAACGCGTTCTGCATGTCGGGAACCTTAAGATGGGTTGAAACTTTATGATACTACAGGCTATCTGCCTGGCGGGAGGAGCCTGCGGCCGGAGGCTCCACGGCCTCCGCGGGCCGTATGCCCTGTGCCAGCCCGGTCGCCCGGCATGGAGAGGAGTTTCACCATCTGATCGATCAGGTCGCCGGAGACATTGGCGGTCAGAGTGAAAGCCTTGCCGTCCTGATGCGCTTCGAAGCCGTCCCAGAATTTGAGGAGCGCGGGCTGGTTATCCGGCACGTTGAGGCGGCCGAATCCGACCAGTCCGGCTGCGGCTTCCTTCAGGACCTCGGCATCGTGCTCGGTTGCTGTAGCGGCGTGGATTTCGGCCTGAAATCCGGATGTCACATTGGCCGAGAACCAGGTGCTTTCGATGCCTTTGAAGATGGATGCGAAGTCTACGCCTGTTCCGATCTTCGGCAGATTGGAAGCCAGGAACTGGGCAAAGCCGTTCGATACGCCCCAAAGCTGGGTTTGTTCGTTCATGCCGGCGACGACCTTCAGCAGCGGTTGCGCCTGGGCGTGGTTGCCGGAATGCCACTCGTCGAGCGCGCCATAGACGGCGTCGAGGTCGCCCGCTACGGCCAGGGTTTTGTCGAGGATACAGTAGCCGGCTCTATCGAGCGTATAGACCACGTACTCGCCGTGACGGATTACCTTCAGGTTGGGAAGGATGGGCTTGTTGGGGTTGAAGTTGCCTCGCGCCAGCAAGGCGCTGCCAAGGAAACCCCGGGCCAGCAGAACCTCGCGGACGTCTTTGCGCGGATCAAAGCCGGTTTCGCGAGCGAACTGATCGAGCTGTGGCAGTTTCTGCTGGGCGATGAGCTTGTTGTAAAGGTCGGAGGCCAGTAATTGATCCATGTGGGCTCCGACCAGGGAGTCGACGCCACGGGGCACCATGCGCACGAGTACGTTATCGATGCGCGGGGCAGCATTCAGCGTAGTGACAACGAGGAAAAGGAGGGCGGCGCGCCGCACGCTAGAAGCTCCTTCGGCGGAAGTGAAGTATGCCTGCGCCCAGCACTACGGCGCCAAACAGTGCAGTGCTCCAGACAGGCATCCAGCTATCCACAGGCTGGCCGAGAATCAGGTGGCGGATGATCACGCTGATGTCTGAGATCTTGGGCAGCACGTAGTACAGTCCGTGCAGAACCTGACGGGACCATTCCGAACTCAGCAGCCGCTCGATCGTGTTGCGCTGGGCAAGGATCGGTGTGATGAACATGATTCCGAACGTGGTCATGATAGCCACGGCGGCGCTTTCCCACAGCACGCCGATCAGCACTATGATGGCGAGCAGTACAGCGAAGACGAAGATGGTAAACAGGCTGGAGAGCAGATAGCCGCCGCCCCAAAGCCCGGTTTTAATGCCGAAGATGGCCCACGATCCGATCGTGAGATACAGGATATTGGCGGCGACCACGAGCACGTTGCCGGCGTAGCGGCCCAGCAGAATCTGCGTTCGCGAGACCGGCTTCGAAAGCAGCAGTTCGATACGGCCGGGTTCGAAAACGGCGGCAACCAGGCCCGCCGAGGCAAAGACCGACAGAGCCATGCCGAAGAAGTACATCGCCATCGCGATCACGCTTTGCGTCTGGTTGACGAGGTTTTGGACGTCTGTAGTTGGCAGAGGGCGGCCAAAGATTGTGATGGTGGCAAGCGCGCCGGCGACAATGTCGATGCGCATGATGAAGATCAGGAAGACCAGCAGGGCTGTGCAGCATCCCGCGAAGCCCCAGAATATGCGGCGCGCGAAGGCCTCGCGGAAGGTGTCGCGAATGAGGGCGAGCGTGGCGGTCATACGGTATCCACCGTTTTCATGAAGACTTCTTCGAGAGTACTGCGGGTGCGGCCGAAGGTTTCGACTTCGCAGCCCTGGGCGCGCGCGAGATCGAGCGCCTGATTGGCTTCCTGGCGTGTGGAGTACAGCAGCTGCAGCAGTCCATCCGGCGTGCCGGCCGCGGTTCTGGCGCGGGATCGCAGCTCGGTTTGCAGGGAATCGGATGCCCCTGAGATTTCGAGGCGATAACCGCTGCCGCTGGTCAGTTCAAGAACTGTTCCACTCAGCGCCAGTTTGCCTTTCTGAATGATTGCCACTTCGCGGCAGAAGAGCTCCACTTCGGCCAGGAGGTGCGAGTTCAGGAAGATGGTGACGCCCTGTTGTTCAAGCGAGTAGAGCACCTCGCGGATCTGCTTGCGGCCTACGGGATCGACACCGTCGCTTGGTTCGTCGAGAACCAGAAGTTTCGGAGCATGCATCAGGGCCTGCGCGAGTCCTACGCGCTGCAGCATGCCTTTGGAATATTTGCCAAGGCGCAGATGGTGCGCGCGCTCATCGAGTCCAACCTGATTCAGCAGGTCCGGGATGCGCCGTTTGCGCTGTGCCGAGGGCATTCCGGAAAGCGCGCCGTAGAAATCGAGCATGTCCCAGCCGGTGAGGTAGGTGGGGAATCGATGATTTTCCGGTAAGTAGCCGATTGGCGCGCGGGCGGCGGGTTCTTTCGAATCTTTGCCAAAGACCATCGCACGACCCGAAGTAGGATGTGCGGCGGAGAGAAGCATCTTAACGAACGTGGTCTTGCCGGCTCCATTGGGACCGAGCAGGCCGTAGGTCGAGCCAACAGGAACGCGCAGGGAGATGCTATCGACCGCGGTGAGTTCGCGGCGCGGCCAGCGGGTGCGGAACACCTTGGTCAGGCTCTCGGTCTCGATGGCGTAGTCGGGCATGCGTTCTATAGATTTACGGATGAAACGGCAATATGTTCGCCGCCGCGCTCAATTTCTTACGCCGGGGGCCTCAGTTCGTCCTGCAAGCGGTTGCACGGCGTTTCCGCCACAGACCGCGACGCCGATCCTCTGCAGAGCTCCCAGCAGATTGCTCAGCATGGCGTAAAGCACCTGCTCAGTCAGCGGCTGGCGTCCGGGCAGGCGAAATGAGGCCGGAAGCTCCTTCGCGATGCGGACCCGCAACCCGTTAGACACGTTGCGGCCCGATCTGTCCCGTTTATTGGCGATGGAGATCGGGGTTTGCATCACATTGCCGGTGCGGCCATCCACGTAGAACTGGCAGCGAGAAAACCAGCCGAGGTTGGCGGGATCGGCGGCGTCAAAAAGGAGCAGCGGGGATTCACGGTCGGTGGCCGTGAGGTCGAGCATTATGTGACCCGCGGCGTCTTTGGTCCGCGCTTCGAAACCGGCCTGTTCAGCGACTTCCGTTACAGCCGCCGGGTCGATCTCGAGTAGGATGAGTTTGTACTGCCCCGCCTGTAGTACCTGCATCAGTTCACTTGACAGAATAGCAGTCATTTTAATGGCTGCGGGCGTGTATCTGCATCGGGGGGCCGCTGGCCTCGCGGGCATTTTGAGGCTGAGAGCTCCTGATTTCGAACGATACCCCGGCACACTCTGCTTTTACCCGTGGACCGCGCCGGTGGGACGGCACGGCGGTTCGAGTCGGTTCAGCGGATTCGGGCGTATATTTCGATTCGGGTTTTGCCGGCTTCGTAGACGATACGGGGATCGTAGCCTCTTAATTTGAGGTCCGTTTGGGCGGCGGCGCGCTGGGTGGCTGTGGCGTAAGGCGTCAGGGCGAGGGCCATCGTGGGCCCGTCACACGCGCTCTTTACGAGGTCGGGCCGGAAGAAAGCGAGAGTTTCCCTTTCTTCGGCGGGGACTACGGTCAGGCATGCGCCCCTGGCGGTTTCGGCCGAGATGCGTTCCGCGGCGAGATCCCAGTTCTCTTTGGGTTGGGTGAAGTAGCGGAAGCTTTGGGCGATGCAGACGAGAACCAGCAGGGCTGCCAGTGAGGCGCCGATACGCGGGTTCTTTTCGAGTCCCAGCGAAGCCAGCACGGCGACGGCGGGAAGAACCCAGATCATTTGGCGGGTTGCTATGAAATAGTCGAAGACCTTGTCGGCCGCGAGGGCGAGGCTGATCGTGGTGAAAATGAGGATCAGCAGGAGCGCGACGGGCTTACGCAATGGCAGGGCTATGAGTGAGAGGATCAGCAGAATTCCCGAACCCCAGTAATTCGCTCCGGCGAGTTCGCGGAAGAGCATGAGCGGCGTTTTGATTGACCAGGCGAAGTGGACGTCGGCTTCGTGGATGCCGGAGACCCAGGCGGTCTTTGTCCAGAGATACCAGGGAAGGAAGGCAGCCACCGCAGCAACGCCGGCAATCGACGCCTGGATGGCGAGTTTACGTTCCTTATAGACAGCCGCCCAAAGAATATGGGCTACCCCGACGAAGATCGCGTATGGCTGCGAGTAGACCGCCAGTGCGAGGGCGATGCCGGATAGCGCCATGCGTCGCTGCAGGAACAGGACGGTTGCAAGCGTCGCGAAGAATAGCGCTTCCGAGTAAGGCCTGCCCTCGCTGCCGTAGCGCAGAAGCAGCGGGAAACAGGCAAATATTGCGGCTGCGATCCAGGGTTGTTTCAGATTGAACTCGCGCGCCAGCAGCGAGGTGAGCCATACTGTCCCCGCCGCGCAGAGCGCAGAGGGAAGCCGGGCGATCCGGACTGAGTAGCCGAATATGTTCAGGAAGAGCTGTTGGGTCAAATAGCCAAGCGGCGCTGCGCCAGGCTGGCCCGGCAGTGCGTGGAGAAGTCCGGCGGCGGTGGTGTTGCGCGTGCGGACGAGTTGAATGATTTCATCCAGCCACAGCGGCAGAATCCCGGAGACGGCGACCGCGACGCAGAAAAACGTCAGAGCGATTGTGCCCCGTTCACTTCGTGGTGACATTGGATTCCGGCATCAGATCGCCTTCGCCGGGCGCGAGGAAAAGGTTTTCGTCGAGGGCGTGCTGGCGAGTGTACATATCCCAGTAACGACCGTGCAGCGCGAAGAGTTCGCGATGGGTGCCGCGTTCCACTATTCGGCCGCCTTCGATTACGAGGATTTGGTCGGCACGGCGAATTGTGGAGAGACGATGAGCGATGACGAAAGTGGTGCGGCCCTTCATCAGGTGCGCGAGGCTGGCCTGGATCATGGCTTCGGATTCGGAATCGAGGCTTGAGGTGGCTTCGTCGAGGATTAGAATGCGCGGATCGGCGAGGATCGCGCGGGCGATGGAGAGACGCTGGCGTTGTCCGCCGGAGAGCCTGACGCCGCGCTCGCCGACGATGGTGGCGTACTTTTCGTCGAACTTTTCGGCGAATTCATCGACACGTGCCACGCGGCAGGCGGCGAGAAAGTCTTCCTCGCTCGCGTCGGGCCGGGCGAAGACTACGTTGTCGCGAATGGAGCCATCGAAGAGGAATGTTTCCTGCAGAACCACGCCGAGCTGGCTGCGGAAGCTGGGGAGCCGAACGGTGTCGAGGTTGATGCCGTCTACCGTGATACTGCCGCCCGTGGCTTTGTAGAAGGCACTGATGAGGCCAATCGTTGTCGACTTACCAGAACCGGAGGGACCGACAAAGGCGGTCACGGTGCCGGGCGTAGAGTGGAAGGAGATTTCGTGAAGAACGTCTCGGCCTGGGTTGTAGGCGAAGGTAACTTTATTGAAAACGACTTCGCCGTGCATGGAGCCGATCTCACGAGTACGTGAGGGATCTTCATCTTCAGGCCGCTCCGCCATGACCTGGCGCGTCCGCTCCATACCGGCCAGTGCTTCAGAAATCTGCGTGCCGATGTTGACGATGCTGATTACGGGCGCAATCATCAGGGCGAGAAAAGCCACGAACATCAGGTAAGAGCCTTCGCTGATCGATCCATCGATCACCCGGTGCGAACCGAGATACATGATGAGAGCGCCAACGACGCCGGTCAATACGGTCGCGGCGAGAGACATCATCGACATGGCAGTCATGCTCTTGCGTACGTTATCGAAGAGGCGCTGGACTCCTTCACTAAACACTCCGGCTTCGCGCTCTTCCGCGTGATAGCCCTTAATCACCCGCACGCCGCCAAGTGACTCAGTCAGCCTGCCGGTGACTTCGGCGTTGATTCGGCCGCGTTCGCGAAAGATCGGGCGGATCGTGCGGAACGCGCGGCTGAGAGCGAGTCCGAAGGTAAGGACGATGCAGAGGGCCAGCAGCGTCATGGCCGTGCTCACCCGGAGCAGGACGACAATGGAGCCGATTGCGGTCAGCAGCCCGCCGACAAAATCGACCAGGCCGGTGCCGATCAGGTTGCGCATGCCTTCCACGTCGCTCATGATGCGGGCGACGAGCTGGCCGGTTTTGTTGGAGTCGTAGTAAGTAACAGGAAGGCGGCCAATGTGCTGCTGTACTTTGCGACGCAGATCGGCGATCAGTTTCTGACCTTCGATCGAAAGAAGCTGAGTAAGAGCGAACTGGGCGGCGCCCTGAACGACCGTAGCTCCGAGTACGATGAGCACGATTTTTGTCAGCATGTCCACCTGCCGGTGGCGAATGACGTTATCGATCAGATAGCGCGTGGAGAAGGGGAGTGCAAAGCCGCATGCCCGGCTTATGACGATTAAAACGAATCCGAGCAGAAGGATTCCCCGGCGCGGGCGAACGAGTTCCCAGATATCGGGCCATAATTCGCGCATCCGTTCGGAGGCGGGGCGTTTTGGCGCAGGTGACGAATCGCGGCTGCCGGAGCGGCCTTCGGAGTGGCGCATGCCACCGTGCATCGGGCTCAACTGCTACTGTGCTCCGCCGCCGATCCAGTAGCCTGGCCGGGTCCTGCAGGTGTATTCGGGCTCGCGATCGATCCACACATTTATGGTGTGATAGCCGCCCTCTGTGCCGTTGGTGGGGGAGTACGTGACGAGATACTGGCTGTGCACCTGCTGGCTGATCTTCGTGATGGCGTCCTCGAACTGGTGCTGAGTCACGAAGAGGAATTGTGCGCCACCTGTCGCTCTCACAAACTGCGTTGGGGAGTCGCGGACAAAGATGCCCTTTGTATCGATGAAGATTTCCTTCAGGAGGGGAACGAACTGCGCGCGGTTGCTCATGCCGGAGTACTGTTCCATGCTGGTAGGGGTGCTGGGAATCCCCATCGGCAGGTTCTGCGAAGCTACATCCATCGCGCTCGGCATCGGCGCGTTCGGTTTCTCATTGAAGCGCACGGCAAGCTGCGAGATATCCACGGCGTAGACAATGACGTTGGCGAACTGGGTCTCAATCAGCGTTTCCTTGAGCCGGGCTTCGCTGCCTTCGTCGCGCGTTTCACTTACGAGCAGAATCACGCGGCGGAACGCGGGCGGGCGGGTTTTCAACATCTGCATGCCGCGCTCGACGGCATCGACAATGCGGGTGCCGCTGTTACCCGCATGAATCTTATTAATGGCAACTTTGATCTTGTCGTTGTCTTTGGTGAAATCCTGAACGGTGTCCAGGTGACTGTCGAAAGAGATAATCGCGGCTTCGCCATCGCGCCCGGTTATCTGGGTAAGGAGGGTGCCGAGCTTCTGGATTTGCGGCAGGATCTTTTCGACGCGAGCCGACTTCTCAATGGCTACAACTACGGACAGCGGCTGCTGAGCAACATCCACGTGAATGTTTTGTTCAATGCCGTTGTCTTTGAGATGGAACTGCGCGGGCTGAAGGCCATCGACGATGTTGCCGGATTTATCGGTCACCAGTACCGGCGCCACGAGGTTGTTGACCGTCGTCCTGATGATGGCGGCGTTGAGTCCCGGCGCGTCCGCGGCAGTCTGGGCGAAAGCCGTGATGCCGATGGCCGCAGAACCGATGGCGACTAAACCGATCACAAAATGCTTCATATCAGTGCCCCTTTGCTTCTTCGTGTGCCGTATGTCCATTGAGCAGGTCAAGCACGTGCGGTACCAACTCCAAAATAGCATCAAGTGACTGCAATGCACCTTTAGGAGAACCGGGTAAAGCTACGATCAGGAGCTTGCCGCAGACTCCGGCCAGCGACCGGGAAAGGCTCGCCAAAGGCGTGTGCGCGCGACCGGCGTGACGCATGAGTTCGCCGAAGCCCGGGATCTCGCGATCGATTACGTCGTGGATAGCTTCCGGCGTGACGTCCCGCTCTGCGAGGCCGGTGCCGCCCGTGGTGAAGACTACGTCGGCTTTGGCGGTGTGCGCGGTTTGGCGCAGGGTGTTGGCGATGGTCTCGCGTTCGTCGGCGAGAGCGATGGGGTTTGGGACGATGTAGCCCGCGGCGCGCAATCGCTCGGCAACGGCCGGACCGGACCTATCGGTGCGTGTGCCCGCGCTGACGCTATCGCTGATCGTCAGCACCAGCGCTGTCATCGGCGGAAGTCTCCGCTCTTGCCACCGGTTTTTTCGAGCAAATAGATGTCCTGGATTTCGATCCGTTTATCGAGGGCTTTCGTCATGTCGTAGATTGTGAGGGCGGCGACCGAGGCTGCGGTGAGCGCTTCCATTTCGACGCCGGTTTGCGCGGTGGTGGCTGCGCTGGCGATGACGCGGATGCCGTCAGGCTCGACCATGAGCGCTACGTCGGCGTGGCTGAGCGGGAGCGTGTGGCAGAGCGGAATGAGTTCCGCCGTGCGCTTGGCGGCCTGGATGCCTGCGATACGGGCAACCGCAAGGGGATCGCCTTTGGGATTGTTGGGGAGCGCGGCGAGGACCTCTTCGCTCATGCGGACGAAGGCATGGGCGCGGGCGGTGCGGCGCGTGGAGTGCTTGGCGCCGACGTCGACCATGCGGGCATCACCGGAGTCGTCAAAATGGCTTAATTTGGTCATGCTGTTTTCACTTTAAGAGAACGTGGATAAGATCTCCCGCGCCGTATTCGTCAGTGTCGGGGTCGGCGACGAGGTATGCGTTGGCTCGGCAGAGCGACTGAATGTCGCCTGAACCCTGGTTGGCGACAGGTGTGACTTCGGAGCCACGGACAATTGCGGGAAGGAAGCGGGTGAGTCCGGGCCGGTGGCGGAAGGGCGTTGTGAGGCGGGCGAGTGTTAGGGGTTCTGGCGCGTCGGTCATGCCTGCGAGGCGCTGCAGGGCGGGACGGGCGAAGAGTTCGAAGGTCATCATTGTTGAGGCCGGGTTGCCAGGGAGACCGAAGAAGAATTTGTTTCGGATGCGGCCGAAGACCAGGGGCTGGCCTGGCTGGATGAGAACGCGATCGAAGAAGAATTCTGCTCCCAGTTCGGCGAGAACGGGTTCCACGACGTCATATTTGCCGGCGGAGACTCCACCGCTCAGCAGGAGCAGGTCGGAGGTCAGGCCTTCCTCTATCCGGGCTTTGGTGTCTTCGCGGGTGTCTCTGGCGATCGGGAGGATTTTCGGGTTTCCGCCGGACCGCTCAACCTGAGCTGCAAGCGCGTGTGCGTTCGAGTTGCGGATCTGGTGAGGGGCGGGGGATTGGGCGATGTCGAGCAGTTCGTCTCCGGTGGAGAGGATCGCCACGGTAGGGCGCTGGTAGACGGGAATGGTGGTTCGGCCTACAGACGCGAGGGCCGCGATGTGAGTGTGATCGACACGGATACCGCGATGCAGAATTACGGCATTGGCCTGCGCCTCCGAGCCTTGCCGAACGACGTTCGCACCGCTGGCCAGAGTGACTTCGATTCTGACTTCTTCATTCGGCAGACGGTTTGTATGCTCGACCATGACTACCGAGTCTGCGCCATCTGGAACTGGCGCGCCGGTCATGATTTCGATGGCTTCGTTATGGCCGAGCCGCGCGCTGGAGTGCTGTCCGGCGCGGATTTCGGCGGTGATGCGAAGTGTGCCTGGCAGGTCGGCAGCGCGGACTGCGAAGCCGTCACGGGCGGAGCGGTGGAACGGAGGGTAGTCGCGGTCGGCGACAATATTTTCGGCGAGGATGCGGTTTGGGGCTGCAGCCAACGTGACCAATTCAATCGTGGGGACGGCCAGCGGAACTTCGCTCAGCACTGCTTCGCGAGCGTCTTTATAGGCGAGTGCTGGCACGAATTCAGTGTAGCGGGACAAGGTTGGGTTTGGTTATCTCGGGAAAATCCAACTCCTGCCTGCTATGTCGGTTGGCTCGATGCCTGCAGTTGTTCGCCGCAGAACGCCGGACCTGGGCATTATTTGTATGCGATCACCATCTTTCGCGTCAGTCCTGGAAAGGCGACGTGGGCGAATCATTTGAAATGCCGGCGATTGAAGAAACTGCCGCATGCCGGGGATTCCGGCCCTCCTGGCTTAACGTCGGGAATGACTCGTTAGTGTACGCAACGCGCTTAGAAGGGGAATATGTGACCAGCATCTGATCACGCACTCAGCCAATAAGTTCAGGGCACGAACCATTTCGCCGAGATAGCCTTGGGCAGAGCCCAGGAAATCAATCCGGAAGCTGCCCTGACCGGGCTACTGTAATTCCTTGCCGGTAAGCAGGCGGGCAAGGACTGGAAGCGGTACTGCTCCTTCTTTGAGCGCACGGTCGTGGAAGTCGCGAAGGTTGAAAGCTGCGCCCCTGGATTGCTTGACGGCTTCGCGAACTCGCAGCCAGTCATGCCATCCGGCGAAGTAGGTGGGCAGTTGCGCCGAAGAAAGCTTTGCTCGTTGCAGCTTGCCGGCCGCTTCTTCGTGCTCCTGGAATGCCTGCTTTTCCATTAAGTCCATAGCCTGGTCGTCGGTCATCCCCTTGGACTGCAGGCGGATATCGAGAATTGCATTGGCATCCACACGGAGTTCCTGCTTGAGCAGGCTGAGACGGAGTTCGGGTGAGTTATCCAGATAGCCTTCATCCAGCATGACCTGGGTGATGTACTGGGCCCAGCCTTCCACGTAGGGCCCGTTGCTAAAGAGGGCGCGAAGAACTCCGCGCGTCTTGGGTTGGATCGCATTTGCGAATTCGGCCTGCACGTAGTGGCCGGGCATGGCTTCGTGAAGGGTGAGGAGCTTCAGGGTGTAGAAGTTGTACTCGCGGAGTTTGGATTCAATGCGCTCCTTCGACCAGTCCGGCGGGATTGGAGTCAGCCAGTAGAAGCCCCCGAGCTGCGGTTCGAAGACCGGAGCGGGATCAAAGCCGGCGACGCTGTAGATGCCGCGCTCGAACTCGGGCGTGGGGATGACCTGGAGGTTGCTGCCGGCCGGAAGTGTGAGCAGTTCCTTTTGGCGCGCGAAATCGGTAAGGGCGGCGAGGTCCTTCTTTACATCGTCCATGTATGAGGCCGGCGTGGAGTGCCGCTGGGCGATGTAATCCAGAACTTCACCGACTACCTTGTTTTCGCGGGCATCGCCCTGCAGGTCGGAATGATCGGTGTGTGATGGGAACCATTTCGCATGCAGAGGTTGAGAGATTGCGAGCATCTGAATACGCACGGCTTTGAAGCGCGATTCCGCGTCTGAGAGAACCTGGTCGACGGTGCGGTCCGTGGCGAGGGCGAATTTGAATTTGACGGCGTAGCTCTGCGCACCGAGGCGCCAGTCGCTATCTGAGGTCGGCGGGCCGAACTGAATGTACTTGTTGACGTCGCCGATTTCGCGATTGAAGGTGCGGAGCGAATCCAGGGCAGGGGCGGCAGCTGCGTCGTAATCGGCTTTGAGCGCGGGGGGGACCTGCGCGCGGAGTGTCTTATCAATGAGATCGATGTTGCCCTGATTTTCATTGATGGCAACTTTCACCCACTCGTGCGGCATGACGCGGAGGGAGGCCAATGCCAGTTGAATGAAATTCGGCACCTTGTTCATGCGGGCGATGATGTGGCGGAAGCGGTCGTCTTTCGGAGCGTATTCGAGAATCAGGGGATTGTAGAGGGCATTGCCCAGCAACTCTACATAAGACTGCGGGCTGCGGCGCCAGGAGCGCGCGATATCGATGTCAAAGAGACTCAGGCCGATTTGCGCGACAATCACATCGTAGTCGGCCTGGTCTTCCGGGGAGAGGGAGCTCCGGTCGATGGCTTCGAGGCGTTTATGGAAATCCACGTACCAGGTGCGCTGTTGCTGGATGGCCCGCTGACTCATGTCGTCAAGGAGAGTGTCGTAGTTGACGTTGTTGTACTGGTGGAGACCCTGACTGGAGGCGAAGACGGGCGAGAACGACAGGGATTTGTACACGAATTCGTCGGCGAGCTTGGAGAAGCCTTCACCGGAGCGGGAGCCGGAGCAGGAGGCCAGGAAAAGAGCGAGGAAGACGACCAGCGGCGATTTTCGCATTGCTTTGGATTATACGGGAGACGGGGCCGTGGGTCATTTGGAGGCATCGGGCCTGATCCGCAGGCAGGTTAGCTTTGCGCGGAATTGACGAGCATCGCCTTCTGTGTGCGACTCGTCGACGGCGAGGATACGGTAATCGGATGGCTTTCCGGCGCAGTTATCGAGGATCGCCGGCGGGTGTTTCGTGGCTCCGATCAGCGACCATTTCCTGCCGGAGCGAATGTAGACCCGGTATTCGATGACACGGTCGAGGCCGAGTACCTGAAACCGGATTTGCAGGGATCTGCCTGCGACGCGGGTATCAATCACCCACGGCGGAGGCAGGACGACTTCCCTTGGCATTCCGGTTTCCAGTTCCGGGGATCGCTGGGCCTGAGAGAGCACGCCGAGCGCAAGCAGCGCCAGTGGAAGTTTCATCGCGAGCCCTCCTGAGTGCTATTTTGGCGCAGACACGGGTGCCGAAGCGCGGCCTCTCATCAATAGTTCACTGATCGATTTCCTAGGGGGAATCACGGACTTGAACTCGGAGGCGAGAACGGAAGCAACTCCCTCGATGGATGCGGCGGCTTCGTGGATTGCTTCTGCCGCGGGTCCGTTTAGCACCGCACGAACCTGATAGACGTATTTGCGGCCAGGCTCGCCGGTAGAATCGACGTATTCCGTCTTCCTCGTCTGGCGGACCACATCGGTGTGTCCCGACGGGCCGGTGCGAAGCAACTCGTAGGCAACGACGGAATCGAGCGGAATTCGTTGCCAGCGGACACTGATGCCGTTCGCCTCGCGTGTCACTGAAACCGTGGGGATGGTGAGTGAGGCAAGGATGGATGCGATGCGGCTCACCTGGAGTTCCTGGGCGGGTTTCGGGCGGCTGACCTGCGGAACACCCGCACCGGGAAGGACGGGCGCGAGTACTACCTTCCAGTCGTGCCAGCCGGCGAGCACAGTTGTGTCGCCGTCTTTGTTGACGTCTTTCGGCACGGCTGCCTCGGCGGGCGCCCGGTCCGTACAGTCCCATCGCACCGGGGCATTGACCGATTCGAAGTAGCGGTATTTGCCGAGGAAAGTATTGCAGACTTCGGCCGAGCCATAGTTCGACAACGACTTGTCGGCGGTTACGCCAAGACGGCCGTCGACGGACCGTTCGTCGAAATCGAACTTGTGGTCGGAGTAGTCGAAATTGCCGAAGGCTTTATTGATCTGAACGCCGTTTATCTGGAAGAGATAGTTCATCACGCTCAGATAGTTGGGTTTGTAGAGGCGATCATCGGAGCCTCCGTGATGAAGACCGAGATCGTGCCCGAGTTCATGCATGAAAGTCCCGCCCTGCGAATTGGCGGTGCCAATCTGGTTGGCGCTGCCGCCGAGAGAGACCAGGAATTCACGCCCGGGAATACTCATCGCCATTCCGCTGTAGGGAGTGGCCGCACCGCCCATCTGATGGATGAAGGTGCAGAGATGTACCGCCTGGTCGAATCCCGCAGGCTCTACCGGGAACTCCTTCTTTGTGAGTGCATCGAGGTCGTCCCAGACGTAGTCTCCGTTGGAGTCGAGATCGCCAATCTGTGGAGTTTCCGGTATCGGGTGTTCACCGTAAATCAGAATCAGATTGATTCCCTGCTTTTTGAACGCATCTTTGATGCGAGCCAGGGCTTCCTTTTCCGCCGCCTCGCCCGAACCGCCAGGTCGTATGCTTTTGTCGGCGATCGGGTAGTGAGTATGGTCTGGCGCTTCCATCCAGTTGATCCAGACAATGATGTGGCGTGGTTGAGGGGACGCCAGCATCTCCGGAAGATTGAGAAAGCGCTTGTGGCCATCGGGGAGTGTGACCCAGACACCGTTGGTTTCCCAATCGTCCGGAATGCCGTCGTGATCGAGGTCGGCGGCGAATACGCGTATGGCGAGGAGAAGCACGATTGCCGGGAGTATTCTGAGCTTCATGGCTTTCAGTTTTGAGGCTTGGTTACCGAATCCGCGGCGGGCGTCTGAGTCGCGGAGGCCGCGGTGCTCTTTGTTGCAGGAGTCGTGGGAGTGGAACCCGCGGTGAATGCCTTCGTTTGATAAGTGACGGCGAAGGCAAAGCGGGCTGTTGTCCGGTTCACGCCGGTCAGATCGCCATAGTTTGACGGAACGACGGAGCCGTTATGGAATCCCGCTGGATAGTCGGTGAACTGCCCGATGTGGGCACCCGCGCTCAGGAACAGGCGATGGTAGAGGTGCAGGGAAAGGCCGCCGAACCAGCCGAGGGAAGAAGCCTTAACGCCGGTGTCGCCAAAACGGAGCACCAAACCGCTCGACACGGCCAGACCAGCGGTGTCCCCACCGACACCTGGTATCCGATAGTTCAGAAGCGCCGCGCCGAGGGGAGTGAAGCGTCCGCCGCCGTTGCTTGAAAGGATGTTTTGCTGGGTGTTGGAGGGATCTTTCACGCTCGAAAAGGAACGCTGTTCGATCGAGCTCAGTAATGTGCCGAGCGAGAGCGTGAGAACTTTGCTGGCTGGCGTGAACTCCGCCGTGAAACTGGACACCTCGACGCTTCCGGCCATCTCATCGACTTTGACCGCATCCTTGCTGTCGGCCTGGAGCACGTCTGTTTGCACGACTTGATGAGGCGCGTCCACTTTGGTTTGCTGGACAGCGATTTTAAGCTTCAGGTCGTTCGCGTGAGTGATTGCGGCCTTGCCGGCGGCTTTGCTGGCGGCAGGAATCTTGTCAGGTTGGCATTCCCTGGTCACCGCCAACATGCTTCCGTCGCCGGCCGTTGGATCGTCGATTTGAGGCCATTGGTCGGTTACTTCCGACTTCCATCTGTTTAGGGTCGTCTGCAGGGGAATACTCAACAGGTGTCCGTCTTTGTCCTTCTTCTGCGGGTCGAATATATCCACCATCGCTTTTGCTATGGAGGCAATGGACGCCTCGAGCGCCTGGGCCTGGCCCAGACAGGCGTCCTGTGACTGACCATTCTTTTTAGTGACTTCGGCAGCGGCCGCCGCCGGCGCTGTGAGTGCGAGCAGCCCGGCGGCGTCATCCAGGGCAAGAGGCGTTGAGGTGGTCGTAACCGTGTAAGAGTAAAGCAGATTGTTGATGTTCTGCACCGTGACTGTGATCTGCCGTGTGGAATTGACAACTTCCGGGTAGGAAACCAGCTTCTTCGGTGTCGTCCCCCAGTCGATCACGACCTGTGCATGGGCGGGCAGGGCGCCCGACAACAGCGCAGCCGCTGCGAGCGCGAGTGTTGCGCGGCGGATTCTTACGGTTAATGTTGCGATATTCATGGCGATGTCTTCTCCTGACGGTCGACTCGCCGGTGTCTCCCTGCGAATACGAGCGTTGGAGATAGGGACGACGACCGGGAGAAAAACCCTTTTAGCTCTTCGGTCGATGTCTGCGCCACCGATTCGTGGCAGAATAAACGATGTATGAAGATACTCCCCGTGGCGCTTACCGGCGCCCTCTTTACCGCGGCGCTCTTTGCCCAGACGTCCGCTGAGCCGAAAGACGCGAAGGTGTTCGATCCGGCTTCGATCGATAAATCGGCCGATCCGTGCGTCGATTTCTATCAGTACGCCTGTGGCGCGTGGCTGAAGAATAATCCCATTCCCTCGGACCAGGCCAGCTGGGGACGCTTCAGCGAACTGGCGGAGCGCAATCGTGTGATTCTGCGCGACATCCTCGAAAAGGCTGCGGCAGCGAAGAATCGCAGCGCGGACGACCAGAAAATCGGGGATTACTATGCCTCATGCCTGGATGAGGCCGCGATTGAGGCGAAGGGCATCGGCGCGCTCAAGGACGAGTTTGCGCGGATTGACGCGATGAAATCGACTTCCGATATGCCGGAGGTTCTCGCGCATCTGCATCGGCTGGGGACGAATGTGTTGTTTAATATTTCGTCCGGGCAGGATTTCAAGGATTCGACGCTCGAGATTGCGAACGCCGATCAGGGCGGGCTCGGGCTGCCGGAGAAAGATTTCTATTTCCGCGATGACGAGCGGACCGTGGCCACGCGCAAAGAGTATGTAGCGCACATGACGCGCATGCTGACGCTGATGGGTGTGCCCGTGGCGCAGGCCGCGCAGGATGCGGAGGCCGTGATGAAACTGGAGACGGCGATGGCAAAGGCGTCGGCCGATGTGACATCGCGGCGCGATCCGGCTTCGCTGTATCACATGATGACGCTCTCACAGTTTGAGGCGCTTTCGGATTCGTTCGGCTGGAGCCGCTATTTTGCGGCGCTGCAGATTCCGAAAATCGACAAGATCAACGTGGTGGAACCGGACTTCTTCAAGGCGCAGCAGAGCCTGCTGACCGGACAGCCACTGGCTGTCTGGAAGACCTACTTCAAGCTCCATCTGGCGACAGGTCAGGCGGAATTGCTTCCGAAGGCGATCGACAAGGAAGAGTTCGCTTTTTCGGGTACCTTCCTCACCGGCACCAAGGAGCAGAAGGCCCGCTGGAAGCGCTGTGTGCGCGCCACTGACGGCGATCTGGGAGAAGCGCTGGGCAAGGCTTACGTGGAGAAGACATTCGGCGCTGACGGCAAGGCTCGCACGCTGGAAATTGTGAAGAAGATTGAAACGGCGATGGGGCAGGATCTGGATCAGCTGTCCTGGATGACGCCGGAAACGAAGAAGAAGGCGCGGGAGAAGCTGGCGGCGATTACGAATAAGATCGGGTATCCGGACAAGTGGCGCGACTACTCGGCACTGAAAATTGTGCGGGGCGATGCGATGGGAAATTCGCTGCGCGCGAACGAGTTCGAGTTCAACCGGCAGTTGCAGAAGATCGGCAAGCCGATCGACCGGCTGGAGTGGGGCATGACTCCGCCGACAATCAACGCCTATTACGATCCCCAGATGAACAACATTAACTTCCCGGCCGGAATTTTGCAGCCTCCGTTCTTCGACAAGAAGGCTGACGACGCGGAGAATCTGGGTTCGATTGGCGCAATCGTGGGGCATGAGCTGACGCATGGCTTCGACGATGAAGGCCGGCAGTTCGATGCGAAGGGCAATCTGGAAGATTGGTGGACGGATGCGGACGGAAAGGCTTTCGATACCAAGGCGGACTGCCTGGTGAAGGAGTATTCAAACTTTGTCGTTGGAGGCAACGTTCACCTCAACGGCAAGCTGACGCTGGGCGAGAATACGGCGGACAACGGCGGGATTCGTCTTGCACAGATGGCGCTGATGAATGTACTGGCCGGTCGAACGCTTCCTTCGCAGCAGGGATTCTCGACTGAACAGCGATTCTTCCTCTCCTACGGGCAGTCCTGGTGCAGCAATACGCGTCCCGAACTCGAGCAGTTGCGGGCGCAGACCGATCCTCATGCCATAGACCGTAATCGCGTCAATGGCGTTGTTCAGAATATGCCGGAGTTCCAGAAGGCGTTCAGCTGCGCTGCGGGTAAGCCAATGGTGGCTGCCAACGCGTGCCGGGTCTGGTAAGCAGAGTCTGAGAGGTGGTGGGTTCATCGTCGGACTGATCGTCAGCCGGTTCGTTCATGTGGTAGTAGTACGTGACGAACCCGGCTGTGACGGCGACGGCGAACAGCAGCGCGGCGTAAATCACCGAGGCTTTTGACACCGAACCGTCGTCGCGGATCAGCCGGCCTGTCAGTGCGGTGATCAACGACGCAGCAGCGAGCGTCAGACCCAGTTTCCACGGCCAGAACATGAGGTCGAGATGGTACTGCCCCCCGGTTTGAGCCCATAGGGTTAGCCAGGCCTCGATTGCGATCAGGAAGACGACGATCAGCAGAGGCCGGACGAAGCGATTTGGCATTGTGGGTGATTTCGTGCGAACAAACGGCGCGCTCAGCGCGTAGCAGATTCAAGGATATCCTGAAATATATGACTGCCGCGGGAAGGGTACCGCTTACCCAGGGGAAGGTGTCGCTTTCCTACCAGCTTTCGAGTGCATTCGGGCTGGCGTGGGATTCGATCCGGTCGCACAAGCTGCGGAGCTTTCTCACGCTTCTGGGCGTGATTATCGGCGTGGCGAGCGTGATTCTGGTGGGCTCTGCTATTGACGGCCTTGGGCTCTATGCCCAGGAGAGTACGGCGAAGGCGTTTGGGAGTGAATCGTATCTGGTTGCGCAGGTTGCCGGCGCCGGAGGGATGACGCGCAAGGAATACCAGACGAAGCTGCAGTACAACCGCCCGATTACGCTGGATCACGATCGTTACCT
>JBEHXG010000033.1:0-55067 GCA_048498815.1 Acidobacteriota bacterium | reverse complement strand
CCGTCACCGCGCGGGCTCTCCGACCGTTCCACATGGTGGGGCATCTTAGGCAAGGAGGGGTCAATCAGGTCGACTCGGCGGCGATCCAGCAGCTCGCCGGTTTCGGAAACGGTCACGAGCACTGCCCAGCCTGCGTGATCGGAAATCCCGACGAACGCCGTCATTTGGCGAGCAGGGGAGTCAGGTATTTCATTACAGTACCGGAGACGATCTGCGCGCCTTCGGCCGTAGGGTGGATGCCGTCGGACTGCAACAGGTCGGCGTGTCCGCCGACACCTTCGAGCAGGAACGGGATGCTCGCGAGGTGGAACTGTTTGGCGAGGTCAACGTATACCTGTTCGAAGGAGTGAATGTAGTCGGCGCCGTAGTTGCGGGGAAGGCTCATGCCAGCGAGCAGGATCTTCGCGCCCGCGGCCTGGATTCCCTGAATCATCTGGATTTGATTGGCGCGGGTGGTGGCGACGGGGAGTCCGCGAAGGCCGTCATTGCCGCCGAATTCGAGGATCACGATTGCGGGCTTGAGCGCCAGAACTTCCGGCAGGCGCTGGACGCCGTCGGTTGTCGTTTCGCCGGAGACGCCCACGTTTACCACGTGGTAGCTGTAGCCCGCACCGTCGATCAGGCGCTGCAGGTCATCGGGATAACTTTTGCCTGGGGCAACGCCATAGCCTGCGGTAAGACTATCGCCGAAGGCCGCAATTACGGGCCTCGTATCGTTGTCTACGGGCTGGGCTTGTGGCTCTCGCGGCGCCGGCGAGGGCTCTTTTTGGTTGCCGCAGGCGGTCAGCGTAAAGGCTAGTAAAACGGCGAGGGGCCACTTCGAGATCACTGCAATAATCATGACAGACCGGACAGGAGCCCCGCCATTTCGCGCGCCATCATTGAAGTAATCAACCTTACCCGCACCATCGCCACGCCTACCCACCAGGTGGAGATTCTGCGTGGGATTAATCTGACGATTCCGCAGGGCGAATTTGCGGCGATCATGGGCCCTTCCGGCAGCGGAAAGAGCACCCTGCTGGGGCTGCTGGCGGGGCTCGACAGCGCTACGAGCGGGCAGATTATTCTGGATGGCGAGGATATTACCGGGCTATCGGAAGACCGGATGTCCGAAGTTCGCGGTCGGAAGATCGGGTTCGTTTTTCAGTCGTTTCAGCTGATTCCAACGTTGACGGCGGAAGAGAATGTCCTGCTGCCGGCGGAGCTGGCGGGCGCGGATGGCGATGTGGTGAGGCGCGCACGGGAATTGCTGGAGCGCGTGGGTCTGGCGGGCCGCATGGATCACTATCCGGTGCAGCTTTCGGGTGGCGAGCAGCAGCGCGTGGCGCTGGCGCGCGCGTTCATTACAAAGCCTCCGATCCTGCTGGCCGATGAACCGACGGGGAATCTGGATGGCAAGACCGGCAATCAGGTACTGGAGATTCTGCTGGAACTGAACAAGCAGGAAGGCACAACGATGGTGCTGGTGACGCACGATCCGGGGTTGGCTCGTCATGCGGATCGGGTGATTACGCTGCGGGATGGTCTGGTGGTGAATGAGTAAGCCGAGTCCCTGGCGAACGGCGGGGAAGATTGCGTGGCGGGAGACGCGGGCTTCCACCGGGCGGTTCGTATTCGTGATTCTGGCGGTGGCGGCGGGCGTGGCCGCACTGAGCGGGGTGCGCGGATTTTCCGAAGCCTTCCACACGATGCTGCTGCGCGATGCGCGCACGTTTATGGCGGCGGACCTGACCGTGCGCACCTTTGAGCCTCCGACGCCGGTGGAGACAGCAGCGATGGAGTCTTTGGCATCGCGCGGTGTAGTTCGCACGCGAATCACGGAGACCGTGACGATGGCGCTGCCTGCGTCGGCAAATCCGGATACGGCGGTGCCGGTGTTGCTTTCGGTGAAGGCGGTCGATCCTGCGTTTTATCCGTTTTATGGCAAGGTTACGCTCAATCCTTCGCAGTCTTTGCGCACGGCTTTGACGGCGGACAGCGTTGTGGTGTCCGATGGCGTGCTGTTGCGTTTGGGAGCGCGAATAGGCGATTCGGTGAAGATTGGCGGGCAGTTGTTCCGCATTGTAGCGGAGGTCACGAACGAGCCCGATCGGATGACGGGCAGTATTAACGTGGGTCCGCGTGTGATGATTTCGCGCGAGGGGCTGGATCGCACGGGTTTGATTGTGCCGGGCAGCCGAGCCTCGGAGAGGTTCCTGTTCCGGGTTCCGGTGACGTTGAAGATTGAGGCTGTGCGCGCGCAGCTTTCAAAGGCGTTTGAGGCGACGGGGCGAGGGCGCGGCGGGAATCTGATATCGGATTACACGCAGGCGCATCCGCTGATTGAGCAGGGGCTGCGGCAGTCGACGATCTTTCTTTCGTTAGTGAGTCTGGTGGCGCTGGTGATCGGCGCGCTTGGCGTGGCTACGGCGATTCAGGCGCACTTGCAGCAAAAGATGGATTCGATCGCGATTATGAAGTGTCTGGGGGCGCGGTCGTCACAGATTCTGCGTATTTACCTGATACAAACGATCGGGCTGGGTATTGCGGGGAGCTCGGTCGGGATTGGCTTCGGCACGTTTGTGCAGACGGTGTTTCCGGTTTTTCTCGCGGGGTATTTTCATCTGAATTCTTTGCCGCGGTTTAGTCCTGTATCTGCGCTGAAGGGGCTGCTGGTAGGTGTGCTGACGGTTCTTTTGTTCACGATTCCGCCGCTGCTGGGGATTCGGAATATTCGTCCGGCCGTGATTTTCCGCCGTGAGATGGCTGCGCCGCGGCCTACGCTGAAGCAATGGTGGGGGCGGGCGGCGGCCTCGCTGCTCTCGGGTGGGCTGATTCTTGTGTTTGTGGGACTGCTCGCCGCGTGGCTTAGTGATAGCGCGCAGACGGGCAAGTACTTTGCCACGGGAATCGCTGCCGGGCTTGCGGTGTTGGCGGGGATTGCGTGGGTTCTGTTGCGGGTATTGCGCTGGGTTGGCCGACATATGCCTCGCGCTGCGGGACCGGTGGTGCGCCAGGGAATTGCGAATCTGTACCGGCCGGGCAATCACGCGGGCGCCGCGGTGATTGCGCTGGGTGTTGGAGTAATGTTCACGGTTTCAGTCTGGATTATTCAGCGCGGCGTGCTGCAGGACATGATGCGCACGGCGCCGCCGGGACTTCCGAATGTGTATCTGCTGGACGTGACGGCGGCGAATCGCGATGGGGTCCTGGACGTGATCCGGCAGCAACCCGGCGTACTGGATGCGCCGGAGATGAGCGGGTCGGTTACGGCTCGGATTGAGTCGATCGATGGTGTGCGGATGTCGCGCGAGGGCCGTTCGGGATTGGCGCGGCGGTATGCGGGGAATGTGAGTTTATCGGCTGAGGGTGCGGTGCCGCGGTTCACGGAGGTGACGGAAGGGAAGTGGTGGGAGGCGGATGCTCATCCGAAAGACGTTCGGGTTTCGGTGGCGGAGCAGGCTGCGAAGCTGCTGAATATTCACCTCGGATCGAAGATTGTGTGGACCACGCCGGTGCGTTCGTTTGAATCGACCGTGGTGGCGATCCATAAGACGCAGAGTGAGCGGCTGACGGCGCGCGTGGAGTTCTTCTTTACGCCGGGGGCGCTCGATGGTTTGCCCGCGATCTACTATGGCGGGGTGCGGATGAAACCGGACAGTGTGGGCCGTCTGCAGAAGGCGGTCTACGATAAATACCCAACGATTACGGTGATCAATATGGCGGATGTGCTGGAGATCATTCAGTCCGTGGTGGATCAGATTTCCATGGTGGTGCGGTTTATTTCGGGGTTCTCGATGCTGGCGGGAGCTGTGATTCTGGCGTCGAGCGTGGCGGGGACGAGGTTCCGCCGGCTTCGCGAGGTGGTGATTCTGAAGACGCTCGGCGCAACACGCGCGCGAATTGCGAAGATCTTTTCGGTGGAGTTTTTCGTGATCGGGTCGGTTGCGGGGTTAATGGGCGGGATGCTGGCGGGAGGATTTGGATGGCTGCTGCTGAATAAGCTGATGAAGGCTGAGACCGGCGTGGATATCGTGCCCGTGGTTGCGGCGGTTGGCGGGACAGCGCTGCTGGCGGTATTTACCGGTTGGCTGGCTAGTTATCGGACTCTGGGGCAGAAGCCTTTGGAGATTCTGCGGGACGAGTAGCAGGGGCCAGCGTGTTTTCGATGCGTCGGTCCGGAACGAGCCAGATCAACGCGGCGCCGACGAAGATTGCCTCTGCGATCCACGACGAGAGCAGCGTCGCCAGAATTGCGGCGATATACAGAATCGGCGACAGCCTGCCTTTCCAGTCCCGACCAATCGCTTTCTTCAGGATGGAGGCCTGCCCCTGCGAGCGGATGATCGCCTGTTGCAGCATGTAGTACGCGATTGCGGCCATCAGGAGCACCACGCCGTACAGGGCCGTTGGCAGCCGGCTGAAATGGTTTTCTCCCATCCATCCTGTCGCAAACGGAAACAGCGACAACCAGAACAGAAGGTGGAGATTCGCCCAGAGGATCGCGCCCGTTACGGTGGACGTGGCGTGCATCATGTGATGGTGGTTGTTCCAGTAAATGCCGACGTAAACGAAACTGAGGACATAGCTCAGGAAAACCGGCATGATCGGCAGCAGGTCGGCCGCGCTGTCGCCATGGGGCACTTTCATCTCCAGCACCATGATGGTGATGATGATGGCGATCACGCCGTCGCTAAAGGCTTCCAATCGGCCCGGTCGCATGCTGACTCCTCTCGCAAGAGGCTAGCATAGATTCGCGCGTTGGCTGGAGGCCCGCGAGGGCATTTATGTCTTCGCTTTCGAGGATTTGTTTCGGTGCGCCGGTTTTAGCGGCAATCAACATCGCTCTTCCGATGCGCTCGGTTGTGCGATGTGTTTCGGGACGAGTTTGATGAGAAACGGCATTAAGGGCCGGAGCAGGGTGAGCGCGATGCGCGTTGGCAGTGCTCGCGGCATTTCGCCGTGCATGGGCTGAATGCCTCCGGGCCGAAACATGTAGGCCGCACGGAAGGGCACTCGCAGCAGGGCGCTTTCTGTGGCCCCTTTCACGCGCGTCCACAGGATACTGCCCGTCTCGGAACTGTCGGTCCCCATGGCGGACATGTAGCTGAATGCCATCCGGGGGCTGAGTTTTGCCAGTGTCGCGGCAGCGGTCAGGGTCAGGGTTTTTGTGATGCGCGTGTACTCGGCTTCCGATTTACCCGTGGAAGTGATACCCAGGCAGAAGAAACAGGCGTCGTAGACGGTCAGGCGGTCCTGGACTGAACTTTGATGCACATGAACAGACCCAGGCAATCAACGCTCAATATCAGGAGGGCAATATCAGCGCCTCGCTCCAATCCCGGCGCCAGTTCGCGATACCAAAAATAATGGCGGCTCATACCAGAAAAATGCCCGCTACAATCTGACAGCGTCTGACGGTTGTTACGGGAAAGTAGTAGTTCATAGGCGCGCCAACCCAAAGCGCCGCGGCTACGAGCCAAGCGGTGCCGCCGTACTCGCGCCGCAGAATGAACCAGACGAATAAAACGAGGACGGCGGAGATAGACAAATATCGCCAGAGCAGGGGCTGCGTCGGCTGCAAATACGTTGTCGCGAGCATTGCTTCGCGTTCGGTCAAAGAACCTTGCGATACGCGCGGTTGGCCGTTCGCGGATCGCCAGTGCCGCGATGATGCTGTCCTCGCCCGCTTCGAGGCGGAGGCATGGTGCATTTCGATCTCTTCGCGCACGCGCTTTGTCGATTCCGCAGACAAGCCTCTTGTAGCTGCCTCAGGCCATAGATCGAGTGGTGTCAATTCAGGCTCCTTCCAGAATTGCGGTGACCGCGTTTGCAACCGCCTGCCATTCTTTGCGGCCTTTGGCGAGCTGCGCGCGGCCGGTGCGGTTGATCCGATAGCAGCGGCGCGGACATCCGTTCTCCACGCCTTCGTACGACTCCACCGCGCCTTCCTGCTCGAGCTTGTGCAGGGCAGGGTAGAGCGTGCCTTCTTTGAAGTCCAGTACGCCGCTGGAGCGCTGCTTAATGCGCTGGGCGATGGAGTAGCCGTGATCGGGGCCGCGTTCAATGGCCTCCAGAATCAGCGGCGCGAGCGTTCCGCGCAGGTTCATTCGATACCTCGGATATCCAGGTATAGACGACGCGCGTCAGGGCGGAGTTGTCAATAGCCGGTGTTAATAAATGACGCCTTCCTTTTCACCGCCGATAATTTTACCTTTGGATCTGGAAGCGAGCGCAACGGAGAGGTTGTGTTTCTTCGGCGCGGCGACAGTATTCGGAACGAAACCTACGGCGTATTGTGAAAGCGCAGTATCGCGGGCGACTGAGAGGATGTCGACGAGTGCATCGCGGTCGAGGGTGTGGGGGACGAACGTTTGTCCGCCGGTCTGATCGCCTTCCTTGGAGATCTGCGGCAGGTATCCCTTTGTCCACGACTGACCCCCTTGTTCGGCCGATTTCGGTGCATCGGCGGAGGCGAGTCCCTGGATCCCGACGCCGTAACCCGAAACGTGACGCTCCTGATTGTCCATTTCCATGACAACGGTATCGACGGGAATGCTCATCGAGAGGGCGGGACCGGAGATCGGGTTGGCCCCGGCGGATGCCTGGGTACCGCTACCCCATGCTGTGAAAACAAGCAGCAGCCGGCGGGCCTGCACCGGTGAAGCGACTGCATCCCGCATCGCAGCCACGACAGACTCGTTTACCCAGCCTGTCAGATTCGCAGCAGGCGCCTTCGCGTCCGGGATCTTGTCGCCGGGCAATACAGTCAGTTCGCCGGAGCCCGCGGGTATGGGTTTCAGTAAGGAATGGAACGCGGAGAGGATTACGGCCGGATCGCTGGTCGCTGAACACAGGCGTTCGAGTTGATTGGCGGCGAAGTGGTAGACGGATAGGCGTATGTCCATCCCGTTTCTTTGGAGCAGCTCGCGGGTGGTTTTTTCGTCCCAGGTGGAGAGGAATTTGTAATCCGCTTTGGGATCGACGCTGAAGAGCTCTTGATATCTCCTGACGTTCTCATTCTTTTCCTGTGATCTGGGAGTGGTGTCAAACAGCAGGATCAGTTCGAGCGGCAGAGGATCCGGGGTGTTGGGGCCTTCGAAGGTGGTGAAGTCGCGGGGACGCCCGTCTTCGCGCAGCAGGAAGTCAGAGCGCTGCAGGTCGGCGGCGTAGAATTTGCCGCGCTGGACATTGAAGGGGACGAGGACCAGACGGGCGTTTGCATCGAAGGTTGCCGCAACGGGCTCCTGTGCGGGCAGCGTGGATGCGGCGAGAATCAGCGCGCAGACGGTGCGGATTGTGGAGGGCATTGGCGAATATTATCAGAAATTTGTCGCGCGCTACAGGCCTGGTTTGATGCGCGCGGGCGCAAAAGGATAATATCCTTCAGACGGAGCCAGGTGGCCAGACGGAGCCAGGTGGCCAAGGAACGGGCGCGGATGGCGCACCTTTGTTTACCGGCTAAGTGCCCGACGGATCGATGCCAGACCGGACGCAACAATGAGGCCGGTCGCCGTAAGAATTCCTGATGCCGGCTCCGGACTGCCGGAGGCTTCAACGACAGGTCCCAGGTTCAGTGTATTGTCAAACGAACCCAGCGACCCCCTGACCCCCGTGCAGGGTGCATCGAGGCAATATCCCGCTTCCGCGAAGAAAATGGGTACTACGCCGCCGGCGTAGGAAAGGTTGTTGGTGTTGAAAGAAAGTATGATCGCCGCGTTGCCTGTAAGGTCGTCGCCCGGTTCATTTGCCTGCAGCAAGTATGCCTGCGAGAGCGGGTTGGGACTGGTAACATGCACGCCCGTTTCGACGATGATAATGTCAACATCGCTAAATACGTTTGTGACACGGGAAGGGCACAAAGCAACGCAAAAAGCAGTATCGCGGTTTTGGACAGCTTGAACTTCATAATTGCCGAATATTGTTGATTACGAGCAAATCCCAGGCGCTCCCAGACGGCACGCAGAATGGATTCCGTATTCTACACTGGTCTATTCACCGCCTCGCCATCTGTGTGTCCACGCTTGACACTGACCCTGTAAGAACTCTCACGGCGCGGCTGGAGACTTCGTGCCCAACGCTGAACTTTATCGCTACATTAATCTCAAACTGGCCGCTCTCGGACAGCCGACCAGCGCCGCTACCGCCGATCCGGAATTCCTGGAACTTGCTCGGCCTTTGCTGCGCAACTATCACCAGAAAGATCAGCTGCTCGGCGGACGGCTTTGCCCCGCCGATCTCCGGATTCAGGATTACCTCGATTCGTATTTCTCCGACGCCGGAGTTGCTGTGCCGCGCCTGCCGGCGACGGCTTTTGCGCTGGATCGGCCCGGACTTGCGCGCGCGATGTCGCTGCCGCCCGGGGCGGATTCGATGTCGTCTCCTTATCTGAAGTCCTATCGGCTGCCGCAGGGGATTCTGCATAATCCCCGCAGCGATCGGCGCACAACGCAGGGCATCTTTCATGTTTGCGAAGGTGGATTTCCGGTGCCGGCGGATAAGGTGGGGGTTCCGAAGATCGCGTTCGTTCGTTTGCTGACTGCTGCGCTGGCGCCACCTGAGGATGTGCTTGCGCTGCCGTTTACCGCAGACCAACCGGCTAACGCGCACTTCTTCGTTACGCTGCTGCTGCGTCCGCTGGTTTCGCCGGCGGGCGGGAATGTTCCGGCGAAGTCGATGGAGACTCGCTTCTTTGTGCCGGCGAGTCTGGTGAGCAATCTGGATTTCGTGGAGTCGATTTTCGGGAACGCGGGCGATCCTTATCTTCCGGAGAACGATTCAGCGCTGGATGTGGAGCACTGGTCCGGACATACCGGCTGCGTGATACTCGCGCCGCATATTACCGGATTGAGGAAAAAGGACCTCGGCCTGCCGCACTATGACGACGCTACGGCGCTGCAGCGACGCGACGGGATGTGCTGGCGGGAGGAGTCCGAGGTTTACAACAACGGCGGCGCCTTCAAGCTGACGTGCCGCGATGAGCGCGGCGTTGTGGTCACCATCATCGCCGATAACTATTACGGTTACTGCAAGAAGGAAGTCAAAACGCAGATCAGCTACGCCGCGAATCTGTTCGGGATGTGCGAGGAAGAACATGCTGGCGGCGCGATTGCGTTTCCGGCGTACGTGGTGGGGCAGGAGTTCTACGCGGGGCGCACTCAGCTTACGAAGAAGGTTGTGTTCGAAGAGGCGATGGCGCTGCTGGGCAATCGCGTAGTGGTCCACCCGGAACGCTACGCAACGGATCGCACATGGCCGACCGTATTTTATGTGCCGGAGAATGCCGACTTTCTGGTGGGCGAAGGCATCGTCACCTGGGAATCGCATAAACTGACGCTGCGTCCGGAAGACGTTTACGTGTTGCCGTGGGGGACGAAGATCCGTCTGGAGAAGCAGCCGGGCGGCACGGCGTGGCGACTGATTGCTTCCCGCGCCGATGGCGTTCTTTGTCACAAGCCGTGCACGGTTTCCGGCGGCGGGAAGTCGGAGATTTCGAAATCGCTTGGCAGCATTATTCTGAAGGGCTCCGTGTTCGTTCGCGATTACAGGAACGATTTCGATGCGGTGGAAGAGATTCTGAAGAAGGATTTCTCGGTGGTTTACAAGACACCGCCGCCGGATGGGCGTGCGGCGCGCCCCATTCTGAGCCCGCAGCGTTCGCTCGGTTCGGTGATTCAGCTGCTGACTCCTTCGCGCGATTACACGGACGAACACAACGAGTGGGTGCGGCGTTTGCCGCAGACGATCCGGCAGTTGATTGTTACCGTGAAGCGCTACTATCAGCCGGCGTGGGGCGATGACTGGCGAAAGTACTTCACGGTGGATCAGATCAACGGGCATCAGGGGCATGAGCTGAAATACCGGAATCAGAAGCTGGTCGGCAACTATTTGCGGATGGGATATGAGCCGGATGGTGCGTGGCGCATTTATAAGCTGCGGCCGGACTTCAATCCCGCCGATAAGGTGCAGGTTGAGGACGATATTACGGCGTCCATCGTTCTGCCCACGGCGAGTCTGAATCATCTCGATCCGGCTTATACGCAGCAGAGCGTGAAGCTGGTGCAGAACTGCGAAGAGAGGCTGTTTCAGCGGCCCGACGACGCGATTCATCGCGGGTTTGATAAAGACGCCGAGGCTGATCTCGCCTCGCCGGGCACATTCATTTCGAACTTCGAACCGCTCAGCGTAGAGCAGGCGCGCGAATTGGTGGATCACGTGGTGGAGTTCGATCAATATACCGAGCCGATGAAACGCCTGCTGGCAGATTTCGCGGCGAACGGGAAGGGGTTTGTCGTGTCCTCGGCGCATCCGCGTATGGTGGATGGCGCGCCCTCGAAGAATCCCCGGTATCTGCAGCGGCGTCCCGATCTGGTGAATCCGCGGGATGCTTATCTGGCCGAGGTCGGTACGCGACTGGCGCGCGAGATTCCTTCGGATCGGCGCGCGTACTTTCCGGTGAGCGCTGTTCTGGCCGGCCGACGCAATAATCCGCCGGATGTGAAGGCGGGGATTCCACCGCTGGCGGTTTATAACCCGATTCATTATCAGGAACTGCCCGAGCTGTTCATGGATTTCATTTGCAGCCTTACGGGCAAGTCGCCGTCGACTACAGGATTCGGCAGCGAAGGTGCACTGACGAAGGGTCCGTTTAATGCGCTGTGGCCGATTGTGGATGTGAATAATGCGCTGGTGTCGGCGATTGTTACCGGGTGCGCGGGATTCACTACGGCGGCGGGACACATTGGTCCGCGGTACCGCGTGGATCATGACAACAGCATGCTGGTGCCGGAGCTTTGGTGCCGTATGCGCGTGAATGAGCGCGAGCCCGGGTTCCTGATTGAGAAGGGACTGCTGGAGCGTGTGCAGGACTTCGAGTACGAAGGCCGGAAGATTCTGGCCAGCCGCCTGGGGTATCGCATCACTGCTTTGTTTGTGGATCGGTTTCTCGGGCGCATTTTTGAACTGCCCGGATCGGTGTTTCCGGAGGCGTTGCTGCGCCCGGAGAAGCAGGATATGCCAAACTTCGTTGCGGGCGTGGAGGCGATCTGCGAGGCGCAGCGCCTGGTTGCTCTGAATTACTTTGAGGATGGCAGTGTGGAGGCGGCTTGTCCGCCGATTCGCGCGCTGCTGCACATCATGGCGCATGGGCATTTTGAGGGGAAGGGCGTGGACGATCCATCCGTTCGCGCGCTGTTCACGCGCGAGTCTCTGCTGGCGAGCGATTGGTATGCGGAGCGGCTGGCTACGAAGCAGAAGCGCGACATCGCATTGTGGAAGCGCCATGTTGCGGCAGTGGATACGCCTGCTACACGCGCCGAACTGGCTCGTGTCAGCGCGCCGGCATATCTGGCGGAACTGCGCGGCACGATCGGCGCCGATCCATTCCATAAACAGATGAGATAAAATCTCCGCTGATGAACAAGTTTGTCTCCCTCTTCGTGCTCTCGGCTGTGGCCGCATTCGCGCAGCAGCCGAACTTCGGCCCCGATTCGCTTGAACACCCTGGTGTCCCCAAGGGGACAGTGACGAAGGCGGTGCTGCCTCCGGGCAAGATCTATCCCGGGGTGCCGCATAACTATCAGGTTTATATTCCGGCGAAGGTCGATCCTGCGAAGGCGTTGCCGTATATGATCTTTCTGGATGGCGCGGGCTATGCGGGCAACGGCTGGCACATTCCAACGCTGCTGGATAATCTGATTGCGAAGGGCGAGCTGCCTGCGATGGTGGCGATTTTTGTGGACCCGGGCGTGCTGCCCGCGACGACTCCGGATACGCAGCAGAATCGCTTTAGCCGGGACTGGGAGTATGACGATGTTCGTCCGACCTATTCGCGTTTCCTGATTGAGGAACTGATCCCCGCGGTGGGCAAGACGGTGAAGCTTTCGGATAATCCGGACGATCACGCGATCAGCGGACTGAGTACGGGCGCGGTTGGTGCGTTCATGGCGGCCTGGTATCACCCCGATGTGTTCCATCGCGTGATGTATTTCATCGGCACGTTTGTGGATTTCCGCGGCGCGAATCAGGTGCCGTACTGGGTGCGCAAGAGCGAGCCTCGTCCGATCCGCGTGTTCCTGCAGGATGGGACGGCCGATCTGGATAATTATGCGGGCAACTGGCCGATTCAGAGCCAGAACATGGACGCATCCTTCACGTTCAACGCTTACGATTACAAGTTCGAGTTTTACCCCGGTGAAGCGCACAGCACGCGCGTGGCGGCGGAGAAGGCTCCCGACATTATGCGGTGGCTGTGGCGTGGCTACCCGGCGCCGATTACTCAGGCTCAGCCGGTGCTGAACGCGGCGGTTGGGCGCGGCGGTGCGTTCGGCGGATCCGGCGCGCCTGGATTCTCGGGCGGTGGACGCGGCGGTCGTGGTGCTGCATTTGGCGCATCCGGTTTCTCCGGCGGGCGTGGCGGCGGGGCTCCCGCGGTCGCGCGTGGGCCGAGCTACCGACAGCCGGCTTATGCGGTTGTAACTCCCGACAAGCAGTGGGAGCCGATTGCGGGTGACTACACGAGCGCCGGCAGCATTGCGGTGAATCAGGCCGGCGACGTCTTCTTCTCCGACACGAAGACAAATCGGATCTATAAAGTGGATGCGAGCGGTAAAGCGACGGTATTCCGTCAGGGCGGCGCGAAGAACCTGCACGGCGGAGCCGATGGGCGCGTTTATGCGATCGACTCGGCCGGGCGAAGAATTATCTCGTGGGATGCCGCAGGGTCGGTGAAGACGGTGGCGACGAATGTGGATGGGTACGATCTTGCGCCGACGAAGGCCGGCGGGATCTATTACACCGATCCGGTTCACAAGACGGTAGTTTTCCTGGATGCGAAGGGGCAGCGTCGCACGGTTTATTCGGGCGGTGAGATTGAGGCGCCGACCGCGCTTGCGCTTACTCCGGATCAGGCGTTCCTGAACGTGGAGGATGCGCAAACGCGGGAGCCCTGGTCGTTCCAGGTAGCGCCGGATGGCAGCCTGATTCATGGCGCACCGTTTTTCCGGATGGAGACTTCGCCTCAGAGCAAGCTCAACACGGCGCAACAAGTGGCAGTGGATAATTCGGGCGATATGTACCGCGGGACGATTCTCGGGATTGAACTGGAGAGCGCCAGCGGACGCATGGATACGATCCTGAATCCTCCGAAGTACGGCGGAATTCCGTCGCATGTTGCGTTTGGCGGCGTGGATCGCGACTGGCTCTATGCTTCGCAGGACGGGAAGCTCTATCGGCGGCAGACGCGGCGTAAGGGTGCCGCGGCGTGGGAGCCGGTGAAGCCTCCGCAGCCTTCGCTCTAAGGCGCGAATTATCCGGCAGCGCCGGTTTTACGATTTGAAAAAACGAAGCCATTTTGCCGCGATCCCGCTGATCCGCGGGCGGTTATGCGCGTCTTCATGGCCTGCAGAACGGCGAGGTTCTTGTGCATGCCTCGTGCGATTCGTTCCTGGCACTGCGTGATGACCTGTAGCTGCCGCGCCTGGATTTCGAAGGCCGCGGCGGTCGCGATGGCTAGTTTTGCGCCAGGCTCCAGGCACTCGACGACGACCTCGGGCGGCGGGGATGCGATCGAGAGGATGTTGGTTTCGAGAGCGCGCAGGCGGTCAATGCGCCAGGAATCCCAGGCGATTGAGGCGGCGAGCATGCGCTCGGTGGCGCTGGCCGGGGCGAGATCGGCGATGATTTCGGCGTTATGTTTTTCGAAGTTGGTAAGGTCGCCTGCGGGGAGCACGGCGAGTTGGTTGGTGGTGGCGTCGCGGAAGGCGATTAGCGTGGATGATGGGGTCATGTTGGTCTCCTACGATTAGGAGATAACATGGGGTGAGTTCGCTATATCGGTAACTGCCTTTAAAATCATCACAAAAAACTTGTGAATGGTATGCTTTAATGAGACATTCTTCCTATTTGGTCTCGACTCCCGAACAATGTCTCATGAAATAGAGCGGCCGTGGCAACTGGAATCGGAAGAGCTGATCGTACGTAATGAGCACGCGGAGTGGGTGGTATCGGCTCCGCCCGTGGCTGCAATTGGTTACATCCCTCAAATAACGCTCGGTTACTTATCTGAAGATTCTGCCTGGCGGCATCACCGCTTCGCCCGAAGCCGTCGCAAACCGCTTCCGGCGGCGTTCGAGGCAATGTTTGCGGTCGGGAATCCAACACCGGAGGATGTCAGCAATCCCGCGGCGCAGGACCTGGCGAGTGTGGAGCGAGCGCTCTGGTTTGCAGGTACCAGGAACTTCCGCGCGCTGATGTTGATTGATTCGCTTAAGATCGGATTTTCGAAATCCGGCGACGTGACCACCGTGAACTTCGATGCGCTGCGGAAGGTCGGATACACTCGCGTTCCGATCATGCAGGCGGGACCGCTTCCGCCATGGGTGCATTTCGACGCAGGTGAGGGATCGACCTCTTTTGAACTCAGTCAGATCGACGGGCAGACGCGTTTTGCGATCTGGATGCGATATAGAGTTGGTGAGCGCGGGGACAGCGTGGGCAAGTTTCTGAGTGGCAAACTTGCCCCTTTTCCTTTGATCCAGATCGAGTATCTACTAAACCATTCGGGGATTACGTCGATAAGATTTCTGGGAAGCAGCATTCCGAGCGTGTCGATGTATGTCCGCTGGAAGCACATTGCGAGGCACGATATGCTGAAGATCACGGGCGATAAAATCGATGGTTTTCTCGATGCGGAGCACGCGGACGCTCCCGATGAGACGCTGGCTACCTGGACTCCCGATGAGTAATCGACATTTACGAAATCGCGCCGGCTCAACGCACGTCATCCGTAGTATACGGCCTGCGCGTTTTGGAGCGATGGTGTTCGGCAATGTGGCTGGTGACGTGCAATTCACACCAGCGAGGCATACGAAAGGGATCATCTGATGGCCGCACCTCATATGGCGCATCTCGATGTCGGTTTACCAGCTACCCCGGCGTCGCGCAGTCTATTAGAGAATCTCAAGAAGTCCCTTGTTTTTGAGGGGTTTACGGTATCTCTCA
Source organism: Acidobacteriota bacterium (assembly GCA_048498815.1). GTDB lineage: Bacteria > Acidobacteriota > Terriglobia > Bryobacterales > Bryobacteraceae > BOG-234. Next base: position 40,088 of record JBEHXG010000033.1, on the reverse strand, counting down.
AGGCGGTGGAACTCAACGGGCCGCAAGCTCATGAGCAGTTGGCCGTGGAGTTCTGCGTCTCGCGGCCAGGGGGCCTGGTCGGTGAAATCGTGCATGGAACGAACGCACGGAGGCATTCTGTTCCGGGTGGATATGTTTTTACCTCATTGGAGGGCCCGGTGTTGAGCTACGGATTCTCACCGGAGCTATCGATCCAGAAAAATATTGCCCGTTTTCAGGAATTCGTCAGGGATCACGCCTGCTCAGCAACAACGCCACCAGCTGTTCGTTCCGGGAGCTCCGCGCATTCATCCCGGCACTCCGGAGCAGCCCGGTAGTCTCACTTCACATCGAACGCCGTTAGGGATTTCCCACTCGGGTAAACTCGGGTGATGGTTGAAAAGCTGAGGGCATGGTGGTCGTTTCGGCAGGGGCTTGATGGCCGGCTCAATGGGTTGACTGCTCGTGAGGCTCTGCTTCAGAGTGGGTGGGCGCGGTCGGTTGGCGGGGCTAGTCCTTATCTGGCGTTGTTTGCGCGCACCGGGGCGGGTCGGGCCGCTGTCGATGCCGAGATGGCTGCTCGCCAGATCCATGAGTTGCCTTCGGCTCGCGGGTGTACTTACGTTGTCCCCGCTGAGCATTTCGCTTTGGCTCTGAAGGTTGGTGAGAACTTTTCTTCGAAGACGGAAGTTGCTACCGCTAAGAAACTCGGCGTTACCGATGCAGAGATCGGGAAGCTGAAGGATGCGGTGTTGCGGGCGCTGGAGGGTGGTCCGCTCGATCCCGACGCTTTGAAGGGGAAGGTGGGGGCGGCTGCGCGCAATCTGGGGCCTGAGGGCGCCAAGAAGGGCCTCACCACTACTCTGCCGCTGGCGCTGGGTTTGTTGCAGATTGCGGGACAGATTCGGCGGTTGCCGGTCAATGGCCGGATCGATCAGCAGCGTTACGCGTATACGCTTTGGTCTCCCAATCCGCTGGCGAAGTGGAAGCTGGATGCGGAGGCTTCGTTTACTGAACTGGCTCGGCTGTATTGGGGGTGGATTGGGGCCGCTTCTGTCAGCGAGTTTCAGTGGTTTTCGGGGCTCGGCGTTAAGGCGGCGAAGGCTGCGGCGGAGCCACTCGAACTGATTCCGCTGGAGGGCGATTTGCTGATGTTGCCTGCCGATCGTGCTGCGTTCGACTCGTTTGTTGCGCCTCGCAAGCCGCATTACGTGCTCACCGGGATTCTGGATAATATCAGTCATTTGCGTCGCGCTACAGCTTCGCTGGTAGAGGAAGCGGATTTTGGCGCAGGTCTGGTACAGCGGTCCGGTCTGATGGATTTGCCGAATCATGCGATTCTCGATCGCGGACGCCTGGTGGGGCTTTGGGACTTCGATCCTGAGACCGGCACTATCGCGTGGGCTTCATTTGCGAAGCCGGATAAAGCCTTGCGCGAAGTTGTGGCCCGCATGGAAGCGTTTGTTCGCGAGGAGCTGGGGGATGCGCGGACGTTTAGCCTGGACAGTCCGAAATCGCGCGCGCCGCGGATCGAGAAGCTGCGCGCGGCTGCGGCGGCGCTGTAGCGGTGCGCACGGCTTTTCTGGCTGACCCGATTGCTAAGGAACATCAGACGGGATCAGGGCATCCGGAGCGAGCTGCGCGTTGGGATGCGGCGGTGCGCGGACTGGGTTCTCGTGCGCTTGCCGATGTTGGGGCACGGTCGGCTACGGTTGAGGAATTGGCGCTCTGTCACGCGCCTTCGTATATTTCGATTGCTCGTCGGGATGTGGAATCGGGGCGCAGCATGCTTTCGACCGGCGACACCGATATCTCGCAGGCTTCTTACGACGTGGCTTTGCGTGCTGTCGGGACTTGTCTGAACGGTGTCGATCTGGTGCTTGGGGGCACGGCGGAGAACGCGTTTTGCATCGTGCGTCCTCCGGGCCATCATGCTTCTGCGGATCGGGGGATGGGGTTTTGCCTGTTCAACAACATTGCGGTCGCGGCCCGTTATGCGCAGCGGAAGTACGGCGTGGAGCGTGTGCTGATTGCGGATTGGGATGTTCACCACGGAAATGGCACGCAGGATATTTTTTATTCCGATGGGTCGGTGTTTTTCTTTAGCACGCATCAGTCGCCGTGGTATCCGGGGACGGGGGCTGCGCGGGAACGCGGAGAGGGTACGGGGTTGGGGAGTACGTTGAATTGTCCTTTGCCGGCGGGCTCGGGCAGGGAAGAGGTGGTGGGTGCGTTTCGGGAGATGCTCTTGCCTGCTATGGCGAAGTTTCGGCCGGAGCTGGTTCTGATTTCGGCCGGGTTCGATTCACGGTCGGGCGATCCGCTGGGCCATTTTCAACTGGCGGATTCGGATTTTGTTGAGCTGACCCGGATGTTGATGGACGTCGGGGGCGGTCGGGTTGTTTCCGTTCTGGAGGGCGGATACAGTTTGGCTGGATTGACGTTGGCGGTTGCCGCCCACGCCGGCGCGCTCAGCGGAACAGAGTGATGGCGGCGACGCCGGCCGCTCCGGCATCCAGGCAGGACTGGATGTTTTCATTTGTGACGCCACCGAGGGCGAGGATTGGTATCCGCGCATGTTTTGCTATTTCGCGAAGCGCGGTGAGTCCCAGCGGCGGACGATTCATCGGCTTTGATCTCGGTTCGAAGATCGGGGCCAGGACTGCGTAGTCTGCTCCTTCCTGTGCTGCCCGCAGGACGTCTTCTTCGGTGTGGCACGCTACTGAGATCAGGAAATCTTTCGGGGTTATTCTGCGGACGCTGATCGGCGAAACTCCGTTCGAACGAATGTGGACACCTGCCGCGTGGGTGGCGAGCGCTACGTCCAGGCGGTCGTTCACCAGTATTCTGCGGCCCGAGAGTGCGCGCACATAGGCCGCCAGTTCTCTGGCGGCTAATTGCGGCTCCCGCACCTGGATCAGATCGGCTTCCGAGCGCTCGGGTAGAATCCCTTTGCCCTCGGTAATCTGCATCCGAATCATTGCAGCTCTTCTCTGTGACGGCGATGCGCTTCCTGGGCGTGGCGCACGAGATCCTTGAGGTTGAAGCCTGCCATGGCTACGGCGACCGCTCCACCAATCAGGCCCGGCAGCGTGAGGAACACGAAGAGCATTTCCGCCAGAACCTTCGCTTCCGGAGCTTCGGTGAAGAAGTGCTGCAGCGCGTAGACGGCCGTCGCCTGGAATGCTCCGATTCCGGCGGGCGCGGTGGGAACCATGGTTCCGACGTTCTTGAAGACCATCAGGAAGGTCATCTGGCTGAAGCTGAAGTAGAAGTTATCGGCGCGGGCCACGGCCCAGACGGCGAATGTCTGCAGCAGCCAGTAGCCGCCGGAGCCCAGCATCACGAGGCGCAACTCGCGCCAGTTGCCGAGCTTGTGAACCTCTTCGAGAAAGCGTGTAAATCGGGCACCCCAGCTGCGGTTGCTGACGAAGTGGTGTGCGTTTTGACGGCGGAAGAGGATGTAGAGGAGGATCAGGGCTAATCCGGCGACGACGGCGGCGTAGACAAGCATCACGTCCGTGACGGTGCCGACACCTTCCACGACGTAGTGGGTGGCGAAGTAGAGGATAACGATCCAGATGCCATCCATCACTCGCAGGATTACTTCAGACGTGATGACCAGCGAGAGGTGCAGTTCGGTTTTGTATGAGAGAAGGAAGCAGCGGACGACTTCTCCCGCACGCGCCGGCAGCAGATCGTTGGTGAAGAGTCCGGCGAAGACGGACTGGACCGCAGCGCCGTAGGTCGTGCGTCCGGCGGGGCGCAGGAGTTCGCGCCATCGCCAGGCGTCGATCAGGAACGAACCCACCTCGAGCGCGATGGCGAGCGAGAGCCAGCGCCAGTCTACGGTGCGGATGTGTTCTCCCAGTTGCGCGAAGGGGAACTTGAAGAAGACCCACCACAGCGAAAGCAGTGAGATCAGGTAGCCGAGTGTGGGGATGAGCCACTTTTTGACGCGATCAGACGCGGGCATCGGGTCGGTTGGATTTTTGCCGGTATGCCCTCAGCAACTTCCTTCCAGACCATAGTACCGTTCCGAAGAACACCGCGAGACTGGCGGCGATGATGCCCGCCTGGCGGCGCGGCGGGAGTCCGAGCGAAATGCTGGCGGGCGGATCGACTTCGGTGCTGACGGAGAGCGACACGGTGACGGGAGGCGCGCCGGCATTGTTGCGTACGAGCACGCGATAACGGCCCGGAGATTCGATCATGCGCTGGAAAGCACCGGTGCGCGCGCCTTCGGCCGAGGCGAGCGTTTCGTAGTCGCGATGGTGGGCGAAGAGCCAGAAGTTCTGATCGTCGAGGAGTTCCATGTGGACGGTGGAGCGGCCGTCCACGACTTCATAGCGGCAATCGACGGCAGTGGGGGTCTGGCGAACGCTGACGGGAACCCAGCGGTAGTCCTTCAGCTCGAAGGTCTGGCCGGGATCGGATGAGGGACGCGACAGCAGGGAGGCGGCGAGGAACGCGAGCGCGATCACACCGCTTCCTTGCTCTTTTCCGAGTAGGGTTTCTGCAGGTACTTGCCGACTTCGTCCTGCGCGCCCTGGGTGTTGTCGCGCGTGCGCTGGGCCTGGGTGTACTCGTTGACGGCGCGCTCGCGCTGGCCGGTGATATCGAAGATCTTGCCCAGGTAGATGTGGGCCCAGACTTCGGTCCACTTCGGCGTGCCGTCGCCGTTGAGGGCTTCGCGGAATTCGTTGGCGGCGGACTGATAGTTGTGCTGCAGGAAGAAGACCTCGCCGACGCGATAGTGCGCCATCGAACTGGTTCGTTGTGTATCGAGCGCGCGCTGGTATTCCTTCAGGGCTTCGGAAAATTCGGCGATCTGTACGAACTGCTCGCCTTTGCGGATGGCGACGTCAACGCGCATTTGCGGGCTGAGGCGCAGGACGTGATTGGCGGGATCGATGGAAATACTTCTGGGTTTACCGAAGGTGTCGACCGAAAATTCGGAGGCGGTTCCCATCACTTCAATGCGCTTCTGTTCGGGGTTGCCTTCGGTTTCGATTTTGAGATCGACCGGCATTCGGAAGGTGTCGAGATCCTGCGAGATCTTGCCCTGGACGCGGAAGCCTTTCTGCGTGCGGAAGATGGTGTATTCGAGCTTGAATTCGGGCGCACCGTTGTTCTGGACCCACTGGATGAAGAAGTACTGCATGTCCTCGCCGGTGGCGGCCTCGCAGGAGGCGCGGAAGTCGGCGGTGGTGACGGATTTCCAGGCGTTCTTCGCGAGGAAGTCTTTCACCGCGGCGAAGTATTTTTCGTCGCCCATGGCGCTGCGCAGCATCTGCATGACGACCGCGCCTTTGCTGGCGCTGAGCGCCCAGTATTCGGGTGAGTAGTCTTCGAGGCGGCTGGCCTGAATGAGCGGGACGTCGTCTACCGTGAGCGCGGTGACTTCGGTATCGTGCATGCGCTGGTCGAGCGCGGCGGCTCCCTTATCGTGCTCCGCCCAGAGCGCTTCGGCGTAAAGGGCCATGCCGTTTTCGAGCCAGATGTGATTGCGGTTGATGGGAGAGACGTTGGTCTCCCACCACTGGCGGGCAATCTGGTTCGCCATGATGTTCGAGTTGAGTTCCTTTGTGATGGCGCGGGGCGCGAGGAAGATCAGGCCCGGCGCGGAATAGCCGTTGGGTGCGCCATCCGCCGTTTCGACAACGGTGAGGTTGGCATAGGGGGCGAGACCGAAGAGGCCGGTGAAGTGGGTCAGCATCCGGGCGGTTAGTTCGCCGTAGGGGTTCGCAAGATCCGCCTGCGCGCCGCGGAACCAAAGGGTTGTGGTGACGCCGTCGGTAGCGTTTTTCACCGGGGCGCCTTTTACGATGGCGATGTCGCCCGGGAAGGAGGCCTTAGTGAAATCGTAGGTATAGACGCTTCCGCCGCCTGTTGCGGGCGCGCTGGCGCCGAAGCCGCTTGCGACTACCTGATAGCCATCGGGCACTGTGATGTTCATCTTTGAGGTGAAGCGGTCAGATGTGTAGCCGTAGACCGGGAACCAGCGCGCGGGGTAGAGGAGGAAGCCATAGTCCGGCTGAATCGACGCGAACTTGATTCCGTAGATGGGCGATTCTTCTTCGCCCGAGAGACGGCCATCGTATACAAAAGTGATTTCCGCCATCTGCCCTTTGGGAAGCGTGTTGGGGAAGGTGACGCGTACAGTGCTATCGGCCTGAGTGCGGGCGGAGTTGAGGGAGTTGCCTTTGGCGTCCGTGATCTGCGAGATGTTGAGCGCGTTGTTGAGTTCGAAGACGGCGGCGTTGGCCCGGTCTTCGAGCGGTGTGAAGCGGACAGCGACGCGGGCGTTGATGGTTTGGGTGGCGGGGTTAATCTGCGCATCGATTGTGTAGCCATCCACATCGATTGGAGTGCCCTGCTGAGTGCTCTGCTGGGCGAAGGCGCCAAAGGCACATGCACTGGCCAGGATCGCGATTCGGATTCGTCTCACTGCTTCCTCCCCGTTTGACCGGATGCTTCAAATAACTGCTGGACCGCGTCGGCGGCGGCCTGAATTGCGTCGCCGGATGTCGTCAGCCGGGCAGCGACAGCGGATAAGTCTTCTTTCATTTTCGCGCGATATACGGCGTCGTCAAGCAGGGGCGCGGCGGCGGCGGCGACGCGCTCGCCGGTCATGTCGTCCTGGATCAGTTCAGGGATGATCTGGCGTCCCGCGATGAGGTTCGGCATGGAGTAGAACGGGATGTTGACGAGGTGTCTTCCGATGGCCCAGGTGAGCGGGGTAACGCGGTAGTAGGTGACCATGGGCGCGTTCAGGAGCGTGGCTTCCACGGTAACGGTGCCGCTGGCGGCGAGGGCGAGATCGCAGTGCGCGAGGGCGTCCCAGGCTTCGCCGGGGATGGATTTGATTGGGCTTCCAGCGAGGTGCGGTTCGAAGAAAGCGGTGCCGCAGTGGGGCGACGCAGGCAGGATGAAGCTGAGCTCGCGTGTGGCGGAAAGGCGGGCGGCGGCTTCCGTCAGAGGCGGAATGTGGCGGAGAACTTCGCTGGGTCGGCTGCCGGGGAGCACTACTACCAGTGGACGGTTGAGCGGCAAGTTGTGTTTCCGGAAAAAATCTTCGCGGGAGAGGGTGGGTCGGACGCGACCTGCGAGGGGGTGGCCGATGTAGGTAGTCGGGACGCGGCGCTCGCGAAAAAAGGGCTCCTCGAAGGGGAAGATGCACAGGAGACGATCGATGATGCGCCGCATCGTCTTAACGCGGCCTTCGCGCCAGGCCCAGACTTGGGGAGCGACGAGGTAGACGACCGGAATTCCAAGTCGTTTGAGCTTGCGGGCGACGCGGAAGTGGAAGTCGGGGGCATCGGTCAGAATGGCGAGGGTTGGTCGGGTGGTGCGGGCGGCGGCGATCAGTTCGCGGAAGCGGCGCCAGATGCGGGGGATGTGGGCGAGGACTTCAAATATACCGACGACTGCCAGGTCTTCGGCGTGGATGACGGCGCGGAGGTTTTCGCGGCGAAGGCTGGCTCCGGCGCAGCCGAAGAAATCGGTTTCGGGCCAGCGGCGGCGGAGTTCGTGGAGCAGGAGGGAAGCGTAATAATCGCCCGAGGCTTCGCCGGCGGAGATCAGGACCGATTTGGGAGCTGGGGGCAAAGAACCAAGATAGCGTTTGCCGTTACACTAAAGCTGAATGCCGCCTGCCGGGACAGCGCCTTCGATTGAACGATTCTTTCAGTTTTCGCTGCTGGGTTTGATTGCGTGCGCTTTCGGCGCGCTCGCGGATACCGGCAGGCTGGATGCGGCTTCGTTTTTGTTTCTGATTGGCGGGCTGGTGTGGCGCGGACTGATGGTGGCGGGTCTCGTCCGCATGACTATTCCTCAGCGGGCGATCACGATTATCGCCACTTCGTATCTGCTTTTTTATCCCGTCGATTACTACTTCATTTCGCGGGATTTCTTTCGGGCTACCGCGCATGGGGTCTGCTTTCTTGGCGTTGCGCGAATTCTCTCCGCCCGTACGAATCGGGACTACGTTTACACGGGCTCGATCGGGTTTGTTGCGCTTTTGGGGGCAGCGGCATTATCCACGCAGGCGCGGTTTCTGGCGTGGATGGCGGGGGCAATCGTGTGCGCGCTGGCCGTGCTGACGAGCGCGGAGATTCGGCGCGGATATCAGCGCAATACCCGGGCAACGCTGCCGGCATCGGAACGCGCGCACACGGCGCGGCGTCTGGTGTGGCTGATCGCCTGTGCGACGTGCGGAACTGTACTGCTCACGTTGGGTTTGTTTCTGGTTGTGCCGCGGACGGCGCGCGCGGCGGCGTCGCTGTTTCCGGGCGGTCCCCGGCTCACGGGATTTGCGGACTCGATCGATCTGGGCGGGTTCGGTCCGATCTCGAAAGACAATCGCGCGGTGCTGCATGTGCATTCCTATGGTGGAAAACTGCCCAACGGGCTGAAGTGGCGCGGGTCGGCGCTGAGCCAGTTTGACGGACGGCACTGGTCTGAGCCTTCGCAGCCCGGGCAATGGCTGGAATCGATGGGTGTGGCGGATTTGCGGCAGCGGTCGCGGCGCGATGGGGTGCGGATGCTGTATCGCGTGGATGTGGGGAGTTCGGATACCGGCGCGCTCTTCATAGCGGGCGTGCCGGAGTTCATTAATGTGCTTTCGGCGTCTGAAAATCCATCGCTGCGGCTGGTGAAGGCGGGGGAGGATTCTTTTCGCGTGGTGCCGCACGTGGGGCAGCCGCTGGTGTATGAAGTGTCGGCGGAAGAAGGAGCCCCGCTCGAGTATCCGCTGACGGCGGCAGAGCGGACACGTTATACGCAGTTGCCGTCGCGGCTCGATAAAAGGATTGCGCCGCTGGGTCGCGAGTGGGCTGGGGAGGGTATCGATGAGGAGCGCGCGATGCGGATCGAGCAGCGCCTGCATCGGGATTTCACGTACTCGCTCGATACCGGGCAATTCTCCGCGCGCGATCCTCTGGCGGATTTCCTCTTCGTCTCGCGCAAAGGGTATTGCGAATACTTCGCTTCCGCAATGGCGGTGATGCTGCGGGCGCAGAAGATTCCGGCGCGCGTCGCCACGGGCTTCCAGAGCGGGTATTATAACGACGTCACCGGGGCATGGGTGATTCGCGCTTCAGACGCGCATGCATGGGTGGAAGCGTGGATTGACGGCCGCGGGTGGATGACGTTCGATCCTACGCCGCCGGGTGCGGGCGTTGAAGCGGGTGGGTTCCTGCGCCGGTTCGGCATGTATCTGGACGCGGTGGATGCGACGTGGCAGCAGTGGGTGCTCGCGTACAGTCCGGGGCAGCAGGCTTCGCTGGCGTTTTCGCTGCGGCGGAAAGTATTGAGTTTGCTGAGTGGTGAGGGTGCGAGCGTTAACTGGTCTGCTAAGGCTGCTCCGGTGGTGTGGCTGGCGATGGTCGCGGGTATTGGACTAGTCGCATTTCGGTTTCGCGCGCAGGGGCCGCGGTTGTGGCGGCGAATGCGGGACGGGCGACAGATGCGGAAGATTCGCAATGACGGGGCGACCGCGAGCGATGCGCGATTTCTTTACGAGCGGATGCTTGGGGCGCTGGCGCAGCGCGGGTTCCAGAAACCGGAGTGGTTTACACCGAATGAGTTTGCACGCAATTTGCCCGCCAGTGAGCGCGACCGGGTAGGCGAATTCACGGCTGTGTATAACGAAGTGCGCTATGGCGGCGATCCGGCGGGCGGAAGCCGGCTGGCGGAACTACTGAAAACAATTGAGCGGCCTACTGCGTGACGGCGATGGTTACCGCCAGCTGCGACTGATAGGACGTCAGACCGGGGCATCCGGTACCGGCCTGAATCTGGACCGGAACCGCAGTGCCGGGAAGAATGCCGGTGGGAATCTGCACGTTCACCTGCATCACTCCGGCGATCAGTGTGGGTGCGCCGCCCGCGTAGCTGGGGTTGACGCACTGGGTTCCGATCTTGACTGAGATCGGCAGCACGGGCGTGGGAAGGCAGGACGCTCCACAGGTGGAACTCGCCGTCTTGCCGTCAACGGGCGCGGTGGTATAGCCTTCACCGGTGGCGTAGAGCGAAATGTAGGAGCCGAGCTTTGCCGGGCTGGCGGGGCTGTTGATGCTGCCATCGCTCACATTCACCGCAGCCGCCTGGCCGATGCCGGATTGATTCCGAGTGAAAAGTGCGGGGACGGTGGTTGCTACGGGAGCGGTCGCCGTGTACGTCTTGCCCTGATAGGTGACTACGATGGAGGCGGTGGATGAGCCAGTGATCTCGTATGGGGTGGCTACTGTCACCAGGTTCGCAGATGTGTAGATGATGGCAGCGGGGACGTTATTGAACGTTACCGAGGTCCCGGCGAGCTGCGTGGGGTACTGACCGTTCGCCGGGGTGGCGCTTGTCAGTGTTGCGGGACCAAGGCCGGAACCGAAGAGTGTGACGATTTCGCCGGGGGCGATGTTGCCAGGGCGAAGCAGAGAGCCCGAGTACTGGCTGGCGGAATCCTGATAGCCGACGGAGTTCGCGACGGGCACTAAACGCCGGATGATGTCATTCATCGTATCCGCGACATAGAGGCTACCGTCGGCCGCGAGCGCGAGGGCGCTGGCCTGGTTAAGAATGACCTGCGAAGACGAGGTGCTGTCGGCGAATCCGTTTTGTCCGTTGCCGGCGAGCGTGACTACTCCGCCCGTAAATAACGCCTTGCGTACCGTGGAACTGATACCGTCCACAAAGTAAATACCGGTGGAGTCAACGCCAAGTCCGCGGGCAACGATGCCGGTGGCGGCTGTGGTGATGTTGCCGCTTGCATCCACCTTGCGGATGTTGCTGTTGCCTTCGTCGCCGATGTAGAGGTTGCCGTTGCCATCGAAAACGACGGAAACCGGGTAGGCGAGATTTGCCTTCGACGCGGCTCCGCCATCGCCCGTATTGCCGTACGTGCCGGTGCCGGCGAAGGTCGAGACCGTGCCACCAGAGGTGATCATGCGGACCACACCAGCGGCATAGTCGGCGACATAGAGGTTGCCCTTGGCATCAAAAGCCAGAGCGCCGGGTGCAATGAACGATGCAGAAGTGGCAGCTCCGCCATCGCCGGAATAGGCTTTGGTCCCGTTGCCGGCAAAAGTTGTCATGATGCCGGATTTGGCATCGACGCGGCGAACGCGATGATTCGAGGTGTCAGAGATGAAGACGTTCCCGCTGCCGTCGACTGCTATTCCGTGAATATCGGTGAGGTTGGCGGTAGTCGCGGCCTCATTATCGCCTCCGAACCCGCAGGCGCCGGAAAGATTGCCCGCGATGCCGGTTATGTTGCCGGTGCTGGCGGTGATTCGGTAGACCGTGCAGTTGTAATAATCGGCGATGTAGAAATTGCCGGAGGCGTCGAGCGCGATCGTGGCGGGGTGGTAGAGCAGCGCGCTGCGCGCGGAGATCGTTGAAGTGTCGCCGGCGACGGGATAGAGTCCGGTGGAGCCTGGCTGTCCGGCAACGGTGGAGATGGTGTACTGCTGCGCCGCGGCTACGCACGCGCTGGCTAACAACAGGCAAACGGTCTGGAAGCTCTTCATTTTAAGATTGGTACGAACTCTGGATAAAGACGCCTGGGGCAGGGAATGCGTTGCGAAATCCTCAGGCTGCTTTAAGCGCCAGCTTTATCAGTCATGATAGCAGCGGAAGGGCGTTCGAATGATGTAAGTTAAGTTCAACGGAGATGGTCACTCAGGGGTCAGGTTCTGGTGGTGGCGCGACACGGCGGGATTTGCTGCGGGCGGGTGCGGCGCTGGCGGTCTGCGGCGATCTTCGCGGCCAGGCGGAGGGCCCGGAGAGCTTTCAGGTTTACACTGAGGGCCCGCGGCTGTTCCTGCGACCGGCGCGGCTGAAACTGCTGAGGCGTGAGAAAGAGCGGCGCTCTCTGCGCTGGGAACAATTTGACAATCTCTGGCTTAGCGCACCGCAGTATCCGGAATTTGGGTGGACGGCGGCGCTGCGGTACCGGATTGCGGACGATGGCTCGGCCGGCGGGCAGGCCGTGGCCTGGGCTGCGGGTACTGCGACCGACGTACGGCAGATTGCGCTGATTCTGGACTGGTGTGGACCGCTCATTTCCACCGCGGATCGCGCTCTGATTATTCCGAAGCTGGAGAAGGTTGTTACGGCGCCGCTACGATCGGCAATGACGCTGGATGAAGCGCGAAACCGGGTGCTGGCGGCAGTGGCTTTGACGGATGCGAAGCCTGCAGTAGCCGAAAAGGCACTTCGCGAACTGTATGGAGGCTTCTGGATTGGGAGCTTCGTGCCAGGGCTCAAGGCGGGCCGCATTCACGTGCCGAATGCGGAGGCGAATGCGCTCGTGGAAATCATGCACGCGTTCCGCGACAATCTGAACTTCGATCTTCGGGAAACGTTTCCGCAATGGTTTAAGGATTATCCGCTGATTCATGTTCTGGCGCACTATCCGGAGCCCTTCCCGGCGGCGGAGAACGAGTACAGAATTCCGGCGGATGCGGCGATGGACCAGAAGGGTCCCGATCCGGCCAAGGCGGTGTATTCGCGCTCGGCCGAACTGGCGATGGTGGCCTTCGATGCCAACGCCATGGAGACTCAGCTTCTGCAGGGCTTTTTGATGAACGATAAGTTCCTGATGCGCGGCACACTGGGGATTCCCTACGAGCTGATGTGGGCGAATCCCTATCAGCCGGGGCTCAGCTATTACCATATTCCGCTGGTAGCGCACGATGCGGTGGGTGGGGAGCTGTATGTGCGGTCGTCATGGGAAGACGATGCGCGATGGCTGGGATTCTTTGGCGGGGGGCTGCAGGTTTTTGGGGGCGGGGAACTGAAGATGGTGGATCCCAAAGTTGCGCACGCTCCGATAGATGTGGAGGAAGCGACTGTCTTTTTTGCGCGCGGGGAGGCGAAGTTTCAGGTTCCCGCTCGTCCACAGCCGACGGCGGCACCCACGGATTCGGAACAGGGCGCGGTTGATGCGCTCGATGACGTATTTATCATCGGGCTCGATGCGCGCCGACGCTACCATGTGGAAGCGGACGGAGAGGGAATGTTCGGCGCTTCGTCGGACGGAGGCGGAATTATCTACCTGCCGGGGCTGCCTGCGGGAGCGCAGGTTCGGTTTGCGCCGGTATAGAGAAGCCGCTGTGCGCGGAATCGACTAATCCGTTAACCGAGACTTCGAGGGCGGGCGCGCCGAGCAAGGTGTTGTGGATCAGGCAGGTCTTGACTGCGCGCAGGATGCCACTTTGGTGTCGACCTTCGAGGTCAGGCACGTTGACGTCGATTCGGAAAAAGGCGAGCCGTGCGGGCTGAGTGGCTTTTTCGGCCGTGACATTGACGTCCAGGGCGTCGGCCGGGAGATGGCGCGTGGTCAGGTACTGCGCGGCGTAGTATCCGGCGCAGGTTGCCAGCGAAGCGAGCAGGAATTCCGGCGGCGACATGCCTTCGTCGTTGCCGCCGTTATCCCTCGGCTGATCGCAGATGGTTTTGTGATCGCGGGCGGTTACCTCGAACTTTGTGTTGCTCCTGTACTTTGCTGAGACCTGCATGTTGGGTTCTCCGGTTGATCAGATGCGGTTTGTGTCTGAAAGGTGACAAGGGATTTTGAGATACTTATCGGCATTCACCTGCTAGAGTGAGAAGTTTCCGATGAGCGAACCGCGCCGCTGCCTGTCCGTCGTAATTCCGTCCTATAACGAAGAAGCCACGATTGCGCACGTTGTGGGTGAAGTGCTGAAGCTGGGGGCGCTGCTCGAAGTCATTGTGGTGAACGACTGCTCGCGCGATCGCACTGCGGAGATTGTAACGGGGCTGGCGGCGCGCGATTCACGGGTGCGGCTGCTGCAGCATGACCGTAATAAAGGTAAGACCGAAGCGCTGAAAACCGGGTTCGCCCAGATTCAGGGCGAGATTGTAATTGTGCAGGATGCGGACCTGGAGTACGACCCGAACGAGATTCCCGATGTGATTGGTCCGATTCTCGATGGGAAAGCGGATGTTGTTTATGGGTCGCGCTTTCTGGTGCGGAAGGCTTCGCGGGTCCTGTATTTCTATCACTACCTGGCGAATAAGACGCTGACGTTTACTTCGAATATCTTTACGAACCTCAACCTGACCGATGTGGAGACGGGGTACAAGGCATTCCGGTCGGAGATCATGCGGAACATGGTGATCACGTCGAGCGGGTTCGGGTTCGAGATTGAGGTTACGGCGAAGGTTTCGAAGCTGAAGTGCGCGATTTATGAGGTGCCCATCAGCTACTACGGGCGTACTTATGAGCAGGGGAAGAAGATTGGGTGGCGCGATGGAGTGGCTGCGTTTTGGTATATCGCGCTGTATAACGTGTTCACCGGACTGACGAGTTCATTTCGATCCATGCCGAAGTTGCCGGATCAAAGGCCCTAACGCGTCTTTCGCCGCGATCCCGTCATTTCGGCGGCCTAATTATCTCAATTTTGACCAGGAGATCTTGTTTACGACGGTGATTTGTGAGACTATCCAATAATCACCGGCGCGGGCGCGCCTGCATTCAAGCCGGCATTCCACCGGCAAATACCTGAGGTAAGGGGCGATTTCATGAGACTCCTGGCATTTTTTCTATCTCTCGTGACCGTGGCATCCGCCGCCAAGTTCAATTGCGGAACGTTCAATATGACGTCAGACATGGCGTCGCTTAAGATACCTCGCCCTCCCGACGCATATCCGCAGGTCAAGTCGATTAAAGTTGAGATTGTCGAATCCGACAAGAGCTTCACGGGCCAGACTCGGCTAAAAGCCCAGATCGAGCAGGCGCTGGCCCACGATTTTAATGTGGATAATCCGAAGTCCGATGCCCGATTGCTGGTGACCGTGGTGGCTTATGACCCGCCCACTGTTTCCAGCCATGTTCAAACCGAATCGAGGGCAGTGACGAACGGGAATACTACGACGATGCAGAATGTGCCGGTCACGTACTGGATCGGATCGGGGCGGATTTCGTTGCGGGTTCAGATGGTGGATGCGGATGGGGTTCCTATGGACACGTTCGATCCGGAAGAGATCTATCGGGTCACAAGGGAAGCGATTGTAAAGGCGACCGGACCGGCTGGAGGCGCCAGCAAGGCATCAGGACTGATTCGCATTCCCGGCCTGCCGGGCAGCAAGCCGGCGGCGAAACCGGAACAGGCTGCCGCGGTGACGGGAGAGGAGATGACTCCCGCGGAGATTAATGCGGCAATGCTGGATACCGTTTCAATCAAAATAAGGCGGCGTTACGTTCGATCGGTCGACGCGGTTGAGTTTAAGCTGGCCTGCGATGAAGATCTAAGAGCCGGAAACAGGATGGCGATGGGAGAGACTCCGGATTGGGAGAAAGCGACCGCTCTGTGGACGGCAGCCAACGTCGGGAAAAACGAAGGAGATCGCTCCTATAACCTGGCTGTAGCACAGGAAGCGCTGGCGTATCGCGCATATGAGGCTACCCTGAATCCTGCCGACGCCGTACCATTTTTCGAAAAAGCCATGGCTCTGTATGCCAAAGCCGAGCAGCTTGATCCGAATGAGAAGTACATTAGCGCGGCATCGGAGAGGCTCAAGACCGCGCGCACGAATATCGCGCGCGCAATCGACCAGCGGAAGCTGTGGGAGGGCGAGAGGGACAAGGCACGCGAGGTGTTTATTGCAAAGCGGGAAGGCGCTAAAGCAATGAGTGTAAAGCGTGACGATTCGCCGAAAGAGGCGGGATTCCGCACTCTTGTGAGGGCCAGCCTTTCCGCCGACGCCAGCAAGGATGTCAACCCCCTTCGTGACACGGGGGACAAAATGGGCCTCACGGAATTCGAGATTCAGCGAGTCATTACTCAGGAGTCAGACCGGGTGAAGGGGATGGCGCAGTATGAAACGATGTTCGCCCAAATGGCTTCCGATGGCGTTATCTCGAAGGACGAGCGCATGGGGCTTGATGCGTATTTCCCGACGCTGAACATGTCGGCAGCAGACGTAAAGGTCGTTGAGTCAAAGCACAAGTTCAGTGAGGATGGCGTTACGCCCGCCGCGCCGCCCGCGGCAGCGGCCGCTCCGGTCGCGAAGTCCACTGCCGCTGGCCCTGCGGCGAAGCCGGTTCCCGGCTCTCCGGGAAGAGGCGCCCCGGCAGCGAGCGGAAAACCGAAAGCCGCAGTATCAGCCACTGGAAAACAGTAAGGCGCGCCGTGAATTTTCGGTTACAGCCGTTGGTGCTGATTCTCTGCCTGACATTCTGGCAGGGGATGCTATTGGGACAAGCCTGTCCTCAGCTTGGCCTGAATACCGTAGAAGAAGCGGAAAATCAATTCTTCAATAACCGCAAAATCGAGACGCGAAAGCTTCTCGAAAAGGCGTATTCACAGTGCCGTCGGGATGGGCCGGTTATTCGCCGGATTGCCGAGACCTACAAGATGATCGGCGATACATCCGAGTATGAACACTATACGCGGGTGGCGGACGAATTGGGGGCGGTTCCTACAGTCCGAATGACGGTCACGCAGACGGAACCCCAGCCACTTCCAACGCTGGTGCATCATAAGTTCGCCCTGGTGGTTGGGGTAAGTCAATTTAAGGATTTCAGCGACGAAAACAAAAAGCTGCCCGCCGGGCAGGCCGTATTCCAGCAAATTCCAAACCTTCAGTACGCGGCCAAGGATGCGCGGGATTTTGCCGATACGCTGCTCTCGCCGCGGGCAGGGCGATTTTCGGCTGAGCGCGTGGATGTGCTGCTGGATAAGGCGGTAACCGCGGACCGGGTGCGGCGTTCGATCGCGCGCATCGAACAGGAAGCGACAGAAGACGACCTGGTTGTGCTGTACTTCAGCTCGCACGGTTCTTCTCCAGAGATGGATCCTGCGGCGGCGAGTGCAAAGAGTGGCTTCGTTCTCATGCATGACACGGAGTACCAGAAGGTGCTGAACACGGCTACCGCGTATCCCATGTATGAACTGGTCAATTCGATTAACCGGTTTCGTGCGCGCAGGGTAATCGCATTTCTCGATACCTGTTACAGCGGTGACACCGTCGGGCCCCGCGGGGCGCGATCGCTGAATGGCGCCGAGGGCAGTAAAGGCCTGATGGTCGGATTACAGGAAGCGGAGGAAATCACACGCGCCGTTCCGCAGGACAAAGCACGCGTGATTATCACTTCCAGCGGCGCCAATGAGAGATCGTGGGAGTCTGACGATGGCGCCGGCGGAAATGGATACTTCACGCGGTACCTTCTGGAAGCAATGAAGAAGGATTCCGGACAAGACAACATCAGCCAGGTATTCCGCTATATTAATGAAACGGTCCCGGCGGCAGTAGCGCGGGAGAAGAGCGGCGCGCCGCAGCATCCACAGTTTCGGTCGTTTCCCGATCCAAAATTCGACATCAACATCCTGATTGGGGCACCGGAGACAGAAGGGAGCGATAAGCAATGAGATCTCTGTCTATTCTGGCGACTTGTGCGCTGGCGGCATTCGCGCAAACCGAGCCAACGGGGGCCAAGGTGCTGATTGCGCCACAGGCTCCGATCGAAGGAGCCTCAAAAGTCTCGAAACCTTTCTACTACCTAACGATTGTCAACCCGAGCGGCTCTGAGGAACGGGTTCCGGCCACTTATACGTTTCCCGGAAAGTCGAAGGCATATCTAAATGTGGTGCCGGAGTGGCGCGGACATCTTGCGGTGTTTTATGGCGCTACGAACGAGCCGGCCGGGATGCGGGTTTACGACTGGGCGCATGCCACGGAGGGTAACGACAGGGATCTGGTTCTGGCTGGAGAGAATATTAAGATTCCGCTGTGGTTTGACGACAAGCCCGGACAGACCGCCTTCGGAGTAGCCCTGGTAAAAGAGGATGCCAGCAGCAAAGAAATCGTGGTTGCGATTCACGCGAGGCGGACAGATACGGCGGTGCAGCTGAATCGATTTCTCCAGAGCCAGCCGGGCGGCAAGGCGTTCGACCCGCGACATACCAATGAATTGGATGTGCAGGAAAAGCCTTTCGTGACTTACGCGGCTTTCACGCTTCATAATCGGTAGTTCGAGTTGTCAGAATTTTCCGAACTGTCGGCGAAGCGGCGCCAGGAGGGAATCGTACTGCTGGAGCTTTCGGAGGGGCGTTAGAAAACGATCCCGTTCGATATCGTCCAGTTCGGCAGAGGTCGCCGGATATCCGTTTGAGAACGCGTATTCCAGCGCGTGGAAGGCTCCGGGGGCGTCGCCTTCCAGGGCTCGGAGGTCGGCCCGATAATAGTTGGAGATCGCGCGGGCGCGCATCAGGACGTTATGAATCTCGGCAGTAGACGGCGAGGGAGAGACCGCCGGATCCACGAGTGACATTGTCCTGATCTCGCTTTCCGAACGCGTGGAATCAATGCATCTCAGGAGTTTGTCCTCCGCATCCAGGCGCTGGGCTGCCTCCGCACGCCCGTTTGTTTCCCCGCTTTCGGCCTCTCGGCCCTCCATTTCCAAATAAACGGCCGCGAGATTCTCTCTTATGCCAGGCAGGGCCCAATTTTCATTTTCAAGTCTGGAGAGTTCGCGTCTTGCACCCTTCCAGTTCGCTTGCTTTTCCCCCGCCATTGCCAGGGCATCATGAAATTCGCGGTAGATCTGGGGAGCGTCTTCCGAGGTTAAAATCTTCCACCGGTACTCAAAAGGTCGGCAGGAACCCCAGGCACTTGTTGCGCTCGCAAAACGCCCAAGAGGTTCATGGACCGGTGGAATAGCGAGCACGGTTACGGCCAGCAATATGAACTCGATTGCGCGAACCTCCCGGTAATCCTGAGCACGTCGCAGCCACCCGGAGAGAAAGTTCATGTGAATTCCGCCCATTCGTGAAAAATACGCCGGATACCTCAGGCGCGTGCCCATCTGGAGTTGAGGAGCATTCGCCATTATAGGCGCTGCGAATTAAGATTTGCCAGCTTCAGGATTTGAGTATCGGCAAAAATGCTCCGCTGCCGTCTTCGACGCCAGCGGCGTTTTTCTCGCTCCAGTCTGAGGTCTGACCTTACGACTAAGCGTTCACCACCGGCGGTCATGAATGGTCGCGTCGCAGCCGTCTTTGCTCATCCGCCGGCTCCCCTACCTTGATGACCTCTTTTTAGAAACGCCTGAATATCGCTGATACGAGTTCACCGGGAATCTGCGTCTGCGGAAATCTATGAACGAAGAATCGGCAGCAGCACCACGTTGCCGTCTTCGACGCCGAGCGCGGGTTGGTAGTGCGCCTTTTGTTCCCAGCGCTGTGGTCGCAGAACCCTCACCACCGCGATTTCATCGCAGGCCTGGAACTTCGGGCAACGAAGGCAGTCCTTCCACGCTTTCAGAGGAAGTTCTCCCCGCTCCACGACGTTAAAGCCGGCCTTAGCGAAGAAGCCTTCCACATAGGTGAACGCAAAGACGGCGTCGAGCCCGTAGAGTTTGGCTTCATGGACCAGTGCGTCCACGATTAGTCGGCCGATGCCTTGCTTTTTGTGCGATTCGGCCACCGCGAGCGATCGAATCTCACCCATGGTGGGTGAATAAAAATGCAGCGCGCCGCAGCCTGCGAGCGTGCGCCCATCGTAGGCGACCATGAAATCGCGCATGTTTTCGGAGAGTTCGAATTCGGTACGCGAAAGCATGACGCCCTTTGCAGCGTAGCCGTTGATCAGGGCCAGCAGCGCAGGAATGTCCTGCATCGAGGCTTTGCGGACTTCGATGTGTTTGTTCGCGACGGTTTCGTAGTCGACCGACTCGGGTCTCAAAGCACTGATCATTGCACTACTGCCGATCCCGCATTTTCCCCGCCAAACACTCGCGAAACGATATCGGCATCCGAGCCGCGCACGATGCGTACCTCGCCTACACCGTTCGATACTGCAGACGTGGCAGCGTCGAGCTTCGCCTGCATACCGCCCGTTGCAACGCCATCCGCTATCAGCTTACGGCAATCTTCGACGGTCAGTCGCGGCAGGATGGTCTTCGCGGCATCCAGTACGCCAGCGACGTCTGTGAGGAAGAGCAGTCGATCGGCCTTCCATGCCGACGCAACTGCAACCGCCATCGAGTCGCCATTGACGTTGTACACCTGTCCATCGGTCCCACCGGCAACGCAGGCGACTACGGGGAGATAGCCCGCGCCGGTCAGAGTTTCGAGAAGGGCGGGATCGGAAGCGTTTACCTTGCCGACAAATCCCAGTTCGGGATCTAGTTGGGCCGCGACGGCAACGCCGGAGTCGATGCCGGTGAGCCCAACGGCGCGCGCACCTGCCGCGCCCAATGCCGCTGATAATTCGGTATTGACGGTGCCGGCGAGCACCTTG
Source organism: Acidobacteriota bacterium (assembly GCA_048498815.1). Taxonomy (GTDB): domain Bacteria; phylum Acidobacteriota; class Terriglobia; order Bryobacterales; family Bryobacteraceae; genus BOG-234. Next base: position 19,841 of record JBEHXG010000033.1, on the reverse strand, counting down.
AGAACCGCATCGATCGTTTCGGACGTTGTCACTCGCAAGCCCCGCACGAACGAACTTTTGACGCCGCGTTCTTCCAGGAATCGCGTCATCTGCTTGCCGCCACCATGAACTACGGTGACCTCCGCCCCTGTGCGCGCGAGCGCCGCGATCTGCCGTGCCAGGCTGTTTCGCGAGGCCGCGTCATCGAGGAGGCTTCCGCCTATTTTGATCAGAGCTTTCATGGATTACAGCAGTCCTGCTGTTTCTTCGATGCCGAGAGCGAGATTGAGATTCTGCACCGCCTGTCCGGCGGCGCCTTTGCCAAGATTGTCGATGGCGCTAACCACAACGCAGCGGCCGGTTGCCGGATCGGCGACGACTCCGATGTCACAGAAATTCGTGTGGGCGACGCTGTGCAGGTCAGGCACGCTGTTGGCTTCATGCAGGCGGACGAAGGGTTCGTTCCGGTAGACCGGTTCGTAGATGCCGGCCAGGATCTCCGCCGAAGTCATCGGCTTTGCGAGGCGGAAGTAGATGGTTTCGAGGATGCCGCGGTCTATTGGGATGAGCTGCGCCGTGAAGCTGAACTCGGATTCGTCAAGCCCGCTGTTCATCAGAACTTCGGGCACGTGGCGGTGCTTCAGGATCGAGTAGGCTGAGAAGTTCTCGGTGACTTCACAGAAGCTGTTCTTGAGCGTGGCTTTGCGGCCTGCGCCGGAGACGCCGCTCTTGGCGTCGCATACGACTCCGGATTTGCGATCAATCAGGCTGGCTTCGACCAGCGGGCGAAGCGCGAGGTTGGCGGCGGTGGGATAGCAGCCGGGGTTCGCGATGAGGCGGGCTTTAGCGGCGCGAGCGCGGTGAAATTCGGGAATGGAATAAACCGCGTCGGGTAGCAAGTGCGCGGCGGTGTGGTCCTCTTTATACCAGGCTTTGTAGCGATCGGCGGTCTCGAGTCGGAACGCGGCGGAGAGGTCGATGACGATGGCCCCGGCGGCGAGAAATTTGGGCGCGAGGTCCATGGAGACGTCGTGCGGAGTCGCGAGCAGGACAGCGGAAAGGCCTTCGGATGCTACGGCTTCCGGGCCGGCGTGGGCCTGCCGGATGGACGGCTTGCGGAGGAGTTTCGAGCCTTCGACATCGGCTCTATGGGAGAGCAGGACGGGCTCGCAGTTGGGGTGGTGAGAGAGGATTTTGACGGCTTCGGCGCCGCTGTAGCCGCTGAATCCAACGATACCGACGGAGTATTTCATTGATTAAATATGCAGTGCTATGAATAAATATACCATCCTGAGACGGGTCGGAGGATGGTGCGGATGAGAGGACTTGAACCTCCACTCCTTTTGGGAACCAGATCCTAAGTCTGGCGCGTCTGCCAATTTCGCCACATCCGCATGTGCGCTGACGTTGCGATTATAGCAGCGGGCGTGGGCACGTAAGGGGCGTGGTAATCTGAGCTTGCGGGCGTTTGGTGAGCGCTTCGCATCTCTCTGGTTTTGTGGCTTTAAGGGAGCCGGTAGCTCAGTTGGTAGAGCATCGCACTTTTAATGCGGTGGTCGCGGGTTCGAACCCCGCCCGGCTCACCAAATCTTTCAAAACAATCAATCCAATTGAAAGACCCGTTTTCACCGCAGAGGGTACTCGAACGCCACAGATCCAGCCTTCTCGTTCGAGCGTCGCGCTCCACTCGTATTCGTGCGAGATCAGATTGTCCGGTGTTCGCACGGAATCTCCTTTTGATGCACACCCTGTCGCGTCCTGTTATGGTGAGAAAACAGTGCTTTTTGAAAAAGACCTCGACCGAGCCTTGGAAGTGGAACTCCGCGATAATCCGCAATTCCTCGCGTGGCTTGTCGCTAAATCGAAATTCGTCGGCCACAATCCTCGATACCTCTGGTCAAGATCCGACAATCCTTGGTGCCGCGTGCAGGTTCGGTTGCCAGATGCCGAATCGAGCGAGCTTCGAATCGTCGAACGAGACGGAGAAACGGATATTCTGTTAGTCTTCTCTTTCGAGTCCGACGCCCGCCGATTAGCGCTGCACATCGAAAACAAACGGGCATCCGGACATTTCTCGCAACATCAAGCAGAAGTGTACGCCGCACGAGGAGAGCACTGGTTGCACAATGACAAATATGGTAATTACGAGGATTGGGATACTCTGCTGCTGGCTCCGAGGGTGTTCTACGAGCGCAACGTGGAAAACGCGGCAAAATTCGGGGGATTCGTCTCTCACGAGGATATCTCGCAGCACGTAAGTTCGAACTGTACGGCTTTTTGTAGGTTCGATCCGTGAGTTCTCTGCTTCGGGCCATTGAATGGATGGTGGAATCAACAACTTCGTTGTTTCCAAACCCATTAGGAGTTCGAGCCCTCACCATTTTTCTTGCGTAGTTTCAGCTTCTCCCTTTCGCCGCGTGTTATAGACGTGCGACACAGGCCTTGGCTCTACCGTTCACGGCTAACCCGAGATCATAGCGTCTTCAAATAGCCCCGCCAGCTCCTCACGGCCTGCCGGACGCGGGGACAATTTCGTGACCCGATGTTGCGGCAACGTCCCTTCCACCAGTGCCGGAATATCAGCGGCGGTGTAACCCAATGCGCGCAATCCATTCGGCATCCGCAGGTCGTACATGATCTGCACGATTTGATCGGAGAGTATCTTACCGGCGTCCTCCGGTTTGGCGCCGCGGACATCGGCTCCCAGCGCTTCCGCAGCTTTCAGGTGACGCTCGGGAGAGGTGGACGCCGTGAAGCGGAAAACTGCCGGAGCGTTCAGAATGACTGACATTCCGTGGGGCACCAGGGGATGATCGACCGTGTACCCGGGCGCGTTGTAGCCGCGCACAAGGCCGGAAACAGGGTACGACATGCCGTGAGGCAGATGCACGCCGGCGTTCCCGAATCCGACGCCCGCGTAGGCCGATGCGAGCATCATACTGGCGCGGGCTTCGTCATCTGACGGATCGGCCACAGCGCGGCGAATATATGTGGCGGTCAGCCGCAGCGCTTCCATGCTCCAGATATCGCTGATCGGGTTCGAGCCCTGATACGCCGGACGCATGATCGGTCGGCCGGGATGCGGGCGGTCTGTGTAGGGAATGGCCGTGAAAGATTCGATGGCGTGGCAGAGGACATCGAGGCCGGAAGACGCTGCGACGGCCGAGGGCAGAGTGCGGGTGTTCTCGGGGTCGACGATGCCCAGTGTCGGTTTGAGTCTCCTGTGCGCGATGCCGGTCTTGGCATGGAGCGGCTGGTAATCAAAGATGGCGACACCGGTGGTCTCGCTGCCCGTGCCGGCGGTTGTCGGAATCGCGAAGAGAGGCTTGACGGGGCCGGGAACGGGCTTTCCTTCGCCGATGGGCGGATTGACATAGGTGAGAAAGTCGGCGGGCCAGCAGGCGTAAAGATTAGCGGCTTTGGCCGTGTCGATCGTGGAGCCACCGCCGACAGCGACGATAGCGTCGTGCGGAGTTTCGGTAGCGAAGCGGATCGCTTCGTTCAGGGATTGGTCGGAGGGTTCGACGCGCACGCGGTCGAAGAGAGTAAAGGCGATGCCATTGTCTTCGAGCGACTGAAGAACGGTTGCGACCGGGGGCAGGGAGCGGAGGAGAGGATCGGTAAATACGAGGGCATGTCGCAGACCCAGATCGGCAAGATCGGCGCCGATTTCGCGGGTGACGCCGAATCCGAAGCGAATTCCGGAGGCGGCCATTTCAAAGGCGGTTTCGTGATCGGGGCGAATGGGATCGGACATTGAGACCTTTGTATCGCACATTGTCCCTCCGGGCCAATCGTTGCGCGTCATGTGCATAATCGCATACGGTATTCACTGCGAACGATGCGGTGATACACTCAGTGGCTGTTCGCGTTGAGGAGTCCCTGCATGACCATACGTCCACGTTACCTAATACTTCCTGCTCTCACGGTCGCAGTCTGGTTCGCAGCAAATACAGAGCGATTTGCCGTTCACGCGGCCGCGGCGCTCGCTGAAATCCCCGGCGTCACGGTTTCCGGCTGTACGCCATCCGGCGACAAGCCCTGGACCGATGCGAAGCAGTCACCGGCATGCCGGGCGCTTGAGGTCATTCCGCAAATGACCCACGAGGAGAAGCTGGCCTTTCGTATCGGGCTACCGCGCCTCGGTCTCAATGCTACTGCCGGCAGCGACGGCCCCTTCGGACTCGCCGCGGGCGGCGGACGTGGCGGTGGCGCCCCGAGCCCGCTCGCGCAGAACACCACTACATTCCCGGATGAGCTCGCCGTCGCGTCCACGTTCGATCGCGATCTCGCGAAGCGTCTAGGTAACTCTATCGGCGAAGAGTTTAACGGCAAGGGCCTGGCGACGATCCTCGGACCGACTGTAAACCTTGCGCGCACCTGGCACTGGGGGCGCGCGCCGGAGTCTTTCGGCGAAGATCCGTATCTGATGACCGAACTCTCCACGCCGGAAATCGCGGCCATTCAGGACCATCACGTCACCGTCGTGCTGAAGCACTACGCGGTCTACGATCAGGAAACGGATCGTCAGGTTCTCAACGAAACGCTTTCCGAAAAAGGTCTCAACGAAATCTATCTCCCGGCGTTTAAATCCGCCGTGCAAAATGCACATGTGGGTGCGATTTTCTGCGCCTTCGCCAGCCTGAACGGTGGTCCCGCCGTTTGTTCGAGCGGCGAACAGCTCGGCCTGCTGCGCAAGTGGGGCTTTGACGGCTTCATCCGTCCCGAGGCAGCGCCCGACGCCGCGCTGGCGGCGAAGGCGGGCACGGATGAAATCGCAGGCGCGGCAATCGAAGCCGCGATCCAGGCCGGCAAGCTGAAGGAAAGCGATCTCGACTTGATTGTGTACCACCATCTGGTGCCGTTCTTCCGCCTGGGAGTTTACGATGCCCCGAAGGGAACGCCGGAAGCCGATGTCAGCTCCGCAGAGCACAAGAAGGTGGGACTCAGCATCGCCGAAGAAGGTTCGGTGCTGCTGAAGAATAAAGGCAATCTGCTGCCGCTGACTGGCGTGAAATCCATCGCCGTAATTGGCGATGATGCGGGAGCTGCCGCTTCAATTCAGGCGACGAACTCCGTAGTGCCTATTGGCAACAAACTCAGCATTCCTTCGGATGCAATCACCGCGCGCGCCGGTTCCGGCGTAAAAGTTATTTACGAGAAGGGAACGATGGGGATTGCGGCTCTGACGCCGATTCCGGCATCGGGCTTTCAGAATCTGCAGGGCACGTATTACAAGGAATCGAACTGGGCGGGCGAGCCGGTGGCGAAGCAGGCCGATGCCAGCATCGATTTCAACGCGCCGCCGGTTCCGGCGTTGACGCCAGCTCCACCGGCGGGCGGCGCTCCGGCTGGTGGACGCGGCGGGCGTGGCGGGGGAGCGCGCATTCCATGGTCGGCAAAATGGGATGGCTCGCTGGTGCCGACCTCAACCGGGGCATACCGTCTGAGCCTGAATTCGTCCGGCACGGCACGCGTGCTCGTGAACAACAAGGTGGTTGCGGAGATTCCGAAACAGTCGGGAGCGGTGACCGTTACCGGCGTCGTCAGCCTCACCGCCGGGCAGCCTGTTCCCGTTCACATCGAATGCACAGGAACGGGCGCTATCCACGTTGGCTGGCAGACCCCCGAACAGGACATGGTCGCCGCGGCAGTGAAGGCCGCGAAGGCTTCCGACGTCGCAATCGTCTTCGCGGGCGAACGTGCCGGTGAGGGCTATGACCGCACGGGCCTGAAGACGCCCGGCGATCTCGACTACCTCATCGATGCCGTTGCGACTGCCAATCCGAAGACGATCGTTGTGCTGAACACGGCCGGTCCCGTGTCAATGCCGTGGCTGGATAAAGTGAGCGGTGTAGTGGAAGCGTGGTTCCCCGGTCAGTTCGATGGCGAATCGATCGCGGCGCTGCTCTTCGGCGACGTGAATCCATCGGGCCGGCTGCCAATGACGTTCCCGGCGAACGATCAGCAGGGCCCCGCGACGAAAGCCGACGAATATCCAGGCGACGGAAAGAACGCTAATTATTCCGAAGGCACGCTTGTCGGTTATCGCTGGTATGACGCGAAGAATCAGGCGCCGCTATTTCCGTTTGGTTTTGGACTTTCCTACACCACATTCCAGTATGGCGCGGCCACGGTTGATCATAAGGCCGGCTACGATGCAACGGTCAGCGTGAAGGTCACTAATTCCGGCAAGCGCAAAGGTGCGGAAGTGGTACAGCTTTATCTCGGAATGCCCGCCGAAGCGGGTGAAGCGCCACGGCAACTGAAGGGTTTCAGCCGGGTGGAACTGAATCCCGGCGAGAGCAAGACCGTTTCCATGGCGCTCAACAAAGAATCCCTCTCCGTGTGGGACGAAGCGGCGCATGACTGGAAGGTGTATCCCGGAAAGTATTCGGTGGAGGTTGGCGCATCTTCTCGCGACGTCCGATCGAAGGGCGCGTTTACGATCGCTAAGTAGACGCCGGCTGCGAGGTGGCGGGTTGCGTCAGCAGTTCTTTGATCGATCCGCCAACTATTGTGAGAAACGCGTCCAGACTCGAGGGTTTCTCGATATACCGGGCGCCTTTCAATTCAACGCGGCGGCGATCGTGCACCGCGCGCGAAGAGGTGAGAATTGCGATGGGTACGTCATGGAGACTGCGTGCCTGGCGGAGTTCGCGGAGCGCTTCGAATCCGTCGGTCCGCGGTGTGTTCAGATCCATCAGGATAAGGTCCGGTCTCGGGGTTTGCGATTCGTCACGACACAGGGAATGCACGGCGTCAGAACCGCTCTCGAAGTGCGTCATCCGATAGGCGATGTGATTCTCCCGCAGCGCCATCTGTACCAGATAGAGATCGCCGGGGTTATCCTCAATCAGAATAAGCTCAGCCGGCTTCATGAGCTTTACCTGCAATGGGAATCGTGAAGCGGAATGTAGAACCTTCTCCGATTTTCGAGTCCACATAAATCCGTCCGCCGTATCTCTTCACAATCTTTTCGCACATGGTCAATCCAAGCCCGCTTCCGGGTTGTTTTACCATCTGCAGTCGGCGGAACGGCTCGAAAATGGCCTGATGATCTTTCTCTTCAATGCCAATGCCATTGTCGGTAATTGAGAAAATCCACTCGCAACCCTGCTGGCTGGCGGAGATGTGGACCTGCGGACGAACGCCGGCACGGCTGTACTTAACGGCGTTGCCCACCAGATTCTGGAACAGCAGAGTCAGCGGATAGGACTCCGTGCGAATCACCGGGAGAGTGTCGCGTGTGATGTGCGCGCCGCTCTGATCGATGGCGGTCTGCAGGAAGCCCAGGGCCCTATCCAGGGCGTTGTTAAGGTCCACGCTGGTCGTGTTTTCCACGCCCTCCGCATCCACGGACCAGTATTCGCGAAGGTCATTGAGCAGCGATTCCATGCGTTGCGCGCCGGCGGTGGCGCGGCCGATATAGAGATCGGCTTCCGGGCCCAGCTTTCCGCCGTATTCCCGCGCCAGTAGCTGCGTGTAGCTGATCACCATGCGAAGCGGTTCCTGCATGTCGTGTGAGACTGCGTAAGAGAAGTGCTTCAGGTCCGCATTCGCGGCAACCAGGTCCTCATGGGCGAGCTTGAGGTTGCGGTTCGCGGTGACGGCGAGTTCCTGGGCGCGTCGGCGATCGGAGACGTCAAAGCAGTATTCGATCATGGTGCCGTCTCCCAGGCTGGCTCCCACAAATACCGCCCACGAGCGGGTTCCGTCCTTGTGCAGAAATTCCTTCTCATACGGGCCAATTTGACCGGTGTCTTCGAGCTTTTTCATCTGCCGCTCGCTGATTTCGAGAAATTCCGGCGCGGTGAGGTTTCGCCAGTGCAGTTTTCGTGCCGCGACGTCTTCGCGCCGATAACCGAACATTCGCAGAAAAGTGTCGTTGCAGTCGATCAGCGTCCCGCTAGTGTCGAATGTGAGGACGCTCACAACATCGATGCTCACCATGCGCCGGAAGCGTTCTTCGCTTTCGCGCAGGCGGCTCTCGGCGCGCTTGCGCGTGTCAATATCGATGAACGTAATGACGACGCCTTCGATGCGGTCATCGCCCCCTCGGTAGGGGAGAACGCGGGTGAGATACCAGGTGCCCTCGTCATCCTGTACCTCGCGCTCGATGGGGACGAGGCGAGAGAGGACCGCCTCAGCGTCCCACCGCAGGTCGCTGTAGCCCAGGCGATGGGTTAGATCGGAGATTGGACGCCCGCGGTCCGCGACCCGGATGTTGAAGAGGCTGCCCAGCTTCGGGGTATAGCGCAGAATGCGCAATTCACGATCGAGAAAGAGCGTAGCGATGTCGGTGGCGGCGAGGAGATTCTGAAGGTCGCTGGTCAGCTGGGCCAACTCTTCAACCTTGTGCCGGTTCTGCTGGTTGACGGTCTGCAGTTCTTCATTAATGCTCTGCAGTTCTTCCTTGGATGTTTCCAGCTCTTCCATGGTGGAGCGCAGTTCCTCATTTGTCGACTGCATCTCCTCGCTTGAGGCCTTCATCTCCTCGCGGCTGGCTTCGTACTCCTCGATGATGGCCTGCAAACGCTGGCGCGCCTTCGCGAGCTCTTCAGACAACTCACGATTCCGCTCGCTCTCGAAGGCACCGCCCGCATCCGCATCATCGTCAATCTGTACGGGCTCTCTTTCTTCGAATATCAGCAGCACAAAACCGTCCTGCTGAGGATTGAGTGAAGGCCGCACATGCATCACGACCGGATGAGAATGGCCATTGAAACGGACCGGGATTGGCTTGGAATCGAACGATGTCTTCTTGTCGCGTGCCGCCTGCAGTGCGGCCTGCAGTGCGGCCTGGAGTTCGATTCGCAACTCCTCTCGCACCAGCTTCACGGCGTTTGTGGTCGGTTCTCCGCCGGGATGTACCAGATAACGGCCCGCGTGCTCGGAGAAGTGTACCACTCTCGCGTCGGGTCCAATGAGCAGGCTGGGAGGCGCGTACTCTTCCACCATCTGCTGGTGCAGGCTTCCAAACGGCACCTGATCCACCGCGAAAGCGCGGCTTCCCGTATGGCCGGTGTCGGCAAACCTGCTCCGCACCAAAGGAAAAACCGGCAGCCGCGGTTCGCGCGGAGGCACATTGCGCTGGCGAAAGAGGCAAAGCCGCTTGTCTTCGACGCGGAACAGGTCGGTTGCATCCAGGCTTTCCGCCGAGCCGAGCAACAGGATACCTTCGGGATTGAGCGCGTAGTGGAACAACTCAATTACGTCGCGCTGCACTTCGCGTTCGAGGTAGATGAGCAGATTTCGGCAGGAAATGAGATCGAGTCGCGAAAACGGAGGATCGCCCAGCAGGTTATGGGGCGCGAAAACGACGATGTCGCGAACCTCTTTACGAATCCGGAAGCCACCATTTTCCTTGTGAAAGAAGCGCTTCAGGCGCTCCGCGCTGACGTCGGCCTGGATGTCTCCCGAATAAAATCCTTCGCGCGCCTTTTCAAGCGAACCGCCGTGCAGATCGGAGCCGAACAGCTGAATCTGCGGCGGCATGGGATATTTAGCGGCTTCTTCCAGAAGCAGCATGGCGAGTGAGTAAACTTCTTCGCCCGTGGCGCACCCTACCGACCAGATTCGGACGCTGTCCCCCGGGTCTTTTGTGGAAAAGATGCGCGGGATCTCGACCTTCTGCAGGCGTTCGAATACTTCCGGGTCGCGGAAAAAATCGGTTACGGTGATGAGGAGATCGTCTGCCAGAGCACGCACTTCCTCCGGGCTTTCGCGCAGCCGCTCGATGTAGGAGGGCAGATCTTCCATGTAATTCAGCTGCATGCGGCGCGCGATGCGCCTCAGCACGGTGGATCGCTTGTAACGGCTGAAATCCCGTTCTGTGCGGGCACGAAGCTGAGCGAAGATCTTGTGCAGCAGGATGGATTCGTCCTGAGGAATCTCTTCGTCATCGTTCGGAAGTGCGAGATGAGGCCGCGTTCGGTCATAACGCAGGATGGCTGCAGGAATCTGGGCTGCCGGCAGAATGAAATCCACAAGGCCCGTAGCGATCGCGCTTTGGGGCATTCCATCGAACTCGGCTTCGTTTGGATCCTGTACGATAACCAGACCGCCGCGAGCCTTCACGTCCTTCAGGCCCAGCGTTCCATCAGTGCCTGTTCCGGTAAGAATTACCGCGATGGCGTGACCGTCATGCGTACTGGCCAGTGTTCGGAGGAAATGATCGATGGGCGCGCGCTCGATCACTCGTTCTTCGAGTTTCGACAGACGAAGATGAGTGTCCACCGCGCTCAGGTTCGCTCCTGGAGGGATCACATAAACGTGGTTGGGTTCCAGTTTGACCGTCTCGGTGACCTGTCGCACCGGGAAGCGGCCGGCGGGTTGCAGCAGTTCGGCAAGATAGCTCTCGTGATCCGGCGATAGATGAACCACAACTACGAATGCCAGACCACTTTCGGCCGGAACATTATTGAAAAAGGTGCGAAGCGCCGCTAGTCCGCCGGCGGAGGCGCCGATTCCTACAACGGTTGGGCCCTGCGACGGAGGCTGGCTTTCGCTCATGATATTTGCAGGGCGGTATACGGTTTCACCGCCCTGAATTCATGTTCTCACCTTTCGAAGTGCATAGCGAACCACTCCTGCGTTTTCCATTGCCCGAGCGAATCAAGGGCCAGCGCCATGGTGCCGTAACTTACAGAAACCGGGGGGCTATTTCCCGGAGTTTTGAACAGCGCGGCTATTCGGTCTGCGTTTCCTGAAGCGCCCAGTCGATAAGGCGCTTCTCTCCGTCGGTGGAGGCCTTCTCGCGGGCGGCCTGAAGTTTCGGCTGAGATGGAGCGGCGGATGGGCCCATGTTGCCGAGAATGCTGGCGGCATGTTCGCGCTTTGCGATATCGTCGGACGCGAGCATAGCACCTAGTTGCGCGTTAGACTCCCTTGGAGCGCAGGCGAGCAGTTTGTATCCCCAGTCGGGCGTGCTCTTGTCCGTACCTTCTTCGATCTGTTTCAACAGGAGCAACGCAACAGGCTGGAGCCGCTCGCCGAGTTCGCGGAAATAGACGCTGTACATGCTCGAAACCAGGTCGAGCCCGCCGCCACCGCCACCACCGAAACGCCCGCCGCCACCGGACATCTGCCACGGCAGAGAATCTGCTTTGAGCGCCCAGAGGGTTGCCGTCGGAAGTACGGGGTGAGTCAGCTTCGTGCTCTGTGAAACCTGAATCGCATCTCTTGCCACGGGGCCGAGCATGGAGAGATAAATTTCCATGTTGTACTCCCCGATTTCGTCCATGGATGGCAGTGTCTTGATAATGAAGTCCACGGCGGGATGCGCTTCCGGCCCACCGATCTGTGACATCGCGCGGACAGCGGCAAGGTGTACCGCCATGGGCTGATCGTCTCGCAGCATTGCGACCAGACCGGGAGGCACCGGCCGCGCCGCAGTTCCAATCCGGCCGAGGGCATCGGCTGCCTCAATCTTCAGAGCGGAATCTTCGAGAAGAGGAGCCAGAGCTTTGGCCGCGCCGGCAGCGACGGGCCCCAGCGTTGCGACGGCTCGCACAGCGGCGCGCTTCACCTGAATATTCGGATCGCGCAACGTTGCGGAGAGGCTTGAGATCAGCGGCGTGGCGGCGGTTCCGGTACGTCCAACGGCAGCCGCGGATGCGCGCCGGATTCCAGCATCGCTGCCGGCCAGGCCTTTCGTCAGAATCGCCGTTGCCTCGCTGTTCGCGCCGTCAATACGGATTACGGCAGAGGCTGCGGCGATCCGGACGCGCTCACTTGAATCGCTCAGGAGTTTAGCGAGCGCGGCCTCGGCGGGTTTCGCCTTGCGACCCAGTTGCTCAATGTCTTCGGCGGCTTCCTCACGGGTTGCGGCGTCGGACGAAGCGAGGCGTTCCTGAAGTGCGGGCAGATCTTCCTCTCCCACCGCCCCGAGCCCGACAACCCAGGCCGGGTTGACGGAAACCGACATCACAGTGCCGGGCATCTGCAGATTTGCGCGGATACGCTGCACGCGGATCACACCCGGCAGATTCATGCGGTTGAAGGCGAGATCGAAACTGGCGGCGTTGTCGTCCGCGCCGTGCTGCACCGTTGTAATCACCGCGTCGCCACCCTTGAGCATAGTGGCGATGCCGTCAGAAAGGCGCGATACCGAGCCGTAATACGCAAGCGGCAGATCGGAGCGATCTACGCCGAGCTTCCATTCGCCGGCGGATGATTTCGCCTGGTACCAGCCTTCGCCGAAGCACAGCAGGGAAGTGGCGCGGGTGGAGAAGAGCACACCGCGCGCGCCGGGGTCCGCCCACTGCACGATCGCGGGCGGAATCATGTTGCCATCGGCGGAGGCGACATTGTGCTGGATGTTGCCTTCCGCGGCTGCGCCCTTGAGTGGCTTCACTTCTTTGAGTGTGAGGACATGAGTTTTCTCATCGAGGCTGACCACTTCCACGAGCGAAATCTTCGTGGCGTCACCGACGATCTTGCCCAGAGTCGGTGCGAGATCGATATAGCCATAAACGCTGCCGGCGAGAGTCAGGCAGATAGCGGAGAGTGCGAGTGCTTTCATTTTTGGATCCTCCGATCTAGTTGATGTATCCCAGACTGACGAGCGTGGCTTCCTGCTCTGCGCTGAGCAGCGGAAGCAGAGCCTTCAATGCGGCGGCGAGATCGGCTGCTGCTTTCTGACGCGCCGTGCGAACGGCAGCCACGCGGGCTTTGATCAGTTCGGGTGTAGTGTTGGAATCGGCCATTGCGGTCGCGAGTTCCGCGAGCGCCGTGCCGACAGCGTTATTGCTGTTCGCCCCGAAACCACCACCGCCGGGGCCGCCGCGTCCCCCGCCACGATTACCCCCCGGCCCACCGCCAAAATTGAACCCGCCCGGTCCTCCGGGGCCCCCTGGACCTCCGCCCGGTCCGCCGAAGCCCCCACCGCGTCCTCCGCGTCCTCCGCCCATACCGTTGCCGGGCCCTTCGAAGCTGTCGGTTCCGAAATTGGGTCCGCCACCACGTCCTCCGTTGGAGGCTGCGGTGTAAGTCGTCACGGCCTGAAGCGCCGATGTTACGGCCTGCAGTTTCGGATTGATAATCTTCCACTCGTCGTCGGTTGCCTTGAGCTGGCTTTGCAGGCTCGGGGCCGCCGGCTGCGTTTGTGCCTGTTGCGGCTGTTGCGCGTAGACGTGAGAAACGAACGCGAGAACGGCGGGAATCAGAATCGTAACTTTCATAGTCAGGCCACCTTCAGAAGGGATTGCAGAACGAACAGTACGGGGAGATACGTCAGCAGATACACTCCGAGCCAGCCAATATCAAAGTTCACGAAGCTGAAAGGCTGCCAGAATACCGGCTTTGTCGAAGCGCTCGGATACACCACCCGCAGCGCGCGCAACGGCGAACCGGCCGCGCCCGTCGATTCGAGCGCCGCCGGAGGATATTGATTGCCAAGCACCACGTTCACTGTCACCGGCGAGAAACCCGCTGTTGCGATGCTGATGGGAAACCGCCCGGACTCATTCGCCGCGGGACGCAGCGTCCAGGTCATGCCACGGTCGGGCAGACCTGCGTCGAGATAGCTTTTGAGATTGGCCGCGGTCTGAATGCGGGCAACATCCGGCGCGATGCCGAGCTCCCACGGCCCATCATTGCGGGTTTCCGGAGCGCGGTAGAGTGCGAGCAGATGTTCCAGAGTCCTGCGGACGGGTGGCAGCGTGCGCTCGCGCACACTGGTTTCATCGAGAGCGATGTTTGCGGGTGTTTCGATGCGCACCGGTTTCGTCCACTCGCCATCCACGGTTGCGACGACCTGCACCGGTGTGCCTGCCGGAGCACCGGGCACGGTGGGGTCGATGCGGTCGCGAAACCACACGAACGGCATCATGAGCGGCCCCAGCAGCAGGCAGACGGGCACGAGCCTCGCCATCAGCAGGCGCGTGTTTACTGACGCCGCGAGATTGTTCATCGTCTTGCGGCGGGGCGAATCTTCCGGAAGCGATTTGGCTTCCTTTTGCAGCAGAGCGGCGCGGCGTTTGGCTTCAAGCAGTTGCCTGTTGCCGGTAGTCAGCTTCTGTACCAGCAGCGTTGCCACGGCAACCAGCGCTGCGATCACGGCTACGGCTGCCGGCTTCCCGAGTGCGACTACCAAAGGCCACAGCGCAAAATCCATCGCTTCAAGGGACGCGTTCCGGACCCAGGCTTTCGGCAGCAGGAAGAACGCGAGCAGGAATAGCGTCCAAAAACCAAGCGCTGCGTTGCGCCACGAAGCCGCGCGGTGATCCTTTGCGCCTTCCGGCGGGGGAATCATGGAGCGCGGAATTCTTATATCCGTGACGACGGGAGCTTTTAGCGATTCCTGAACATCGGGCCGCAGGCGGCTTGCCCAACCGTGGTTGCCGTCGATTTCAATCTTTTCGTCGTTGTGGAAAATCTGCGTTGCGTTGGACAGCACTACGGCGGGCAGCCCCATCTCGCGCGCTACAACCGCGCCGTGGGAAAGCGCTCCCCCGCACTCGAGTACAAGTCCCGCGGCATTTACGAATAACGGTGTCCACGCGGGGTCCGTGCTGGGGCAGACCAGAATATAGCCTGTACCGATTTCTCCCGCACCGGTGGCTTCATGCAGCACGAGGGCGGGGCCGGAGGCGCGGCCTCCGGAGAGTGGCAACGCCTGCAGCGAGCCTTCGGTGATCTGTACTGCGATGGGCTCACCAAGGCGCTCGACAGCCGCGGCATCGATTACACGAGGTAACGGGATCTTGATCTCGGCCCGCCACGAGAACTGCCGTTGCGCAATCAGGTGATGTGGCGCGAAGCCCACACGGAGGGCGTCAAACATCTCTTCGCATGTGAGATAGAAAACGCCATCGCCGACGTCGAGGCGGCGACCGAATTCCAGCGCCAGCGCGCGCAGCCGGTCGTACGCCAGCATGAGGTAGTCCTTGCCTTCTTCGCGGAATGGCATGAAGCGATGGACGAGGTCCAGGCGGCGATCGAACTCAATTGCTTCGTTTGCGCCGAGTTGCACTCGCAGGCTTGCGGCATGCGCGGCGGCAACTGCCCGGCCCCGCTCGAAGCGGGAGAGAGGCGGCTCGCCGCTTGCTAGGCGCGTAGCCATTTCGCGCAAACGCTCGGGTTGCTCGCGCCAGCGCGGGGAGGCGAGATCGAATTCGCCCGGGCCTCTATAGCCGTGCAAGTCGAGCCACTCTGCCTCACTGCGTTTCCCTTCCGTCACTTCAAAGAGCTCTGCGTTGGCGATAACGGTTTTATCGGGGTTTCCTCCCGGCGCGATGGAACGGAGAAGCGCGTCGGCGTCGTCGTCCCAAAAGTTCTCGTGGAGGAACGTTTCAAGATCGGCCCACACCATCCCGCAGATCAGACTCGGGAGCAGGGTTTCGGGACCGAAAACATCCAAAATCTGCTTTTCGTACTCATGCCAGAGCGATATGACGGCATCGTTCGAAAGCGAAGCCAGATCGAGTGTCCCCGACTTCGCAGTCCAGGCGACGATTTCCGGAACGACCGTCGTTCGAAAGTCGCCGTCCGCAGTCTCCGCCAGCGTATGCACCATCGCAGCAGCCTTCGCGAGCACACCCGAAGCTTTCATTCGTGTCCGGAACGAACCTTGCGGAACCGTCGGCGGCTTTTGCGAAGCTTCCGGATCTGCAATTAGTTGTTCCAGGTCATAGGCGAAGGGGAAGTCGCGGCAAAACATGCCGGGAGACCGGGTGACGTCCATGTAGATGCGGCCGGCAATCAGTTCCAGGAAGCCTTCGGTTTCCACTTCGGCGGATGGCTCAAATCCCGCGCGTCGATACATCGCGCCGAAGCCTCCGGCGCCAGACATGAATGGCTGAATCACGCTCCATGTGAGTGGCGTAGGATGCGGCAGAGTTTCGGCAAGGTTATGCAGGGCCCACGGTCCTCGGCCGGCCGCAAGTTCGGCGTGCAAACGCTCGCGCGTCAGGATCGTTGCCTCGTGGCGGGCTTCGATTTCGCGCTGCGTGGTGATGGGACGCGACTGCAGCAGGTAAAGCTTTCCATCGTGAATGGCCCACTCGATATCCTGCGGCGCTCCGAAATACTCTTCGGCGCGATGGCCCAGCTGCCACAGCGCGTGCACATCGCGGCTGGTGAGACAGGGTTGTTTGCGGCGGGATTCTTCCACCGGCTTTTCGCCTCCGCCACCGGGCGACAGGTAGACGGTTTTATCGGCGATGGATGCCGAAAGTACGCGTCCATCGCGCGCATCCAGGCGCAGAACATCGGGCTGCACATGGCCGCCGACAACGGTTTCGCCCAGCCCCCAGTTGGCGTCGATCAGCATTTCCCTGCCGCGTCCGCCGCCGGGGTCCGCCGTGAAGAGAACTCCCGCGACGTCGGCGGGAACCAGGCGCTGGACGACTACCGCCATCGCCACAAGCGATTGCTCGATTTCGTGCTCGCGCAGATAGGCGCGAATGCGTTCCGTGTGCAGACTGGCCCAGCAATCGCGCACTGCCCGGAGCAGTTGTTCTTCGCCTTCGATGTCCAGAAATGTTTCGCACTGGCCTGCCATCGATGCCGCGGCCAGATCTTCCGCTGTTGCGGATGAGCGCACGGCGACTGTGCCGCGGCCCATCTGCTCGTAGCGATCGAGGATTTCACGTTCTACATCGGCCGGCATGTCCGAGCCATAGGCCGCGCGATAGGCGTTCGTATTGACAACGAAGCCACCCGGTACATGGAATCCGGCGCGGATCAGTTTTCCCAGGCTGGCGCCTTTTCCGCCAACGATACCGGTATCGCGGCTATTGATGAGCGAGTTTGTATACTTCATTGCTTCGCTCCTCCGGCGGTTCCGACGAAACTGCGGAGTCCGCCTGTTTCACTGCCGACGATTAGCCGATTGCCGAAGACCTGGGGCGATGAGAGGGAAAGGCCACTGCCCGCCTTCTTCTCGTCGTTGAGATAGACCTTTTCGAGTACCTTGCCGGTGGAAGCTGCGAGTGCGACCAGATAGCCGTCATTACTGACGACCCAGGCGCGGTCTTTCGTGAGCGCACCACCCACGAGCACCGGTGCTGTGCCGCTGACTCGGGTCCGCCAGAGAACCTTGCCATCGGTAGATGAAAGCGCTGCGACTTCGCCCGTGCGCAAAGGCGCAATCAACATTCCGTGATCTGCGGCGATGCCGCCGAGCACAGCATCTTCGAACTTCTGCTGCCACACCATCTGGCCTGTGCGCCGATTCAGCGCTACGACCAGGCCGCCCGGATTCTTATCCGAATGCACCATGTCGCCATTGCCACCGCCAACGATGGCGAGATCGCCCACCAGCGTGACCGGCGCCGTGATGGGGTAGGCGAGCGATGTCTTCCAGAGAATGCGATTTAGCTTCTGTGCCTGCAGTTCTTCGTCGCTGTTGCTGCGCAGCGCGACTACGGCCTGTCCGTTGAAGCCGCTGCCGATGTACACGATGCCGTTCTCATCGATAGCGGGAGAACTTTCCGGATCGTTGACTGGCTGCTTCCAGAGTTGCTTACCATCCGAGATGCGGACGGCGAAAACAAAGCCGGGATCTCCGACGGGTTTACCATCGCTGCCTTCAATTGCGCCTGCGCCCGCAACCGCCATATCGCCGAAGATGGCGGGAGAAGATTCGATGTGTTGTGTGGTTTTGACTGCCCAGTGAAGCGTTCCCGTGGCGGTTTCAAAGCACAGCAGGGAACTGTTGCGATCCTGATGCAGGCCCTGTCCGACGACCACATACTTGCCATCCGCAGTGACTGAAGGCGAACTGAAGAATGGCGGAAGTGCGGTTTTATTGAGTTCTGTAATCTGCCACAGCGGTTTGCCGGTATCGTAATCGAGCGCGGCGAAAAGGCCGGTATAGCCGCCGAGGTCGGTTTGATTCGCCGCGACGTAAATGCGCTTTCCCGCGATTGCAGGTGTGCCAAGGAACAGTCCGTCT
The DNA here is from genome assembly GCA_048498815.1 of Acidobacteriota bacterium. Lineage (GTDB taxonomy): Bacteria > Acidobacteriota > Terriglobia > Bryobacterales > Bryobacteraceae > BOG-234. The sequence goes on along the minus strand of JBEHXG010000033.1, from coordinate 1,960 downwards.
TCGGGTTGGAAGCTCCAGAGCGGGGTCAGGCCGGTGGGCGAAGCGCCGCCGTCCGAGTGCGATCGGGTGAAGTCGAATCGGGGCTTTGGCGGCAGTGCCGAGGCGAGCGTTACGGGGGCGGCAGTTGGTGATTTGGTCGCATCCGTAACTGCCGGTGAGGCTTCGTGCAGTTTCTCCTGGGCGATCAGCTCTTCGGCGACTTTGCTCCAGTCAATCTTGTCCGGGGTGACGACCGCGTGGCCCGAGGCATGCGCGGGATGCAGCAATGGCATCGTGACAAAGATCAGCAGAGCCGCTCCCAAGGTTACCGTTGAAACGGATCGCCAGTGTGCGCGGAGAAATCGGCTGAGCGCCTTCGGGTTGAAAAGGACGGCAGCGAGATTGGCCAGGAAGGCCATGATCGTGGGGAAGAGAGCCGCGCCGGTATTGACAATAATCGGCACCACGGCGAGGCTGGGTCCATGCCGGTGGTTCCGCGCCGCTACCAAAAGCAGGAGCGCCGCGCATTGCAGAATCTTCTTTCGGCCAGAGGCCGGTACGGCTCTCATCCCCATCCACCAATCCGATCCCCATTACAACCGTGTTACAGCTTCGTTACAGACAAGGATACGTGTAAAGAAACGGTGGAGGCGTTAATTTTTGTAAAGACCGAACCGTTAATGCTTTGCGGTCACCAGCCGGAGGGAGTCCCGGTAGCGCGGGCTGGCGATATCTTCGAACAGCTGCTGCAGGTGGACGCGTCCGCAGGCGGCTTTTCGTGAGGCTTCAGCCAGATCGAAATCGCCATTCCACAGGCCCTGATGGAATTCCCGGAAATTCATCGTTGACGAGTCTTCGGTTGCGCCGGGACCAAGGAAGGCCATCGCATAGAAGATGTGAGTCAGCTGGCGCATCAGGAACAGGCGGGCGAGTTGATAATCGTTGGGCTCTGTTCCGAAGTAGGCACTCAGGTACCGGCGTTCGTCCTCATCACTAAAGACCAGCAGATTGGCGGCGGCTGCCAGGTCGGCGTAGCGATCGTTGAGGAATGCGGTATCCCAGTCGGTGAGCCAGAGCCGTTCGCCATCAAAAAGAATGTTGTCAGGCTTGAAGAGGTCGTTGTGGCAGGAGACCATATCAGCTTCCGGGCGTGGGTAGATCGCTGCAATTTCCGCATGGCAGGCAAGAAGCTGGTCGCATTCAGCGACCGTCAGGAGGCTGCCGGTTCGAAATCGGGCGAGGAAGCCATCGAGCATGGGTCCCTGAATCAGGAGGAAAATGCACGATGTGTTGAGTCCCTTCTCCACGTGAGGGAAAGGCGGAAGGGCATGGAGTTGGCGCAGTATAGCGGGGACACGCGTCAGCGCGTCGATGGCCGGCTGAGGGACGTCAGTAATGAAGTCCGAGATCGAGATGCCGTCTTCGATGCTGAAGTAACGCACTTTGGGAGCGATGCCCGCATCGGACGACGCATTCATGCAGACGAACTGACGGGAGGGATCCATCATGGCGTACCTGCGGGTGGCGATCTTCATCAGATAGGCGCCACCGGCGACTTCAATGCGCAGGACCAAAGCCGAGGAGCGACCACGGTCAATCTGCCGGATATTGTCGATGGTGGTGGCGCCGAAGGCTTCGATGAGGGCGTTGTTAACGAGGGCGGATTTCGACACCGGAATGAGCGTCTCGGAATGCATGGAGTCTGATATTACTCCAGCTTCAGGGATTAATCCAGTCTTGTTTTCAATGACTTAGATGTGATATTGTTAAATTATGGGGCGGGGATGAGAATCTCGCAACCAACAGCCTGGAAGGCCAATGGCAGTTTTCAAATGCTGAAAAGTGCACCTTTGGCGCCAAATCCATACGCTGAAAACATCTTGGCTCTTGATCAAAGAAGGGGGCAGGCCGAGATTCCAGATTGGTAAAACAATCCTGGGAGATACGTTTTGATCAATGAGGAGATCCTTTTAGGCCTGCC
>JBEHXG010000032.1:0-55507 GCA_048498815.1 Acidobacteriota bacterium | reverse complement strand
AGCGGCCGTGATGGGTGTTGATGCTGACGCCCTGTGTGCCGCTCAGATTGGGGCGAATCGAAGCCACTTCGAAGATTGCGGATTGCTGAGCCACCAGCAGCAGGGAACAGGCGGTGAGAGAGAGCAGCGTCTTCATTAGGTGACTCCGATTCGCCCCGGGGTACGTTATTTCAGCAGTTCCACCATGTAATCCAGGGCTTCTTTGTTGTTGCGCATGTTGCTCAGGTGTTCGACGATGATTCTCTTCATGGCAGGGTCGGTCTCTTTGCGAGCGAGGTCAACCAGCGTTTTGCCGTCGTTGCGACCCATGAAGCCACCGATGATTTCGCGCTTTGTCTGAGCGTCGGCCGAGCTATAGAGTTCGATCATGGTTTCCGGCGCCACGCCCTTCACCATCATCAGGTCGCGAATGGCCGCGGTGTGGAGCGCAGGGTCCTTTTCGGAACGGGCGATGGCGAGCAACTGTTCGGAGGCTCGGCTCATGTAAAGGCCTTCGAGAACAGAGTTTTTCACCCGCGGATCGCTGGACGAGGCGTAGATCGCACTCAGCTGCTGCTGTGCTTCTCTTGTGTTGGACATTCCGACGTAATTGATTGCGCGGGCCTGCAGATCGGGATTTGTACCACCCTTCGCGTATTCAAAAAGAGCCTGCTGGGCTCGCGGAGACCTGTTCTGCGAAAGAACGAACAGGGCGCGATCCTTGATGTTTGGCGCGGAAGTTCCCTTCAGCACACCTTCTACCAGAGGGATGGCGCGTTCGGCATCCGCATTCATCAGGCTGTTGATGGCCATAAGCTTGATGTCTTCATTCGATTCCTGCTCCGGAGAGATCGGCTTACCCGCGTTGGCTTTTACTTCGGCTTCGAGGGCCTGAGCGTCATTGAGCCAGGGGCTGGATGCGTAATCACGGCGCAACTGGGCAATGGCGGCGAGCGCCTCGTCCCGTTTTCCGCCGCGGTTAAGCGCGTACGCTTTCCAGTAAAGCGCACCATCGGATCTGGAGCCTTTGCCGTCAACGACGGCGTCGAAACGCTGCACGGCTTCATCGTACTTATGCTGGTCGAGGGCACGCATTCCGGAGTTGTACTCGGAATCGCCGCGACCATTGCGAATGGTCGCGGTCCTGGCCGTTGCACTCGGCGGAACCGGCGCCAGCGGGGTTACAGGTGACTTTGGGCCCTGCAGAAACGCCATGTCGAACTTCTGTGCGAAGGCGGCGGCCTTGTCCATCTGATACGTGAAGTCTTTCGATGCGAGCTTGTCGGTCATCGTGGTCAGCTTGTCGGTCATCGCGTTCATCCGCGCATCGAGCTCAAATCGCTTCAGGTCAAGTTCGTTGACCAGATCGGCGGATTGTGCGAAGTCGAATGCCTTGGACAGATCCCCCGGACTCCGGAGTTCGGAAAGATCTCCGTCGCGCATGACAAACGGTTCCGGTGCGACTGGAGCCAATGGCGCAACAGGCGCGGGCGGTGATGTCTGGCTGAGCGCCGGCAGGGCGAGCGCGGCCAGCAAAGCGATGCAGGTGTACAGTCTCATAGTTTTTTCTCCTCGTTACGTAAATTAGATTCCACAATGCGGACCTTGAAGAGCAGAGACTCCTGCTCCATGCGGTCGCGCAGACCGAGAACGTCGCCGGATGTGGCCCCATCCGGCGTGTGCTCGGCTTCCGTCAAAAACATCTCGATCTGGTCGAGAAACCCCGTGGTGCTGGTATCGCCGCGCGCGGCCAGGGTCTGGCGCATCAGGCGACCTTCCTGCAGAAGGTCCTGAGCGCGGGCGCGCTCGTCAGCGAAGCTCTTCAGCGTGGCGTCGTTTCCATTGGATATTTCGGTTAGCAGAATCTGGACGCGATCCAGATGATCGGCGACTGCGCTCGCGAGAATGCGCTGACGCGCGGTGTCGGAGAATCCTGATCCAGGCTTCACGGCGGGACGCGACATGCGGCCGGCGACGAACGCGGTTGCTAACAGGACAGCAAGCGCCCCGGCGCCAACGAAGGCGCGCACCGGCGGCGAGGCGAACCAGGTACGCCAGCCGCGTCTTTCCGGCTGGATTTCGAGTTCCGGCAAAAGACGCAGCCACACATCGCGGCCGAATTCGGCCGACCGTTCGGGGCCGTCCCAGTCGTTGCAGAGCGTCAGCGTGGAACGCAGTGCGTTCGCGGCGGACTGGCAGTCGGGGCAGCCCGCCAGATGCTCCTGCGCATCCAGCGGAGCGCCCGGCTCTCCATAGTAAAGGCAGATCAGATCTTCTTCACTGAGATGTTGTGTCATTGGGCTGTTGCACTCCCCAGCGGTTCGAGCGCTCGTCGCAATTTGCGGATGGCGCGGAATACGCTGTGCCGCGCGGCGCCGGGCTGAACGCCCAGGGCGGTGGCTACTTCGTCGATTGATAGTCCTTCGTAGTGGCGCAGAACGAACGCAGTACGTTCGATCTCACTCAAAGCTTCCATGGCCGGCTGCAGCATGGCTCCGGCCTGCGCGCTGCGCGCTGCTCGTTCGGGCGATGGTGTGGGTGCGGGCATATGGCGGAAGGGGTCGTATTCGGCATCGTCGCCGGGCGCCATGAGAGCGGGCTGCCAGCGATTGCGCGAACGGAGGAAATCCACCGTGCGGTTGGCGCAGATGCGGTGTAGCCAGGTGCCGAAGGCGGCGCGGCCATCGAAGCGTTTGATCTCGCGCCATGCCCGCAGGAAGGTTTCCTGCACCATATCTTCCGCGTCTGTCTCGTTGCCTGTCATACGAAAAGCGAGCCGAAAAACGGCGGTAGCGTGGTGCTCCACGAGCACCCGAAAAGCGTCGCGGTCACCCGCGCGCGCCCGGTTAAGGGCTTCATCATCGCCATAATTCATCCGGCTGTGATTTTAGACTGTGTGGTGTGGTCCGTGTTAGCTGCGAGCTGGGGAATTGGAAAAAAGAAAGCCGCCGGGGAGGGAGACCGGCGGCCCAAGAGCGCTTGCGCGCGAGATTTGAATCGGCCGCTTCCCGCGCAAAGCGGGTAGGGAAGCAATGGAGGGGGTATCGCAATCCCCGCGGCCGTGTTCAATTGTGTAGACGGTATACCAGGGGGACAGGTTATCAACGGGAGGTAAAGGTGTGTAATTCAAAGGCCTCAATTTGTAAACGAAAGTACCGGTACCGCCATTGAGTCATCGGTAGGTCCGAATTCCTTTGATACCTTATAAAGGCTATGAAGGCTATCGCCATCCTCTCGCTCGCTCTTGCGCCAGCGCTTTCCGCGCAGATGTTTTATGTTGGCGCGTACACGAACGTACCCAATTCCAAAGGAATAACTGCCTTCCGGTTCGATGCCTCAACCGGGAAGATTTCGCCTCTCGGCCTGATGGTTGAGACGACGAGCCCGAGTTTTCTCGCAGTCGCCCCGAACGGGAAGTTCCTTTACGCGGTGAATGAGACAGACACATTTGGTGGGAAGCCCGGGGGGGCGGTCTCATCGTTTGCGATTGACGCCAAGACGGGAAAGCTTACATTTCTGAATCAGGTGGCTTCGAGGGGTGCTGCGCCGTGCCACATCGTGGTTGATCCGACGGGCAAGGCCGTTCTGGTAGCGAACTACAACGGCGGGAATTTTGCTTCCTTTCCCATTCTGGCGGACGGGAAGTTGGGCGAGGCGGCGAGTGTGATGCAGGATTCCGGTATAGGTCCGAACAAGGCCCGGCAGGAAGGGCCCCATGCGCATGAGGTAGTTATTGCGGATAAGTTAATCCTGGGCGCCGATCTCGGAAACGATCATGTTCAGATATTCAGTCTGGATGCGGCGAAGGCTACCCTGACGCCTGCCAATCCCGCGTTTGCGGCCGTGGAGCCGGGGTTTGGCCCTCGCCACATGGTTATTTCGGGGGACAAGAAATTTATCTACGTATTGAGCGAGATGAAGTCCAGCGTTGCGACGATGGACTATGACGCGGCGAAGGGCCCGGGGAGGGTGCTTTCGGTTGCTTCGGCGCTGCCGGAGGATTTCAAAGGGATGAGCACCGCGGCCGAGATCGCGCTCAGCCCGGGCGGGAACACGCTTTACACTTCCAACCGCGGGCACAATTCGATCGCCGTATTTTCGGTGGATAAGAAGACCGGAGCGCTGAAGCGGACGGCCAACGTGAGCACTGGCGGCAGGACTCCACGCCACTTCACGCTCGATCCGAGCGGGAAATACATGCTGGTGGCGAATCAGGATACCAACAACATCGTTGTCTTTTCCGTCGACCAGAAGACGGGAGCTCTTACCGCAACCGGCGAGGCCGTGACAACAGGCGCTCCCGTCGACATCCTCTTTGTGAAATAGCCATGCCCTATACGCATTCCAACGGTAAAATCTGTTACATCGAAATGCCCGCGACGGATATCCAGCGCTCCGCAGATTTCTACCAGAAAGTTTTTGGCTGGACGATTCGGAAGCGCGGCGACGGCGCCACTGCGTTTGACGATACGATTCACGAAGTGAGCGGCGCGTGGGTGACGGGCAGACCGCCCGCATCAACGCCGGGGCTGATGGTTTACATCATGGTAGACGACATCGCCGCTACCGTTGAAGCGATAGCGGCGAATGGATGTGAAATTGTGCAGCCGGTGGGCGGCGACCCCGGTGAGTACACCGCAAGATTCCGCGATCCCGGCGGGAACGTGATCGGGATCTACCAGGAACCCGATCAAAAGTAGCGCCTACGGCTCGCGGACGGGTCGGAATCCGATCATCCGATGGCTTTGCAGCGACGGCCATGCGGCTGAGCGTCCGTAAGTCCGGAGGTCGAAGGGCTCTGTATAAAACGTGCCGCCCTTCAGCGCTTTGTAGGAGCCGCTGGCCGGTCCCTTAGGGTTTTTTACCGGCGAGGACGCGTAATAGTTCGAGCTGTACCAGTCCGAACACCACTCCATGACGTTGCCGGCCATGTCCATAGCGCCGTAAGGCGATGCGCCGTTATGAGTCTGCAGATCGCCGTGTTTCTGGCCGTCAAAGGTGCCGACCACCATCCCGGTATCGAACGTCTGCTCGCCAACGTAGTTAGCGTAAGAGTGATCGATATTGTTGCCCCAGGGATATCGGCGCTGGTCGGTCCCGCGCGCGGCTTTCTCCCATTCGGCTTCGGTGGGAAGACGGTATTTCTTGCCAGTGGTGCGGCTAATCCAGTTGCAGTAGGCAACCGCGCCATCCCAGTTGACGCCGAGTACCGGATAGTTATCGCTGTTGGGCGTCCCGCCGCCGTGGTTGTTCGCCTGGTTCCAGTATTGAATCTGGTTCTTCGGCATCACGCGACGGCCAGGCCAGAGCGAGACGTCGTCGTAAGCGGGATCGTCGCGGAAGGCCTTCCATTCCGCATTGGTAATTTCGTACTTGCCGATATAGAACGCATCAACATCGACGGTGTGAACCGGGCGCTCTCGCGGCATTCCGTCGCCGAAATTGTCGCCCATTTTGAAAGCACCCGCAGGGACATAGAGGAAGTCGCCGTGGCCGTCATTCACTACTTTTGGGGTCACGGGAGCCTTCTTTGCTGCACCACTGGAGCCGTGTTGTGCTGACACGGGTCGCCCCGTCAGAAGGGCGAAGACCACAGCCGTGGTTGCCGTCAGGAATCCGAATCGCCGCATTATTTAGTGGCTCCGGCGGCTTTGGTCGGGAGGAATCCACTCACTTTGAGGAAGTGTTCGAGGCGTGGCATCCAGTCTTCAAACTCTGGCGCGCCGTAGCCGCTACCGAAGCCATGGTGTCCTTTTTGATAGAGATGGAGTTCGGCGACTGCGCCGGCTTTGGTGAGGTCCATGAAGAATTGAGCGGCGGGCAGCGACTGGCCGGTATCTGCCTGTGCGGCGACCATGAACGTGGGCGGATACTCTTTCAGATTTTCACCCGGCATCGCTCGGCCTGCGGCCCCGTAGACAAAGGCCAGATAGTTGGGCCGTGAGTTGAAGCGTGCGACGGGATCGGGATCGTCTGGTTTGCCCGGCCCCGCGGTTGCCATGAAGGGGCGCATGAGTCCGCCGCCGGCGGAGAAGCCGATGAAGCCGATTTTCTCCGGATCGAGATGCATCTCGGCGGCGCGGGAGCGGACGATCTGAACGGCGCGCTTGCCGTCGAGGCTGCGGGCGTCCGTGTTGTAAGTCGGCGACATCCGATAGGTGAGGATGAACGCCGTTACCCCCCATTCGTTGTAGGGTTCGGCGATATCGATGCCTTCGGCGCCATACATCAGCATGATGTTGGAGCCGCCTGGCGCGATGATGACCGATGTGCCGTTCTTCTTGTTGGCCGGTGGCTCGAAGACAGTGAGGAAGGGATTGTCGAGTGGCGCATCGCCCTTGGCCAGCGGGACTGTACCCTCGGTCCAGAGCGGAATGTTGTAGTTGATGCTCGGTTTGGCGCTTGATGGCGCGGCCTTTTTGGCCGCCACGGGCGCCGGTGTGTTCTCGGCGGCCAAGGCGGAGATAGCGGCCAGCGGCAGGATGGCCAGTACGGAAACGCGGGAATGGACCATGGGGAGAATTATGACAGATTGCCTGCCGCGAGATGAGCGAGCAGTGCGACGCGATCGGCCAGGCGGTCGATCAGTATGCTTTCGTGAGTTGCGTGCGCGCCTTCTCCGACGGCTCCAATCCCATCGAGGGTAGGGATGCCGAGTGCCGAAGTGAAGCTGCCGTCGGAACCGCCGCCGGTCGCGGATTCTTCGAGCGTGATACCCAGCGTCCGCGCGATCGATTGCGCGCGGTGGAACAGATAGAGGTTGGCTTTGTTGCGCGTCATCGGCGGGCGGTTTAGTCCGCCGGTAACTTCGACGCTGCAGCGCTTATCGAATGGTTTCAGCGCGCGGAACTTCCTTTCGAGCGTTCTGGCTTCATTTGAGTTGGGAACCCGGATATCGATGTGCGCTTCGGCATGATCTGCGATTACATTGGTGCGTCCGCCGCCAGAGATAATCCCCGGGTTAACAGTCACGCCACGTTCGAGGTTGGTAAAGTTTGCGATGCACTCGATCTGACGAGCAAGCTCCGTGATGGCGCTGGCGCCGGCTTTGAAGTCCACACCCGCGTGGGCTGAGATTCCTTTCGTGACAACCCGATACGCGCCAACGCCTTTGCGCGCGGTCTTGGGTCTGCCTTCGAGACCGGTGCCGGGCTCCAGTACGAAAACCGCACGGCATTTCGCGGCCCGTTCTTCGGTGACTGACCGAGAGACTTTGCTGCCGGTTTCTTCGTCCGGGTTAACGAGTAGTCCCACCTGGTTTGGAACAGGGATCTCGAGTTCGCGCAGAGCCCGCATAGCAAAAGCGAAGATTGCGATGCCGGCTTTCATATCGAGAACACCGGGTCCATAAAGGCGCCCATCCTGGCGCCGGAACTTCATCGTGCGGAGCGTTCCGAGCGGCCAGACGGTATCGGAGTGGCCGAGAGCGAGAATGCGTTCGGATGTTTGCTTCCCCGGTAACCGGAATTCGCAGAGGTAGGTTCGTCCTGCGCCCGGATTTGGGAGCAGACGTCCATCTGCGATTTCGGCGAGTGAGTCGGCAATCAAGGTGGCGCACCGTGTCACTGCTTCGGGTACATTCGTGGGTGATTCGCACTCCACCAGTTCGCGAATGAACCGGATCAGCGCAGGCTGATTCGCTCGCGCCCATTTGAGGATCGGATCCATTACTTCAGATTGTCTTCGAAGAACTTTGCGGTTTCGTCAAGCATCTGGCGTCCCGGAGGGCCTGTGACGCCGTGCGTCTTTTCCGGGTACACCACCATGAAGAAGTTCTTTCCGGCGTTTTCGAGCGCAGCGGCCATCTGCATAGTGTTCTGGAAGTGGACGTTGTCGTCTTCAATGTTATGCAGGATGAGGAGCTTTGTATCGCCCAGCGAAGCCGCCGCAGCCACAGGCGAACTCGCGCTGTAACCAGTCGGGTTTTCTTCCGGCAGCCCCATGTATCGCTCGGTGTAGATGGAATCGTAATTGCGCCAGTTGGTGACCGGCGCTCCCGCGACCGCGGCTTTGATCAGACCCGGCGCGTGGGTAATTGTGTAGAGCGTCATGTAGCCGCCATAGCTCCAGCCGGTGATTCCGATGCGATGCCGGTCAACGAAGCCGAGAGAAACCAGATACTCGATACCTTCCTTCTGATCCGCAAGCTCCTGCGCACCCATATTGTGATAGATCAACGATTCAAAGGCGTGGCCGCGGCCTTTCGAGCCCCGATTATCGAGCTGCCAGACTACGAAGCCGCGCTGCGCGAATAGCTGATTCAGCGTGACACCGGACCACGAATCGGTTACGCGCTGTACATCGGGCCCTCCGTAGACATCCACGATTGCGGGGTACTTGCGGCTGGCATCGAAACCGGCGGGCTTGATGAGATGCGCATAGAGCGTGGTGCCGTCTTTCGTTTTTAACGAGAGGTTCTCCACGGGCTGCAGATCGTAGTCGAGGACCGCTTTATTGGCCTCGCGATAGACCGCAACTTCGGCGCCTTCACCGCTGTAAAGGATCGTGCGCGGCGGGGAAGAGACATTGCTCCAGTCATCCAGAATGTATTCTCCGTTTGGCGAAACGCTCGGGGTATGTGTGCCCGCAGCCTGCGTGATGCGTCGTTTCCCGGTGCCATCCAGACCGACGACATAAAGCTGGCGCTCAATCGGGCTGGCCTCAGTTGAGGTGTAATAGACGCGCTGGTGCTTCTCATCGACGCCCGCCAGGTGGTCAACTTCCCAGTCGCCGGCGGTGAGTTGAATGCGCTGCTTTCCATCGATTCCGTAGACGTAGAGGTGGCGGTACCCACTGCGTTCGCTTGTCCAGAGGAAGCGGTCGGGGCTAAGGAATTGCGGCTCGCTCCGGGTGTTGATCCAGAACTTGTCTTCTTCGTGGAGCACGGTCCTGGCAGAGCCGGTCTGCGCGTTCGCCAGCAGGATATCGAGCTTATTCTGCACGCGATTGAGACGAACGGCCATGATGTCATGGCTTGTTGGTGACCATGCAACGCGCGCCAGAAGATTGTCGGATGGTGAGCCCAGTTCCATCCACTTTGTCGGGCCGCCGGCGACGGAAACGATTCCGAGGCGGACTCCCGCGTTGGGGTCGCCTGCTTTGGGATAGCGCTCGGGCTCGAGCACCCCGCGCGCGTTGAGCAGCGAAACCTGCGGGAAGATCGGTTCACGCGAAACATCGAATTGCAGGTAGGCGATGGACCGGCTATCGGGCGCCCACCAGTGGGCGGTGCCGAGTTCGAGCTCTTCCGGATAGACCCAGTCGAGTTCGGCGTTTAGAAGCGTGTCTGAGCCATCGCTCGTTAGACGCGTGATTTTCTTTGTGGCGATTTCGACTGCATAGAGATCGTGGCCCCGTCGGAACGAGGCGAACTTGTTGTCTGGCGAAAGGCGCGGATCGCGTTCATCGTCTGGTGTGTGGAGGAGCGGTTCGAAGCTCCCTTTTTCGGAATCGACCACGAAGAGATCGCCGCCGGAGAGAACGAGAAGGTGGCGGTTATCGGAAAACCACTGGATATCGCGTTCGCTGACGCGGCGATTGGTCCAGTCCGTGATTTTAGGCGTACTGGTTCGCGCGGCGGCGGAATCGAGCTTGCTGAGTGCGATTACGTCGCGCTGTTTGTTCGTGGCCACATCGTAGACAGAAAGGTTTCCTCCGCGGCTGAGTGCAAAGCTTACTCCGGAGGGCGACCATCGGACGGATTCCGCGACGCCCCGCGCACTCCCTCCGATGGCATCGACGGTGACGGGCTTCTTCTGCTGCGCAATCGCCGCCGTGAAGCAGAGCGGCAGGATGAGCACCGGGGAGCGGCGAATGGAGCGCATGATCTTATCCTTCAGACGCGAGTTGCGCCAGAGTTTTGGCGAGAATCTTCACACCGCGCGCGAGATCGCCCGGCGATGCGTATTCGTCGGGGCGATGGCTGACGCCGTTGCGGCACGGGATGAAAATCATCGATGTGGGGCAGATGCGCGCCATAAACAGCGAGTCGTGGTAGGCCCGGCTTACCATGTGATCGAACGCGATGCCTTCGGCCTTGCAGGCGGCAGCCGCGGATTCGACGATGTGTGGATCGCACGTGGCGGGAGCGTCGCAGTTGACGACTTCAATGGATACCTTTACGCCCCGGATTGCGGCAACGTCGGCGCAGGCTTTATTGAGGCATGCAATCATGCTGTCGCGACGCGGACCATCGATATCGCGGATGTCCGCCTCAAGCCGCGCGTGGCTGGGCACGCTGTTTACAAGACCGGGGAAGACTTCACAGATACCGGTGGTAGCTACGCTATCGATTGAGCCGGTATTGCGCGCGGAAGCTTCCAGCGCGAGGGCGATTTCAGCGGCAGCCAGAAAGGCATCATGGCGAGTGTGCATTAGGACCGCGCCTGCGTGTCCGCCTTCGCCCTGGATTTCGATACGAAGGCTGGCTGGCGCGGCAATGGCGGTTACCAGTCCGATCGGAATGCCGCGCTGTTCGAGCAGCGGACCCTGTTCGATGTGCAGTTCCACGAACGCGGCGTAGTGGCCTTTCGGGAGTCTGGTCCTGCTCAGGTCGCCCTGGAAACCCGCAGCGTTACGGACTTCGCGCAGGGTTGCGCCTTGCTTGTCCTTCAGTGAATCATCGGCCTCCGGACCGAGGACGCCGCTCATGAGTCGGCTGCCCAGGCAGCCGATACCAAAACGGGTTGGCTCTTCAGAAGTGAACAGAATCAGCTCGATGGATCGCTCCGGTTTGGCGCCGCGTTCCTGCAGGAGGCGAATTGCTTCAAGCCCGCCGAGCACGCCAACCGTTCCGTCATAGCGTCCCGAATGTGGAATGGCGTCAATGTGCGAGCCGGTTGCGATGGCGGGTAGTTCCGGGCGAGTCCCCTCCCAGCGCGCAAAGGTGTTTCCTGCCGGATCGACGCGAACGATCAAACCTGCTGCTTCGCAGAGTCCAGTCAGCCATTTTCGGGCGCGCAGGTCTTGTTCGGTGAAGACGATGCGTTCCACTTCCGGCGCGGCAATCGCTGAGAACTGCGCGAGCTGATTGAGTTCGCCCTCGAGTCGATTCATGCGAGCCCCAGTGGGTGGCGATTCCAATCTTTGTATATGAGGTATTTCGCCGGCTTCCTGCCAATGGCGCCGAACCACTGCGGGCAGTAGGGCGCCATCCAGATGAAGTCGCCTGCATTGGTTGGATACCAGCGCTCGCCAAGACGATAGATGCCTCCGCCCTCGAGCATTAGTAAACCATGCTCCATGACGTGGCTTTCCACCATTGGCAGGGAGGCGCCCGGCGGATACAGCATCGTGTTGACGGCAAAATCGAACGCAGTGTCGTCCGGCAGGAGACGGCGAACTTCTATGTCGGGTTCACCATCAAGCGGCGATGGATCGATGGCTTCTTCATCGCCCGTAAATGTCGCGGGAACTGCCCCCGGTGGCGTATGCGGCTTCTCGATCACGAACGCTCGCGCGCGGCCGTGAGTCACAATTGGCGTGCCGGCCGAAGGCGGCAAATACACGTACTGACCCGGCGAAAGTGTAGTGTGATCGACGGTAACAAAGCCTTCGAGGACGTACAGGAACATCTGCGCGGCGCCAGTTTCCATCCCGCCATTCGCGTTGAATTCGGCCGTATATGCGGTGAAACCCGCGCCATTCGCCGGCGCCGCGTGAACGATGGCCATCGCGTTGCGCATGCCGGGCAACGGCGCGCGCACAAAAGTATCGGGCGTTAATAAAAGGTGATCGCGGGCGTTCGCGCCGCGTGTGTGACCAAGGTGCTGCATTATCCTCCCGAGCCGGGCCGAACGAAGCGTCCGGGCCTTGCGTTTTCCGCTATCTTTCCATCAGAACAGATGAGTTCACCGCGCCGAAACGTGGCCCGCACCGCACCGCGGAATCTCATTCCGACATACGGGCTGACGCGGTGTTTTTGCAGAAGTGCTTCGGCGCAGGTTAACGTTTCGCCTTCGGGATCGATGCAGGCGAAATCGGCGCGAAATCCCGGGAGTATCGCGCCTCTCCCTTCGAGACGAAAGCGTCGCGCTCCATGTGTGGCGGTAAGGGCGGCGATGCGCTCGAGGCGCAGGCCACGCGCGCGATACCCCTCATCAAGTAACGCAGGCAGCGTGGACTGCACGCCTGCGATGCCGCCCCAGATTTCAAAGAACGATAATCGATCTTTGAGTTCGGGTGCGCAAGGCGAGTGGTCGGAGCCGATGATATCGATTTCGTTTCGGAGAATAGACGCCCAGAGTGCCTCGCGCTCGTGTGCTTCGCGTAGCGGCGGCGCGCACTTTGCGATTGCGCCGATGCGGAGCATGTCTTCCTCTGTGAAGCAGAGGTAGTGCGGGCAGGTTTCGATTGAGATATTCGCCCCTGCGGCACGCGCTTCCAGCGCCGCCGCGACACCGCTGCCCGAACTGATATGAACGACGTGAAGAGCACACCCGGTTTTCCGCGCGAGTTCTCCTGCGCGTCGTATCGCCTCCACTTCGGCTGCCACGGGACGCGATGCGAGGTATGCGCGAATATCTGTCCGGCCGGATGCGATTTGTTGCTGCGCCAGTGCGCTCGTGACGGCCTCGTTTTCAGCGTGAATCGCCACAGGCAGGTCGAGTCGCGCAGCGATGTACATTGCGGCTTCGAGGGTGGCGTCATCCGACGGTGGGAATTCCTCAAGACCTGAGTTGCAGAGGAAGGCTTTGAAGCCAATCGCCCCCTGCGCGGCAAGCTCCTCCAGATCTGCGACATTGCCGGGGATGATTCCCCCCCAGAGCGCGAAGTCGGTGATGGAGGATGCTTCAAGAGCGATGCGTTTTTCCTCAAACGCCTGGGCCGTTGTCGTGCAGGGCGTAGAGTTCAGCGGCATGTCGATAAACATCGTGCCGCCTCCCGCTGCGAGCGCGCGGCTACCCGTGGCGACGCCTTCCCAATCCTCGCGGCCCGGCTCGTTGAAATGAACGTGGACATCGATGACGCCGGGAAGGATTGTGAGGCCACGAGCATCGAATTCACGATCGCCACCGGCGAGCTTCGGTTCTATCGCAGTAATGTATCCACCGTCGACCCCGATGTCGGCATGGACAATACCTTCCGGCGTTACGACATCTCCGCCGCGAATCAGGAGTTCAGGCATGGACGAGGAATTGCACTCCTGTTTCGAGAGCGGCCTGAACGTCTTCAACGTTCACACCCTCGTCCGGATGATGACTCAATCCGCCAGGACTGCGCAGAAAGAGCATCGCGGTTGGAATGTGTGGCGCGAGAATCATGGCGTCGTGCCCCGCTCCGCTGTTGATGTGTCGAGCGGGATAGCCGGCGCGCTGGACAGCCTGTTCCAGACGAGCGCGGAGCGTTGGGTCGAGTGCGACGGCCGGTTGATCGAGTGTCATTTCATAGTGAAACTCAATGCCCCGCGGCAGAGCGATGTCGGCAGCTTGCTGAACCAGCGCATGAACCGCCGCCAGGCGCTCTGTATCGCTCGCGTGCCGCACGTCAAGACTGACCTGAACTTCGCCGGGAATTACGTTGCCCGCGTTGGGCAATATAGTGAGGGTTCCTGCTGTCGCCACCAGTTCGCTGCCCGCACAGGCATAGCGTTCCACTTCCAGAATCCACTCCGCGGCGGCGACCAGCGCATCGCGACGAAGCGCCATTGGAGTGGTGCCCGCATGATTGGCCTTGCCGGTGAAGGTGAGTTTCAGGCGGCTTTGACCCACGATGTTATCCACGATACCGAGCGGAAGACCTGAATAGTCAAGCACAGGTCCCTGCTCAATATGGAATTCCAGAAACGCGGCGATTGATGGCGAGATGACCGCGCCGGGTATCTCTTCCGGATCAAGTCCGAAACTGCGGACAGCCTCGGCGACTGAAATCCCATCGCGATCCCTGCGGAAAAGCGTGACGGCATCAAGCGAACCCACCAGTGCGCGGCTTCCGATGAAGGGGAAACCGAACCGCACACCCTCTTCTTCGGAGTAGCCAACGATCTCCAATGGAGATTCGGGAACGGCCTCGGCGAGAGCAATCGCGAGAACGACTCCGAGAATTCCATCAAACGCGCCGGCATTGGGTACCGTATCGAGATGCGAGCCAATAAGCACTCTGGCTGCGGAGGTCGCGCGCACACCGCGGAGGTTCCCCGCTGCATCGATGCGAATCTGCATTCCCATTTCGCGCATCCAGGCGCCGAGAATGCCATGCACCTGACGCATCGGCTGTGAAAGGAAAGTTCGCGTCGTGCGGCCTGGTTCCTCACTGCAGAGCGCCAGTTCGCGGCAGATCCGAATTACCTTCTCGGCCAGCGCTCTCATGATCCCCGATACGTTGTATAGCCGTGAGGCGAGACTAATAACGGCACGTGATAGTGTCCATTCGGATCATCGACGCCGAAGCGAATCACAATCGCATTTAAAAAGGGAACTCCCGGCTGCTGGAAGTGCTGCCCGATATAGAAGACAAGATCATAGAAGCCCGTGGGAATGGCGTCGCCCGCAAGAAGTGGCGCATCGGTGCGCCCATCGGTATTAGTGATTGCATCGCCGACCGTGACGCCTCCATATTTCAGCTCCACCTTAACGCCCACGGCGGGTTTTCCGGCAGCGGTATCCAAAATATGAGTGGAAATCTTCGCCATATTGTTATGACCTGCGCACCGTGAGACCAAGGCATCCATACGGTGGACGCGCATCCGTATAGACGCCGGTGGAAAGGCCCTGTTCGGAGATCGTGTCCCACGTACGATTATTGGCTTCGAGGCGAATCTCTTCAATCTCAGAAATTTCAGTGAGCATCTTGTGTCCGATCTGATAGATGATCTCCTGGATGCTTCCGGACTCGAAGCCATGGAATACTCCTTCCACAACGGCGCGTACCTGTGCACTTACATCCGCAGGCGTGTCTGTATACGTCCAGTCGAGGTCAAGCCACATGTGGAGTGGACGATCCCTGATGTCGGGCAGGGTAGTGTATTCGTCGCGAACGAAGCCGGAAAAAGCGCTGCCTTTCAGACGCAGCAGCCGGAAGCCCGCGATCCCGGAGCGCGCTTCCACGGTTCGCAGTTTGCCGCCTTCGCGAATCAGTTCGATTACCGCAGTGGCTCGCGATGGACCAGTCGGCGCGAACGCAACTTCACCATCGCCAACTGGCGTATAAGGAATCTCCTCTGCCGAAACCTGCGCTCCGTCTGCCTGCGGGTAGCGATCGAGAAACTTCTCAGCCAGGAACCGGCAAAACGAATAGAGATCGTTGCCGGTGAAATTCATCGCTTCACGCTGAACAAAGTTCTTCATCGAATCGGTGGCAATGAGGCCGGTGTTATCGCCAGTCGTATAGGTCTGCCAGAAGGCTTCGCCATAGATCAGAATCTTGACATTTGCACCGAAGACGGGATTCGGTCTGTCGTCACGATAGAGGCGATAGACGATTACATCGCCCTTGCCGTAATAGTGCTGCCTGGGTCCGCTTGCGAACGTGTTCATGACGAGATGGTTTCCTCCAGACGAAATCTTGCAATGCGGAATACGTGCCCGAGCGCGACCTGAAATTCCTGTTCGGGTGCGGATTTGATCCGGCGCTTCAGGGCTTCGAAGATTGCATTTTTGTCGCTGCCCTTGACTGCGAAGAGAAACGGAAAGCCAAATCGCTTCTTGTAGTCCGTATTCAGACGCAGCAACTGGTCGTATTCCGATTTACTCAGTCTGTCGAGGCCGGCGCCGGATTGCTCGGCTGCTGACGTCGCGCTGACCTTTGCGCGCGTGCCCAGATCGGGATGGGCCTTAAGCAGGGCGAGCTGTTCGTTGGGAGATGCCGCCTGCACTTCCTGAATCATCTTCGTGGCAAGATCGTCGAAGGACACGAACGGCCGCCGCTTCCACGCGCGTTCGGCAACCCAGGGGGAATGCTCGAATACCCATCCCACGCTGTCCACAAATCGCTCCTTCGGGAAGGTGTTGAGGTCATTTAGCGTCATGGCTTCGCCTCGAAAACGACGTCGCCTTCCACGCGAACCTGGGCGATGCTGTCCTGTCCGGCAAGCGTAAATAACGCGGTGAGGATACGCTCGGGGTCATCGAGATTAGGCAGGACACAATGCAGCGTGCTGCCGGACGCCGGTTTTATATAGACGAGGTCGGCAGCCTTTCCTGCTACAAAATCGCCGATTTCCGATTCCATCGATAATGCCTGCGCCCCCGCGCCGGTTGCGAGCCAGAGAAGCTGTTCGGCGGTCAGGGTCATCGCCTCAGGGGCTAGGCGCTGAAGCAGATAACTCTGCAATGCCTCTTTCATTACCCCGAAACCAGTTCCGCCGCCAACGTCCGTACCCAAAGAGAAATGCACGCCCGCGGAAAGATGACGGCGCATGGGAAAGATGCCGCTGCCCAGCGCGGCGTTGCTGCACGGGCAGTGGACCACCGACGCCTTGCGCGACGCCATACGCGCCAGTTCGGAGTCCGTCGTGTGAACGTTATGCGCAAGCAGAGAATGCCGGCCAAGCAGATCGAACTTCTCATAAACGCCAAGGTAGTCGGGTGCGGACGGAAACAGCCGAGCCACTTCCGCGATCTCCGCCTGGCTTTCGTTCATGTGGGTGGTGAAGGTGAGATTATGCGTCTCGCGGAGCAGTGTCTGGCAGACTTCGAGGATCGGCTCGCTTGCCGAAAGTGCGAAGCGCGGTGTCACCGCGTAGCTGAGGCGGTTGCAGCCATGAAATTGGTGAATTAGCGCTTTGCAGTCAGCATAAGCGGAGTCGGCTGCGCGGTGCAGTTCCGGTCGCAGCATCCGATCCGATAACACCAGGCCCGCAATCACCCGAATGCCGCGATGCTCTGCCGCGCGAAAAAGCTCTGCCGTAGCCTCTGCAAAATGCGATCCGAAAACCAGCGCGGTAGTCGTACCATGCGAAACCAGACCGTGCGTGAACTCCCTCGCAAGAATGCGCGCATAAGCGGCGTCAGCCATCCGCGCCTCTTCCGGCAGCGTGATCGTTTCAAGCCAGTCAAGCAGGGAATAGCCCAGTCCACCAATAATTCGCGATTGCGGAAAATGGACATGGCAATCGACCAGCCCTGGCAGAATGCAGCCGTCGCGCATGTCGCGCACCACGGCATCGGGGAACTCGGCGCGCACCTCAATGTAATCGCCGCACGCGGCGATGCGTCCGTTACGAATCGCGAGAGCGCCATCGGCAATCGCAGTCAGCGCCTGTCCGTCGACGAAAGGATTGCGCGGTGTGTGGAAAATCATGGAGCGCAGAATCTCCACGCTCTGGTGTTCCGGCGGGATCTTCTTGGTGCGAAGTCGCGCCCGGGAAGCGGTGGACAACGCCGACGCCGTCAAATGCTTTCTCCACGCAGCGTTCGTATCGCACGGAACACACGTTCCGGGGTAGCGGGGCTGTCGAGCGGAATTACCGTGCCAGGCTTGCCAAATGCCGCGATAGCTGCGCGAATCGCTTCCCGCGTTGCAAACGCGAGCATGAGCGGCGGCTCGCCCACGGCCTTACTGCCGAAGATCACGTCTTCCTGCCTCGCCCGTGGCAGGAACGAAACGTTGAATACTGCCGGAACCTCCGCCCATGAAGGCAGCTTATAAGTAGATGCGCCCGCAGTGGAGACGCGTCCTTCGGAATCCCACAGAAGCTCTTCGAGAGTGAGCCATCCCACGCCCTGCAGGAATCCGCCTTCGATCTGTCCGCGATCAATAGACGGAGATATGGAGTCGCCCACATCCTGCAGGATATCGACCCGCAGCGTTCGATAAGCGCCGGTGAAACCATCGATTTCCACCTCGGACACCGCCGCACCGTAGGCGTAATAAAAGAACGGTTGGCCGGTGGCGGTCGCCGGATCGTAATGAATCTCCGGTGTGCTGTAAAAACCCTGGGCGAAGAGAGGGATGCGGGCTTTGTAGGCAGCCTCCACGGTTTGTGCAAAGGTCTGGTGCGCCGCTTTGGGCATCGCGTCAAGGCGCTCGACGATCTTCCGGCAAGCGTCTGCCACGGCGGCGCCATTCAAATCGGTTCCGGCCGATGCCGCAGTAGCCGACGTATTCGGAATCTTGCCGGTGCTGGTCGGCATGATTCGGATCGCGTCTTCGCTCACACCGAGTTCGCGCGCGGCGATCCGAATAATCTTTGTGTGCAGCCCCTGGCCCATTTCGGTGCCGCCGTGATTCACCTGAACGCTGCCATCGCGATAAACCAATACTGACGCGCCGGCCTGGTTGTAGAAAGTCGCGGTGAATGAGATGCCGAATTTTACCGGGGTGATGGCAAGGCCGCGCTTCGTATGCGGATGCGCCGCATTGAAGCACGCCACCTCCGATTGACGCGCCGCGAACCGGGAGCTCTCCTTCAGTTCTTCCCAGATGCGCGCGATGCGGTCGGCATCTTTGATGTGCTGTCCGTAGTGCGCAGCATCGCCTTCCCGATAGAAGTTGCGCTCGCGCACAACATCCGGCTCAATACCCAGCGTTCGCGCAATGCGATCGAGAATGTCTTCGATCACGATCATGCCTTGCGGCCCGCCGAAACCGCGAAACGCAGTCTGCGACGTCTTATGGGTCTTGCAAACGTAGCCTTCGGCGTCAAGGGCGGGAATCAGATAAGCGTTGTCGCAGTGGAACAGCGCACGCCACATCACCGGATCGGAAAGGTCGAGACTCCAGCCGCCATCCGACCAGAGGCTAAGCTGCAGCCCGCGTAATCGACCCTCCGCATCAAAGCCAACCGTATACTTCGCCAGAAAAGGATGGCGTTTGCCCGTGAGCGCCATGTCAAGGTGCCGGGGCAACCGAAGACGAACCGGGCGCTTTGTCTTAAATGCTCCCAGTGCCGCAATCGCAGCCCACGGATTCGCCTGCACTTCCTTGCCACCGAACGCGCCGCCCATACGCAGGCACTCAACTGTAATCTGATTGCGCGAAATGCCGAGAATGCGCGCAACGACCTCCTGCGTTTCGCTCGGGTGCTGCGTGGAACAATCGACGATGATGCCGCCGGAAGTGTCGGGCCGCGCCAGTGCGCACTGTGTCTCCAGATAGAAGTGCTCCTGACCTCCGATGCGCAGTTCTCCGCTCAGCGTATGCGGACTGGCGTCGATTGCCGCAGCCGCATCTCCCCGTCGAATACGAAATGGACCGGAATGAAAGCTCCGAACTGTAATCGCGTCTTCAATCGAAACGATCGCCGGCAGTTTTTCAAACGTAGCCTGAACCCGAAGCGAGCCAAGGCGCGCAGCTTCCAGCGTTTCGCCGAGAACCCACGCAACTGGCTGTAAATGATGCAGCGCCTCAGCGGGAAACAGCGGTTCATCATGTCGATTCGCACCGGAATTGGCCTCGCCCGGCGCATCTTCCGCTCCAAGCGTCGCCACAACTCCAGGCTCTTCCAGCGCGCAATGCAACGGAAGATCGGTCACGACTGCGTGCGCATGCGGCGACATGACCGGCCACGCGTGCAGCAGGCCGGGGAAGTGCGCGAGCAGGTCATCCGTGTAGAGTGCTTCGCCCGTTACATGCTCGTGTGCACTCTCATGCGGTGTCGCAGTCATCGCGGGCGCTTCAAGTATCGTGCTCAAGCGGCCACCTCGCTGAACTGTTCGAACCAAAATTTATCGAGCAGCGACTGAGCAAGCGCCAGTCGGTACTCGGCAGAGCCGCGGTGATCGCCAATGGGACGAAGCGCGGATCGAATCGCAGCCTTTGCTCGCGCGAGATCGGCGGCCCCTCCATACGTACCTTTGAGCGCTTGTTCAGCCGTAACCGCGCGCACCGGAACGGCTGCGACTCCTCCATATGCAATCCGAGCCTGAACGATCCGTCCCCCCGCCGCGCGTGTGAACGCGAAACAGGCTGCCACAGTACTGATGTCATCAAGACTACGCTTCGCAGCTTTGTAGAACCGTGCGAATTGCGCAAACGGCTTCGGAATCCGAATGGCGCGAATGATCTCCCCACGCGCAAGTACAGTCTTGCGGTACCCGAGAAAGAACTCGTTCAGGGGAAATGTTCGCCCGCCGGCAAGTCCTGAAATAACAACCTCCGCATCCAGAGCAAGCAGCAGCGGCGCAGCATCGCCGATCGGAGAGGCCGTCGCCAGGTTGCCGCCGAGCGTAGCGCGATTCCGAATCAGAATCGACGCAAACAGTGGTATCCACTCGCGAACAACAGGCGGAGCACTTCGCCAATGATCTCCAATAGCGGAAAGCGTCAGGCCCGCGCCGATCTCCACGGCGTCCGGGCCATCGTTAAACTGCATGAGCTCAGGAACGGCCTCCACGCTGATCAGGTGTCGAAATCGCTCCCCGCGCAGATTCGTGACCACGCCGAAATCGGTATTCCCTGCAACAAAACGCGCCTCCGGATTGGCCGCCGCCAATTCAAGGCATGCCTGCAAAGACTGCGGCCGCGAGAACCGGCCCTGCTTCACCTCGTAGTCGATCGGAACAGACGATGCACAGACCCCGCTGAGTCGGTCCGCGCATGCGCCCGGATCGGGACCACCAACCGAAAGCAGTGCATCGCTGATCGGACGATATCCGGTACACCTGCAAAGATTCCCTCCCAGCGCATGAACGTCCGGCTCTGCGCGTCCCGGTCGATGATGTTCCGCAAACATGCTGACAACGAACCCCGGCGTGCAGTAGCCGCACTGCGATCCATTGTGATCAACCATCGCGCGTTGCACCCGTGCTAGTTGTCCGTTGTCCGCGAGCGCTTCCACGGTGCAGACTTCACGTCCCGCAACGGCGGGCAAAGGAATCAGACAGCTATTCACTGACTGCCAGGCTGTCCGCCCCTCTGCATCTTCCGTGAGCAGAAGTACCGCACAAGCGCCGCACTCACCCTCGGCGCAACCTTCTTTCGCGCCGGTGAGCCCGCGGCCGCGAACGAAGTCAAGCAGCGAGGTCTGCGGCGCCTCGCCCGACACCTCCACCCGCCTGCCATTCAAAACAAAGCCGAATTCCGCGCTCGCGGATGCCATAGTCAATTTTACTTCATTCCGCGAAAATCAGCCTGCTACGGTAAGGCCATGCCGCTGTTCACATGCGACTGATTCGAGGCGCCCCTGGTTCCGGGAAGACCGCGCTCGTCTTCCACGAGTATGCGCAGGCTTTGAAGGAAGGTCGCGAATCGGTCCGTATCGTTGTGCCCACCGCGACTCTCGTCCGCCACTATCGGCACGAGCTGGTGAGGGCTGGACTGGTGATTCAGCCCCGAACCGTTGTATCGCTCAGCAAACTCGCACAGGAACACGCCCCAAACCTTCGCCTGGTTTCCACCGGACTTCTGCGCGCGCTGATTCGCGGCGCACTCACTCGCCTGAATCTGTCTGCATTCTCGGGCGTTGCGGAAACGCAGGGGATGGCGGATGTCGTCCTCGAAACAATCGGCCAGTTCGAGAATGCCGGATGCACTCCAGCCCGTCTGGCGCGTGTGCGCTCTCTCACATCGAGAGGTAAAGCGTTTTTGCGAGTCTGGACGGAAGTCGAGGCAGCGGTCGCTGCCCGGGGATTTGCGACACGCGGCGCTGTCCTGCGCGCAGCCGCCGAATCGGCCGGCCAGGGCGGCATCTTCTTCTTCGATGGCTTCCTGAGTTTCAGTCCTCTCGAACGGACGCTCATCGAAGCGCTGGACCAACAGAACGAAGTGGCGCTGACGCTCACGGATTCGCCCATTACTGACGATGTCCGCCGCTTTGCCATGTCACGAGGTGCGGCCGATCGCCTGCTACCGGGCCGCGCCCGCAATCCGAAAACGATTGTCGTCATAGCCCCGTCGCCAGAACGGGAGGCAGATGAAATCGCGCGCCGCATTCTGGAGCTAAACGCGTGCGGCACGCCCTTCCACCAGGTCGCCATAGCGTTACGCGACGTAGATACCTGGTTGCCGCTCCTGCGCACTACATTTAACCGCTTCGGAATACCTGCGCGCTACTACTTCTCCAGGTCGCTGCGCCACCATCCGGTCACCGCATTTCTCGGCGGAATCATCGCTTGCGCCTTGAACGGCTGGGACTACGCCGACACCATAAAAGCCCTCCGCGCCCATCCCGCCTGGGGACACACGGCCGACTTCGATCGATTCGACTTTCAGGTGCGCGAGGCTATGCCGGGACGAGGCGCCGCCCGACTATTGGCGCTGTGCGATTCCGAATGGCTTCGTTCGCGCATTTCGGATTGTGCGAAGGTCGAAGCCTGGGTCAGTCAAAAGGCTCGCCCCGCCACCTGGCAGCGCCGCCTGCAGGACTTCGCCGCCAGCGTCTACCGCGTGCGCACAATCAGCGAACCGAATAATTATGCGGCGGTGGAAACAGCGCGAACGCACACCGCGGCCCTGCGCTCCTGGTCTGGTGCGCTCGAAACGGCCACCTGTCTTTGGCCGCCGGATGCGGAAGTCTCGCTCGCCGACTTTCACACCGCTTTGCTTGAAGAACTCGATTCCGCCGCCATGAGCATGCCTGACGATCGCGGAAACACGGTTCACGTCATGAGCGCATTCGAAGCCCGGCAGTGGGAAGTCAGCGCGCTCATCGTCTGCGGGATGAACGCGCGCGATTATCCGCGGCGCCATCCCCAGAATCTCTTGTTCTCCGATGCCGAGATCGCGCCCCTGCGCGGGCAGGGAATTCCCCTCCGCACAGCGACCGATGAAGATCGCGATGAAGAATTCCTGTTCGAATCGCTGAAATCACGTGCCAAAGACAACCTGATCCTGACCGTCGCGGCACGCAGTTCCGGAGGGCAGTCGGTGGAACCCTCGCGGTTTCTTGCCGAAGTTGCTGCTGCGGAAAACGCCCGGCAATGCCGCCCTGCGCTGAGCCATTTTCCGGCCGCTCCTGGCATCGCAGGCAGTCTCAGCGAAGCGTCCCTGCCAGTGCTCGCAGAGCAGCACCGCACCATCGGAATCACCGCATTCGAGCGGTTGGCGAAATGCCGTTTCCTGTTCTTCGCCGACCGCACATTGAAGCTGAAAGAGGCGCCGAAGCGCCCCGCGGATCGCCTCAACCCCAGGTTCATCGGCATCGTCTTCCACTCCGCGATGGAAGAGTGGCTCAAAGACAAGACCCGCAATTTCGTCGATGTCTTCGAACACGCCTTCAGCGAAGGCTGCCGTAAAGACAATATTCCCCCCGGATATGACCTTGAAGTACAGCGCATCGTCGCGCGCCGCATCGCGGCTGAGGTGAATGAGATCGGTCGCTGGCCTGCGGAATCGACGGAAACCGAAGTCGATTGCACCATCGATTTTCCGGGCGGTGTCACCGCGGTCGGCCGGCTTGATCGCATCGATCATCTCGGTAACGGCGACTGCATTATCGTCGATTACAAAAGCGGCAAAGTGAAAAACGTCGATAAGCTCGTGGAAAGCGAGACCAGTCTGCAGGGCCAGCTCTACGCACTCTCCGTTCGCGAGAAGCGCGGTCTCAATCCGGTTGCGATGGTGTTCCTCGCTATTCGCGAGGGCGGAAAGACCATCGGCTGGGGCTCAATTCCGGGCGCGAGCCTGGAACTGCTGGATATGCCGGCAGACTGGATTGACAGCGCCCGCGATCGCATCGTAGCGAGGCTGCAGTCGTTTCTCGCAGGCGACATCCACGCTGAGCCGCATACGCCGGACGACTGCATCTGGTGCGATTACCGCAATACCTGCCGCATCGAAGAACAACAGACCGGTGATCTTATTCACATCGGAGTAGCCGGTGCCTGAGTTTACTCCCGATCAATTGAGCGCCATCGCATACCGGCGCAGCGACGTCTGCGTCGTTGCGGGCCCCGGGTCTGGAAAGACGACCGTCCTCGTTGAGCGCTACCGAAAGCTCATCGATCTTGAGAAATTCGACGCGCGCGAAATCCTCGCCATCACTTTCACGGAAAAAGCCGCCGCGAACATGAAGGCGAAGCTCGCCGGAGCGTTCGAGCATGACGCCGAGCGCAGACGCGAACTCGAATCCTCCGCCTGGGTGTCAACGGTTCATGGCTTCTGCATGAAGCTGCTGCGTGAGAACGCGATCGCCGCCGGACTCGATCCGCGCTTCTCAATTCTCAGCCCTCGCGAAGCCGAGCGTCTGCAGCGGGAGTGCGTCCACTTCGCGCTCGATGCCATTACGGAGGCGCGCCGCACGGAAACGCTGGCGGCCATCGAGGCGTTGCATCAACCCTATCTGGGGCGCGAAATCGTCGGAGTTTATGACGGAATTCGCTCCGCGGGTATGTCGATTGCCCAGGTGCGTGGCCTCGGCGAGCCCTCGCCCGTGAGTTGTGCGCAACTCCTGACTGCCCTGAATGAGTTCGTCAAGGGCTGGCCTTTCAAACTGAGTTCGGTGCAGATGGAAGAGAAGTCGCGCCTGCTGGAAATCTGCCGCAATCCTCCTGTATCGGATGCAATCGATTTGGAAAGTTTCCTGCGCTTGCTCAAAGATCTGAATCCACTGGCTCGCCGCGTGCCGTCGGACAATAAGCCGGAACTGGAGCAGTATCGCGAATTGCTGGGCCGTGCTTCAACGGGCGCGGTAAATCGTCACGTTGCTCCGTTCCGGGCGCTGATCTTCGACGCCCTCGCACTGTTCGATGACGAATACCGCAAGCGAAAGCAGGCCGTCGGACGAGTGGATTTCAACGACCTGGAGCGCTACGCCATCGCGCTGCTGCGCGATCACCCTGACATCCGCGAGCGAGTGCAAAAGCAGTTCCGCCAGGTCATGCTGGACGAGTTCCAGGACGTAAACGGACAACAGGCAGAATTGATCCGCCAGCTCCGTTCGGAAGGCGCATTCTTCGGCGTCGGCGATCGGAATCAATCCATCTACGGATTTCGCCACGCGCGTCCGGATATTTTCGCAAACTATCAGCGGGAAGTATCGAATGCAGGTGCGCAACTCGTCGATCTGCGCGACAACTTCCGCAGCCGAAACGCGATCCTGACCTGCGTAAGGGCACTCCTCGGAAGCGAAGCCGGAATCGAGGATCGTGAACTAATCGCCAATGGGCGGTTCGCGGCCAAAGATGAGCCATGCATCGAGGTCCTGAAGATTATGGACTTCGAAGATCGTGATGCCGCCCGATCGCGGGAAGCCGCCTGGATCGCGCATCGGGTTTGCGAACTCGAGGGCAACCTCCGCCTCGGCGCACCGGGCGAAACGCGCCCTGCCGAATTCCGCGACTTCGCCGTACTCTGCCGCGGCGGCGATTCCATGACGCCGATCCTCGAAGCCTTTGATCGCGCCGGCGTCCCATACGTCTGCGGACGGCGCGCCTCGTATCTTCTCTCACGAACGGGCCGCGATGTGACCGCGCTCCTTCGCGTAGTTGCGAACCCGCGCGATTCCATCTCCCTGGCCACCGTGCTGCGCGGACCTTTCGTCGCGCTGAGCGATGAGGGGCTGCTTCAACTTCGCCTGCTCGCGGGCAGTCTGACCGGTGGTCTCAACAAACTCGGCCACGATCCGCACGGATCGAACCTCGGTGAGGGCGATCGCCTAAAAGCAATCCGCTTCCATAGCAACCTCGACCGCTGGCGCACCGATCAGCCAATCATCGCGCTCGATACATTGCTTGCCCGCGCACTCGCTGACTGCGGCGTGGATTGGTGCCCGGAAACATTGAGCGGCGCCGATATCGAGGCCTTCCTCTACCTTGCTCGCACAACCGGCGCAGCGATGGATCTGCCATCGTTCCTCCGCGAAATCGAAAGTCTTGCCGATGCCGATAACGCCGATTCCGAACTCTCCGATGAAGACCAGGGCAACCGCGTCCAGGTAATGACCGCCCACGCAGCGAAGGGCCTTGAATTCGGTATCACCATCATTGCCGCAATGGATAAGGGAACTCGCCTCGAAAGCGGCCCCATGACATTCACGCCCGACCATGGTCTCGGCCTGAAATGGCGCAACCCCCTCACCAACGGCACGAAAGACGAGCTCAAAGACTCCTGGGCCGAAGCCAATAAACTCATCGCAAGTGCCCGGGAGAAGGAAGAAGGCAACCGCCTGCTCTATGTCGCCATGACCCGCGCAGAAGAGCATCTGATCCTGACGTACTGCGCTGGAAAGGGTCGGCCCGGCAACTGGGCGAATCTCGTAGAGCAGGGTCTCGGCCTCCAGGATGCCGCCCCGTCCGGCAACCCCGTCCAGGTGGAACGAAACGGCTGTAGCGCATCGGTACTGATAACGACAGCCGATCCCCCGTCGCTGACGGCGATACGCGACGAGCAAGCGCCATCGACGGTCCTCGCCATCCCGCACCCAACCATGGAAGACCAGCACGACACCAGCGTTGCGGTTACCTCGCTGGCCGTTTTCGGCGCCTGTCCGCGTAAATACTACATTCAGCGCTCCCTGGGCTGGAGCACGGGTCGCTTCCGTCGTTTCGATCCGGAAGAAATCGATGACACCGATATACCTGATCTTGAAGACAACGCCGACCCCGCTGCAGCCCGAATCGGTACGGCAGTACACGAAATCCTTGCAGATCTGACACCGGCCGAGACGCTGCCGGAAGCTCAGCGTCTCGCCGAAGTCTTCCGTCGCGGAGCGCTGGGCATCCGCGCGGCAGCATCCACCCGTGTCGCACGCGAATGGGAATTCGAATCTCTTATGGAAGGAACCATCGTCCGGGGCACCATCGACCTATGGTTCGAAGAAGACGGAGCGCTTCATGTCGTTGACTACAAGACCGATGATGTAAAAGCAAACGAAGCCGAATCCCGCGCCGCAGAATATGCCCCGCAGTTAGCCCTCTACGCTCTGGCTCTGGAACGCTCGCGAAGCATTCGCCCCAGGTCTGCCTGGCTCCACTTCCTCCGCCCGGACGTAATCATCGAAGTCCCGCTCAACGAAGACGCCGTCGCCTCAGCTATCGTCCTGATCAAAGATCTCCGTACCGCCCAGGACGACCTTCACTTCCCGCTGAACGAAGGCCCGCACTGCCGCCGCTGCCAATTCTTCGGCACTCTTTGCCCCGCTGGCCGTCCAACTACAAATGCAGCCGAATCTGAACTGGAATTCAAAGTGGCATACTAAGGGAGTTGAGTCAGACCTACACAGCACCGGGAATCGAGACTGCGGGCGACACATCGGGCGAAGACCGACACGCTCCCCTCTATCAGGTAGTGCTGCTGGACGACGACGATCACACCTACGACTACGTGATCGAAATGCTGCAGAAGATCTTCATCTTCTCTTCGGAACAAGCCCTCAATCACGCCCAGGAAGTGGATGCGACCGGTCGCACCCGCCTGATCACCTGCGAGCTCCCGGAAGCGGAGTATGCCCGGGATCAGATTCACGGCTACGGTGCGGACTGGCGGATGCCCCGGTCGAAGGGCAGTATGTCGGCAGTCGTCGAGCCGGCCAGCTAACCCGTTCCACGCGCCTGCGCTACTCCGGTCTGCGTTACCATGGTTGGGTGAAACTTTCTCTCGTAATCCTGTCATTTTGCGGAGTTTTGGCGGCCCAGACGCCTCCACCCGCCGCGCCCCCGGCAGCCGCTGCGGCCGATTCCGACCCCAATGCCGTGGTCATCAAAATCGGTGATTACAAGCTCACTGCCGGGCAGTTCATGACGCTCGTTAGGGCCTTGCCGCAGCAGTACCAGGAAATCGCCCGCACCACCGGCCGTCGCGAATTCGCCAACAACCTCGTGGAAATTCACGCGCTTTCGACCGAAGCGGCAAAGAACAATCTGGATAAGCAGCCCGACACAAAACTCCAGATCGATTTCCAGCGCGACAACCTTCTGGCCCAGGCCATGTTCATTTCGCTGCAGCAGGCTGCCGAAGTGAAGGATTCCGATGTTCAGGCCTACTACGACGCGCACAAAGGCGAGTACGAAACCCTCACCGGACGCCATATTCTGATCCGCATGAAGGGCTCGCCGGTTCCGCCGACACCCGGCAAGCCGGAACTGTCAGAAGATGAGGCCAAAGCGAAAGCTGAATCCATCCGAAAGCGCCTGGCGGCGGGCGAGGACTTCGCAAAGATCGCGAAGGAAGAGTCTGATGACACCTCTTCCGGCGAGAAGGGTGGCGACCTCGGCGAATTCGGCAAAGGCATGATGGTACCGCCCTTCGAGCAGGCTGCTTTCGCCCTCAAGGTCGGCGAAGTCAGCGCTCCCGTAGAAAGCCCGTTCGGCTTTCATGTGATTCAAATTCAAAGCCACAATACAAAGAGTCTCGCCGACATGAAGCCACAGATCCTTGCCCAGCTCAAACCGGATGCCGCTCACGCCGCTGTCACGGCGTTGGTGGATAAGTCCAAAGTGGAGCTGAACGATGCCTTCTTTGGGCCCGAGTCCAAGCCCGCGCCAATACCGGCGATTGCAAAGTAAACCATGAGGTTAGCGCTCGCATCTGTATCATTTTGCGCGGCCTTATTGGCCCAGGCTCCGAAACCCCCATTGCCGGTTAAGCCAGCGGTCCCCGTAAAGCCCGCACCGGCGGCTGTCGATCCAAATACGATTGTCCTTAAAGCGGGGGACTTCACGCTGACCGCTGCCCAGTTCAACGAAATCGTGAAAGGCCTCGATCCGGCGGTACAACAATTCGTGGCAACCACAGGGCGTCGCGCATTTGCTCAGAAGATTGTAGAATTGCACTTTCTCGCTCGGGAGGCGCTGAGAAAAGGTCTCGACAAGGACCCGGACCTCCAGCTCCAGCTTCGCTTCCAGACTGACAAGCTCATGGAACAAGCCATGTTTCGGAAGCTACAGGAAATTACTCCGGTCCCTGAAGCGGAGATCGAGGCATACTACGCACAGCATAAGACCGAATTCGAAGTCATCACCGCGCGTCACATACTCGTTCGGGTGAAAGGCTCGCCGGTGGCGGGCCGCGCAGGTGCGCCGGAACTCTCAGACGAGCAGGCTAAAGCGCGTGCGGAATCAATCCGCAAACGTCTGGTTGCGGGAGAGGACTTCGCGAAGGTGGCAAAGGAAGACTCCGATGATCTCACCTCGGCAGTGAAAGGTGGCGACCTGGGCTCGATCCCGCGGAACAAAATGGTGGCCCAGTTCGAGCAGGCCGCGTTCGCGCAAAAGCCGGGCGATATCAGCGAGCCCGTACGAACTTCCTACGGCTATCACATTATTCAGGTGCAGACCCACGTCACAAAGCCGTTCGCCGAAGTTCGGAGTAAGATCGTGGAGCAACTGAAGCCCGCCGAAGCGCGCAAAGCCTCAAAGGCGCTCGTGGAAGCTCAAAAGGCGGAACTGAACGAATCGTTCTTTACACCGCCCCAACCGAAGTAGCCGGTGTTACTGAACCGCGATCGTAACTGACGGCGTCACCAGTCCGTTGATCGCTAATTGCAACACGTTCGAGCCAGCGACTCCCACTGGGACCTGCAGATTAACCTGCATAACGCCCTCAACAAATCCCGGAGCGCCGCCCGCATAGCTGACCACCGCTGATTGCCCACCCACTGTTGCGGACACGGTCTGCACCGGCATCGTAAAGGGAGCTGTCAGAGGCTCAAGCGAACCATCCACGCTGGCCGGCGTCGTGATACCTTCGCCAGTCGCATAGAGAATCAGGTAATCCCCGGCCCTTACAGGATTCGATGAGGTATTCACCGTACCATCGAGCTTAACCGCCAGCGCCTGCCCGGAGCCGGAGGAATCCAGCGTGAATAACCCCGGCGCAGTCGGTGCGATTGGCGCTATCACAGAAATCGTCTGCCCCTGATAAGTTACTGCGACGTTCGCCGACGTCAGACCGCTCACTTCATAAGGAACAACCACCGAAACCAGCGTGGAAGACGTATAGATAATCGGTGCCGCCGTACCCGCGAATGTCACTGACGTTCCCGCCAGTGATGTACCGTATCCCTTGCTGGTCGGCTGATTCACCACCAGATTGGCAGGGCCCAGGCCCGTGCCGAAAATCGTCACAAGCTCGCCGGGCGATAAAGGAATCGTCGCATCCCCCGCGCCCGCAATCGGAGCGGCAAATGGCCGAATCGTCGCCGAATTGGAAATAGCGCCAATCGAGTTTGGCACGGGCACGAGCTTCCGAACCACCGCATTCGCCGCTTCCGCAACGTATACATTGCCCGAACCATCCACACCGGCGCCATAAGGCTGCGCCATCTGTGCGCTGGTACCCCGGCCGCCGTCGCCCGTGTAACCGGAAAGCCCATCGCCGCCGATCCACAGGCTCGTGCCCGTCGGCAAAAACTTTGTCACCACGTGGTTCAGCGGATCTGGAGCGTAAATGTTCCCCGCGGCGTCCACTGCGCAGTTCTGGGAGGCGAAATTGAACACCACGGTGTGGATGTTCCCGTCAGTCCCCACGCGAAACAGGCGGCTGAGTCCAATGTCGACGATATAGACGTTTCCGGCATTATCCGTAGTGAGCGAATAAGGCTGGCTGAGCAGCGCCTTCGTCGCAGGACCACCCTCGCCGGAAAAAGCGCCAAACGATGGGAATCCGGTACCCGCAAAAGCGGTAATCGTACCGTTCGGCGCAACCTTGCGGACCGAAGCGTTGCCCATATCCGCGATGTAAACGTTCCCGCTGTTGTCGACCGCCACACCCGTGGGGATTACGAACTGCGCGCTTGTCGCCTGGCCGCCATTGCCGAGATTTCCGCCCACGGTACCGCGCGTACTGCCCGCGAAAGTATTGATGTTACCTTTCGACACGATGCGAATCCGCGCATTCCCCGTATCCGCAATGTAAAGGTTTCCCGCGGCGTCAAGTGCGATATCGTGCGGACTCGAAAGATGCGCGCCGATGGCGCCGCCACCGTCCCCCGAAAACCCAGGCAATCCCGCGCCGGTTATCGAATTCATTACTCCGGTCGATGCCGAAACAAAGCGGATCGAACTATTTCCAAGGTCGGTAACGTAGACGTTGCCCGCGCCATCCACCAAGGCACGAATCGGCGTGCTCATCTGTGCGCTGGTAGCTGCGCCGCCATCGCCGCTCCATCCCGGCGAGGCGCCAACGCCCGCGATCGTGGATACCGTGTACTGCTGGGCAAAAAGTGAACCCGAGGCGATCAGCAGACCGCAGACGAACGAGATCTTATTCATGAATCCAGTAATTTGTGGACGCGGCCGGATTCCCCTGCGTTGCGGTGGAATCGCGCTCGAAAACCCTACCGGGCACGTCAATGTGATGATACCAACCGCGACTTGAGGATTTGCGCCTCAACCTCCCTCAGCGTCATCTTCAGGCGGAGGCTCGTCCAGAATGCCCGGATCGGCCGCGTAGCCTTTCAGCACCGTCAGGGTCGCGCCCGAAGAAAACCCGGCGCGCCGCAGCTTTCGCCATGCCGCGGCCAGTTGCCGCTCGTCGCCCAACTTACCCCCCGCAGCCACTGCGGGCATCCGGCGCTCGATGTACGCCCGGATCATCCCCTGCTCGTCCTTGTTCTCGAACGCGCGGGCCACAGCCTGCCCTGCGAGTTTGGATGGTACCCTCCTGGCCTGCAGATCGTGCAGCACTCGCATCTTCCCGAATCCATCGCCCTCCACCCGTAGCGCTGTAAACATCTCGGCAAATCTCTTGTCGTCGAGGTAGTTGAGTTCCTTCAGCCGCGCGATGACTGTATCTACATCGGGAAACCGCGCAGCGCGCCGCCGTAGCTTCGCCCGCAACTCATCTGACGATGCCGCGCGATTCGCCAGGCTGCGCACCGCGTAATCGAACAGTTCATTCTCGTCAAGCTTCGGCTTTGGTTTCGGCTGACGCGATTGCATGACTGAAACGCAGTCTATCAGGCATATCGGACGCAGGAGTGTCTCAAAACAATTAGAATTGAGTGATGTTCGGACGCCTGATCGCCTGCGCGCTGTTACTGCATCTACCTATTTCGTTACTCTCCGCTCAGCCTGCAACCCATTGGGTCGCCGCATGGACTGCTTCGGTGCAGGGCCCGTATCCATCCGGAAATGCGTCGGCGCAACCGAATCTCACGCTCGTGTTCCCCGAGCCTGCGAAAGGCGCTGCCAATCAATCCTTCCGTATGATCGTGCGGCCCGATATCTGGGGCCCGCAGGCGCGCATCCGCCTGTCCAACGTTTTTGGAACGGCGCCTGTAACTTTCGATGGCGTATTCGCCGGCGTTCAAATGAGCGGCGCGGCATTACTACACGGCACGAATCGAGGCGTGACGTTTTACGGAAAGCCCGCGGTAACCATCGCGCCGGGAGACTCGGCCTGGAGTGATCCGATCGCGCTCTCATACGCCACACTCGGACAAATGGCCGGTCGCAAACTGGCCGTGAGCTTTCATGTGGCTGGCCAAAGCGGCCCAATGACCTGGCATGCCAAAGCTCTCACCACCTCGTATCTCTCCGCACCGGACTCAGGCTCGAAGGGCGGGGAAGAAGGCGAAGCATCTTTCCGCTCTCCTACCACCTCCTGGTATTTCCTCGATGCCATCGAAATGAGGGCGCCATTCACAACGCACGCCGTAGTGGCCTTCGGCGATTCGATAACCGACGGCACCGCCTCCACCCTGAATGGCGACGATCGCTGGCCAGACGTACTATCGCGCCGCCTTCACACAGCCTACGGCGATCGGTTCGCGGTAGTAAACGCGGGCATCGGTGGCAACCAGATCATAGGGCCTGCACTCTACACTGCGACCGCACCATTTTCCGGAGGCCCCGCGGCCCTCGATCGCGTGCAACGCGATATCTTCACCCTCTCCGGCGTCTCCGCCATCATCTGGCTCGAAGGCATCAATGACTTCAGTCGTAATGCGAACGCCCAGGTCGACGCTGTGGAAGCGGGAATCCGCAAAGGAGTTGCCGCCATGCGCGCGAAGATTCCCGGCGTGCGCGTCATCGGCGCAACTGTCACGTCGGCGCTGGGCAGCAACAACGCGGCCCCGGAGCAGGACACCAAACGCCAGGCCCTCAACGAATTCATTCGCGCTTCCGGCGTCTTCGATGCCGTTGCCGACTTCGACAAAGCCACCAGTGACCCCGCAACCGGCGGTCTCCGCGCCGAGTTCGTTCCCGAAAGCACTACAGGCGGCGCGGGCGATAAACTCCATCCCAATCGTCTCGGCTACCTCGCCATGGGACAGGCTATTGACCTGAAGTCGATCCTCCCGGCGCGCTGAACGGCTGTATACTTCTTGGGTGCATCGCAGAACTTTTCTCGGAACCGCCCTTGCGGCGGGCATGGCCGGAGCGGCGACTAAGCCCTCCATCCCGATCATTGACACTCACATTCATCTGTTCGACGTGAGCCGACCGCAGGGCGTGCCCTGGCCTGAAAAAGGCAGTTCGATCTATAAAACTGCGCTGCCGGACCGATATCGTTCGCTCGCTGTTCAGCACGGTATCGTCGGCGCCATCGAGATCGAGTGCAGTCCGTGGCTCGACGACAACCAGTGGGTCCTCGACGTGGAAGCCAAAGATCCGATCATGGTTGGAACCATCGGCGATCTCGAGCCCGGCCACCCGGACTTCGCGAAGCAACTCGACCGGTTCCGCGCCAACCCCTTATTCCTGGGAATTCGCTACGGCAACATCTGGGATCGCGATCTCGGCAAAGAAATCGCCAAGCCCGAATTCGTCGCGGGGCTCAGGCTGCTCGCAAAAGCAGGCCTTGTTCTGGACACTGCGAATCCCACGCCCGAGCTGATGCACGCGATGGTGCAGGTCACCGATAAGGTCCCCGACCTGCGCATCGTCCTCGATCACTTGCCCGAGCTAGCCATGCCCACCGATCCTGCGGCGCGTAAGGCGTGCGACGCCGACCTGAAACACCTGGCTGCGCGTCCCAATGTCTACGGAAAGATTTCCGGTATCGTCCGCAGCGTCAACGGCAAGGTGCCACTCGACCTCGCCTTCTACCGGGATCGCGTCGATCACATTTGGGAAGTCTTTGGCGCCAACCGCCTCATGTACGGCAGCGACTGGCCGAACAGCGATCAGTGGGCGCAGTACCCAGACGTCTTCCGTCTCGCCAACGAATTCATCTCCGGTAAGGACGCCGCCACGGAGGAGAAGTTCTACTGGAAGAACTCGCTCACGGCTTATCAGTGGAAGAAGCGGGACAAGTCGCAGCCGCCGGTGTAAGCAGGGCTTTGAGGAAAGCTGCCGCCTGCTCGGGCGTGCACGCCGCGGCGTGATTGCCTGCGGTCGCGGACGGCGCCGCATCCTTATCGATAATGCGAGCGATCGATTCGAGCCGATCCGCCATCCACGGCAGAGAGCGCAAAGCCCGCTCCGTGCCGTGCCTGCGAAGTTTTGAAGCGGCTGCGACGAGCGCCGTCGCAATAGCCAGTTCCAAAGCGCCTTCAACCGCCTTGTGCGCGATCGTATGTAGCTCTTCGAACGTGCTTTGAAGCAGGCCCCTGGCCTCCTCCTGCTTCCCAGCCGTAGTCTCCGCCGGCAGCACAATGACAATGACCTCGGTTCCGCCGTTCGGCTCAGTCAGTGAAATGTTGACCGTCGAAGTGGGCACGGTCTGAGAAATCGTCGCATCATCGGAGGGCGCGGCAATAGCGTCAGTCGCTCCGGCGACCACACCGAAAAGCCGAACTGCAGTCCAGGCGGCCTTCCATCGATTTACTGGTATTGGCTCTGCCTCGGAATCGCTGTCGATGAATGTCGGAGGTGCATTCATCGTCACTCTCTCAGCCTGGGGTGCCACAGGCACTTCGAACGGAGAGATGACTTTAACGCGAGGAGTTTTCGAGGAATCGTCGCTCGGCATGGCGCTAGTATATAGCGGCCAGCGTATGTCGGAGCTTAGATCGGGCTCTGCAGACAGGCTGCCGCATCGCTCGCTTCAAACGCCCGCCACATCTCCAGCGCCTGAATCGCAAACGAAGTCGATACCGGATTGACATGCGGCGACATCACTCCGCCCCGCTGCCCAAACAAAAATCCGCCATTAAACCGGGGATCGGGGCTGTGCGACTGAAACCCGGCCAAAGCCGTAGCCTCTTCGCGCGCCGCTGCTCGATCCACAGGAATCACGTGTGAAGCCCGCACGCGCGCCCGCATGAGCTGCGCATAAACGTCGCTGCGCGAAAACTCCGGCGCCAGTTCGCGCAAATACCGCCCGGCTTCCTCCACTACCGCGCGATAGGCCGCCACGCAGTCCGCCCGGTCCAGCAGCGGGGACAAAGCCTCCAGGAAATAGCAGTATGCGTGCAGACGATCTACAACCTTCAGCCTCTCATTCGCCCCGGCCAGAAAACCCCGATACGTATGGATCCCGGACTCAATCACATCCAGATACTGCTGTCGCAGCTTCGCATCTCCGGTGATCTCCGCCACCTCCCACCAGGCCAGCGCCGCCTTTGCCTGATAACAACCGGTCCCGGTAGACCACTGTGCCGTCCGTGGCAACGGCTCTTTCTCGGGCAGGGTCAAAATTGCGGTATAATCGCGCCCTGTCCAGAACGCTGACATTCCATGCGAGGCCTCGACTGCAACATCCAGCAGCTTCTGCTCCCCCACCTGTTTCCACATCGCGACCAGGCAGCGAATAATGATCCCGGAATCGAAAAAGAATGACAGCCGCCGGCTGTCCGCCGTGGGAGACGGATGTTCGTAGGGAAACATCTTCTGCTCGGCATCCCAGGTTTGATCCACCAGAAAACGGGTGGTTTTCAGTGCGGCATCCAGGTATTGGCTATCGCCAGTCGTCTGGAACAGAAAGAGCAAAGCTTTCGCAACGTAGGCGGAAATCTCGGTCGAGACAGGGAGGTTTTGGGTGATTTCGGAACGATAAAACCGGGCAAATCCACCGGAAGGTTCCTGAATGCCGGAACTCAGGAACCAGTGTCCCGCACTGGCCAGCGAATAGTCAGACAAGGGACAAGTGTAGCATCCGGGCCAGAGCCCGGAAAATACCAGCAGTCCTATAACTTACTTATAAAGAGTGTGGATTCGCACTAGCGAACGCGGCCTATCTTGTTGAAGGGCCAGTAGACCAAAACAGCCTTACCGTATATGTTCCCGCGGTCCACAAAACCCCAGGCACGGCTGTCGCTCGACGAATTCCGGTGATCCCCGAGTACGAAGTAATTGCCCGCGGGCACCGACTCAGCGGCCAGAGACTCGTGATCCCTGTACTGCTCCGCCACATATGGCTCGTCCAGCTTTCGTCCATTGACAAACACATCTCCGCGAACGATTTCCACCGAATCCCCGGGAATCCCCACGATCCGTTTGATGTAAGACTGGCTCGGATCCCTGGGGTAATGGAATACTACAAGGTCCCCGCGGTGGATATTGCCGTCCCCAAGCTTGTACTCGTATTTGTTAACGAAGATGCGTTCCTGATCGGTTAGGCCCGGCATCATGCTGGTGCCCTCCACCTTCACCGGCTGATAGATGAAAACGATCAGAATGACCGCCAGCGCGACCGAAATCGCAACATCCCGCAAGAGCGAAACCGGATCGATGCCTGAGGCGGGCTTTCGCCGCGCCG
The DNA here is from genome assembly GCA_048498815.1 of Acidobacteriota bacterium. GTDB lineage: Bacteria > Acidobacteriota > Terriglobia > Bryobacterales > Bryobacteraceae > BOG-234. Next base: position 19,129 of record JBEHXG010000032.1, on the reverse strand, counting down.
GAACCGGCGCTGCAGCGTTGTCCTGTTCCGTGGAGTCCATAGCCCGGTAATCCGGATTATAAGGCATCGCCACACTGTATTGGACGCCGAAGCGAATCTGGTGTCACGCAAGCTGCACCCGATGATTGCTATGCTCAGGAGCGAAGACCATGCGCGGACGCGCTGCAAAATACCTGATCCTCGCCGGCCTTCTGCTCGCAGCCTTTACGGCCGTGCAGGCTTTCCAGAAGCCCTTCCGGCAGTACCGGGGTGTTGAGTACTCTACCTTCGAACTCCCGCCGGACTGGCAGGATCCCGGCGAATTTATCTTCGCCCGTCTCATGTACCCCAACGGCGGTCCCATGGACGGCTACTACCCCCGCTTCCAGGGCGACTGGCGCGAAGGCCTCTCCCTCTGGACTCAGGACTACCCCCGCGCCGACCGCCACTTCCTGCTGGCCGTACGCAGGCTCACAAGAATTCAGGTCCGCTCCGTGGAGCAACCGGTAAACCTCGACGAACACGAAGAGTATGACCTCCCCTTCCTCTACGCTGTCCAGGTCGGCGAGTGGGCTCTCACGCCGCAGCAGGGCAGGGAAATGCGCGAATACCTCGAGCGTGGCGGCTTCTTCATGGCCGACGACTTCCACGGCAACGCGGAATACGCCGAGTTCGTCAATCGCATCCGCTACGTCTTCCCGGACCGCCCGATTGTCGAAATACCCGACGACGATGCCATTCTCCACTCGGTCTACGATCTTCAGGACCGCGTCCAGATTCCCGGCGAAGCCCATCTCGCTACCGGCTGCAAGAACTGTCCCGATGGCGGCCGCGGCGCTCACTGGCAGGGTATCTATGACGACAAAGGCCGGGTCATGGTCGCTATCTCGTACAACTCCGATCTTGGAGACGCCTGGGAGTGGGCCGACGCCCCCCACTATCCGGAGCAGGCCGCCTCAATCGCCATGCGGATCGGCGTCAATGACATCGTGTACGCGATGACCCACTGATATGGTGAAACGAATGCTCAAACTTGCTCTAACAGCCTTACTTTCACTTGCGGCATTCATGCCTGCTGCATCGGCGCAGGCGCTGGCGAAGGAAGCGAAGATCAACCGCATCCTCAACTTGAGTGGTTCGCAATCCATGCTGGATGAAATGATAAGAGGCGTCACGTTACAAAACGAAGCGACGCTGAAATCGATCGCCGGACCCGACGCCAGTCCGGAGCGCGTAGCCAAAGCGCAGGAGATGATGACAAAGGTCATGGCGCTCGTGAGAGGTCAGATCTCGTGGGAAAAGATGCGCCCCTTGTTCGTGAAATTGTACGACGAAACATTCACAGACGAGGAAATCACCGGCCTCCTCGCCTTCTACGAAACGCCGGCGGGACGTAGCTATCTGACAAAAATACCCACCATGACTCAGAAGATGATGGCGCTCGCTCAGTCGCAAATGATGCAGGTTATGCCCGAAGTCCGGAAGCTCGCCTTCGAAGCGACTGCCGGGAACTAATTTCCCTGCGACAAATCTTCACCCCGTGCATCTGATGCAGTTGTAACGGAGAACCGCTCGTGACTGATAACCTTTTCGCACCGCTGCCCCTCGGCAGCATTACCCTGAAGAACCGCATCGTGATGGCGCCGATGACGCGCAGTCGCGCCGACGTCGAGGGCGTTCCCTCTTCGCTCACCATCGAATACTACACGCAGCGCGCCGCCGCTGGTCTGATCATCACCGAAGGCACGCAGCCCAGCGAGGGCGGCCAGGGCTACGCGAGAACTCCAGGCATTCACACGCCCGCGCAGCTTGCCCGCTGGCGCGAAGTTACCGATGCCGTCCACGCCGAAGGAGGGCGCATCTTCCTGCAGATCATGCATGCCGGCAGAATCGCGCACCCGGCCAACCGCCTTGTTTCCGATCAGCCGGTTGCCCCGTCAGCCATCCGTCCGGAAACCACAAAAATGTGGACCGACGCTGAGGGCATGCAGGATATCCCCGAGCCACGCGCTCTCGAAACCAGCGAGATCCCCGGGATTATCGAGCAATACGCGCAGGCGACGACGAACGCGCTTGAGGCCGGGTTCGATGGTGTGGAGTTTCACGCGGCTTCCGGCTATCTGCCGATGCAGTTCCTCTCTTCGGCGACCAACCGGCGCACCGACCAATACGGCGGCTCGCTCGCCAATCGTCTGCGTTTCGTCCTTGAAACGCTGGCGGCAATGATCAAAGCCGCCGGCAGTTCAGACAAAGTCGGTATTAAGCTAAGTCCGGAAATGCCCTTCAACGATATTGGGGATGCCAACCCTCAGGAAACATACGCGGCGCTCGCGCGCGAACTCGATCTACTCAAACTCGCCTACGTTCACGTGATGCGAACTGGTTCCGCCACAAACTACGTGGAACTGGTGCGCGGCCTCTACAAAGGCGTTCTCTTCGCCGGCGGTGGCTATACGGCAGCGACAGGCGAGGCGCTCCTCACCGCGCGCGGCGCCGACGCAATCGTATTCGGTTCCCTTTACATTGCGAATCCCGATCTTGTAGCGCGCTTCCAGTCAGGGGCGGAGCTTGCCTCGGCGAATCCTGCCACGTTCTACACACCAGGCGCAACTGGCTACACCGATTACCCGGCGCTATAACTGGCCGCGTACCTTCCAACGCCTCAGACGAGGTGACTACAACCTCATCATTCGGAGCGCGGCGGCGCCCGCGAGCCCGTACGGATTCCCCAGGCTCTCCACCGTCTCCATGTGGACGTAATTCTCGGCGACAATCGTCTCCACTCGCTTGCCGGCCGCCTTCAATGCCGCCGCGAACTCGCGGCCATGCCGCTGAAACTCCGGCGTCTCGCGTGTGCCGTAAATCACCGTGACCGGAATCTGAATCCGATCGATGTGCCGCTGTGGACTCAGCGCCGCCTCGGCCGGATCGTCAACCTTCACGTACGAACTCCGATTCGAAATCCGAACCGGCTTCAGATCGTAAATCCCGCTGAGCAGCAACGCCCCCTGAACAGGCGAAGCGGGATCGATCGTAATCGCGCACGCCGCCAGGTGTCCTCCCGAAGAATGGCCGGAAAGATAAATCCGATTCGGATCGCCGCCGAACGAAGCCGCATTGCGATGCACCCATTCAATTGCACGCCGTACCTGCGTCACCAGTACGCTTAGATCGCCGCCAACATCCTGGACCCAGCTGAAATCCGGCACGACAAAATGCGCGCCCGCTCGCACAAAGGTCTCGGCAGGGAATCCGTAATCGTCAGCGATAGCCACCCGCCATCGCCCGCCATGAATGAAGATGTGGATCGGTGCCTGAGCCTGCGAAGTCGGATACAAGTCCAGTCTCTCGATTTCGCTGGACCCATAAGCGATGCGCCTGGGCTTACCCAACCGCGCCCGCACCAGATCGCTGTCCGACTTCAGTTTCGCCGAAAGCTGATCGATGTCCGGTTCATAAACGGTCTGATCGTAAGCCGCATCCAGTTCGATCTGATCGTAATCGAGAAAGACCTTCGGCCCCTTTGGATGCGGCGGCGGACCGAGCGTCTGCTGGGCATATGCCGTCGCTCCTGCCGTTGCAAGAAGAACCGCCCGCCTCGTTGGATCGGCTTTGCTCAGTCGCGAGCACCCACAATTCGCATGCCGTAGAACGAACGGTAAACGAAGAACAGTGCAATCACCAGGAAGATACCGGAAAGCACGTAGCCGAGAGTCGTGCCCTGCTGTTCGCTCAAAGAAACCGCCAGTTCCACCGCCAGCAACCCAAACAGAGTAGTGAACTTAATAATCGGATTGAGCGCCACCGAAGAAGTGTCCTTAAACGGATCGCCCACCGTATCGCCTACCACCGTAGCCGCATGCAGATCGGTGCCCTTCTGCTTCAGCTCCGTCTCCACAATCTTCTTGGCGTTATCCCATGCCCCGCCCGCATTCGCCATGAAAATCGCCTGATAAAGCCCAAACAGCGCAATCGAAATCAAATACCCGATGAACAGGAATGGCTCCGCAAACGCGAATGCCAGCGTGGCGAAAAACACCGCAAGGAAAATATTGAACATGCCCTTCTGCGCGTACTGGGTGCAGATTCCCACTACAGCCTTGCTGTCGCTGACCGAAGCCTTCGTGGCCCCCTCCAGCTTCATGTTCTTCTTGATGTACTCCACCGCGCGATAGGCCCCGGTAGTAACCGCCTGCATCGAAGCTCCGGTAAACCAGTAAACAATCGCGCCACCGCCCATTAACCCCAGCAGGAACGGCGGATGCAGAATCGAAAGCTTCTCCAGATTCTGCGAGAGCCCGTTCGTGAGCGCCACAATAATCGAGAAGATCATCGTAGTCGCTCCCACCACTGCAGTACCAATCAGCACCGGCTTAGCGGTAGCTTTGAACGTGTTCCCGGCGCCATCGTTCTCTTCGAGGTTCTCCTTAGCCCGCGCAAAATCAGGGCGGAACCCGTAGTTGCGCTGCAGATCGTCCGCAATCCCCGGCACATCTTCAATCAGCGACAATTCATAAACAGACTGCGCATTATCCGTGACAGGACCATAGGAATCCACCGCAATCGTCACCGGCCCCATTCCGAGGAACCCAAACGCCACCAGACCAAACGCAAACACTGCGGGTGCGAGCATCAGCGAGCCAAGCCCGATCGTGCTGATACCGAACCCGGCCGCCATCAGCAGCAACATCGTCATCCCCAGCCAGAACCCGCTGAAATTACCCGCCACGAGCCCGGAAAGAATATTCAGTGAAGCCCCGCCCTCGCGCGACGAAGTAACCACCTCGCGAACATGCCGCGATTCCGTCGATGTAAACACCTTCACCAGTTCCGGGATCACAGCGCCCGCCAGTGTGCCGCACGTGATCACGCCTGAGAGCTTCCACCAAAGGGTGCTGTCGCCGCCCAGATCGGGAATCATGAAGTACGAAACAACAAACGTCAGCGCAATCGAGAGCACCGAAGTCAGCCACACCAGAAACGTCAGCGGATGCTCATAGTTGAACTTCTTCGCCGTCCCGTACTTGCCCTTCGCAATGGCTTCGTTAATGAAATATGAAGCGGCCGACGAGATCACCATCATGATGCGCATCACGAAAATCCAGACCAGCAGCTGCACCTGGACCAGCGGATCGCGCACCGCCAGCAAAATGAACGAAATCAGCGCCACGCCGGTAACGCCATAGGTCTCAAAACCATCTGCCGAAGGACCAACCGAATCGCCGGCATTATCCCCCGTACAGTCCGCGATCACTCCCGGGTTGCGTGCATCGTCTTCCTTCACATTGAAAACGATCTTCATCAGATCGGCGCCAATGTCCGCAATCTTCGTGAAGATACCGCCGGCCACGCGCAAAGCCGCCGCACCCAGTGACTCACCAATCGCGAACCCGATAAAACAGGGCCCCGCATAGTCGCTCGGAATGAACAGCAGAATGCAGAGCATAATCAGCAACTCAACCGAGATCAGCACCATCCCGATGCTCATGCCCGCCCGCAGGGGAATCTGATAGCAGGGGTAGGGAAGTCCGCGCAGACTCGCAAATGCTGTCCGCGAATTCGCAAACGTATTCACGCGAATCCCGTACCACGCCACGCCATAGCTCCCGCCGATGCCGATCAGACTGAAGAGCAGAATAATCAGTACCTTCAATATGCTGAAGGCCCGGAAGTACCCGAAGTAAACCAGAATGATCGCGCCAATGAACAACTCCAGAATCAGCAAAAACCGCCCCTGCGTAAACAGATAGGTCTTGCACGTCTCCCAGATCAGCTCCGAAACGTCGCGCATCGATTTATGCACCGGCAAATCGCGCAGCTGTCGATATGTCATCAGACCAAATAGCAATCCCAGCGCGCAAATCGCCAGTCCCGCCATCAGCAGCGTACGGCCATCGAATCCAAAGAAATTGCCGATTCCCAGATCGGGCAGAATCAGGTTGGCCTCACCGCCTCCCGACGAACTCCCGGAACTCTCCTGAGCTATCGCCGCAAACGGAGCGGTCAGTAACAGAGTAAACAGGTACGTGAGACGGTTGAATCTCATAGCTTAAATAATGTCCCCGGGGGCAGTCCGGCCATTTCCCTCCGCCGGAGTACCATCGGGACCAGCCTAACGCGAAAAGTTACACGCTTGCAACGAGATGCGAAATTACTAGTCCGATTCGGACGACGTCTCGTGGCCGATGATTTCAAACACGTATCCGTTCACCGGCTCCCGGAAGAAAAATCGCTCCCGAACCGACGCGCGCAACGGCTCCATCACCTCGCCGCCATTCTCCACAACCCGCCGCTTCAGCTCCGCAAAGCTCGCCGAAGGATGGAACAGCGCAACATGTCGCCCGAACTCGCCCTCAAATGCCGAGGTCTCAAACCCCTCCACATAAGTCACATGAACTTCCTGGTCGCGCCCCAGGTTCAGCCACACCGTCGGAACCGGAGAATTTGATGGCGATTCGTTACGCCCGTACCCCAGCACCCGCTCCAGGAACGAAGCCGTTCCTTCTACATACTGCGTCGGCAGCGTGAGATGCGCAAAGCTCATCTTAAGCAGCGAAGCCTTTTGCGAGCCACTTCGACCAGTAGAAGGTCATCGGCGCGTCGCCCGTGTTGGTAATCCCATGCAGCGTGTTGCCCGCGCAGTACATGATCGCGCCCGCGGCTACCTGCGTGAACACCCCATCGCATTCAATCTCGCCCGAGCCCTCGGCAATAATCAAAATCTCTTCTTCCGCATGACGATGCGGTGGATGCGGACTCGCTCCCGGCTGCAGAACCGCCATTCCCGTGCAAATCGCGTTCAGCTGATCCGTCGGTCCGTTGTAGTGGACGTAAACCTCCGTTCCACCCTCAACGAACGACTGCATCTGCGCCAATCCTACAACCCCGTCCTTCAGCTTCGCCGCGGTCGCCTCGGCGGACACCACCGTATTTGTCTGAGTCGTTTCAGCCATCAGCCCAATTATAAAAATCGGACCCGTCAGAAGCGAATCAGGTAGCTGAGCTTTGCAAAAAACTGTCGCTGGGTGGTGACGGAAGGAAAGCCGAGCCGCGCCGTCGTATAGGGACTCCCCGCCACCAGCCCGATATTCTCCAGCGAATCGGTGTAGCCCAGATAGAATGCAGTACCCGGATGAATGAGATAAGTCAGCAGCACATCTCCTGTCAAACGCTTCTGGCGATCCAGACTGATCAGCGTCGGATTCTGCAGCGTGGCGTTGTAATCCACAATCACGCGCGCCGAAAGCGTCTTCGAATATTGGTAGTTGAACCGCGACCGAATCAGGTGGTTCACAAAGATGGTTTCCTGTTTATATCCGGCAGGCGTCGCACCAAACGAATCCGGCCGCGTCTTCAGGTCGGTAAAAAAGTAAATCTCATCCCACTTCAGCCGTGATACAGGACGCAGCGTAACGGTAGCCTGCGCTTCGTGCCCGTTCGCCAGAAACGCATTCATTCCGGAAGGCGTGCTGTAGTTAATGCGCGTTCCCCACGAATAGTTCCAGTCAAAAATCGCCTTCTTGAAGTACTCCGTGTGGCCACCGAAGCCTTGGTCTACGCGCATGAAATTGATGTTGTCGAACCGCTCAAAAATTCGCGACACGCTGCCGCCCAGATACGTCGACCGCGCCATCTCAAGATTGAAACCAGGGCTCACGCTCCAGTCCGTCTGGACGCCGCGATGGTCCAGAACGCCCTGAACGTTCAGGCGCGGTCCGAACGAAATCACCTTCTTACTCTTCGGATGCCAGCGTCGATTTACGAACTGCTGATACTGCCGCATGTTCACGCGCGGAATGAATCCCAGGTCCGCGCGGAACCCTTCGCTCCGGTCCGTGTAATTCGCGTTGAAGAAGAAATCGCGATTCCCTCCCGAAAAACTGCCGTTAAACGCATCGCCGCCCGAGCGCGTCGGCGTGCCCGTCGAAACATCTTCGGTGCGACTCGCGATCGCCTGGCCCGTGAGCACCCAAATCTTGCTCAGCTGAATCCGCGTATCGGCCGACGCCACCCGGTTGTACCCGCCGCCGAACTCGCGATCCGTGAGCAACACACCCACGCTGGACTGCTTTGCGAACTCCCGCTGCGCCCGCACCACCGCGATCTTCGCGTGCTCGCCGTAATGGCGATCTGTCGTAGCCACCGCCAGACCGGGCGCCCGATCATCCACTCCCAGCAGCCCCAGATTCCATCGCCCCAGCTTTCCGGTCAACCTTCCGCCATACTCCGGATTGATCACCTTCCGCGAAAAGAACAGCGTCTCAGGCGTCGAAAAGAACCCGTTGTTCTCAATGAAAAACGACCGCTTCTCCGGAAACTGCACCGCATACCTTTGATTCACCGTCACCTGCGGATCGTCCGACTCCACCTGGCTGAAATCCGGATTCAGCGCGATATCCAGGCTCAGCGAATCGTGAATCACAGCCTTCGCCTCCAGCCCTGCCCGATGATCGTCGTTGCTGCGAAACGATGGCGCACCCGTATCCGGAATATCCAGAAAGTGTGCATGCCCGAATGCCGCATAGGGAATGAACTGCAGATTGCGCCCCGGCGACAGCTTCTCCAGCCCCGTCGCATTCCCCAGCTGCGAACTGAATCCGTTAATCCGGTTCGTAATGAACGGCCAGAACGACGATTCGTTGTTCGTCGGTATAAACCGCCCCAGCCCGATCCCCCACGACTGCACATCGTGCGAGTTGAACCGCAGGCTCTTAAATGGAATGCTCATCATCGCCACATACCCGGAAGGAGTTAGCTTGCCTTCCGTGTACCAGAGTGTGTCGAAGCTGAAGTCGTCATTGCTGCCATCGGTCTCCGTGCCATCCGCCTGGATGCCCAGCGGGTTAACGAAAAACTCATACGACCGCTGGTGGTCGTGATAGGTATCCAGAAACAGCCCGACGATGTCGTCGCTGAAAATGTCCTCGCGCTTTGACAGGTTTGCCCGCAACTGCCCCGGCGCGGCATCGCAGACGAACACGGCATAGAAACTCTTGTCGTCGTAACCAATCCACGCCGCCGTCTTCTGGCTGACCGGAGGACCGTCGCCCGGACTGCGCTGCCGAAAATCGTCAATCCGCAGCATGTCCTGCCGCGAGTGACCGCCCAGGAACTCCTCAAGCGTGGGCCTGGACGCAATCTTCGGAATGTTGATGTCTTTGGCCTGGGCCACCTGTGCCGGACCGGCCGGTGGACGCGAGCTTTGAGCCTGCAGCGAAGCAGACAAACCCGCAACAACGGACACTACTACAAAAAAGTGCGAACGAAGCACTAAGCGATTCCCCTCATAACCCTTAGAACTGATTGTCTCGTATAACGTTACGTTCTTTCCGACGTCAGGTTCGCAGAATTGTTAGCGGCAGAGGACACGCGACCTCAGCAGTGTCGTCCCGGGACCCTTCGGAACCCCACTAACAAACCGAATCAGCCCCATAAAAAGAAGCTATCGCACTTTGCCCGGAAACCCGTTGCCCCACCTGCAACGCATCCTTCATAATCGAGGTTCGTAAGCCCCGTTTTTGGGTATTTCGAAGCGCGTAAGCGTGTTCCGAACACTTCATTTCAGGACCACATAACTACATGACCAAATACAAACTCGAATACATCTGGCTTGATGGCAACACGCCCGTACCCGAACTTCGCGGCAAGACAACGCTGAAGTCCTTCGAAAACCCGCCAACCCTCGCCGACCTCCCCGATTGGGGTTTCGACGGCAGTTCCACCATGCAGGCCGAAGGCAAGAGTTCAGACTGTATCCTCAAGCCGGTCGCTCTGTACCCCGATGGCGCCCGCAAGAACGCCTACATCGTTCTTGCCGAAGTCATGCATCCGGATGGCACGCCGCACTCCACCAACATGCGCGCCACCATCGAAGACGACCCCGATTTCTGGGTCGGCCTCGAGCAGGAATACTTCCTGTATAAGGATGGCCGTCCGCTGGGCTTCCCGGCCGAAGGCTACCCGAGCACCCCGCAGGGCCCGTACTACTGCGGCGTTGGCTACAAGTACATGGGCAGTGTCGCCCGCCAGATCGTGGAAGAGCACCTGGAACTTTGCCTCCATGCCGGCATCAACCACGAAGGCATCAACGCCGAAGTGGCTAAGGGCCAGTGGGAATTCCAGATTTTCGCCAAGGGTTCGAAGAAGGCCGCGGACGATGTCTGGACCGCCCGCTACCTCATGCTGCGCCTCTGCGAAAAGTACGAAGTCGACGTGCAGCTCCACTGCAAGCCGATCAAGGGCGACTGGAACGGTTCCGGCATGCACACTAATTTCTCGACGAAGTACATCCGCGAAGTCGGCGGAAAGGAGTACTTCGAAACCCTGATGAAGGCGTTCGAGAAGAACGTGAAGGAGCACATCGCGGTCTACGGCCCGGACAACCACCTGCGCCTCACCGGCCACCACGAAACGCAGTCGATCGACAAATTCAGCTACGGCTTGTCGGACCGCGGCGCCTCGATCCGCATGCCTGTGAACTTCATTAAGAATGGATACAAAGGCTACCTTGAAGACCGCCGTCCGAACTCGCAGGGCGACCCCTACCAGATCGTCTCGCGCATTCTGAAGACGATCAACGAAGTGCCAAAGGCAGCGACAGCCGGCGCATAGAATTCGGAGGCAGTAATAGCGGAGGCAATCGGGGGGTGCATCCATGCAGATGCACCCCCCGATTTCATTTTTCAGACAGCTTTCCCTTTTGCGACGTGACCTCGGAGCAGGAAGGTCTTGGGATATGCCCCGGCCCCGCAGAGCTTGAATGAGCCGAAGTCCTTGGGCCAATCGCCTTCCGGTACCTCAGGACGCGTCTCCACCCAGTTCCGAAGTTCATTGAGATCCGCGATGCTGATCGACCGATCATGCATCCGCTCGATCAGATGGCGCCTGACCGCATCGGGCAGGCCGCTCCATCGTTCGAACTGCGGCATCAGTCGCCGAAAACCATCCTGCCGAGCTCATCGCCCAGGCGGTGTGCTGCTCCCGGATCCTGCTCATTGCGAAAACGCTCCGCCAACTCAAAAAACTGCTGCTGCTTTCGCTTTTCCGCGTTGAGGCCATTCTCTATCAGCTCGAGTAACATCCGATTCCTGCTTAGCTTCCGGCTCTTTGCCATGCTCCCAACCTGCTTCGCTGCTTGCGGCGGCAAGCTGATGCTCTGGCGAACCGTTTTTTCGGCCACACTCATAGCATCATTATGCACCAAAACGGTGTAAGCTGCTCCAGGTCTATAAGGTGGGTGTGCCTGGAGCATTGCCGCGCCGCCGAGCCGAATTAGCGCGAGACAATCGAACCATGTAACACCCCGTACGGGACGAGCGAGTACGGTTCATCTATGATCCATCACTTTTTCAATTTCATCGCGTCTGCGATCGAAAAATGCCTTCCTTGGTTGGGTCCAACTGGGGCGGCTTGCTGTTCACTGCCGTCATATTCCTTGTCACTGAAGCCGTCTTGTGGAAATGGGGCGACATCAAGTCTCGGTGGGGTAGGAGTGCCTTGATCGGCTTTGCTGTGGCTTTGATCGGCTGGATGCTGTTGTTTGGAGTCTCCGCGTTCCTGATTCTATACGATGACCATCGGAATCTGGTCGGAGCAACCGCACGCATCAAGCGCACGTTGCGCATGGACAGAGACAATTCGCACCGCGAATTGCTGTCAAATCGTTTGGATTGTGCGAAACAACAGGGAGAGAACGAGACGCTTCAGAAGCAAAACCGGGACCAGCAAAGCAGTATAAACGGGTGTCTCACACAAGCGATGAAGCTCTTAACACCCGAGTCGCAAGAAACGAGCATTCTCTACATGGACGGCCTGCAACCGGCTAATACGCCCGCTGGGGTACAGGGCTCAGTATTCCTCCTGATGACCAACAAGATTGTTACTCCGTTCAGAATGGATATCGCACGCGACTCGCCGCTTACCGATCTCCAGGTCATACCTCTGTCAACAGGAGGCACCCGGATGGGAGGCGCCGCCAGATCTGCGGAGACAGCGTTCAGCGTGAACATTGGATCGCCCGCCTGGACGCCGACTGCACCGTTCTTGGCGGAAATCTATCACAAGACCAAAGCTGTAAGGTGCAATTTCATTGACCGTTGATCGATCTAACAGCGCAGCGAAATTCTTGTCGGGATGCCTGTTGCGTGTCGACCCGGTTATTCGTGTTGCAACGGGTGTATCGGTTTCAAATCCCGGAGAGTAGTCCGGGTACCGTCAGTTCTTTTCCCCCGCCTGCCATAATCCCCATATGCCGATCTACGAATACCTCTGTACCACCTGCAACTCTAAATTCGAAAAGCTCGTCCGCCACTCCGAAGCCGAATCCGCCCTCCAATCCCCCTGCCCAGCCTGCGGCAACGCCCACCTCACTCAGGAATACTCCACCTTCGCCGCGCGCGCCAACTCCGGCACTCCAACTGCTCCGACCGGAGGTTGCCCGGCCGGAATGTGCGGTAACCCCGGCCTCTGCGGTCGAAACTAACACATGTGATAAAAATTTAGAATCGGTCAAATCCAACAAACCTATTGCATGGACCCCGACGCCCACGCAATAATCACATTTTCACCGGAAGTACCGGACGCGAGAGCGTCCTCAGCCCCTCGGACCCGCCACCTCGGAATCCCCGTGGGCTTGCACTTTGACCTTCTACCCTACTCAAAACCAGGAGCGCAATGTCAAACCTAACGGATTTCTTAAGCCTCAGCTACGGCGAACTCGAAGACCTCAACCTCAAAGCCAAGGAGCAGCGCGCCAAACGCGTCGCCAACGAGACGGTTCAGGAAGAACGCCTCAAATACCTCACTGACGAAAAGCGCATCAAAGCCGTAACCGTCATGTTCAGCGACCTCGAAGGCCGCCTCCACATGCTCGATTACGACAAGAAGTTCCTCGTCAAAAGCTACGACAACCTCACCTTCGACGGCTCCTCCATCCGCGGCTTCACCGCCCAGAAGGAAAGCGACCTCCGCCTCAACATGGACTGGCACGCCTTCTACTGGACCCCCGCCGACTACTTCGGCCCCGGCAAAGTCATGGTCTTCGGCGAAGTCATCGACAAGCAGGGCGGACCCTACGTCGGCGACATCCGCGGCGTCCTCAAAAAGTACGCGGCCGATCAGCACGCGAAGCACGACTACACCCTTAACGCCGCCAACGAAATCGAAGGCTTCCTCTTCAAGGGCGAAGACGCCGAACGCCACTACCACGAAACCGGCAAGTTCGAATACGTGAACACCGGCGGCTACTACCACTCGCTGCCCGGCGACCCGCTTCGTGAGTTCATCGACCGCGCCGCCGAAGTCCAGCGCGCCATGGGCTTCCAGAACGAAAAGGACCACCCCGAAGTCGCCCCCTCCCAGTTCGAAATCAACTACGGCTACGGCGACGTCGTCACCGCCGCCGACCAGATCCAGCTCTACAAGTTCCTCTGCCGCCAGGTCGCGCGCAACATGGGACTCACCGCCAGCTTCCTGCCCAAGCCCGTCGTCGGCGTGAACGGCAGCGGCATGCATACCAACGTCTCGGTGAGCAAGGGCGGCGTCAATCAGATGTGGGATCCGCACGGCGAAGAGAAGCTCAGCAAGTTCGGCTGGGCCTTCATTGACCGCATCCTGACCCACGGCAATGACATCTGTCTCGCGCTCAACGCCAGCGTCAACGCGTATCGCCGTCTCGACCCGCACTTCGAAGCTCCAAACCAGATCATCGCCTCGGCGGTCGATCGCGGCTCCATGGTCCGAGTGCCGATCGGCAACGAGAAGAGCGCGCGCGTCGAAGTCCGCTCCGTCGGCCCCGACGCCAACCCCTACATGGTGCTTTACTCGGTCTTCAAGACCGGTCTCGACGGACAGACCTCCGAAATCAAGAACCTTCGCACCGCCAAGCGCTATCTGCCGGACAACATTTACGACGCCATGACGAACTTCCGCAAGTCGTCCTGGACCACGGAACTCTTCAGCGAAGAAGTGAAGAACCGCTATCTGGACCTAAAGCAGGGCTCAGCTGATCGCTGCGCGCGCCTGCTCGGAACTGTAGTAAAGGTGCCGGAAATCCAGTATCACCACGAGGTCTACAACCAATACCTCTGGAATCAGTTCTAACTTCGTGAACAGCGAAAGGGGCCGCGCTTCGAAAAAAGAGCGCGGCCCCTTTTTATTGCCCGCCACACGATCACACAGTGTGGCTCTTCCTCATTCCTGTCGCTTTGGAATCGGCAGTGGAAATGCGATCCTCGTCCCTTCGGGACCGGCGACCACGCGAACGACCAACGGATGACTGCGCCCAACGACCTTCCCGTCGTGAGTGTATTGAGCTGCAAGGTTGTACTTTCCGGGCGGAAGGCGGGGCAACGTCCGAATCTCGATGGAGGAGGGAAAGTCACGATGCTAACCATGGAGGTGTCCGGATCCATGAAACCGGCGAAGCGTTCGTCACTCGCGTGAAGCAGGGCGCTTTCTATCGCGAACCGTACCTTTTCTGAGTGCGTCCGGGTATAGACCCTCTTAACCAGCCTCAGGATGGAGGGATCGTCGAGCGGAAGAAACTGTAGAGACAGCGAACGCAAATCAAAATTCTCATGCTCGTCGCGGAATACTTTCGCTGCACTGGCCTGAATCTCGCCAGCCTCCGGAGATACCCACTCATTGTCGATGGGCAGGGGCTTTGAGGGCCCCGTCTGCGGTCCGCTATGGAATGAACTGATATTCAGCAGGATCCGAATCGCGGTGAGGCGGCGCCGTAACTCGGCATGACGATCCGCGACCGTCCGGATGAGGTATTCCACCCGCCCGGCTGTAAACTCCGGATCACGTCCGCCATTCCCGCGGGTCACGAATTCGACCGAGCCATTTCCTGTCGGCGATAACGTGTCTGCGGTAAGGGTCAGTGCGGCATCCTGCAGAAATCGAACCTGAGTATACAAGCGGGCAAGAATTGCGTCCGGGCTTAACCGGATACAGCTGCCAAGTACCTGCCACCGTTCTGAGATGGCCTTCAGAAGTAAAGGGGCGTCGTCCATCGTGGCGTCCTTATCCAGCAGCGGGCGTCGCGGCTCCATGTACTTCAGCGCGGCCCTGACCTTGGACTCCGTCTCCGCCAGAGTTGGCAGCGCCAGGTCTTCTTCTCGGGATGGCACGTGCTTTTCGAAAAAGAAGGCGTAGCGGTCGGCCACGTACGGGCCCGGACTATTGGGTTGACTGTAACGGTGGGTGTGTTCCCATTCGTCGATAAGGATCAGCCCGGAAGGAACAATCGCAAAGGGCGATTTCGATGCTTCTGAATTGAAGAAACTGGGCGCGCTAGGACGGCGATCCAGAAACACCAGGAAGCGCTGCCCGTCTTCCACCGGACGGAAATTAATCAGAAATTCGGTGAGGGTGTCAATTTTGTCGCCAGGTTTCAGCTCGCCGATAATGGCGCGGTTGATCGTAACGCTGATCCGTCCGCCGGGATGGACTGAGACATTCGCCTCCACAATGTCAGTGCTTAACCAGACCAGTGAATCGAAATCGTAGACGGGGAAAGTCATGGCGCGGAGCCCCATCGGCGAGGCGAAGAGCGCAATTGCAAGGAAAGTAACCAGGCGACCCGCGTTGCGAAGCATACTGTGGAAGTTTAACAATTTTGACAAAAGGGGGCTGCCACCCCACAACGTAGCGAAATTATACGCATCGCCGCCAAAAAATCCAGCGTGTTTTCCCACGATTTCAGCGTGTCCGCACGGCCCCTCTCTCCGCCGCCTCAAGCATTCTGAAGCCCCTGTGCCTAATGCTACGCTGTGGGCAATGGCACCCACGTCCGCCCCCCAATCCAACCCCGGGAAGACTTCGAATCCGGCCAGCGCGCCATCGTCGACATGATCGGCCGCGACTGTCCGCTCGAAGAAACCCTGAATCGCATCTGCCACCTCGTAGACGCCCAGGCCACGGGCATGTACTCCTCCGTTCTCCTCCTTGACGAAGAAGGCGAGCATCTCCTCCACGGCGCCGCCCCAAACCTCCCCAAAGCCTACTGCGAAGCCATCCACGGAATCAGCATCGGCGACGGAGTCGGCTCCTGCGGGACCGCGGCCTTTCGCGGCGAACAGGTAATCGTCGAAAGCATCGCCAGCCACCCCTACTGGGCGGCATTCAAGGGGCTGGCCACGACCGTTTCGGCCTCGCATCCTGCTGGTCAACCCCCATTCGCGCCTATGACGGCCGCGTCGTGGCCACCTTCGCCATCTACCACAACACTCCGAAATCGCCCACCCTCGCCGAGCGCAAACTAATTGACTCCACCGCCCACCTGGTACGACGTAGTCTTTATGGACGTAGAGATGCCCGAACTCGACGGCCTGACCGCCTCCCGCATGCTGACGGAAAAGACGAAGCCATCCGAACTTCCCGTATTGTCGCGATGACTGCGAATGCGATGGAAGAAGACCGGCAAACCTGCCTCCAGGCGGGTATGGACGACTATGTCAGCAAACCCGTCAATCCGCAGCAACTTGCGAATGCTCTGCTGGCCTGCACCCGCAGAGAGGGACCAGCGCAGGACCTGAAGGCTGACTCCCGCGCCGCGGTGGTTGAGGCAGGCGGAAACTCCGATGGAAGTCGAAGAACATCTCCCCGACCCGCTCACGGTAGGGAAACTCGAAGCTGCAATTCGCACCCTGCGGCGCGCGGCGGATACCGGCCGGTATGACGACGCACTGTCGTCTGCGAAGGAGGTGCGTCTCCTCGCAGGCGAGGCCGGCAGCCTCGCCGCATCGCTCGCCCAGATGGTCGCCGAAATCGAAAAGCTGGGCCAGGAAGGCTTCCTTCAGCAAGGCATCGTGGTGGCAGCCCGTCTCCAGCTTCTGTTCCAGGGACTGAAAACGAAGGTCGTGAAAAAGCCGCCGCGCGCGTTTCGTAGGTTCCGGACACGCAACTTCAGTCGCGTCTTGGCCCCGGTGTTGACGATTTTCAACTTTTCTTCGTATTGGAATCAATGAGTTATCGCTTAATGCGGTCCGCCGCTGCCGCCCGCCATGCTCCAATGCAGACAGGGAAGGCGCTTCATCTGGCCAACCCCGACAGTAACTGCCGGCCGGCAAACGTCGCAATAAGGTGAAACTGGCCAATCGTAATCTTTCCGAAAACCAAGGGGGATGAACGGCAGCGGCTCATCGAGACCGCCACCGGCGAGTGGACTTTCAATCGCGATTGATAACAATCCGGGCAAGCGAAAGACGTAGTCCGGGTTTCAGAGAGTGAAGATCGAAGGCGTTGCCAAGTCTCGCGGGAGACAGACCGTCGCAGAGAAGTTATACCAGTTAGCCCCCACGGGCTGACCGTTGCAAACGAATCTGCGTGGTCATTACTAACCGCAGGACCACTGACCGCAGAGATCCCGCTCGATTCGCTGGCGGCCGGACACAGCGCCGTAACAAGGCGACTCCCGGCCCGCCCGCGGCGTTCAGTACTTGACGCATCACCTACAGTGTCGTAGTATTAGCCTACAGAGTAGTAGAAGCGATGTTATGTTTCAACCAAAACTGAGCAAACTCGAATTCCGAATCCTGGAAGCGCTTTGGACGCAAGGCAAAAGCTCCATCCGCGAAATCCACGGAGCTTTTCCCGAACCCAGGCCCGCCTACACAACCGTGCAGACCATCGTCCACCGCATGGAGGCGAAGAAGGCTCTGCGGCGCGTGGAAAAAATCGGAAACGCCGATATCTTCGAGCCCATCGTAGCCCGCGACGCAACCCGCGGACGAGTTCTCGACGAAATCCTGAGCTTCTTCAACGGCAAAGCCGCGCCGATGATGGCGCAGCTGGCTGACGCCGGCAAACTAACCCCGGAAGACGTAGACCAGCTCGAAGAAACCCTTCGCAAACTGAAAGCGGAAAGGAAAACGAGGAAACTGAAATGATCCAGCACCTCTGGCAATCCACATTCTTCGCAATAGCAGTGGGCCTGCTGACGCTCGTATTCCGGGGCAATCGGGCGAACGTCCGCTTCCGCCTGTGGCTAACCGCATCGCTGAAATTCCTCATCCCGTTCGCCCTCTTAACCGGACTTGGAACCCGCATCGAAGTAGCCAAACCGGTAGCGCGCCACATCGTGACGCCGGCAATTTCCCGATCGCTCGAGCAGGTCACCTTCACTCAGCCAATAACAGCGGCCGCTCCGCCATCAACGAACTGGCTACCTATCGGCTGGGCCGCCGGATTCCTGATCGTAGCCTCCATTCGACTGCGAGGATGGCTCCGAATCCGAGCCCTCATCCCACCCGGCAACTCCCGGATTCGAACGTCGAAGGGAGTCCTGGAGCCAGGCGTCGTGGGCATCTTTCGCCCGATCCTTGTGCTGCCCGAAGGCATATCCGACCGCCTGAGCGAGCCCGAACTACGCGCCGTCATCGCACACGAAATGTGCCACTTCCAGAGGCGAGATAACTTCTTCGCCACGCTCCACATGATCGTGGAGGCAGTCTTCTGGTTCCACCCCTTCGTCTGGCTGATCGGCGCGCGCCTGATCGAGGAACGCGAACGAGCCTGCGACGAACAGGTGCTCAGCCAGGGCAACGACCCCGAAATCTATGCCGACGCAATCCTCAACGTCTGCAAACTCTATACCGCATCGCCGCTGCCCTGCGTCTCCGGAGTGTCGGGCGCGAGCATCAGAAAAAGAATCGAGGCAATCATGGCCGAACGAAACATCCCCGGACTGAACAGCGCAAAGAAACTGCTCCTCGCCGCAGCCGGCGTCACAGCCCTTACCATCCCGATAACCGTCGGACTGTTGGCCCAGAACTCGCCGGCTCGCCCTCACTTCGACGTAGTGTCCGTCCGCCGCTGCATGCCAGGCGACGAGCTCAACGGACCGCCAGGCGGCCGCAACGGAGGGAAGGGAAGAGGCCCGCGCTTCTCCCCCGGCCGCCTGCGCATGCAATGCCTGTCGCTCGACGACATCATCATGACGGCCTACATCGATTTCGGAATGGGTCCGTTACAAAACTTCCAGGCAATGCCAGGCGATTCAAAATGGCTTCGAAATGCGCCTGCCTGGGTAAAGACCGACTGGTACACTGCGGATTCTCCGCGATTCCGATCACCCATTCTCCTCTGAAGCCGATCACCCATTCTCCCGGGATTCCGATCAGTGTTCTCCTGTGAAGCCGATCAC